>NZ_DASUIN010000025.1:0-6005 GCF_036273115.1 Aquabacterium sp.
GTGCGCGCAAATATAGCATTTCAAACCAAAATTCCACTGGTTACCCTTCTTTGTCTGGAGTCTCCTGCATCTCGGGGTCAAGTTCCCCGCTCTGGTTCTTGGTCGAGCTAGGTCCGGCAATCAAGCTGGCGTTCGCCACCATGCCCTGTTTGAGCATCAAGCCTTTATCGGCCAGGGTGGCATTGACCACGGCCAGTGAGTGAGCCGTAAACTGATGTCCTTCGAGCAGGTAGCGAAAGCGCAGGATGCTGACCCGGTCGGGGATGCGCTCGCCACCGGCGAGGCCACAAAACTCGCTAATGAAGCGTCGTCTCCAACACGGCTTCTTCCGTGGCCAAGTCACTCAGGCCGAACAACTGCTGGAGGATAAGAAGGCGCAGCATCGTCACCAGCTCAACCGGTGGGCGCCCGCTCTTGCCGCGAAGTGCGTACGGCGCAATCAGGTTTATCTCCCCGAGGAACACCGCCTTGCGCGTGCGTTTCGTGCTCTTACACAGGCCAAGCTCCAGTTGGGTCATGGCGCCATTGGGTCTGTCGCACTCGCTAACGCCAATCGCGTTTGACCAGGGGCTTGAACACCGTCCCTAAGAGGCCATCACACCCGCAACTCGCGATACGTTCTTTATCCCTCCGTGACCGCAACAACATGCTTATATGTGGGAATTTATGTGGGACAAATGAAAATTTCTAGAAATTCACCTAGCAAGTTCTACTGACACCGCTTCCGCCAGGAACAACCTTCAGTCGTGCATGTAGCCTTTGACCGGCATGTCCGTCTCGGTCAGATGGTGGGCCATCCAACCATCCAGGCCATCAATCAAGGCCTTGCGGTCCAGCGACTCAGAGGCCGCAGCCACCATCCATCGATCCAGTTCGGCTTCCGCCATGCGGTGGATGGCGAGGTGTTTTTCGAGTGTTGGACAGCCATTGGCCGCCAGCAAACCCTCTTCCAGCTCGTCATGGCGGCGCGCCAGATCAGCAAACTCCCGAAGTGCCTCCAGGATGGGCGCGTCGGTAGGCGGCCCCCGCCTCACCAGAGCAATCAACTCTTTGGACAGTTCGATCAGCACAATGTGCTGCTCATCCAGTCGCGCATTGCGCACGCTCAGCGTGTGGCTCCATTGAGGGATGTGGGGCATGGCGATACTCCGGCGACGACTAGGTTATTTTGCCCGTGGCACGCGAACGGTGACTGCCGCGTCGTGGCCGCAGCCAGTCCGAAAACACCAAAAGCCCGGGGATCACCCGGAAGCTGCTTGCAAACACAACGACAGGCCGGGAAAGAAGACCTTTCATTGGAACTGCGCTTCTTCGATCGAACGCGCCAGGGCTTTTACGCTGGACCAGCCGCCATGGATCACGGTGGTCAACTCGTCGAAATAACCGGCGCCCGCTTCCCGCCGGGACGACACGAAGCTGTAGCCCTAGTCTCGGGCAGCGAACTCAGGTGGCGTCACCATTTCGGTCTAGTGCAACGCGCCCTCGCCACTTGCGTAGATGCCACTGTTCAGAACGTCGAAGACATTTCACTGCGAACGCACGCACAACACGCGCGCCTTCAGTTGGTACGCGATGGAAGATGCCTGTGTGTGGCCGGTGTGCAAGTAGTGGTAGAAGGCTTTGCCATCCGCATCGCGATCACCGCTCCACATCCAATAGCCGGACAAATCGAACAAGCCGGTCACCTTGCACTGAACGCCCGCGCACGGCGTGGTCTCGCCAGCAGAGCCCGCCGTCAGCCCCTCCAGTTCCGCCCTGGTGGGTAAACGCCAGCCCGCGCCCTTGCTTGCGCACCACGTGCCAGCCGATGTCCAGTCGATGTCAACACCGTTGTCACTGCGCGCCCACACCAGGCGCTGCGCTTTATCAATGACGCCGTCGGCTGATGCCTCCCATTGAAACCGAATGCGCGCTGCGGCCACTTCTCCAGCACGCACCTCCATTTGCGCTCGATGCGCCACCCCGTCGGCACGGACACAAAGCAACTCAACCGGTCCCGGATTGACCTTGATCGAGCGCTTGACCCCAACCTCAAGGCGCCCACTCGGCTTGCCATTGATTTTGAGTTGACAGAGCGCATCCGAATAGGTGTCCAGTTGAGCCTGGTTGGCAGGCGACGCCGCATGACTCGCCAGGGTTACCAACCACAAACCGATTGCAACCCAAGACGTCAAACACTTTGAGTTCATGAAACCTACCCCTTTCATGCCAATGGTTTCGTTGAGAAACCACAACCGGAAACACAAAATGGACATTGCTCACATTGTGAGATGTTGAACCCCGACAACCTTGACTTGCCTCAAAGCGCGGTGTTTTTGCTCATCGATTGGGCCGCAGCGACACGGGCGCTCTTCTCGCGGTCCGATCACACGCAAAAAAGCCCGGGGATCGCCAGGGCTTCTTGCTTGCAAGGCCCCGCCGATAGGCCGGGGCAGAAGACATCTCTGTGGAACTGCTCTGCTTCGATCAAGCCGGTCAGGGCCTTCACGCTGGGAGGCAGGCTCACGGACCGACGGGCTCCCACAGCAAGGCCAAGCACTTGCCCGCATGACGACCGTGGGTCTGAGAGACCTCCTCCAGAGTCAAGGCCGGGCTGAGCCGACGAGCCCAGGCCAGCGCGGCGCGGGCTTCGGCAGCATGCCCCTGCCGGTCCAGGATGGCCGCTTCCAGTACGCGCGGCAGCGGAAACTGGGGGTCACGGCGGCTTGACACGCGCGCCTCGACAAGGGCTTCATCAAGGTGGCCAGCCATCAGAAGAAAGGTTCCCATCGCCCACCCCCAGAAGCCGATTCGTCGGTCACGTGGGCTGATCTTCATGCCATAACGCATCTGCGTAATGCCAGCCTCGATCTGGCCAGTAAGTACCAAAGAAGCGCCAAGCGCCACATGCGCCTGGGCATTGCTTGGATCAATTGCCAGCGCCCGTTGAAGCACCTCGACACCCTGGTCGTGATGGCCAAGATCGCACAGCGCGCAGCCTGCATAACCCATTACTTCTGAACTGCCATCATCCAGTGCCATGGCGCGGCGCGCGGCATCCAGTGCCTCTTGCGCGAGGGTTGGGTCGTTGGGCAGCGCTCCAATGTTCATCGACAAGGCTGTCAGCAACGCGTAGTGCGCATGACCGAGGCCAAACGCCGGGTCCAGCGCCACACTGGTCTGTAGCCGATGCCGCGCTTCGGCCATCGCGTCGCGGCTCCAACCCTGTAATGCCAGCGACCCCACGGCCTGGTGGTAATGAGCCCAGGCATCCTGGTTCTCGGGGCGCTGGCGACGGATGTGCGCGATTTCTGCGCGGGTCAGTTCGGGCTCCAGCTCGGACATGATGCCTCGCGCTATATCCTCCTGCAGATCGACGGCCGCGTCGCGACGACGATCGAAGCGACCGCTCCAAAGCACATGCCCGGTCAAAGCCTCGCTCAACTGGGTGGACACGCGCAGCGTCTCACCAACGAGGCGCACGCTGCCCTCCACCACAAAACGCACACCCAGTTGCCTTGCCACCTCGGTCACCGTCACCGCATGGCCCCGAAAGGCGAAAGACGATGCGCGGGAAATCAACAAGAAGCCTGGCACGCGAGCCAACAGCGCAATCACATCCTCGACCAGGCCGTCGGCCAGAAAGCCCACCTGCGGGTTGTCCGTCAGGACGCTGAACGGCAGCACCGCGATAGTGGGGCGCGCGCCATCGTTGGCCTTCGAGGCGATGTCATCACGAAGCGGCGATCCTGCGCCTGGTGTGAGGTCCAGCGCAAATCGGTAGCCGCGCCCGGGAATGGTGGCAATCGATTGCGAGCCCAGCACCTTGCGCAGCGCAGACACCTGCACCGACAGGTTGTTCTCCTCGACCACCAGACCGGGCCAGACCACATCCAGGAGTTCGCTTTTGGACACCACCCGGTCGCGGTACGACAGCAGGCACAGCAGCAAGTCGAAAGCGCGCGCGCCCAACTCGGCCGGTTGTCCATCGACCAACAGCAGGCGCTCGGTTGGGCGGACCTCGAAGCGGTCAAACTGAAATCGATCCTGCATGCGTCTTCCCCAATGCGGGCACCCGTGCGGCATTTTTAGCCGATTTTTAGGAACTTTAAAGGTCTTCTGCCAAGCCGCTCGCTACCTTAGAGCCACCCCAACCACCTGAAGGAGATTCTCATGCCCAAGTTCGTGATCGAGCGCAGCATTCCTGGTATCGGCGGCGTCAGTGCAGGCGACCTGCAGGGCATTTCACAGAAATCGTGCAGCGTGCTGCGCGAGTTAGGCCCAGATGTGCAGTGGGTTCACAGCTACGTAACCGGCGACAAGATCTATTGTGTCTACAACGCGGCCAGCGAACAGCAACTGCATGACCACGCCCGGCTCGGCGGCTTTCCCATCAACAGTGTGGCACGCGTGGTGTCCACCATCGATCCCACCACCGCCGACGCCTGAATTGCTGGCACATCGGCCCATCCCATTGTCCCTGCTGATGAAACTGGAGAACCGGCATGCGCACCAACATCCACGAAACGCAGGCCAGCCTGCGCGCCCAATACAAGGCCAACCCGGCCCTGGCCATGGTTACAGACCGCGCAAGCACGCGCAGCACAGACCCGACCGATCCATTCCATTCTCTGGTGATCCCCAGCGCCGGTGACCACCCAGCGCTGGCCGTTGGCGTGCACAGTGCTGTGGGTGGCCCTTACGACGCGCCCTGCCCTGGCGACCTGCTGTGCGCTGCGCTCGCTGCCTGCCAGGACTCCTCCATCCGCCTGGTCGCAGCCGGCCTGGGCATCGAACTGACCGCGCTGGAGGTGCATGTCCAGGGCACGGTCGATGTGCGCGGTGCCCTGGGCATTCAGAAAGATGTGCCCGTGGGTTTCCAGTCCATCACCTGCGACATCCACCTGCAAGTCAAAGACGGCACACCGCCGGACATGCTGGAGAAACTGCGCGTGGCAGCAGAGCGCTGCTGCGTGGTCATGCGGACACTGCAGGCACCACCGCCGGTGCAGACCACGTATCACATGTGACTCGGTCTCGGCTGCGTCGACGCATCCTCCGGACGTAAAAAAGCCCGGGGATCGCCCGGGCTTCTCGCTTGCAAACCCCCGCCGATAGGCCGGGGCAGAAGACATTTCAGTGGAACTGCTCTTCTTCGGTCGAGCCGGTCAGGGCCTTCACGCTGGACGAGCCGCCTTGGATCACGGTGGTCACGTCGTCGAAGTAGCCTGCGCCCACTTCCTGCTGGTGCGACACGAAGGTGTAGCCCTTGTCGCGTGCGGCGAATTCAGGCTCTTGCACCATTTCGGTGTAGTGCTTCATGCCTTCGCCGCGAGCGTAGGCGTGGGCGAACTGGAAGGTCTGGAACCAGTTGATGTGGATGCCGGCCAGGGTGATGAACTGGAACTTGTAGCCCAGCGCGGACAAGTCTTCCTGGAAGGAAGCGATCTGCTTTTCGTTGAGGTTCTTCTTCCAGTTGAAGGAAGGCGAGCAGTTGTACGACAGCAGCTTGCCGGGGCAGGCGGCGTGCACGGCCTGGGCGAATTCGCGGGCGAAGCCGATGTCGGGCACGCCGGTTTCGCACCACACCAAGTCGGCGTAGGGGGCGTAGGCCACGCCACGGCTGATGGATTGTTCCAGGCCGTTCTTGACGCGGAAGAAGCCTTCTTGGGTGCGCTCGCCGGTGAGGAAGGGCTTGTCGTTGGCGTCGTGGTCGCTGGTGATCAGGTTGGCGGCTTCGGCATCGGTGCGGGCCAGCACGATGGTGGAGACACCCATCACGTCGGCGGCGAAACGGGCGGCGATCAGCTTTTGCACCGCTTCCTGCGTCGGCACCAGCACCTTCCCGCCCATATGGCCGCATTTCTTCACCGAGGCGAGCTGATCCTCGAAGTGCACGCCGGCCGCGCCCGCTTCGATCATTGCCTTCATCAGCTCATGCGCATTGAGCACTCCACCGAAGCCGGCTTCGGCATCGGCCACGATGGGCGCGAAGTAGTCAATGTAACCCTTGTCACCCGCATCGA
>NZ_DASUIN010000026.1:0-120418 GCF_036273115.1 Aquabacterium sp.
GGTCAACTCTTCGCCTGTTTGCTCGCTGAGCAACTTCACGTCGTAACCCCGCATCGGGATGCCGGGTGAGCCGAGCTTGGTTTGCTGGCTGGCGTCGATGCCTCGTGCCAAGCTGAGGATGGGCCAGCCGGTTTCTGTTTGCCAGTAGTTGTCGATGATGGGTTTGCCGATGGCATCGCCAATCCATTTGGCAGTGGGCTCGTCCAACGGTTCGCCAGCCAAAAACAGGTGCCGCAGGCTGGACAGGTCATGCCGTTTGAGGCAATCGGGGTCTTGCTTTTTGAGCACGCGGATGGCTGTGGGCGCCGAAAACATCACGCTGACTTTGTACTTTTCAACCAAAGACCACCAAATGGCAGCGTCTGGCCGAATGGGCAGGCCTTCGTAAATGATGGTGCTCATGCCCGCCAGCAAGGGGCCGTAGACGATGTAGCTGTGGCCCACCACCCAACCAATGTCACTGGCTGAGAAAAAGGTCTCGCCTGATTTGCCTTGGTAGATGTGTTCCATCGATGCCGCCAGGGCGACGGCATAACCCCCCGTATCCCGCTGCACCCCTTTCGGTTTACCCGTGGTGCCGCTGGTGTACAGGATGTAGCTGGGGTGTGTGGACTCCACCCATTCGCAAGGCACCATGGCGTCCATATGTAGCTTGCGGGCCAGGGCGTAGTCCACATCTCGGGGGGTGATCATGTCGGCGGACGCGAGCCCGCGGTTGACCAGCACCACATGCGCTACCTTGTGCTTGGACAGGCGCAGGGCTTCGTCCAGCAAAGGCTTGTAGGGAATGACCTTGCCCCCGCGTGAGCCCGCGTCGGTGGTCACGATCACGGTGGGGGCTGCATCGTCAATGCGGCTGGCCAGAGCGTGGCTGGCGAAGCCGCCGAACACCACGCAATGAATGGCCCCGATGCGCACCGTGGCCAACATGGCGATCACGGCCTCGGGGATCATGGGCATGTAGATCAGGACGCGGTCGCCCTTGCTTACGCCCAAGGATTGCAGCACCGCGGCCATGCGTTGCACTTCCACGTGCAGCTGCCCGTAGCTGAGGATGCGTTCCTCACCTGTTTCGGTCGACACGTGGATCAGCGCAGGCTGGTCGGGGCGCGTGGCCACATGGCGGTCGACGGCGTTGTGGCACAGATTGGTTTGCCCGCCGACGAACCAGCGCGCCATGGGCGGATGGCTGAAATCGCACACATGGTCGAAAGGACGATGCCACTCGATGCGGCTGGCTTGCTCTTGCCAGAAGGCATCGCGGTCAGCGATAGAGCGCCGATACAACGTGGCGTAATCCATGCGGGTCTCCTCTCGCGCCAGGTCTGTTGCCCGGCGTCAGATGCGTGTTGTGAGGTGCCATCGTAGGCACGTCAAACACCCCGCATACAGGGGGGTAACCCCATGTTTGTGTGTCAGTGTTCCCTGACGTTTTGGGATTCTTGATCTAGATGAAGACGGCGGCCCTGCGCAGGATGATCAAGCCGAAGAAACACAAGGCCACCACCACGCCCCACTTCAGAATTTGCATGGCACGTTGGCGCCAGACGGCCTGGCCGGTCAGCACATGCAAGCCCATGCTCAGGCCAAAGCCCGCGGCCAGAATCAGGAAAGCCAGGCGAAACAAAGCCATGCGTGGATGCCTCGTGCGTGTTTACCAAGCAGGGGCCAGTTCGCTCAGGCCTTTGGGGGCCTTCGACTCATCGGCAAAGCTCACGATTTCGTAGGCGTCGGGCTGGTCCATCAGCACGCGCAGCAGCTTGTTGTTCAGGGCGTGGCCCGACTTGTAGGCGCTGTAAGCGGCCAGCAGCGGGTAGCCTGCCACGTACAAGTCACCAATGGCGTCAAGGATCTTGTGCTTCACGAACTCATCGTCGTAGCGCAGGCCATCGCTGTTGAGCACACGGTAGTCGTCGACCACGATGGCGTTTTCCATGCTGGCACCCAGGCCCAGGCCGCGCGAACGCATCATTTCCACGTCTTTGGTGAAGCCGAAGGTGCGGGCGCGGGCAATGTCGCGCTTGTACTGGCCACTGCTGAAATCGAACTCCACGCGCTGGCCGGTCTGGTCCACCGCGGGGTGGTCAAAATCGATTTCAAACGCCAGTTTGTAGCCGTGATAGGGCTCCAGGCGGGCCCACTTCAGGGTGCGGCCTTCGCCTTCGCGAATTTCCACCGGCTTGATCACGCGAATGAAACGCTTGGGGGCCTTTTGCAACTCGATGCCGGCGCTTTGCAGCAGGTACACGAACGCTGCTGACGAGCCATCCAGAATGGGCACTTCTTCGGCCGTGATGTCGATGTAGAGGTTGTCCAGGCCCAAGCCGGCGCAGGCTGACATCAGGTGCTCAATCGTGTTGACCTTGGGCGCGCCCGGGTCACCTGCGGGAGAAATGGTGGTGGCCATGCGGCAATCGCACACGGCTTGCGGGTTCACGGGAATGTCAACCGGCTCGGCCAAGTCCACCCGGCGGAACACGATCCCCGTGTTGGCCGGTGCAGGGCGCAGCGTCAGTTCCACGCGCTGGCCGCTGTGCAGGCCCACGCCCACGGCGCGGGTCAAGGATTTGAGGGTGCGTTGTTGCAGCATGGTTCGCATTATCGCGGCAGTGCAGCAAAACCGCTGTCAGATCTCGCAATGACCTTGATTGTCTGCATCTAATGGCGGACCAGAAACGCGCAAGTAAGTATGTACTTACTCTCTTGTTTTGACCCGCTCACAGGGTGTGCGTGCGGTCACCGTGGACAAACCCGATGGCGTCAAACCAGGGGCCTTTGACAAAGCCAATCACCTTGAACAGTTCGCCCATTTCATGCTCGGTGATGAGCATTTGTACGGCCGCGCGGGTTTTGAAATCGGCGGCATTGGGGCTGTCGGAGGGCTGCTGCAGCGATTCCAGCAGACCACAGTTGGTCAGGAAGCGGCCTTGGCTGGTGTAGCCCAGCACCTGCCAGCCAGCCTCCTGCCCGGCCAGGGCAATGCCGGTGAAGTTGACGTGCGCGGTGATGTCTTTCTCGCCCACCGCGCTCAGCGGGTCGGGGTCGCTCTGGTGGCCTTGGTGGCACATCAGGGTGCCGCCTCGGCGCTGGGGCAGGTAGAACTCGGACTCTGGAAAGCCGTAGTCAAGGAAGAAGGCGGCGCCAGTGCCCATGCGTTGGGCCAGCGTGGCGACAAAGGCTTCCGCAGGCGCGTGGGTCTCGACCACGGTGTCGGGAACGAAATCGCTGTCCTGGTATTCGCTGGGCGGGCGGCTGCCGGGCGCTGCGGCCCTGTCCAACCAGATGAAGCGGGGGTCTTCAACCGAACTGGCGGGGTCCAGGCCCACGCCTCGTTCCAGCCATTCGTGCCCGGTCCAGAACAAGAGCTTCACCGGCATGGCATCAAGCACTTCGTTGCCCACCACCACGCCATCGAACTGCTCGGGCAGGCTGTCAGCCCACACCACCTTGTGCGCCAGTTCGGGCAGGTGCTTGATCATGCGCTGGTGCTGGCGGTCGCGCAGGCTACCCGACAGGTCCACGATGGTGTAGCGTTTGATGCGATCACCCAGTGCGCTGACCAGTTGCTCGGCCAGGGCGCCGGTGCCCGCGCCAAACTCCCAGATCTCGTCGGTGCCGGTGGCGTCCAGTGCCTGGGCCACTTGCTTGGCCAGGGTCTCGCCAAACAGCGGTGTCAGCTCGGGTGCGGTCACAAAGTCGCTGCCATCTTGCGGCACGTGGCCCAGCACGCGCTTGCCGCCGCTGTAGTAGCCCAAACCGGGGCTGTACAGGGCCAGCTCCATGTAGCGATCAAACGGAATCCAGCCTTCGTGGTGCCGAATTTCATCGGCAATCATGCGGGCCAACGGGTGGCCGGGCAGCGGGGCGGCCACTACACTGTGGTCCGCGTGATCAGGCGTACGAGGGGCGTTCATGCCCCGATTGTAGGAACCATGTCAGAAAACTCCACACAAGCAACACCAGCCAGTGCGCGCGGGGCGGTTCTGGTCACCGGGGCCGCACGCCGTCTGGGGCGAGCCATTGCGCTTGAATTGGCTCGACAAGGCTGGGACGTGGCCATTCATTGCCGCCATTCGCTGGATGAAGCCCAGGCCACCCAGCAAGACATCGAACGCTTGGGGCGCCGTGCCGTCGTGCTGCAGGCAGACCTGTCAGACGAAGCCGCAGTGCGCACCTTGGTGCCCAGCACGGTGGCCGCTTTCGGGGGGCTGCAGGCGGTGGTCAACAGTGCGTCCACCTTCGAATACGACACCGCCGCCACCTTCAGCTACGCCATGCTCGAGCGCCACATGCGCGCCAATGCTGCCCCCGCGGTGGTGCTGGGCCAATGCCTGGCCGAGCATGTGCAGGCCCGGGCACAAGGCGGTGAGCCCGATGCGGCGGGGGCCGTGGTCAATTTGCTTGACCAGAAGCTGTGGAACCCGAACCCGGATTTTTTCAGCTACACCCTGTCGAAAGCGGCGCTCGAAGCGGCCAACACCTTGCTGGCATTGAGCTTGGCGCCGCACGTGCGCGTGGTGGGCGTGGCCCCTGGGCTGACCTTGACCAGCGACTGGCTGCAGGGCGAGAAGTTCGAACAACTGCATCGGCAATCGCCACTGGGGCGCTCTTCCACCCCGGAAGACGTGGCCGCCACCGTGGCCTTTGCCCTGCAAAACCGCTCCATCACGGGGACCACCTTGTTGGTCGATGGTGGACAGCACCTCCAGCGGTTCGACCGCGATTTTTCAATGATGTGAGCGCAACGGAGCCCGTTCCATGTCCCTGACCAAAGGCAACCAAACCCTGAACCTGACCGGCTTGCGCTTCGATGCCAACCTCGGTGTGCTGGACCACGAAAAAGTGGCGCCCCAGCCCATCATGGTCGATGCCGAAATGAACATGGGCAGCCAACCCTTGCTGCCCTGCGATGACGACTTGATGCACGTGCTCGACTACCGCCGTGTCCGCACCATCATCATCGAAGAGTGCACGGCCGAGCACGTGAACTTGCTCGAAACCTTGATCGGCAAGCTCTGCAAGCGCTTGATGGATCTGCCCGGCGTGCTGGGTGTGCGGGTGAAGATTGCCAAGTTGGAAATCTTCGATGACTGCGAAGTGGCCATCCGCATGGAAACGGGCCAGTGGTGAGGTGACCTGAGGTGAAGCGGCGCCTGATCGCTCACCTCGACATGGACGCCTTCTATGCGTCCGTGGAGTTGCTGCGCTACCCACAGTTGCGTGGGCAGCCGGTGGTCATTGGCGGGCGACGCGACCAGCGCCCCCAGCAGTTGTCCGATGGCAGCTGGCACTACGCCCGCCTGCGCGACTATGTGGGCCGCGGCGTCATCACCACCTCCACCTACGAGGCGCGGGCCTTGGGTGTGCACTCGGCCATGGGCATGATGAAAGCCGCCGCCCTGGCACCCGACGCCATCTTGCTGCCGGTCGACTTCGATGCCTACCGGCACTATTCGCGCCTGTTCAAACAGGCCGTCACCCAAATCGCCCCCGTCATGGAAGACCGGGGCATTGATGAAATCTACCTCGACCTGAGCGACGTGCCTGGCGCGCAAGACGGCACCCCAGACGACCCCTTGGCCGGCATTCGTGATCTGGCGCAGCGCATCAAGCAAGCCGTGTTCGACGCCACAGGGCTGACCTGTTCGATCGGCATCACCCCCAACAAGCTGTTGTCCAAGATCTGCTCCGAGCTCGACAAGCCCAACGGCCTGACTTTGCTGACCCTCGACGAGGTGCCCACACGCATCTGGCCTCTGCCGGTCAAGCGCATCAATGGCATCGGCCCCAAGGCCACACAGAAGCTCCAAACCCTGGGGGTAGAGACCATTGGTCAGTTGGCTCAGTGCGAACTCGACTGGCTGATTGACCACTTCGGTGGCAACTACGGTCAGTGGCTATATCGAGCCGCTCGGGGAGATGACAACCGCCCGGTGGTGACCTACAGCGAGCCCAAGTCGCTCAGCCGTGAAACCACCTTCGAGCGCGACTTGCACCCCAGGCAAGACCGAGAGCAACTGGGCGAAGTCTTCACCCGTTTGTGCCAGCAAGTCGCGGCCGATTTGCTGCGCAAAGGCTATGCAGGCCGCACCGTGGGCATCAAGCTGCGCGACGATGCCTTCAAAACCGTGACCCGCAGCATCACTTTGCCGCACCCCACGCGCGACGCGGCCACCATTCGCCACTGGGCCGGGCAATGCCTGAAAACCGTGCCGCTGGAGCGCCGCTTGCGCCTGTTGGGGGTGAAGGTAGAAAACCTGCAAAAAGGCGACGGCACCGAGCCCGCGCCTTCGGATCGTGAGAAAGGTCCGCAAACCTTACCCTTGTTTGATGGGGTTTGAGCCCCCAATCGACCACTTTTGAGCCGAATCCTCTGGCTTTTCCGCCCTTTTTTGCCTGGATCGGCGAAAATCGCGGCCCATGAAAGACGCCGCCCGTAACACCCCACCCGTTTCCGCTTCCGACCTCGCCGAGGCCCATCACATGGACGACGCTCTGGCTGTGGCCGCTGCCGCCATGTACGCCGAAGCCGTGCACCACGGCGACGCCGCCAACGATGACGAAGCTGAAAAGAAGGCCGCCCGCCATGCCTTCGAAATGAACAAGCTCAGCAAGAAGTTGCACCGCTTGGTGGGTGAAGCCATCACCGACTACAACATGATCGAAGACGGCGACAAGGTCATGGTGTGCATGTCGGGCGGCAAAGACAGCTACGGCATGCTCGACATCCTGATGAACCTGCAAAAGCGGGCGCCCATCAAATTCGAGATCGTGGCCGTGAACCTGGACCAGAAGCAGCCCGGTTTCCCCGAGCACGTGCTGCCCGAGTACCTGACCAAGGTCGGCGTGCCCTTCCGCATTGAAGAGCAAGACACCTACAGTGTGGTGAAGAAGGTCGTGCCCGAGGGCAAGACCACTTGCTCGCTGTGCTCGCGTCTGCGCCGCGGCATCTTGTACCGCGTGGCCACCGAACTCGGCTGCACCAAGATCGCCCTGGGCCACCACCGCGACGACATCCTGCAGACCATGTTCATGAACATGTTCTTCGGCTCCACCCTCAAGGGCATGCCACCCAAGCTGGTCACCGACAACGGTGAGCACGTGGTCATTCGCCCCATGGCCTACTGCCGTGAGCAGGACCTGGCCAAATACGCCGAGCATCGAGAGTTCCCCATCATTCCTTGCAACCTGTGCGGTAGCCAGGAAGGCCTGCAGCGCCAGCAAATGCGCGAAATGATCAACGAGTGGGACCGCAAGTTCCCTGGTCGTGTCGACAACATGTTCACCGCCTTGTCGAACATCATTCCTTCGCACATGATGGACCGCAAGCTCTACCCCTTCGAAACCATCAAGGCCACCGGCGCCCCCATGAAGGGCGGCGACATTGCCTTTGACGAAGACGAAGGTTGTGGCGACCCGTCGGATGGCCTGCCCGCCGAGACCAAGATCTCGCTGAGCGCCATTCCCATCCGCAAAGCCGACTGAGGTTCACTGCATGCACACCCAGACCGCCGCTCCGTCCGCCGCCCCGATCGTGCCCCGGGTTGCCGCTGCGTTGGCTCTGGGCGTGCTGCTGCTGGGTGGGTGCGCCACTCAGAATGCCGTCACCAGCCAGGTGTCGAGCTACGGTAGCTGGCCCGATGGACGCAAGCCGGGGCGCTACGTGTTCGAGCGTCTGCCCTCCCAGCAGGCCCGTGTGGAGCAGCAAGACCGCCTTGAAGCGGCGGCTGAGCCCGTGCTGGCCACCGCTGGTTTCGAGCGCGTGCCCGACGCCAATCAGGCCGATGTGACCGTGCAAGTGGGCGCCCAGGTTGTGGTCGAACAACGCCGCCCGACTTACGACCCGTTCTGGGGTCCGTGGGGCCCGGGCTTTGGCGGCTGGTGGGGCAGCGGTGGCCGCAGCGGCATTTCCCTGTCCATGCAGTTCGAGCCACCTTACACGCAGATGCAGGTCGATGTGCTGATCCGTGATCGGCGCACCAGCCAGGTTCTGTACGAAACCCATGCACGGCATGACCGCGTTGGTGCGGCCGATGACCGCTTGTTCACCTATCTGTTCGAGGCCGCCATGAAGGACTTTCCTTTGCCGGCCATCAGCCCCCGTACCGTGACTGTCACGATCCCTTCTGACAATCGCTGAACCCCTATTCAACCAGGTTGTTTCCTCACATGTCGCTTTCCATTGTCATCATGGCTGCGGGCAAAGGCACCCGCATGAAATCGTCTCGCCCCAAGGTGCTGCACAAGCTCGCCGGGCGGCCCATGCTTGCGCATGTGATTGGCACCACCTCCACCTTGTCTGCGCAGCAGCAAGTGGTCATCACCGGCCATGGGGCCGACATGGTCGAAGCGGAAATGCGTTCGGCTTTTGCTCAGGCCCCTTTGCAGTTTGTGCGCCAGGAGCCTCAGTTGGGTACCGGCCACGCCGTGCAGCAGGCCGTGCCCGTGTTGCCTGACGACGGGGTCACCCTCATCCTCAACGGCGATACCCCCTTGATCGAAGCCAGCACCGCGCAGGCCCTGATCGACGCCTGCCGTGGCGACCACCTGGCGCTGCTCACCATTCATCTGGACGATCCCACCGGCTATGGCCGCATCGTGCGTGATGCCAGTGGTGTGAAGGTGCTCGGCATCGTTGAGCACAAAGACGCCAGCGCTGAACAGCGCGCGATTCGCGAGGTGTACACCGGCATGATGGCCGCGCCCACCGCCAAGCTCAAGCAATGGCTGAGCCGCCTGAACAACAACAATGCCCAAGGCGAGTACTACCTGACCGACGTGGTGGCCATGGCTCAGGCCGATGGCGTGCCCGTGGTGGCTGCCCAGCCTCGTGACGAAGTCGAAGTGCTGGGTGTGAACAGCCCCGCGCAACTGGCTGACCTGGAGCGCCGGCACCAGCAGGCTCAGGCCAACAAGCTGATGGAGCAGGGCGTTCGCCTGGCTGATCCAGCGCGTTTCGATCTGCGTGGTCAGCTCACCTGTGGGCAAGACGTTGACATCGATGTCAACTGCATCTTCGAAGGCCAGGTCAAGCTGGGCAACAACGTGCAAGTCGGCGCCAACTGTGTCATTCGCAACGCCGTCATTGGCGACGGGGCCGTCATTCACCCCTTCACCCACATCGATGGCGACACCCTGGGTGCCACGGTGGGGGCCGGTTCGCTCATCGGGCCTTTTGCTCGTCTGCGTCCGGGCGCCGAGTTGGGTGAAGAGGTGCACATCGGCAACTTCGTTGAGGTCAAGAACAGCACCATGGCCAAGGGTGCCAAGGCCAACCACCTGGCCTACCTGGGCGATGCGACCGTGGGCGAGCGCGTCAACTATGGCGCCGGTGCCATCACCGCCAATTACGACGGGGCCAACAAGCACCGCACCGTCATTGGCAACGACGTGCATGTGGGCTCCAACTGCGTCTTGATCGCGCCCGTCACCCTGGGTGAAGGCGCCACCATTGGCGGCGGCAGCACCATCAGCAAAGATGCGCCGGCAGGGCAGCTCACCGTGGCCCGTGCCAAGCAGGTGTCGTTGGCGGGCTGGCAGCGCCCACAGAAAACCAAGCGCTGAGCATGAGTCACTACGCCCGCCTGAAGGTCACCCAGGATGCCCCGGTGGAGGTCATCCGCGCAGCCTATCGTGTCCTGGCTGCGAAGTATCACCCCGACCGTCAGGCCGCGGCGTCAGACGACCACGCCACAGAAGCAGCCAATGCCGAAATGGCGGCGCTGAACACGGCATACCAGGTTCTCATTCACCCCGATCGTCGTCGTGAATACGATGCCCTGCTGGCCAAGAAGACGGCCTTGCGCAAGTCGCGGGTGGGGGGCAAGGTGCCCGCCCAGCCGGTCGCAGAGGCCGAGCCGGTGCAGGCGCGGGTTGACATGGAATGGCTGCCACCCAAAGCACCTGAGCAAGAGCAACTCTGGTTTCATTCACGCCGCGCGATCTTGTTAGGCGGCTCGTTTGGTGCGGTGCTTTTGATTGGGGGCGCCTTCTGGATCTCGAACATGGTGGTTCAGCACCAGATGGAAAAGGCCCTGTCTGAGCAGTACGCGGCCAGCCCGGTTCAAGGTCATCCCATCGAGGTGCCCGTAGTGGGGCGTGAGCGATCGGTGGCTGGTGTGGGTGCCGCCCGAGCCGCCGCGTCTGGTGCGGCACCGGGGCAGCGGGCGCCGTCGGTGACGGAGTTGTCCAAGCTGTCGAATGAAGAACTCATTCAGCTGTCAGAGCTGGATGGGGCGCCTGGGCCGGGCAAGCGCCGCAGCATTCCTTCCCACCCGCTGGACGGCCAGCCCTTGAACCTGCGCCAGGATGGTCAGGCCATGGAATCGGAGCCGAGCTCAGCTCGATGAGACGGGGGCTTGGCTGCCGGCGCCCGGAAGCGGCCACTGCGGGTGAAACTTCGCCCGCTTGATGGAGAAGAAGGCCCGCACATTGCGCACGCGGGTGTCTTCCGTGAACAGGCGTTTGGCCAGGTCCTGGTAGGCCGGCATGTCGGCCACCTGCATCACCAGCACAAAGTCAGGGCCGGGTGACACGCGCCATACCTGCTGCACCTGCGCGTCTTGCGTCACCTTCGCTTCAAACGCGTCCAGCGCCTCCTGGGTTTGCACATCCAGGCTGATTTCCACCAGCGCTGACAAACCCCAGCCCAAGGCATCGGCCAGCCGTTCGGGCGACAAGATGGCCACCTGCCGTTCAATGAAGCCCTCGTCCCACAGGCGCTTCACCCGGCGGTGGCAGGTGGCCGCTGACAGGTGTGCGGCATCAGCCAAAGCCTGGTTCGACAGGCTGGCGTCGTGTTGCAGCAGGTTCAGCAGCCGCAGATCAATGGCATCCAGATGCGGGGGGGAACTCATGTTGGTGGAAGAATATTTCAATAAATGTTTATTCGTGAATCATTTATTTGTTCAAATTTCACGAATGGTTGATTGTTTCGTAAGTGTGCAAAAAAAGGAAGAACATTTCTTGTTGGGGTGGATACGATCGCGAACCACTTGATTTATTTCATTGCTCGGGAGTCCTGACCCATGTGTGGCATCGTCGGCGCCGTTGGTTCGCGCAACATCGTTCCAGTTCTGGTTGAAGGCCTCAAGCGCCTCGAATACCGCGGGTATGACTCCTGCGGCGTCGCGGTCTTGCAAGACAACCAGTTGCGCCGCACCCGCAGCACCCAGCGCGTGGCCGAACTGGCTTCGCAAGCCGAGCAAGACGGTGTGAACAGCACCCTGGGCATTGCCCACACCCGCTGGGCCACCCACGGCGCGCCTGCGGTGCACAACGCCCACCCGCACTTCTCGCACGGCCCTGGTGCCGATGCTGCCACCTCCAAGCCTGGCCGCATCGCCCTGGTTCACAACGGCATCATTGAGAACCACGAGGAACTGCGTCGCGAACTCCAGGCCAAGGGCTACGTGTTCCTGAGCCAGACCGACACCGAAGTCATTGCCCACCTGGTGGACCACCTGTACGACGGCGATCTGTACGCCGCCGTGAAGGCCGCCACGCTGCGCCTGACGGGGGCCTACGCCATTGCCGTGTTCTGCCGCGATGAACCCCAGCGTGTGGTGGGCGCCCGCCAAGGCTCGCCTTTGATCATGGGCGTGGGTGGGGTGGACGCCTCCGAGCGCTTCCTCGCGTCTGATGCCATGGCCCTGGCTGGCGTGACCGACCAGATCGTGTACCTGGAAGAGGGCGATGTGGTGGACCTGCAGCCCGGCCGCCACTGGATCGAACACATCGCGCCCGGTGCCACCGCGCACACCCGTGTGGACCTGGCCGAGCGCCCCGTGCGCACCGTCACCGCGCACAGCGGTGCGGTCGAACTGGGCCCTTACCGCCACTACATGCAAAAGGAAATTTTCGAGCAGCCTCGCGCCATTGCCGACACGCTCGAAGGTGTGCACGCCATCACCCCCAGCCTGTTTGGTGACAACGCTGCCGAGGTGTTTGGCAAGATCGACCGTGTGCTGATTCTGGCTTGCGGCACCAGCTACTACTCGGGCTCGACCGCCAAGTACTGGCTCGAATCCATCGCCAAGATTCCCACCCAGATCGAAGTGGCCAGCGAATACCGCTACCGCGACAGCGTGCCCGAACCCAGCACCCTGGTGGTCACCATCAGCCAGTCGGGCGAAACGGCTGACACCATTGCGGCGCTCAAGCATGCACGCAGCCTGGGCATGGAGCACACGCTCACCATCTGCAACGTGTCGACCAGCGCCATGGTGCGCGAATGCAAACTGGCTTACGTGACCCGTGCCGGTGTGGAAATTGGTGTGGCGTCTACCAAGGCCTTCACCACCCAGCTGGCTGGCCTGTTCCTGCTGACCCTGACGCTGGCCAAGCTGCGTGGCCACCTCAGCCCCGAGCAGGAAACCGAGCATCTCAACGCCATGCGCCACCTGCCTGCCGCCCTGCAGTCGGTGCTGGCCTTGGAGCCCCAAGTCATGGCCTGGGCCGATTCATTCGCCCGCAAAGACAACGCCTTGTTCCTGGGTCGCGGCATGCACTACCCCATCGCCCTGGAGGGCGCGCTCAAGCTCAAGGAAATCAGCTACATCCACGCCGAAGCCTACCCTGCCGGTGAGCTGAAGCACGGCCCCCTGGCCCTGGTGACCGCTGAGATGCCCGTGGTGGTGGTGGCCCCCAACGATGCCCTGCTGGAAAAGCTCAAGAGCAACATGCAGGAAGTGAAGGCCCGCGGCGGCGAGCTGTATGTGTGCGCCGATGGCGACACCCACATCCAGGCCGAGCCTGGCATTCATGTCATTCGCTTGCCAGAGCACTACGGTGCCTTGTCCCCCATCTTGCACGTGGTGCCGCTGCAGCTGCTGGCGTATCACACCGCATGTGCCAAGGGCACCGACGTGGACAAGCCTCGGAACCTTGCCAAGAGTGTGACGGTGGAATGAGAAAGGCCCTTCGGGGCCTTTTTTCTTGGGGGCGATTGAATTTGGATCCTCGCCTGCAGTCATGAGCATGAGGGGGCACGCCAGACGGTCTTCGCATACTGGAAAAATTCGAGGGAAGGCCTGAACTTTGCGCCACCGATTCATTGAATCAAGGGGGGGCGTTAGTTTCTCCGCCAAAGGCGTATCAACGAAAATAGATGGCTGGATCGGAGTAACAAGGGTAGGACATGAGCAGCAGGAATAAGCGGACGCATCAAAAACTCCTGGGCGCAGTAGCTTTGCTGAGTTTGGGCTTGACGGCATGTGGTGGCGGTGGCGGTGATTCACCAGCCTATGTTCAAAGCCAAAACGATGCGCCTGCACAAGCCTTTGCGTTAACTTCCGACAATGCTGATACGGCCATGGGTTTTGGCGCCAGCGTAGGCGACGCTGTGCTCGCGCTTGCGAAATTGGCGGCAGTTCAAACAGTGCAGGCAGTCGGGAGCGCTGCTACGAGCAGTTCATGCGCCAACGGGGGCATTGTCCAGACCAGCTGGGCGATTGGTGCCGAAAACGCACAAAGGGTCTCAGGTGACACGCTCACCATCAAATATCGTGACTGTGCAATTGCTCAAACCGGCTCGATACTGACCGGCACAGTTTTGATCTCAATCCTCTCCAAAAGCGACAACACCCTGACGATGGGGGTGGATTACGGCTCAGGTTTGCTGCTGGTCGATCAAGCGGATCAGTCCCAATCCTATGTGCTGGGAACGATGAATGTCACTTGGTCCGATGATGGGCTGACACGCCAGATTGCTGTGGCCTCATCGTCAAAAGATGACCTGAGGATAACGGGTTCATACCAAAGGGATAGCGAGGTTGTGCAGGATACGGAGCAAGCACGGCTGATCGACATCCGGCAGACCTTGAGTCGCGAGCGCGCACGGGTCGTGACCAGTCTTAATTTCCAGCTCCAAAGTGTTTATCTTGGTGGCTCGTTGAATGTGTCCACCCCCGTAGCGCTGGCTAGCTATTTCGATACCTATCCGGATAGCGGCGAGATTCATGTTCGAGCATCTGGGCAGGCTGTGGCCAAGCTGAAGGCCAATTACGTCATCGATAGCAATCGGGCCTCTTATGCATTCGATGTCAATGGAGATGGGGTTGCGGAGGACCAAGGCTACGCAGAATGGGGGCAGTTGACAACGGGGGTCATTTGGTGGGGCGAGGATCTGGGCGCGCAAAGTCAGTTTGCCGCGGGGAGCGCAAGGCCCTTCTTATCTAACGATTTCCGTATTTTGAAGTCCCCGTTTTCGACAGGGGTCATGAGCCAGCTGCCCAGTATGGCGATCCAGTTCTCTCGGGAGTTGGACGCTGATTCCCTCCCGCGTTTGCAACTGGTCAGGACCAACTACGACTACGGGAATCCCAATATCTGGGGCGACGCCGTGGTGCCGCTGACCCTTCAAGTCAAGGGGGCATACTTGCTTCTCACGCCATCTCAGCCTCTTCAGCATGGCGTTACGTACATGTTGCAGGCGGTCAATGAGAATGGAGGCGCGTTGGGTGCCATTCTCTACAGAGACTCCATGGGCAACATGTTGAGTGACTCGATGTACAGATTCACCGTTGACGCTTCTCTGAGTGCGGCCATCACCTTCCCTTTTGATGTGCCTCTACTGACCCGCATCAGGCCCGTGACCTTGAGCGCAGCGTCATCCCAAAGCACAAATGGCATTGTGAGTTACCGCTGGACTCAAGTGAACGGAGTCGGCGTAACCTTCAGTGACCCCGACAAGCCGACTACAACGGTGACATTGAATGACGGAGTTGTGGGCAACGCTAGTGTGACCGTGCAACTGCAGATCACGGATGTGAACGGTCAGGTCGAATATGCGAGAAAGACAATCACCGTGATCTCGGAACCGGAGAGCACCAACTTGTTGTACTTTAGAAGTCAGCCTGGTGACTATGTCGGGCAAGGCTTGCAGCAGGTGATCCCATCTCCGGCAGGCGATTTTGCGGGCTACGCAGGCCCCACCTATCTGAGGTTTGCCTCGAACACACCGGGCGGCTGGTCACTTGATCTGTCGGGTGGCGGCGTTCCGATTCGTGTTGGATCATATGAAAACGCCACAAGAGCACCTTTCAATGGCTCAGGCAATGGCGTTAGCTTTTCTGGTGATGGAAGAGGTTGCAATTCCGTGACTGGTCGATTCGACGTGCTCGAGGTCGTCTATGACGGTAGTGGTAAGGTTGCTCGCTTGGCAGTAGACTTCGAGCAGCATTGCGAGGGAGGTTCGGCTGCTTTGTTCGGGTCTCTCCGATACAAAAGCGCTTTACCTGTTCGTCCTTGACTGGCGCTTGAAGTCGATTACTCATCGCTGACGCGATCCACCTTGTCATGTTTTGCCTGATCTAGGCATCAGGCTCCCCCTGAAGGCTACGGCTTGTGTCCGTGGCCTTTTTCTTTTCTTGCCCACACGGCAGAGTGGGGCACAAGTGACTCCATCGATCGGCATTAATTGGCAATCGGCTCAGCAACCACTGCTCTGTCACGACCTGAGGTCTTGGCTCGGTAAAGCGCATCATCTGCCACCTTGTATGCCTCACTGACAGGCATCCATCTGTTGCCAGCTATGCAAACACCTCCAATGGAGACCGTCATCCGTCCACTGGGATTGCCCACATGCTCCAGTGCAAGATCCCGGACTTCCTGGTTGATCCTCTCCATCATTACTGGTAGCTCCGAGGGGCTGTTCAAGGGCAGTAATGCGGCGAACTCTTCTCCCCCAACCCGAAAGACTTGGTCAACTTCGCGGCGCAAGGCTTTGCGGATCGCACCTGCAACGGCCTTGAGCGCAACGTCGCCTTGCTGGTGGCCGTAGTGGTCGTTGTATTTCTTGAAGAAATCGATGTCGAGCAATATCAGGCCAGTTGTGAGGTGCTTGCGGCGTACCAGTTCGAACTGCTGTCCTGCCATTGCATCAAAGTAGCGACGGTTGTGCAGCCCTGTCAGTCCATCAGTAATGGCCAAGTTTCGTGCAAGGCGATGACTGCGGGTCAACATGAGCAGAAACAGAAACGTCACGGCCAGTGCGATCACGGCCATCAGATGCCACATCCGACCTTGCAACGATGCGGCCAAGAGCGCTCCTTCATCGATGGTGAGTTCGACTGCCCAGGGTGCATTTGAAAGGGGGAGCACGATGCGATCATGTGGCTTGCCTACATCGTCTTCGTGAGCCCAGGCCTGGAGAATCGTCTGACCCTCAGGGTTCTTCGTGATGTGGATGTGGGTTTTCGGAATGGGCACGCCACGCAGAAACTGGCGCAAGCTCTCTAACTTGAAATCAATGTTGAGACTGCCAAGAAAGTGGTCGCCCTGGTACACGGGTTTCGTGATGG
Source organism: Aquabacterium sp. (assembly GCF_036273115.1). Lineage (GTDB taxonomy): Bacteria > Pseudomonadota > Gammaproteobacteria > Burkholderiales > Burkholderiaceae_C > Aquabacterium. The sequence continues at coordinate 16,302 of NZ_DASUIN010000026.1, forward strand.
TCACGATCTCTCCTTGACCTGCGGCGTCTGTATAGGGCTGACTCCAGTGAACATGTCGCTCGGGGTTGGCCTCTGGCGTCGCTTTGGCGAAGTAATCCCTTTTCAGCAGCTGTTCGTTGAAGAAGAAGTTTTCGGAACCCCGATAGGGAAAGATGAACATGAAGCCTCGGGCAGAGGCGTAGTGGATCCAAGGAATGTGGTCGCCACGCTCTTTGATGGCGCGCATCAGAGGAGTCAGACTCACCACCATCTGCATCTCCTGCTTGATGGGGTCGTTGATGCCGGGAACGGGGCCCAATCCCGTGAAGCGTCCGAGGTGCTGATGATCCCCGAAGCCAGGAGGAAGATCAGATTCAAATCCGTCACCTTTGGCTGTGCGCTTCAGTCGTTCTATGGGGTTGTCCAGGGTTGGGGCGTGCCCGGATAGGCTGCGCTCTGCCTGGTAAGACATCGCGTTCAGATAAGACACATGAACATCGAGCTCGTGATCCAGAGACTTCGCGATGAGCTGGCCCGCGACGCGGACCTGCTCGCGGCCTTCCAAAATGCTGTCATGGACCCTCACGGCGGTTCCCCATGCCGCCGCGACGACGGCCACTGCAAGCGCTGCCAAGATCAAATTGCCGAGTCGCTGGCGGTTTGATTCATTGATTCGTTTGAGCATGGGACACCCTACCTCAGCCTTGTCGATTTCTCAAAAAATTGTCTGCTCTTTCGGATGATCAGGAGGGATAGCTTGACCACCACGACACCCCACTCGTGAAATATTGCATCCCAGAGGTGATGGGCGTCGCTCGCTCAAAGCAGTCCCGCCACGCTCACGTTTGGCACGTCGGGGGCACCCTAGTTATGTCGAGTCAGACTCGGGATACCATCTGAAGCTCAATATGGGGGGGCTATTTGAGATGGGGGATGGCAAAACGTCTTCGACTCCAATGACCCTGAAAATAGGGTGAAGGTCATGTGGTGCACATCAGGTTTCAGATTTGCTTTGTGGATGGCTGCAGTGTTTGCCGCGCCATCCTTTGCGCAGACACGTCCCCATTTCATCGCATGCAGCCACAATCTGCCGCCGCACAGTTTTCAGGCGTCTGATGGAAGTCCTGCTGGCCTGGCGAGTGAGGTTCTGTTGCAGGTGGCAAAGCGCTTGCGTTGGGAAATCACGGTCAACTATTCGACCTGGATGAGAGCTCGTGTTGACGCCAAGAGCGGCCGATGCGATTTGATCTATACCCTGCTGAAAAAGCCGGAATACGAAGAGTTTGTGGTTTATCCAGGTACTGGTCTGGCCGATCGAGTCAATGTGCTGCTGGTCAAGAAAAACAGAGCCATTCGTTACGACGGTGACTTGGAAGGGTTCATGCGACGGTATTCGATCGGTTTGTACAAGGACAAAGCGGTTAGCCCGTACTTTGATCAACTCAAGAAGCAAGCGTGGGCTCGAGTCGAGGAGCCCATGCAGGCTGAGAGCGTGATGAAGATGCTGCTGGCTGATCGATTTGACGCCGCAATTGAAAACAAGGCCACAGCCATTGCTGAGTTGCATAGCCTCGGCGCATACGATCAGGTTGAGATTCTGTCGCCGTCACTTTGGGTCACGCCTTCTTATATCGGCTTTAGCAAGAACGGACGTGCGCTGCCTTGGCTCGACGAGTTCGATCGCGAATTGAAGGAGTTCAAAGCCAGCCCTGATTACAAGGCATTGATTGAGCGATACGAAAACAGCCTTGCGAAATAGACATTTGTCTCGCGCCAGTCAAGGAAGACATGGTCTTGGTGGGGGCTGCCTCTTTGATGGGGCGGTGTCAGAACAGAATTGAAATGCCGGTCGTCCATTGCTGTTTGGGGGCGGCTTGGGTCAGCCCCCTTGCAACGGCGAAGTCGAGTTGCACTCGGTCGGCGAGGCGATACGCCAGCCCAGTTCCAATGGACACCTGATTGCCCCCGTTCTTTCGCGAGGTCAATTGGTCTGCGGATAGCTCGAAGAAGGCTTGGGTCCGGTCGTTCAGCTGGGCACCCAGTGACACGGCGAAGATGCCGCCCACATAACGCTGGTTGGCGTCGTTATGGCTGGTGTAGAGACCGGGCATGACGCCCAGCGACCAGGTTCCCCAATCCCATTCGGCCACGTAGCGTGCGGAAGGCCGCAAGCCTTGTTCTCGGAACGGGGCAGAGCCCGTAGGCGCATCGACGTGAAACAGCCAGGCGGTGCTCGGTGCGCTGTCGCTTTCCGAAGAGGGCGCCATTTGCCATTTCAGCCCAAAGGCGAGGTCGCTTGTGCCACGCGATGTGCTTGGGCCTGCGGGTAGCCAGACCTTGTCACGCGTCAGCCCGTCTGTTTCCAGGCGAAGCTCCACCCGGTCAGTCAGGCCCATGCGAAGCAACAGCGGTGTGGTGTGAGTGCGGCTGCGGGGGGCATCCTTGCTTTCTCGGGCCTGGGCATAGCCCATTTCCACTTGAAAGCGACCGGGGGCCATCACGGTGCTCGACTCGGCGGTGCCAGGGCGATCCGTGCTGATGACGTCTTCGGCCTGCGCGAGCCCGGAGGCCGCCCATAGCAGGCAACTCAGACTGCAAGACGTGAGCAGGCGAGGGCGCATCTCGTGTCCGCGCGATGGTTGGTGCTGGGTCAGTCTGTTTCGCCCAGCAGTCGGGCTTTGAGTCCACGATCGGCGGGCTTCTCGCCCAGCCAGATGCGCATCAGCGCACGATAAAAGTCTTCACCTGGCAAGTCCTTCACCAGGATCTTGTTGTTGTGGCTGACAACCGTTCCCAGGCCCGGCACGAATTCGATTTTCACGATCGCGTCTTCTTCGATTTCGCCGGCGGCACGCAGGCCGTTGGCCAAATGCTCCAGGCGCGGGCGAAGGTCTTTCAACTCGGCTTCAGGGGTGTTGTTTTCCACGCCAAACACCAGTGCGTCAATCAGCTTTTGCGCCTTGACATCACGCTTGAGCACCACGTGCATGCTCTTGTAGCCGGGGGCATCCAGCAGCCCTTGGGCCGTGGTTTCCTTCTTCTGAACATACAGACCCAAGGTGTACACCTTGATGAACATCATCTTGCGCAGGCCCGCGCCATTGAGCTGCAAGGGTTGGCCAGCGAGGCTGTAGGTGTCTTCAAATTTGACCCCCGCTACTTCGACCGCAGCATGGGCAGGCGACAGGAGCGCCGAGGCCAATGCCAAGCTCAACGACAGGGCCCAATTCTTCATCACCGACATGTGCTCATCCTTGAACAAAAGATTTGTGTTCAAGCGGCCAACCTGATGGCGGCCCCCTGTCCCTTGAATGCCATTTGTTTCAACAACATGCGGCATGTCATTGCGCATGCCACAAGGTCGTTAGAAACAAGATGCTACATGGCTATCGTGGATTGTTCCTAACCAGATCGGCCAGTTTGCGCAAAAGCAAATGCACAAAACCACGAATCCGTGCTGAATTGACGCTTTCCTGTTCACCGCCTGATTGCGCCCGCGCGGGCCGCTGGGGTGTGCGTGGGTTTCTTGTGCGTCTGTTTCCCACCAATTTGATGGGGCAAAAAATAATCTGCACAGAAACGCATTCACTGTTATAGTGGTTTGCATCTGCTGCAGTTTCGCTTACCTCCGCAGCACTTGTTGATTGCCCGCACCCTGCGGTGCAGTTCTCGCAACCTCCCAGATCATCTGGCTTCAGGTTGCCGTATCCAGGCAAGCATCGTCTGGTTCAATCCTCCTGATTCGCTCGTTTTCAGAGCTTGCTTCCTCAGGATCCGAATCGCTCCTTGTGCCCTAGGCAAAAGCCGTGTCGTTGTGCGATGCCGCTTCGTTTGCCTGACTTGATTGGCTTCGCCTCTTTCGGCAGCCCTAATTTTTCTTGATTCATTCCTCACACCAAGCTCAAACGGTCGGCCGTTTTGTGCTCTCTCCGATCACCCGTCAAACCGAGTCTGGTCAGTATCTGGCCTCGCTGTCGATCCGCAGCGGACGAGGTTCCGGCACCCACGATCGGGTTTACCGCTTCATTCCTCAGTTTTCCACTCCCCAGGCTGCTGCGCACTACGCGCTGGAGGTCGGGCTGTCGTACGTCCAGCAACCGGCACTGCCGGCTTGATGGGCGAACTGAGTCAACCTCTACAGCGACTTGCAAAGGCAATCCATGGCTAAAGAAGAACTGATTGAAATGCGCGGCCAAGTGGCCGAAGTGCTGCCCGACTCGCGTTTCCGCGTCACGCTGGACAACGGTCATACCTTGATCGCCTACAGCGGCGGCAAGATGCGCAAGAACCACATTCGTATTCTGGCGGGAGACAAGGTCTCTTTGGAGTTGTCGCCTTATGACCTGAGCAAGGGCCGCATCACCTTCCGCCATCTGGAGCCTCGCGCAGGCGGTGCCTATTCCGGCGCCCCACGTCGTCGCTTCTGAGAAATCGCCTGGGGTCGCGGCAGGCATCGATTCACCGCGGCATATTCTTTTTGAAAGGTCCAATGATGGACAGCAAGCTTTACGTTGGCAATTTGCCCTATTCCATGCGCGACGATGATCTGCAGGAACACTTCTCCCGTTTCGGTCAGGTCGTGTCTGCCAAGGTCATGATGGATCGCGACACCGGTCGCTCCAAGGGCTTTGCCTTCGTTGAGATGGGTTCTCGCGAAGACGCACAAGGTGCGATCCGCGGCATGAACGGTCATTCGTTTGAAGGTCGTGCCCTGGTTGTGAACGAGGCCCGCCCACGCGAAGAGCGTCCTGGTGGCTTCGGCGGTGGCAATCGCGGTGGCTTCGGCGGCGGTCGTCGCTTCTGATCAGACTCGGTCTGAGCACTTTTCGGTAGCGCCCGTCAGGGCGCACCGCTGCGTGTGAACCCGCACCAAGCTCAGGTTTCGACCTGAGTCGGGTGCGGTTTTCGCGCTGGTAACACATCGCCGTGATGGCGATTGTTGTACCTTCGAACCTTCCAATGGGTGGCAGCCGGGCTTGGCCGATCAGGTCAACCGCCTACAATTGCCTGAGCGTTTTTCGGCAATCAGCATCGGCTCTGTTTCATCCATGGATCACCAACCCCAAAACCCTCTGCACGGCGCCACGCTCGAACACATCGTCGAGTGCCTGGCTGACCATTACGGTTGGGCTGAGTTGGGGCGCCTGATTCCGATTCGCTGCTTCACGCATGACCCGAGTGTGTCTTCCAGCCTGAAGTTCCTGCGTCGCACGCCATGGGCGCGTGCCAAGGTGGAAGCCTTGTATATAGACACCTGGCGGCGGGCACGAGGCCTTTGACTGCTGCGCCCATCGCGCTCTGAGCCTGAAGGGCTATGGCGCAGTCTTGGGCAAAATCCAATCGCTTGCGTCAGAATAGCTCGCCATGAGTGACGCTGTACCCCATCCTGATCCCAAGCCAGAGCCTCCCGAGGCCCCTGACATCAACGCCTGTTGCGCCAGCGGGTGCGATCCGTGCATTTTTGATTTGCACGACATGGCCATGGATGAGTACCGCCAAGCGCTGCGGGCCTGGCAAGCCAGGCAAGACGCTGCAAACGCGTCTCAGCAGCGCACGGACTGATCGCCAGCCAATTCGGCGGCCAGACGATCGAGGTTTTGCTCGTTGGCTGGTTCTACGATGTGGCGCACGGCTTGTGCAATGGCCGGGTCGGCAAAGACTTGTTGCCACTCCAGCAGGGTGCCCTTTGGGTGGGGGTGCAAGTGGATGGTCAACTCAAAGTGCGGTGCGCACACGTGTTTGAGTACGACCCGCCGGTCAACCTCAATGGTTGAGAACACCGATTCGTTGGGGTAGACCGTGCCGTCGGGGCCCACCATGTCGAACACCCACCGGCCCCCCGGGTGAAACTCGAAAACAGAAAAGCGGTTGGAAAAGCCCTGAGGGCCCCACCAACGGGCCAGCCTGTTGCCGTTCTGGATGGCATCAAACAGTGCCGCTGGCTCAACGGGAAACAGCCGGCTGGTTCTGAAGGTGGTCATCGCAAGGGTTCCCGGTTGACTTGAGCATCAGCTGACGCAGGTGGATTGGAACGCATTAAAGCACCACTGGGCCGGGATGGCTATCATGGGGACGATTCATACCCATTAGGAAACAGGAGCATTGGATGAGCACGTCGGCCTATGACCTGGTCGTTTTTGGCGCAAGCAGTTTTGTGGGGCAGATCCTGACGCGGTATCTGGCTGAGCATTTGGCTCAGCATCGAGAGCCGGTGCGTTGGGCCATTGCCGGACGATCCGCTTCGAAGCTGCAAGACGTCAAGCAAGCCCTGGGGTCTTTGGGTCAAGATTTGCCCGTCATCGTGGCCGATGCGGCCAATGAAGCCGATCTGCGTGCCCTGTGCGCACAGACGCGGGTGGTGGTGTCCACCGTGGGGCCTTACGCGCTGTATGGTGAGCCGCTGGTGAAGGTGTGTGCCGAGACGGGCACCGACTACTGCGACCTGACCGGTGAGGCGCAGTGGATCCGCCAGATGATTGAACGCTACGAAGGCGCTGCCAAGCAGTCAGGCGCACGCATTGTGCATTGCTGTGGCTTTGATTCGGTGCCTTCCGACATGGGCGTTTATTTCTTGCAGCAGCAGGCTCAGACTGTGTGGGGTGGGCCCGCCTCCCAAGTGAAAATGCGCGTGAAGGTGCTCAAGGGCGGTGCCTCAGGTGGCACCGTGGCCAGCATGATCAACGTCGTGAAAGAGGCGGCCTCGAATCCGGCTTTGCGCAAGGAGCTGCGCAATCCCTATTCGCTGTGTCCCACAGGCCATGGGCTCACGGCCCGCCAGCACGTGGTGCAAGGCGTTGAGCACGATGCCGATCTGAAAGCCTGGGTGGCCCCGTTTGTGATGGCGGCCATCAATGAGCGCGTGGTTCACCGTAGCAACGCCTTGTCGGGGCGCGCCTACGGGGCCGATTTCACCTACAACGAGGGCGTGCTGACGGGCGGCGGTTTCAAGGGGCGCTTGAGTGCCACGATGATGGTGGCCGGCCTGGCTGCCTTCATGGTGGGGGTGGTGATGGCCCCGACCCGGGCCTTGCTGGAGCGCTTTGTGCTGCCCAAGCCTGGTGAGGGCCCCAGTCCGCAAGCCCAGTTGGCGGGCCGGTTCGATCTGCGCTTCGTGGGGCGTAACTCGCAGGGGCAGGTGCTTCAGACTCGCGTCACAGGTGATCGCGATCCGGGCTATGGTTCAACCGGCAAGATGCTGGGGCAGGCGGTATTGAGCCTGGCCTTGGATCACGTACAAGATGGCGCCAAGACAGGCCGCGCAGGCGGATTCTGGACGCCCGCCACGATGTTTGACGACCGGTACTTGAGCCGCTTGTCGCGTTATGCCGGGGTGCAATTCGAGCGGGTCTGACCGCTCGGGCTGCCGTGTCAGCAGCGGCCTGAGCGGCGGCTGCGAGGTTGAAGCTTGTCCAGTTCGGTGATTTGCTGCTTGAGCAGGATCAGCAGCGTGCGCGCGTCGTCAACCGGGATCGACAAGCAGCTGGTGACGGCATTTTCGTCGCGCGGCGAGCGGGGCATGACCAGCACATCCACGCCCAGTTCAATCAGCCCCTTGTCGTGCTTGACGGACTTGATGCGTTGCAGTTCGATGTCGTAAGTTTTCATGGGGCTGGTTCTCTAGTAAACAAGGCCCTCGGCACGCCTGTAGCAGCCGAGGGCCTTTGAGGGCTTCGGTCGATCAGAACTTGCGGTTGTAACTCACACCGAGCAGTTGCAGACGAGTTTTGTACAGACCCTTGGTGGTTTCACCGTTGCCAGTGCAGCCGGTACTCAGCGGCGAGCAGTCGTTGCTGTAGTTGCCTTCGACTTGATCGAACTGAACGTAGCTGTAGGCCAGATCCACGCTGGAAGCCGCATCCAACTTGTAGCTCAGGCCGGCCGACAGCCAGGTGCGGTCGCCGTCAGGCAGGGCGGGGTGGGTCAGTTCGCTGCTGCGAACGGGCGATTGGTCCAGTGCCACGCCACCCTTGAGCACGGTGCGCTCGTTGAGGCGATAGTTGGCGCCCACCGACACGCGGAAGGTGTCACGCCAGCGCTGACGGATCACCTCGTCACCCAGTTGGCTGCCGGGGAACTCGATGTGCAGGTCTTGCAGACGCGAGTTGCGGGTCCAGGTCACATCAGCCATCGCGGCCCAGGTGGCGTTCAACTGGCTGAACACGTTGGCCGATACGGTTTCCGGCGTCATCAGCTTCACGCGACCATCAGAGTTGATCTTGTGCGACGAGTTCTGCAGGAATTGGTTGACGATGGGGTCGGTGGTGACGGTGGAGAAGTCCCAGATCGTGTCGCCCTTCAGTGTGTGGCTGATGGGGGAACGATAGGCCAGACCGAAACGAGTCGAGTCGCTCAGGTCGACCAGATAGCCCAGGTTGAAGCCATAGCCCCAGCCGTCGCCCTTGATTTGAGCGTGCGCATCTTGGGCGGAGGCCAGAACAGCCGGGTTGCCGCCTTGCGCTTGAATGGCCGAAACCACAGCGCCACCGACACCGGCGGCGGCCAGGGCAGCGATCGAGCCGGGCACGTCGACAGCCTGGCTGAGCTTGGCTTTCATGTACTCAGCCGTGAGGCCAAAGCCCAACGATTGGTGAGGGGCAAACTTCCAGGCCACCGAGGGGTTGATGGCCAGCGAAGCCAGTTCGATCGACTTCAGCGCATAGCGGCCTTGCCAGGTCGAACCATAGTTCAGCTTGGCGGCATAGGGCACGTACACACCCAGACCCCAGGTGAGATCGGCGTTGAGTGCGCGGCTCAGGTAGAAGGTGGGCACGATGGCGTGGTCAGGCGCGAAGCCGGAGGGCGTGGTGCCGCCGGTGGGCGTGCCGGTGAAACGGGTCGAGCCGCGGTCCTGGTAGGACATCTGTGGCACCACCAGGGTGCCGCCCAGTTGGTACTGAGAGCCCGAGAGCTTGGACAGCGCTGCGGGATTGAAGAACTGAGCCGAGGCATCGGCAGCTTCCGCACTGTTGGCGTCGGCGTTGGCTTGTGCCGACACGCTTTGAGAACCAAAGCGGTAACCGGAGGCCCAGACGGGCGTGACCGATGCGGCGAGCAGAAGAGGGAACAGGAACTTTTTGGACATGAACGTAAGGAGAAAAAGCTCCCCAGACTTTACTTATGGTGAGCGTGATGGACCCTGCCGCCTGGGCTGCAGGTTTGCACGCTGGCGATCTTAGTCGGTGTGACGCAATATGACGCGCGATTCGTGTGTCTTGCTTGACGAAATGGCTCGAAATTGGGGTCGAGTTATCTCGTAAAGTGTGCCAGTCGAAAAATGACCCTGTTGTGCTGTGGCCTAAGGAGTTTTGCCGTGAGTTCGATTTTTGATCAGCATTTGCCGCGTAACGAAGCCAACTATGCGGCTTTGAGCCCTCTGAGTTTCATCGAGCGCACGGCCGAGGTCTACCCTGACCGTCTGGCGATTGTTCATGGCCCGCTGCGACAAACCTGGTCCCAAACCTATCGCCGCTGTCGGCAGTTGGCCAGCGCCTTGCAGCAGCATGGCATTGGCAAGAATGACACCGTGGCGGTGATGCTGCCCAACACGCCGCCCATGGTGGAGTCGCACTTCGGTGTGCCCATGGCTGGCGCCGTGCTCAATGCCCTCAACACCCGCCTGGATGCCGAAGCCATTGCCTTCATGCTGGACCACGGTGAGGCCAAAGCGGTCATCGTCGACCCCGAGTTCGCTGCGGTGATGGGCAGGGCCCTGGCTTTGCGGCAGTCGTCCACGCCGATCCTGATCGTGGAGGTCAAAGACGATCTCTTCGGCCCGACGCGCCAGGCCCTGGGCGGTGTTGACTATGACGAATTCGTCGCTGGCGGTGACCCGGCTTTCGCATGGTCGCTGCCCGCCGACGAATGGGATGCCATTGCGCTGAACTACACCAGTGGCACCACAGGCAACCCCAAGGGGGTGGTCTATCACCACCGCGGGGCGGCAACCAATGCGATCAGCAATGTGCTCGAGTGGGACATGCCCAAGCATTCCGTCTATCTGTGGACCCTGCCCATGTTCCACTGCAATGGCTGGTGCTTCCCCTGGACCGTGGCGGTGCGCGCCGGTGTGAACGTGTGTTTGCGCCGCGTCGATGCGCAGGCCATTTTCGATGCCATTCGCGAGCACGGCGTCACGCATTACTGCGGCGCGCCCATCGTGCACGGCATGCTGGTCAACGCGCCTGAGGCCATGAAAGTGGGCTTGCCCACCGGCGTGAAGGCCATGGTGGCTGGGGCCGCGCCGCCCGCCGCCATGATCGAGGGCATGGAAAAGCTCGGTTTTGACCTGACCCATGTGTATGGCCTGACCGAGGTCTATGGCCCCGCCACGGTGTGCGCCAAACACGATGACTGGCAGAGCCTGGACATTGGCGAGCGTGCTCGCCTCAATGCCCGCCAAGGCGTGCGCTATCACCTGGAGCGCGATGTTCGCGTCATCAACCCCGACACCATGCAGCCCGTGCCGCAAGATGGCGAGACCATGGGTGAAATCATGTTCCGCGGCAACATCGCCATGAAGGGGTATTTGAAGAACCCCAAGGCCACGTCCGATGCATTTGCCGGTGGCTGGTTCCACAGCGGCGACCTGGCGGTGCAGTATCCAGATGGCTACATCAAGATCAAAGACCGCAGCAAGGACATCATCATTTCCGGTGGCGAAAACATTTCCTCCATCGAAGTGGAAGACGTGCTCTACCGCCACCCGGATGTGCTGACCGCAGCAGTCGTTGCCAAGCCTGACCCCAAGTGGGGCGAAACCCCGTGTGCGTTTGTGGAGTTGAAGGACGGCGCCACGACCACGGCCGAAGACATCGTGGCCCATTGCAAGAAACATCTTGCGGGTTTCAAGGTGCCGCGTGAGGTGGTGTTCTGCGAGGTGCCTAAAACCAGCACCGGCAAGATTCAGAAGTTCGAGTTGCGCAAGCTGGCAGGCTCGAAGTCGGCGATCGACGTTTAGTGCATCGCGGCGCGGGGGGAAGTTGCTTGATCCGTGGCGTTTGTCACGGAATGTCTTCATTTCCCCCGTAGGGGCCAGGAAGGCTTCAGTTGCGGAATTGACGGACGATAGTGTGGGGTATCCCTGATGTGAGCATTGACTCGCCATGATCGCCCGTATAGCCAGACTGTTGCATGTCATTTTGACGCCAGGCCTTTACCTGATGCGTCGGATGAAGCTGCCCGCCAAACTGGCTTTGCTGACCGGTGTGATGGCCCTGCCCTTGCTGGTGTTGCTGGTGCTGGTGGTCACGCGAACCACGACAGACATGCGCATCATTGAGCGCGAAATTCAGGGGTCGGATTTGGCCTCGCGCATGTTCGAGCTGACGCGGATGTTTCAGTCCGAACGCGGTCTGATCTTGCGTGCAACGCGGGGGGATGACTCTGTCACCAAGCGCCTGGGCGAACACACCCAACACCTTCAGCAGGCCTTGCAGGACGTCGGTCAGCTGGTCGGGGGGCTGGGGGAGCCGCTGCTGATCGCTCAGTGGCAGGAGTTGAAAAACGAGTCTGAGCAGTTGTTGAAACTGCGCCAGGATGCAAGTGCTGAGACCGACCCCGAGGAGGTGTATCGACGCGCCAATCAGGTGGTCAGTCATGCCAGCTCGCTGTTGCACCTTGTGGGTGAGGTGTATGGTTTGTATTTTGACCCCGATCCCCCCAGTTACTTGCTGATCGATTTGAGGTTGGAGCGCAGTCTCAGGCTGATTGAAGAGGTCGGGCGCACACGCGGGCGCGGTGCTGCGTGGCTTCTGGATGGCGGCCAGAGTGAACAAGATCGTGTGCGCTTGCGAAACGCTGTCGATCGGATTGAGTTGTCCATTGATGATCTTCAGTCCCACCTCAAATCGCTGGAGCGCGCGGGGGAGACCGATTTACAACCTTGGCGGAAGGCAGAACAAGCCGTTATCAGCTACATCGCGTACCTGAGGCAGATCACAGCCGACGACTCGCTGCGCGACGGCGTTTCGGCCGCGCAGCACGTGGATCGTGCGTCGGCCGTCATGGACGCGCTGGATGACGCACAGCGGCACAGCGCCAACGCGTTACAGCGCCGTTTGAACGAGCGCCTCGGGCAGGCCAAGGTTCGGCTGACGTTGGCCGTCACCGCTCTGGTTCTGGGCATCATGCTGCTGGCGTATTTTTCCTGGACCTTCGCCGTCAGCTTTGGCAATGGACTCAGGCAGTTGCAGCAGGCCCTGGGGCAATATGCCAAGGGCAACTTGACCCCCCGAGTCCAAGTCGAGGGCCAAGATGAGGTGGCTCACATCGGGTTGGCCGCCGAGCAGGTGGCCGAGCGTCTTTCGAACATCGTGAGTGAAATGCGCAGCAGCGCCATGCGATTGAGCCAGACGGGGGAAGCGGTGGCCGCGTCCGCCGCCTCTCTGGCCGATCGCACCGATGAACAGGCGCGTCAGATTGTGCAAACGGTGGAGGTCGTCAGCTCGCTGAGTCAGGCAGCGGCGGTCAACGCCGAGGCATCAGGACAGTTGAGCCGAACCACCGAGCAGCTCAAGGCCGACGCGTTGGCCAGTGGTCAGATCATGGACGAGACCGTGCATGCCATGGTTGATCTGGAATCCAGCTCACGCAAGGCCGGCGAGGTCATCGGCGTGATCGATGGCATCGCGTTTCAGACCAACATCCTGGCGCTGAATGCCGCAGTGGAAGCCGCCCGTGCGGGCGAGGCCGGGCGTGGCTTTGCTGTGGTGGCTGGCGAGGTTCGTGCGTTGGCTCAGCGCAGCGCGCAAGCGGCGGCAGAGGTGCGGCGTTTGCTCGACACCTCGAAGGGGCATGTGGAGCATTCCTCTCGGCGTCTTCAGGAAGCCGGGCGCGCCATTTCGGGTCTGGTCGATGGGGTCATGTCGATTTCGATCGCCTTGAAAGCGCAGGCCGACTCCAGTCATGAACAAAGCGCCAGCTTGTCGGGTGTGGCTCAAAGCGTCGGTAACCTCGATTCGTTGACCCGAATGAATCAGGGCATGGTCAATCACTCCACCGATGCCGCGTTGGAGTTGATGGACCGCGCTGGAGCGCTGGCCAATGACGTCTCGGCCATTCAGTTGCGGCAGGGATCTGCGGACGAGGCGCGCAATCTGGTGGACCGCGCCTTGTCCTTGATTCAGCGCATCGGGCTGGATGCCGCCATGGCCGAGATGCGTCAGCCTGGCGCAGGCTATGTCGACCGTGATCTGTATGTGTTCATCACCGACCGAAAGGGTGTGTACCGTTTGCATGCAGGCAACCCGGCCAAAGAGGGGCATCGCGTACATGAAGTTCCCGGGATCGATGGCGATGCCTTTGTGCGAGATGCCTGGAGCGCCGCCAATGGCTCGCACTGGGTTGACTACACCATCGTCAATCCCATCACAGGTTTGCCCCAAAAGAAAACCAGCTACGTTCTGCCGCTCGATGGAGAGTGCGTTCTGGGGTGCGGGTTCTATCGCCACGAGATGGCGGTGCCGGAGGCCGTGCAAGCCTTGAACTGATGGGTTCAGGCTCGCATGAGTGGTGTGGTCAGCCCGGAATCTCGGCTTCGACCAACTGACCCAGCAGTTGCAACGACTCCTGCCACCCGAGGTAGCAGCCCTCCACTGGGATCAGGGCCGGTATGCCTTCTTGAACGATGTGGACATCCGTACCGCATGACACCGGACGCAGGACCACCGTGGTGCGCATGGTGCCGGGCAGGTTGGTGTCATCAAAGGCATCGGTATGGACGATGCGCTCGTTGGGCACCAACTCCACATACTGACCGCCAAACGAATGCACCTGCCCATTCGAGAAATTGGTGAATGACATCTTGTAAGAGCCCCCGACCTTCACGTCGAGGTGATGCACCTTGGCAGTGAAACCATGTGGGGGCAGCCATTTGCACATGGCATCGGCGTCGAGGAATGCGCGATAAATGCGCTCGGCGGGGGCGCGCAACACGCGATGCAGGGTCACGGTTCCGGATGTGCTCATGGTGGGCTCCTGGCTGAATCAGTTGGATGACGGCTGGCGACATCATCGTCGTAAACCTGCGTGGCACCAAGAGTGGCCTATGCTTGTGGCATGAAGCCAACCCGCACCTTGCTCATTGTCTATCACTCGCTGACCGGCGGAACCCGTCAGATGGCGCAGGCAGCCCACGATGGGGCGATGCGTGCCAGCCTGGTGGAGGGCGATTTGCAGGTGCGATTGCTTCCGGCCACCGAGGCGGGCCCCGCCGATGTGCTGGCTGCCGATGGCTATGTGTTTGCCACGCCAGAAAACCTGGCTGCCATCAGTGGCTTGATGAAGGATTTCTTTGACCGCTGCTACTACCCCGTGCTCGACCAGATCAATGGTCGCCCCTATGCCAGCCTGATCTGTGCTGGCAGCGATGGCCACAACGCGGCGCGGCAAATCGATCGCATAGCCACGGGCTGGCGTTTGAGAGCGGTGGCTGAGCCGTTGATCGTCTGCACCCATGCGCAAACACCCGAGGCGATTGCGGCGCCGAAGCAAATCGGGCCGGACGACCGGGTGCAATGCGAAGCGTTGGGTGAGGCCTTGGGAACCGGGTTGCTGTTGGGGGTGTTCTGAAATGGCTCCACAAGCGCAAGCGCATGCGTTAGGATGCGAATGACTCTTATGTGGCGACGCTTCCTGCTTCTTCTGCTGTGTGTGCTGATTCCTCTGAAGGCTGTCATGGCCGCGGAGTGCGATTGCCCGTCTTTTTCAGAAGCCGTGACCCTGAACGCGCAGGGCCACCATGTTGTCGACATGCAGTCGGCGCACCAGTTTTTTGAAGCGCATCACCATCACAGCCACGCCGTCAGCTCGCATGGGGATGATCAAGATGCGTCCCAGCACAGTGATCACCATTGTGTCGGTACCTTGGGCTGGTTGTTGCCCTCGTCGTTGACCCTGGCCCAGTGGGTTGGCGTGCCTCATGCCATGCCCGGCTGGCTAGATCGCCCTCTGCCAGCTCCCGTTCTCGAACAGCCTCCTCGTCCGCCTCATTGGGGTGCGTGAAGCGCATCGGGTGAGGGCCTTCGTGCCCGCCCGAGCGCCAGATTCCGTCTTGGATTTCTGACCGCTGACGAGAGGACATTCCTGTGTATTGTTTCGATTCTGCCGCCAGGCAGAGCCGTGGCCGTTCGGCCCGCGGCCTGCTGGGCGTGACGTTGGCTATGTTGGTGTTGGCTCCGCAGGCCAGCCAGGCCGGCTCGGGTGAGCCGGCCCCATTTGATCGACCTCAACAGGCGGTCGTGTCGCCCGGTGTGGATGCGGGGCACGCGCATTTGCCTGAGGTGTCCAGTCTGGCTACGCTGGTCGAGATGGCCTGGGCTCGTTCGCCCCAGGCGCGTCAGCTGGAAGGCGCGGCTCGTGAGGCACAAACTCAAGCAGAAGCTGCTGGTGCGTGGTTTCCCGCTGCGCCCACGGTGTCGTTGGGGCAGAGGTCGGGCAGCCGGCCGGGCCAGCGCCCCCTGCGTGAGCAGGAAGTCGCTGTCCAGGCGCCGTTGTGGCCGCTGGGGCAACGCTCCGCCAGTCAGCGCAGTGCTGAACTGGCGCAGGCCTATGCGGGAGCCGCGGTGGTGGCACACCGGCTGGCGCTGACTCGCCAGGTGCGCGAGCGTGTGGCGGACCTGGCCCTGGCAGACGTGCGCGTGCGCCAGGCGCGCGCCCATCTGGCTGACCTGGAGGTGCTGGAAGCCGATGTGAAGCAGCGCGTGCGAGCGGGTGACCAGGCCGAGTCGGATGCCTTGTTGGTACGCCAGGACGTGCTGCTGGCGCAAACCGAAGTCAGGCAGGCCCAGCTCGATCAGATGGAGGCAGAGCACGCCTTCCATGTGCTGGTGGGGGAGGCGCGTCCGCCGAGTGACGTATCCAGTGAGCGACTGGAATCGATGCTGCCTCCCATCAATGAGGCAGAGCTGTCGCTGTCTGTCGACGAGATCCGACAGCGCCTCAGCCAGCACCCTGCCATGTTGGCCGCACAGGCGGCCGCCGAGCAGCAGGCCGTTCGGCAAGACCTGCTCAGGCGTGGGGCCAGTGCACCGTGGGAGTTGGGGCTGCAACACCGTCGCGACCAGGAGGCCGATGTGAATCGCATCACGCCGTCGTGGGGCATCAGTGTGATGATTCCGCTGGCGGCGGACCCGGATCGCCGCCAGGCCGCGGTGGCGGCGCAAACAGCCGCTGATGTGGCGCAGGCCGAGGCACGCCGACTGGCCGATCAGTTGGAAACCGAGTGGCTGGAGGCGCAGCAAGGGGTTCGGCATCAACAAGCCATGCTGGATCACATGCAGGCCGCCTCGGCTGCGGCCCAGACGCGTGCCCACTGGATCAGAAAAGCCTATGCCCTGGGCGAGATGAGTTTGACGGAACGCTTGCGAGCCGAATTGAGCTGGCAGCAGGCCGCGAGCCGGGTGATGCAACAACGTGCGTGGTTGGCCAAGGCCAGAGCACGCCTGAGCTATGCGCAAGGAGCGCAGTGATGAAGCGAAACAGACAACTGTGTGGGACGCATGGTGCAGCCATCGTGCTGGCCTTGGCTGGCTGCTTCGGTGCGCCAACCTGGGCCCATGGGCCCGAGGGTGATCATGATCATGGCGCCGCTGATTCAGCCGCGATAGAGTCATACGGGGCGCACGCGGCACCTCGTATGGAGGCCCGCACCGAGGCCTTTGAGCTGGTGGCCACGCTCGAGGCGGGCGAGCTATCGGTGATGGTGGATCGCTATGCCACCAACGAACCGGTGCTGGGCGGTCAGGTCGATGTCGAAGTGAATGGCATCCGGGCCCAAGGGACTTTCCATGCAGATCAGGGTGACTATGCCTTCACCGACCCGGCCTTGCTGAAAGCCCTGGCTCAACCGGGGCACCATGCCTTGGTCTTCACCGTCGTGAGCGGGGATGACAGTGACCTGCTTGAAGGCGCCTTGCATGTCGAGCCTGATGCGATTCAGGCGCAGCCAACATCCCATGCCCTGCTGGGCTTGGCTCGCTGGCAGGGCATCGCCCTCGTGGCGGTGCTGATACTGATCGTGGCAGCGGTCGCATGGCGCATCGCCAGTCGCCGATCGGCGCGACCTTCGTCTACAGAACCATCCCAAACTGGCGAGGCATGACATGCGTAGCAAGCTGATGATTTTGGTGGCACTCTCAGGCTGTTTGGCTCTGGCAGGCTCGGTCTGGGCTGGCCCGGGTGCGCATGGTCCCAATGGGGAGCATCTGGATGCGACCGCTTCGGTGGGGGCGCCTGCCGGTTTGCATCGTTTGCCGGATGGCCATGTGCAGGTGCCCAAGTTGGCGCAGCGTCGCATGCAAGTGCGCACCGTGGTGGCTGAGACGGGCACCTATCCCACCACCATGGTGCTCAATGCCCGAGTGGTGATGGACCCCGCCTCCGGTGGGGTGGTGCAGGCGGCCATGGCCGGTCGCATGGAGGCGGCTGCGGGTGGGCTGCCAGTCGCCGGTCAGGCGGTTCGCAAGGGGCAGGTCTTGGCCTATATCCAGCCCGCCATGGGGGGGGCAGAACGAGGCTCGCAACGCGCGGCCTTGGCCGAGGTGCGGGCGAGCCGCTTGCAGGCCGAAGCGAGGGTCAACCGACTCAAGCAGCTGGAAGGCGTGGTGCCGCGCAAAGAAAGCGAGGCCGCCCAGTGGGAGCTGCAAGGGCTGCGTGAACGCGAAGCCGCTTTGGCTCAATCGCTCGAGGGCAGGCAAGCCGTGCTGTCCAGCACCGATGGGGTTCTGGCCAGTGCGCGGGTGCTCCATGGCCAGATGGTGGAACCGCAAGCGGTGTTGTTCGAGATTGTTGACCCCAAGCGGATGCTGATTGAGGCCCGCGTCAGCGATCCCGCATGGGCCAGCCAGATCCGTGCTGCTTCGGTGCAGCAAGCGCCTGATCTGGCGCTCAAACTCGTGGGCGTGGCGCGAGTCATGCAAGAGGGGGCGGTTCCGGTGACCTTCCGCGCCAGCACCAAGGCCAACGGCGATCCGGCTGCATCCAGTCCCTTGGCCATCGGTCAGCCGCTGACCTTGGTGGCCGAGTTGGGGCAGCGGCAAGAGGGCGTTGCCTTGCCGTCCGAGGCGGTGGTGCGCAGCCCGGCCAACGAGCCGATTGTGTGGGTGAAGGTCAGCGCCGAGCGATTCGCGCCGCAGCCGGTTCAAGCGCAGCCCCTCGATGCCCAGCGCGTGCTGGTCACGCGGGGGCTGTCGGCCAACAGCCGGGTGGTGGTGCAAGGCGCCTCCCTGATCAACCAGATTCGCTGAGGCGGCCATGTTCAACTGGATCGTCAGACACAGCCTGCAGCAACGCCTGTTCGTGCTGGTGGGGGCCTTCATTTTGATGGCCTTGGGGGTGTTCACCGCCATGCGCACGCCGGTCGATGTGTTCCCTGACCTCAACAAGCCCATCGTGACCGTGCTGACCGAGGCCGGTGGCATGGCGCCGGAAGAGGTCGAGCAACTGGTAACCTTTCCCCTGGAGACGGCCCTCAATGGCATGCCCGGGGTGACCCGCGTCCGCTCCACATCGGGCGTGGGTTTGTCGGTGGTGTATGCCGAGTTCGATTGGGGCACCGACATCTATCGCAACCGTCAACTGGTAGCCGAACGGCTGGCCCTGGTGAAAGAGCAACTGCCGGGCCGGATCACACCCGTGATGGGGCCCGTGTCGTCGATCATGGGCGAGATCATGCTGATTGCCTTGCCCATTGAGGCCGATCAGGCAGCTACGCCCATGCAGGCACGCGACTACGCTGAGTGGGTGATGCGGCCTCGCTTGCTCTCGGTTCCTGGGGTGTCCCAAGTGATTCCGATTGGTGGCGAGGTGCGGCAGCTTCGCATCGAACCCGATACGGCGCGCATGGCGCAGTTTGGCGTGTCGCTGACCGAGGTCGAATCCGCCTTGAAGGGCTATGCCGGCAATGCCGGCGGCGGTTTCATCGATCTCAATGGTCGTGAATACCTGATTCGCCACCTGGCTCGTACCACCCGAGTCGAGGACCTTCAAGGCTTGGCGGTGCGCTGGTCCCAGGGGCATCCGGTCTTGCTTGAGCAGGTGGCCACGGTTCGCTATGCCCCGGCGCTCAAACGGGGCGATGCCGGCTACAACGGCAAGCCGGCCGTCATTCTCAGTGTGCAAAAGCAGCCTGGAGCCGATACGGTCGAGCTGACCCGTCGTATCGATGAGGCCCTGGCCGAGTTGCGGCAAGGTCGCCCTGCTGGATTGGCCGCCCCTCAGGTCTTGTTCCGACAGGCAGACTTCATCCAGGCCTCTGTGAGCAACGTGGTGGAAGCCCTGCGCGATGGGGCCATCATGGTGGCCATCGTGCTGTTTGCATTTCTGCTCAGCGCCCGCACCACCGTCATTTCCCTGCTGGCCATTCCTTTGTCGTTGGCGGTCACGGCCTTGGTGTTTCATGCGCTGGGGCAGTCGATCAACGTGATGACACTGGGTGGTTTGGCCATTGCGATTGGTGAGTTGGTGGACGATGCGGTAGTCGACGTGGAAAACATCGTTCGGCGTTTGCAACTCAACCGACTGGCGGCAGAACCCTTGCCAGTCATGGAAGTGATCTGGCGCGCGTCGGTTGAGGTGCGGTCGGGCATCGTCTACGCCACCGTGGTGGTGGTGCTGGTGTTCGTGCCCTTGTTTGCGTTGCCGGGCATCGAGGGGCGTCTGTTTGCGCCCTTGGGGGTGGCGTACATCGTGTCCATTCTGGCGTCCATGCTGGTGTCCATGACGGTCACGCCCGTGCTGTCGTCGTGGTTGTTGCCCCGCATGAAGCGCCTGGGGCATGGCGACAGTCCTTTGGTGGCCTGGCTCAAACGGCAAGACACGCGGCTGCTCAACTGGTCGTTTCCGCGCATGCGCGGATTGCTGATGGCGGCCGTGCTGGTGGTGGTGCTGGCGGCGGCTTCGGTGCCGTTTTTCCCGCGCACTTTTTTGCCGGCCTTCAATGAGGGCTCGATGGTGCTGTCAGTGTTGTTCACGCCGGGTACCTCCCTGGCGGAAGCCAATCGCATGGGGGCCTTGGCAGAGAAGTTGATCCGCGAAGTGCCCGAGGTGGTTCAGGTCGGTCGCCGTACCGGGCGAGCCGAGCAAGACGAACACGCTGAAGGGGTGCACACCTCCGAGATCGAGGTGGACCTGCGGCGCAGTCAGCGCGGGCGCGAGGCCATCATGGCTGATCTGCGCCAGCGCTTGTCAGTGTTGCCTGCGGCGGTGGCGGTGGGACAGCCCATTTCGCATCGGCTCGACCACCTCTTGTCTGGCGTGCGGGCTCAGATCGCGGTGAAAATCTATGGCGACGATGTCGATGCCCTGCGCGGGCTGGCCGAGCAATTGCGCAGTCGCCTGGCCCCTATTCCAGGGCTGGTGGATCTGACCGTGGAGAAGCAAGTGCTGATTCCCCAGATCAAGGTCAGCGTGGACCATCGCAAGGCCGCCCAGCTGGGGCTGACGCCAGGGCAGGCCGTGGAAGCTTTGCAGACCTTGTCGGAGGGGCAAGGCGTGAGTCAGGTGCTGGATGGGGCGCGTCGATACGATGTGGTGATCCGACTGGCCGATCAAAGCCGAGGTCCGCGAGATCTGGCCGGCTTGTTGCTGGATACGCCCGCTGGCCGCGTGCCCTTGTCTTCGTTTGCCACGGTGGATGAAAGCGATGGTCCCAACCAGATCGGGCGGGAAAACGGGCGCCGCCGCATCGTCGTCTACGCCAACACCGATGGTCGGGACATGGCCCAGGTGGTGCACGATATTCGCGCGCACATGACGCGTCTGGCTTTGCCTCAGGGCTACTTCGTCAGCCTGGAAGGACAGTTCCAGGCGCAGGAACAAGCCACCCGTCTGATTGCCGGTTTGTCGCTGCTGTCTTTGACCCTGATGTTCCTGGTGCTGTATTCGCGCTACCAGTCAGGCATCCTGGCCTTGGTCATCATGGCCAACATTCCCTTTGCCCTGGTCGGCAGCGTGGTGGCCATGTGGGTGGCCGACTTGCCCTTGTCGGTGGCCACTCTGGTGGGTTTCATCACCCTCACAGGCATTGCCACACGCAATGGCATCCTCAAGATCAGCCACTACATCAATCTGTGCAGGCTGGAGGGTGAAACATTCGGGCAGGCCATGATCGTGCGGGGCTCGTTGGAGCGCTTGACCCCGGTGTTGATGACGGCCTTGGTGGCGGCCTTTGCGCTCTTGCCCTTGCTCATGTCAGCCGATGCGCCGGGCAAGGAAATCTTGCACCCGGTGGCCGTGGTCATCTTCGGTGGGCTGATCAGTTCCACCTTGCTGGATACGGTGCTGACTCCGCTGCTGTATGCCCGGTTCGGACGACAGGCCACGGCTGATCTGGTCGGGCAAGGTGAGCACCCGATGTAATACGGTATGAGGTATGCTGGCGCGGCCGATTGTCTGCTGCGTTTGTCTGCTGCGCGTTTGCGCTGGCTACCCGAAATTCCGTGACGATGTCTTCGCCTCTGACCTTGGAAGAAATGCGCTCGGTTCTGAGCGCCATGCCTGACCCCGTGTTCATTCTGACCCGGACAGGCCGCTATGCCGCGGTTTACGGTGGCACCGACGAGCGCTACTACCACGACGGCAGCGGCTTGGTCGGCACCCGCATCTCGGATGTCATCAAAGAGGACAAGGCGCAGTGGTTTCTGGACCAGATCGAGACCGCCTTGCGTGAACGGCGCCTGCTGATCAACGAATACACCCTCTCTGGCAGCGATGTCAAAGGCTTGACGGAAGTGGGGCCGAGTGAGCCGATCTGGTTCGAGGGACGCGTTCAGGCCGTTTCTTTTGAGGTGGAAGGCGAAGAGGCTGTGCTCTGGGTGGCCAGCAACATCACGGCGCGCAAGCAGATGGAATCACGTTTGCGCGAGCTGAGTGAAACCGATCCGCTGACCGGCTTGTTCAATCGGCGCCGGCTGTTGCAGGCGCTCGAAGTGCAGCGGCATCACCTGACGCGCTACGGGCGTGCGGCGGTGGTGCTGGTGTTTGACATTGATCATTTCAAGCGCATCAACGACGAGCTCGGGCATCAGGCCGGAGACGATGTGCTGGTGAAAGTGGCAGACGTGTGCCGTGCCACCCTGCGTGCGACCGATGTGGTGGCCCGCATCGGTGGGGATGAGTTCGTGGTGCTCATGCCCGAGACCTCACTGGCGCAGGCCGAGCCCATTGCTCAGCGTTTGCGCCAGACCTTGGTCGAGCAACTGCACAAGATGCTGGGCCGGCAGATGACATCCGCCGTCGACGTGACCGTGAGTGGCGGATTCAGCGAGCTGCAGCTGAGCGACTTGCGCCCCGAAGACGTGTTCGCTCGCGCCGACTCAGCCCTGTATGAGGCCAAGCGAGGCGGTCGCAACCGCGTCCTGCCTCGCTAGCCTGGCCGGTACAGATCAGGCGCCGAACAGCTTGTTGGCGGTTTCGGCGATCAGCTTGCCCTGGTGGCGTGCCCCCTCCAGCTCAATGGCGCTAGGCTGGCGCTCACCCTTGCCGCCGGCGATGGTGGTGGCGCCGTAGGGGCTGCCGCCGACCACTTCGTCAAGGGTCATCTGGCCTTGGTGGCTGTAGGGTAGGCCCACGATGGTCATGCCGAAGTGCAGCAGGTTGGTGATGATGGAAAACAGCGTCACTTCCTGGCCGCCATGCTGGGTGGCTGTTGAGGTGAAGGCGCCGCCAACCTTGCCGTTGAGAGCGCCGCGGGCCCACAGGCCTCCCGCTTGTTCGAAGAAGTTGGCCATTTGCGAAGGCATGCGGCCAAAGCGGGTGGGGGCGCCGACGATGATGGCGTCGTAGTGTTCCAGTTCGGCCACCGTGGCGATCGGGGCAGCCTGATCCAGTTTGAAGTGGGCCGCCTGGGCGATCTCGGTGGGCACCGTTTCCGGCACGCGCTTGACATCCACCGTGGCGCCGGCGGAGCGGGCGCCTTCGGCCACAGCCTGGGCCATGGTTTCAAGGTGACCGTAGGACGAGTAGTACAGAACGAGGACTTTGGACATGATGACTCCTGGCTGGAGGTGGGGGGAGCGGTCCGTTTGAACCGCAGTGAAGTCATTATTCGAGATGCCCTGTGTCCTGAGGTCGCGTTGTTTTGTCGGGATCGTTGAAATTGATTGAATGCCGAATGGGTAGGGTGACGCACCTTGGCACACCTTCTTACGCACGCTGGTCTGGCGGGCGCTAACATCGAACCATGCACATTGATCGTTTGCTTGCCTTCGTCCCCGTCCTCGGGGCATGGGTCTTGTTGGCCGTTTCATCTGGGGGGGCGTGGGCCGCGCCGGATGAGGTTCGGCAACCCACTCATCAAGAGGCGTCGGACTGCGCGGCAGCCTTCGAAGGGCGCATTCTTCAGCGTCGAACCGAGCCGCGCACGGACACGCGGAATCAGGCCATCTTGCGAGACGCGGAACTGGGTTTCACCTTTGTGGCCGTGGCTTACAAGCAGGGGTTGCGCAACCCCGAGGCCGATCAAATGCTCAAGGCATCCGAAAAGCGCTGGGCCACGTTGACTGAGGCGGAACGGCGCAAGCGGCTGGCGCAGTGCAGCACCTGGTCGCAGCAACTCTTTGATGAGTTCAATGGATTTGAGCGCTATCTGGTGCAAAACCGGGCTCAGGCGCGGGTTGATCGTTTGCTGAAGAAGGAAGCCGCCGCGGCCACTGTTCGCCCCAGTGCGGTGAAGCCGACGGTGCCGGCGGTGGCGCCCGCGTCAGCCGCCTCTGCTTCGGCTGTGCCCGCTTCAGCGCCGCCATCTGCTCCCGCCTCGTCGGCCTTGCCAGATCCGGCAGCCAGCCACAGCCCCAGCTCGGCTGCATCTGAGTTGAATTGAAAGCAGGTTCATGAGCATCGTGGTGTATTGGCTGACCCAAGGGCAGCCTTCGGTTCAGATTTTTCAGGATGACCAGCTTCTGGCTGCGCTGGCCTTTTCAGAGGCCAAACGCAAGGAGAAGGACGCCGATGGACGCCCTTTGCACAACCATGTGGTGACCAATTCCGAGTTGGGCGACTGTGTCAGTCAGCCTGGTGTCAGCGATGACAGACCGGCCGACTACAGCTGGAGCAAGGCGCACCGTGGCGGTCCACCGAACCCACAGGGAACTCCCAAGACCTTGGGGTGATCAGAAACTGAACCGATCTTGTCGCTGAAGGAGTCAAACGCCATGTGGCAGAAGAACTGGAGTCTTTCCCTGTGTGCAGCCGCCCTGGTTTTCATGACCAGTGGCATTGCGCGTGCGCATGATGATGCCTACCTGGACACGCAAAAGGCGCCGCATGGCGGGCAGTTGCGCATGGCGGGGGCCCAGCACCTGGAGTTGGTGCTGGTCAAAGACAGCCCGACGGCCGCTGACAACCCGGTGTATGTCTATGTCACCGACCACGCCGGCCAGGTGTTGCCCACGCAAGGCGCGACCGGCAGCATCACGCTGCTGAGTGGGAAGAACAAGGTGACAGCGGCGTTGCAGCCCGACGGCGAAAATCGCCTCAAGGGCGTGGCGCGTTACGCCTCCACGCCTGGCATCAAAGCCGTGGTGAGTGTGAAGCTCAAGGGGCAGGCGGCCGAGCAGGCGCGTTTCACCCCTTTTTGACGGGCTTGGATGGCCGCGTAGACGCGAGTTGGTCGAGCTGAAATTGCCGGCTCAGGATGCGGTCAAGCTGCCGGTCGCTGAGCCAGCGTTTCAAGGCCGGCATCAGCCGGCTTTTCTCGCCAATGCGAACCACGGCCGGGCCATTGGCACGCCCGAGTTGGGCCACCAGCTGGCTGGCAAATTCGGCTGCCGGCGTGGCATTTTGCTGGCTGCCATGGGCCCGTGCCATCACGGCATCGCGAATGCGGTGGTAGGGTGATTGGGGCGGCACCGAAACGCCTTGCCCTGCCGCATCGCCAAAGCCAGATTCAATGCCGCCTGGCTGAACCGTGGTGACCCGGATGCCCAAAGGCGCCAACTCCATGCGCAAGGCATCTGACAGGGCGTTTACTGCAGCCTTGCTGGCGCAATAGGCCCCGGCAAACGGCGTGGGCATGACGCCTGACACGCTGCTGATGTTGACGATGTGACCGTGGCCACGCGCGACCATTTCGGGCAGCACGGCTTGAATCAGCGCCATGGGTGCAAACACATTGACATCGAACTGGCGTTGCCACTCGGACAAGGGCAGGTCCATCAAAGGGCCCATGGCGCCGTAGCCTGCGTTGTTAACCAGGGTGTCAATTTGCCAGCGCTCTTCGCGCAACTGGCTCAGCAGCGCTTGTCGGCTGGCCGCATCGGTCACATCCAGCGGTCGTGTCAGCATGCCGAGTTCGGCCAAGGGCGCCAGGGTCTCGACGCGGCGGGCTGTGGCGCAGACCCGGTAGCCTTGGGCATGGAAGGCATGCGCCAGGGCCTTGCCGATGCCCGAGCTGCATCCGGTGATCAGGACGCCATGGCCGACGTTCGGCGTGCTTGTCTCGGTCGCAGACATCAGGGCACCTCGGTTAACGGGCGGGTCGTCCTGGGCCTTGTGTGCCCTCCGAGCGCGCCGACAGGTAGGCGTACAGGTCGGCAATCTGGGCGTTGACTTCGGGCTCGTCTTCCCATGCGGGCATGGTCAGGGCACCGGCTTGGCGCTTCAGAATCGCTTCCACCAGTTGATCAAGCGTGGCCGAGTCGCCGTTGACGCGTGCGGTGGGCATCCCCCAGTCGTAGCGTTTGAGCACCACGCTCATGAACTGCCGTGGCCCCATCTCGCGCAGGCGAACCAGCAGATCTGGCGCAGTACCCTGTCCGGTGGCGCTGGCGCCATGGCAGCTGGCACATTTGCCTTGAAACACGCGCCAGCCGGTGTAGACCGAGCCGGGAGGCTTGGCCAGTTCGGCCATTTCCTGAGCCGGTTGGCGGTTCTGCCACTCGATGGCGCAACCGGCCAGGGTCAGCGCAGAAATCAGAGCGGCGCTCAGCAGGTACTTGCGTTGAAAAAGCCTGTTCATGGCAGAGGTCTCCTCAGAGTCTGGCCGGTGGTGTGCGAGATCCCGGCTTCGCTTTCAGTATCGCCTTGTTTCTGTGTCGTGGCTGTTGTGGCAGCGCCGAATCCTGGACAATGATGGCCTTTCGCGACTCCTGCAACTTTTCAAACCATGAACGACACCACGTCTGCCCCCGCGCTGCCTGATCGCCTCTCGATCGACCCCACCAGCCCGCACCACGTTGCGGCCGTGTTCGAGCGCGACGTGGGCATTCTTTTCAATGGCAAGGAACGCTTCGATGTGGCCGAGTACTGCATCAGCGAAGGCTGGATTCGCGTGCCCGTGGGCAACAAGGTCGACCGCAAGGGGCGTCCTCTGACGGTGGCCCTCAAGGGCAAGGTCGAAGCGTTTTACAAATAAGCGCGCGCTGCTTCGGCCGGGAACGCCTCAGGCCTGATCTGCGGCGATCTGCCGAAGCGCCTGTTCAAACACCTCCACCGGTTGTCCGCCGGAGATGAGGTGTCGATCGTTGATGATCACCGCGGGCACCGAACGGATGCCGTGCGAGGTGTAAAACGCCTCTTGCTCGCGCACGTCCTGCGCATGAGCGTCCGAGTCCAGAACCTGCCGAGCCGCTTGCGTGTCCAGGCCGGCCCGTGCCACGGCACCCAATAACACCTCGGGGGAAGACATGTCGGCCCGGTCTCGGTGGCAGGCCACCAGCAAGGCCTTTTTCAGCGCCATCTGTTGGGCCGGGGCTGTTTCCCCCGCCCAGTGCAGCAGCCGGTGGGCATTGAAGGTGTTGTAAATGCGGCCGCGCCCGTCGGCGTTGAACTCGAAACCCACTTCGGCGCCGCGCTGGCGAATGCGTTCGCGAATCTGGGCTTGCTCGACGGCGGTGCTGCCGTACTTGCGGCTCAGGTGTTCGGTGATGTCCTCGCCTTCGGGCTCCATGTGCGGGTTCAGTTCGAAGGGCTGTGTCTGAATCGTGGCGGAGACCTCGCCTGCCAGATTGGCCAGTGCGCGCTCCAGAGCCGCCAGGCCGATGGCACACCATGGGCAGGAAATGTCGGAGACGAAGTCGATTTTCAAGGTCACCATGGCGTGTCCGAGCGGTCGCGATGGCAGCCATGCTAGCCACAGTCGCATTTCCTGATCTGGATCAGGGCAATAGGATCACACACGGATCACAGATGCGCCGCTTGCCAAATCCGGCCGCGGGGGTGGGTAGTCAGGCGCTGAGCAGGCGGGTAAAATCCCCTACCTCAAGTCAATGTCACCCTCGTGACGCGCGAGAAAATTCATGATCTTCGGAAAGCTGCTGCCCCGTGAGGGCAATTTTTTTGAGCTGTTCAACCAGCACGCGAACCACATCGTTTCTGCGGCCAAGGCGTTCGCAGACCTGGTCAAGCACTACAACGACCCCGAACAACGTGAAAAATTCAACAAGGACGTGGACAACGCCGAGGGCGCAGCTGACACGGTGACCCGTGAAGTGAACCGTTTGCTGCACATGACCTTCATCACCCCCATCGATCGCGAGCAGATTCACTCGCTGATCAACACGATGGACGATGTGGCTGACCTGCTGCAAGACGCGGCTGAAACCATGGCCCTGTACGACGTGCGTCGCATGACCGACGAAATCGTTCGTCTGACCGACCTGTGCGTGAAGAGCTGCGAGCGCCTGAAAACGGCCGTGTCCATGCTGCACGACATTGGCAACGCCAAGACCGCTCAGGCCGCGCTGAAGACCTGCGAAGAGATTGACCAGCTGGAATCGGATGCCGACCGCGTGATGCGCGCAGCCATGAGCAAGCTGTTCCGTGAAGAGCCCGATGTGCGCGAGGTGATCAAGCTCAAGGCCATCTATGAGCTGCTGGAAACCGTCACCGACAAGTGCGAGGACGTGGCCAAGCTCATCGAGGGTGTGATCCTCGAGAACTCCTGATCCGGGAGGTCTCATCATGGCAACCATGCAGGTGGCCCTTTGGGTCATCGTCTTCCTGGTGGTGTTGGCGCTGCTGTTCGATTTCATGAACGGTTTCCACGACGCTGCCAATTCGATCGCCACCGTCGTGTCCACGGGGGTGTTGCGCCCCACGCAGGCTGTGGTGTTTGCGGCGTTCTTCAACTTTGTGGCCATCTTCATCTTCCACCTCAGCGTGGCGGCCACCGTGGGCAAGGGCATTGCCGACAAGGGCGTGGTCGACGTTTACGTGGTGTTCGGCGCCCTGAGTGGGGCCATCACCTGGAACGTGATCACCTGGCTCTATGGCATTCCCAGCAGTTCCTCGCATGCGCTGATTGGCGGCATCGTGGGGGCCGTGATGGCCAAGGCCGGCGCAGGTGCCCTGATGGCCAGCGGCATCATGCGGACCGTCACCTTCATCTTTGTGTCGCCTTTGCTGGGTTTCACCCTGGGCTCGCTGATGATGGTGCTGGTGGCTTGGGTGTGCCGTCGGGTCTCGCCCTCGCGGGTTGACCGCTGGTTCCGTCGCTTGCAGTTGGTCTCGGCCGGGGCCTACAGCTTGGGCCATGGCGGCAATGATGCGCAGAAAACCATCGGCATCATCTGGATGCTGCTGATCTCGACAGGCTATGCCTCTGCGGCGGACAAATCGCCACCCACATGGACCATCGTGGCCTGTTACGCGGCCATCGGCCTGGGCACCATGTTTGGTGGCTGGCGCATCGTCAAGACCATGGGTCAGAAGATCACGAAGCTCAAGCCGGTGGGCGGCTTCTGTGCCGAGACCGGTGGCGCTTTGACGCTGTTCATCGCCACGGCGTTGGGTGTGCCTGTCTCGACCACGCACACCATTACGGGGGCGATCGTGGGCGTCGGCTCGGTGCAGCGTGCGAGTGCCGTGCGCTGGGGCGTGGCCGGCAACATCGTCTGGGCCTGGATCCTCACCATTCCGGCGTCGGCTTTTGTGGCGGCCGTGGCTTACTGGGTGAGCTTGCAGTTGTTCTGAGCCAGGCGGCTTAGCCCGCTTTTCTGAAAGTGAAATTGATGCGACGCTCTCCCAGCAGGGGGTGCGTCGCATTTTTCATGGGCAAGATCCCGTGAAACCGCAGGCGGTCGACCCCACCCCAGACGACCACATCGCCGTGGAACAAGGGCACGCGGGCCGGGCGCTCACTGCGGCTGAGACCGCCGAACTGGAACAGGGCGGGAATGCCCAAGGAAACCGAGACGATGGGCTGGCTCAGGTCGCGTTCGTCCTTGTCCTGATGAAGGCCCATGCGGGTGCCCGGCTCGTAGCAGTTGATGAGGCAGGCGTCTGGCTCGAAGTTCGCAAAGCCAGCGTCGCTGGCGGCTTGTCTGGCCAGGTCTTGCAAGACCTCGGGCATGGCAGGCCAGGGCATGCCGGTTTGGGGATCGACCGGGCTGTAGCGATAGCCTCGTCGGTCGGTCACCCAGCCCAGGGGGCCGCAACTGCTCAGGGCGACCGACATGGTTTGCCCGCCTGGCGTGACCATGTGGCGAAAGGGGGCCTGCCGGGTGACCGTGTCGATGGCTTGTACCAGGTCCCGATCCAGGGCCAGGGCGCGGCCCCGCAGCACCACGGCTTGCGGCCCAAGCCATTCCTGGCTACCCGCGGGCAGGGTGGAAGGCTCATCGGGAAACAGGTCCAGTGTCATGGGCGGCTCACTCCTCTGGGTAAAGCAGCACGCTGGCGCGACGTTGTCGAAAGCGGGTGAGGTCGTCTTGCCAGGATGCCGCCAGGGCTTTGAGGTCTTGTCCTTCGCGCAAGCCTTGCAGTGTGCGGGCTGATCCGATCATGCCCAGGGTTCGCTCCAGCTTGAACTGCTGGGGCCAGAGGCGGTAGAGCTCACGCACGAGGGCAGCGCCCAGCAGCGGGGCATCCAACCGGTTGCGATCGAGCACGCGAACCTGAATGCCATTGCAGAGTTGCCCTTGATACGGCGGGGCCGTGGGGGTGAACTGCGTGGCACTGAATTGCACCCCAGCCAGGGCACCGTTTTGAACCCAGGCGTTGAGCGCCTCGGCCAGCCGAGTGGCATCTATCCACGGCGCGCCCAGCCATTCGAAGGGGTGCTCGGTGCCTCGCCCCACACTGACGTTGGCCCCTTCTACCCAGGCCATGCCGGGGTAGAGCATGGCAGTCAAAGGGGTGCGCAAGTTGGGGGAAGGGGGCACCCAGTCCAAGCCGGTCTGGTTGAACCAGAGCGACCGCCGATAACCTTGCATGGGCACCACGTCGAGCTGCACGGTCAGGCCCTCTTTCTGCAGGTCTTGCTGAAACCAGCGGGCCAATTCACCCACGGTCATGCCATGCTGCACAGGCAAGCCGGGGTAGCCGGTGAAGGAGCCCTTGTCGGCATCCAGAACGGGTCCTCCCATTCGATCGGCCCGAATCGGGTTGGGGCGATCCAGCACGAGGATGCGCACGCCTTGCTCGGCCGCCGCCCGCATGGCCTCAGCCAGGGTGGAGATGTAGGTGTAGAAGCGTGCGCCCGCATCTTGCAGGTCGAACACCAGAGTGTCGATGTCGCGCAGCGATTCGGCCGTGGGGCGGCGCTGCTCGCCATACAGGCTGATGAGCGGCAGGCCGCTGAGAGGCTCGATGCCCGAGGCGATCTTGCCTTCGGCATCGCCGTACAGGCCATGCTCAGGGCTGAACACTTTGACCAGTTGAACCCCTGGGGCCCAGCGCAGCCGGTCCAGGGTACGCCAGCCTTGGCGGTCCACCGCCGCGAGGTGGGTGATGAGGCCGACGCGGCGCCCAATGAGGGGGGCAAACTGCTGGGCCTGCAACACGTCGATGCCGGTGGCCACCACCGAGCTGCTAGGGCTGCTCGTCGCAACGGAGGTTGGGCGCGCGGGCGCTTTGCCCAAGGCGTCTGCCGAGAGCGGTGGGTTCAGGCTGGACAGCAGGGCCAGGAGCTCGCGCCGCAGGGGGCGTGCATCGCCCTTGCCATCCGGGTGAAGCCGGTTGCTGAGCAGCACCACGAAGCGTTTTTGAACCAGGTCGATCCACAAGCCCGTGCCGGTGTAGCCTGTGTGGCCGATCAAACCCAGCGGAGCCAGTTGATCTCGGTTCGCCACCAAGGGGGCTTGCAGCTGCCAGCCCAGGCCCCGCCATTCCGAGTCGCTGGCAGGGCTCTGCAGGCGGGCCAGTTCTTGCAAGGTCTCGGCTTTCAGCAAACGTCCGGGTTGCACCATGGCCTGGGCAAATCGGGCCAGGTCGTCGGCGCTGCCAAACAGGCCGGCATGGCCCGCCACGCCGGCCATGCGGCGCGCGATGGGGTCTTGAACCTGGCCTTTGAGCCATTGGCCGTTGGCCAATGGCTCGGTGGGGGCCATGCGACTGGCCCAGCGGTGGGGCGGCAGAAAGCCCGAATCGTGCATGTGCAGTGGCAGCAAGATGTGTTGCCGCACATACAGCGGCAAAGGCGTGTGCGAGACGCGTTGCACGATCTCGCCCAGCACCATGAAGTTGATGTCGCTGTAGAGCGTGCGCGTCCCTGGTGCCGCAATGGGTTGCTCGGCCAACACGCGCCTCAAAGCCTCTGCTGGGCCTTGCCAGTCGGGTTGCAGCGAGATGTCAGGCCTCAGTCCCGAGGTGTGGGCCAGCAGTTGCCGAATGGTGATGCGGTCTTTCCCCTTGCTGGTAAATGCCGGCCAGTAGCGGGCTGCGGGGGCGTCCAGCTGAATGCGTTCTGCCTCCACCAGTTGCAGCACCGCGGTGGTGGTGGCCACGACCTTGGTCAACGAGGCCAGGTCGAAAATGGTATCGGGGCTCATGGCCTCGGGCACCGGTTGGCGGCTGCGCCAGCCCCAGTTGCGGCGTAGCCAGATGCGGTCGGCGTCGCCCATCACCAGCACCGCGCCGGGCAGTTGTCTGGCGTTGATCTGTGCTTGCACCGCCGCGTCCAGCGGGGCCCAGTTGTCAGTCAGTGCGGGCCGCCCCGTGGTGGATAACGGGGTGAGCGTGATCGGTGCTGGCGGGGCGGTTTGGGCTTGTGCGGTCGTGCACAGTGCGGCCCAACTGATCAGCGCGCACAGGATCCCACCGCGGCATACCCGGCCGGGTCGGTCATGGGGTGGGCGCCGGGTGGACGTCATGGTTGGGTTGCGCTTGGGCTGGGTTCGAGTTTCAGGCCCGATTCGTCGTAGTGGTTGCGGGGGTTCCACAGCATCCAGCCATGTGTGTCGGTGGATTCGGCCGCATCGATTTGCGCACGAATTTCCAATTCGCCGAAGGGGCGCCGGTCAAAGCCATAGTCGCGAAAGGCTTGCAGCCAGGGGCGCCAGCACACCGGCGTGCCGTGGGTGCGTTGCTTGGCGCGTTTCAGCGTGTGCTCGACGATGGCATAAGGCTCGGCGACCGGGTTGCGGTGCTCCGGAATGCCGAAGGTGAAGCCCGAGGGGTAGAGCATGGGCGACAGGTAGTCCACATGCTGGGCAATGGCTTCCAGTTGCTGTCCGATCTGGGTGTCGTTGGTGTTCCAGGCCACATAGCCGAAGATGTCGGCGGCGATGAGGACGTTGTAGCGGGCCAGACGCTGGCGTGCGGCATCGAGGAAGGCGTTGATGGTGGCCACCCGACGGGGCTCGGTGGCGGGCTCGCTGAAGACCAGGCCGGTGGCATCGGGGAAGCGGATGTAGTCGAACTGGACCTCGTCAAACCCCATTTGCGCGGCCTCTTCGGCAATGGCCAGGCTGCGGTCCCAGGCAGCTTGCTGGAAGGGGTCGATCCAGGCCACGTCTTCGCCATCGCGCCACAGGCTGCCATCGGCTCGGTGCACGGCCCATTGCGGGTGGGCGCTGGCCCACTGGTTGTCCTTGAACACCACCACGCGCGCAATCAGGTAAAGGCCTTGGGCTTTCAGCTGGCGCACCAGGGTCGGCATGTCGGCCACGGTGATGGGCTTTTGCGGGCCCAGGCCCGATGCCGCTACCGAGGCACTGCGGTGCGGCACCAGGCCACGGTCGTCTTTCACATCGATGACCAGGGCATTGATTTCGGTGGTGGCCGCCAGCTTCAAGGCCGATTCACGCAAGGGGCGGCTGCCAATGCCAAACACCGACAAGTACAGCGCCTTGGGGCGAATGGGGTGCAGTGACAGCGTGGTGGGGCCCGCGGAGGCCTGCGCATCATTGAGCCGGCTGTAGCCGCAGGCCCGCACGCTCCAGCGTGGCGGGCGGCTCGAGGCGCTCCATACGAATCGTCCTTGCGCATCGGTGCGCACCGATTGCTCTGCGGCTTGCACGATGGCATGGGCAATGGGCTGGCCGGATTGGGCGTCGACCACCTGGCCCGACCAGGTCGGCGAGGGCTGAGACTGCGCGGCCTGAATCAGCACGAGGCCAAGTGCCGCAACCAGCAGGTCGCCGAAGCCACGTCGGAGGGAATCCCGGAGGGGCTGCTGTTTCACGGTCATTCCTCCCGGGTGGACTGGGCGAAGGCATGGCGCAGTCGCCGTGCCAGTTCATGCTCATCGAGGCTGTCGACCATCAGGTGCCTGGGCACGGCATACAGCGGGTCATTCAGGCTCGCCGAGCGGTTCTCCAATGCGAAGGCGGCACGATAGCCTTCGGCTTCAGCCATCTGCTGCAAGCCTGCATCACTGAGCCCGAAAGGCCAGGCCAGCAGATGGGCCTCCACCCCCAATTTCTGCCGCAGGACTTCGCGAGGACGGTGCAGTTGCATGCGGGCTGCTTGCTCGAACGCGGCTGCAGCCATCGTGCGCCGATCGCGCACGAGGTTCGGGTGCCAGTAGGTGTGCGATTGAATCGACACGCCGGTTTGCTGTCGGGCTTGCCGTAACTGGTCCCAGGTCATGGCGTAGCTGGCATTTGAAATGGCCGAGGGGTAGATGAAGAGCGTGATGGGCCAGCCCCTGGCTTTGAGGCGCGGCAGCAAGACTTCGGCTTGCGAGCGATGCCCATCGTCGGCCGTGAGCACCACGGCGCGCTCGGGCAGGTGGGGGCGTTCGCCCCGGCGGTAAGCCACCCAATCCGACAAGGGAATGAGTTGAGCCCCCAGTTGCGCCAGTGTGTCGAGGTGCGCCTCGAAGCGTTGGGTGCGCACGGTCATGCTGTCGACGGCGCTGTCGGCAAAGCGGTGGTAAGCCAGAATGGGCACACTGTGGCCCGAGGCTGGGGAGCGGATTGCCGCATGGGCGCTCAAAGAGCCCCAGGCGGCACACAGCGCGCCGCCGAGCCAGGCGCGGCGTGACAAGGGGGCGCCGAAGCAGGTATCGTGAGAAGCGTTCATCCTGCTTGCAAGAGTAGGGCATTCGGGCCCGATTCGCATGCGCGGGATCAAAGTACACGGGGGAGCATCGTGGCATCTGACCGACCGGACCAGGCTGATGAGTTGGCCGCATTCATGGCGGCGCTGAGCCAGGCCTTGCATGCCACCGTGGTCGAAACCCATATCTCCTGGGTGCTGCTCGATGGCACATCTGCCTGGAAGATCAAAAAACCCTTGAAGCTGGCATTTCTGGATGCCACTCGCCTGGAAACCCGTCGCCAATGGTGCGAGGACGAAGTGCGCTTGAATCGCCGCCTCGCGCCTGATCTGTACCTGGGTGTGGTGCCCATTCACGGCGCACGCGCGCACCCGAATCTCACAGGTCAGGGGCCGGTGGTCGACTACATGGTGCACATGCGCCAGTTTCCGGACGATGCCTTGCTGAGCCATCGCATGGGGCCGGGGCAGCTTGACCCCGCCTTGCTGGACGATTGGGCGCGCGATCTGGCCCGTTTTCATGCCGACGCGCCTGCTGCGACAGTCGCCGCCCGATGGGGCAACCCGCAATCGATTGAGGCCGGCATGCAGGGCGTGCTGGATGGCCTGGCGGCGCAGGAAGGTGTACCTCAGACCGCCCTGTCGGGGCTGCGAGCTTGGGCGTCTGAGCAGGCCAGGTTGCTGGCCCCCGTCTGGCCGGTTCGGCAGCAACTGGGCCGGGTGGTGGAAGCGCACGGCGACCTTCACCTCGACAACGTTCTTTTGTGGCAAGGTCGTATCACTGCATTTGATTGCATCGAGTTCGACCCTGCCTTGCGCTGGATCGATGCACTCAGCGATGTGGCGTTCTTCGCCATGGACCTGGTGGCGCATGACCGTGAAGACCTGGCGTGGCGCTTTCTGAATGCCTACCTGGATGCCAGTGGCGACCACGCCGGCTTGCCGGTGCTGCGGCATCAACTGGTTTACCGAGCCCTGGTGCGCGCCCTTGTGGCGAAATTGCGTGAGCGACAGCGGCGCGACCAGATGGCCGGCGGATCGATGCCCCGGGGGCCTGACTACTTGGCCCTGGCGCTGCGATGGGTGGGCGTGGCAGCCCCTGTGGCCACACCGCAGTTGGTCATCACCCATGGGGTTTCGGGTTCGGGCAAAACGGTGGCGGCGGGGCTGTGGTCCGCCCGGCACGAGGCCATTCGGCTTCGCTCTGATGTGGAGCGCCAACGCCTGTTCGGGGCAGGCGCATACACCCCAGAGCAAACGCAACGCGTGTACGAGCGCTTGTTTTACCTGGCCGATCAGGCTCTGGCCGCCGGTTGGTCTGTGGTGGTCGATGCGACGTTTCTGGCTCGGGCTCAGCGGCAGCGATTTCAGGCTTTGGCCCAGGCCCATCGCGCGCCGTTTCAGATCTTGCATTGCGAGGCGCCCGATGCTGTGTTGCGGCAACGCATCCAGCATCGTCTGGCCCAGGGACGCGACGCCTCGGAAGCCGATCTGGCCGTGTTGGCGCACCAGCAAGACACCGCCGAGCCCTTGAGCCAGCAAGAATTGCGTCACACCCTGTGGTCTCAGACACATCAGACTTGATTCAGTTCAATGCAATGACCCTGTCATGGAGATGCTCGCGGTTTGCCGTCAGGCTTCGCTACCATCGACCTCACCATGCAGGACACACCACGCTTTGAATACACCGGGCCCGAGGAACTTCGGGTACCCATTACCCGAGCTTTGCAACGCGTGGTCGACCCTGAAGTCGCCTTGTCGATTCTGGATGTGGGGCTGGTCTACGCCGTGACCCTCACGGAAGACAAAGCCCATGTCTTGATGACCATGACCTCGGCGGCCTGCCCGGTGACCGATCTCATCATCGACGACGTTCAAGCCGAACTTGACCCGGTGATCCCGCCGCACATGAAGATCGTGGTGGAGATCTGCTGGGAGCCCCCCTGGGGGCCTGAGCGCATGAGCCCGCACGCCCGTCAGCTGATGCAATGGTGAAGCCGGTGCCGTTTGTCTTGCTGCGTGCGGTCGCGATGGCCCTCGTTACCATCAGTCTGTTGGGCGGCCTGCTTGGTGGTCTGATTCGGGCGGGGACCATGTCACCCGTTGCGGCGCCTTGGCAGTGGTCAGCAGCCGGGTGGCACGCTGCTTTGATGATGCCTGCCTTCTTTGGTGCCGTCATCGGCATCGAGCGTGCGGTGGCGGTGCGGGTTCGGTGGGCGTACCTCACGCCACTGGCCTCGGTCTTGGGGGGGTTGTGTTTGCTGACTGGGCATGCCAATTGGGCCAGCGGGTGCTTTGCAGTTGCGGCGGGGGTGTTTGTGGCCGTCAATGCGCTCATTGTTCGACGCCAGTCGGCGCCGCATACCTGGATGTTGTTGGGCTCGGCCATCGTGCTGTGCCTGGCCAACATCGCGTTTGGCCTGACCGGTTTGAGTGAGGCGGTGCTGGCAGCCTGGTTTGCCTTCCTGGTGCTGACCATTGCGGCCGAACGTCTGGAAATGTCACGCCTGATGCGGCGCCATCCAGCCGCGAATCCCTTGCTGGGCGCCGTGTTGCTGGCCTTGTCGCTTAGCCTGGTGGGCTTGTGGGCCAATGCGGGCTGGGCCAGCCGATTGTTTGGTCTGGCCCTGGTCGTTCTGGCCGTCTGGCTGGGCGTGTTCGATGTGGCCCGGCGCACCATTCACACCCAGGGCTTGAGCCGCTACATGGCCGTGTGTCTGTTGCTGGGCTATGCCTGGTTGGCCGTCGCGGGCGTGTGCTGGTGGGCGCAGGCCGCGGGAGGGGGTTATCGCGATGCGGCCCTGCATGCGCTCGGCCTGGGGTTCGTGATGAGCATGGTGATGGGGCATGCGCCGGTCATCCTGCCCGCAGTGGCCCGCATCAAGGTGCACTACGACGCGCGCTTTTACCTGCCCTTGGCTGTGCTTCACGCATCGCTGATGGTGCGCTTGTTTGGTGGCCACGCCAGCCCCCAGCTCAAAGCCTGGGGTGCGGGCTTGAATGTGGCCTCCCTGGTTCTATTTGTGTTGACCATGGTGACGGCCGCCATCAGCTGGCGACGCCGTCACACGCGTCACTCGTAGGCGGCCAGACGCAGCTGTTCCTGAGGTGTGAACAGCGTGGCCTTGAGTTGCTGCGCTTGTTGCGGGTCGGTCGTACGGGCTTGCTGATACTGGCGGATGCGTTCTTTCCAGGCGGCTTCCTCACGGTCCAGGGCTTCCAGCCGACGCGCGGCATCGGCGCCCACCAACTGCGTGCGGATCTGCTGAATGTCGGCTGCGCTTGCGCCGTTCTGGCGAGCTTGTTCTTCCTTGGCGGCCAGGGTCAGATGCACCACCGGCTGTTCCACATGGGCCCGGTTCTCGGGTGTCAGGGCGTCCTTCAGCTTGTCGAGTTCAGCCTCGCGCTGCGCGGGCGTCAGCGACTTGTTCTGGACGATCGCCAATTTGCGGGCCATGTAGTCGTCGTACTCGTCGACATCGCCAAACAGAGCCTTGATCTCGTCGGTCTGGAAGTACAAGGCCCGCAGATCGCGAATGGCCTTGAAATGCTGAGCCAGGGCGGTGCCGCTGACTTCATGCATGCGGGGCTGATTGAGGTTGCCCAGCGCGGTCTTGAACTTCAGGTACGCGTCCAGAATCCGCATGGCATGTTGACGGCCTTGTTCGTTGAGTTCGCGCGCCAGGTCGGCTTCGATCGCCGCGCGAATCTGCGCCTGGGTGCGCTCGCCCACGGCGGTCAGGTGGTACTCGAAGCGGCGAATCAGTTCGGGGCTCAGTGACAGGTCATGGCCCGTGCTGGCCAGAACCCCATCTGGCTCGGTGCCGATGAAGGTGCGAGTGAAGGCCTGATCGGGGGCGTTGAGCGTGGAGGGCGTCTGCGATGCCGTGGTCGGCGTGGTGTCGTGTGGGCGCAGGGTGTAAGCCAACAGCGCACCAGCACAGGCCGCCATCGCCCAGCCCAACCGGGCCGGTTGGCTCGAACGTTGGATGAGTAGCTTGGTCGACATCGCAGACTCCAAAAAAAGACCGCCGAAGCGGTCTGTCAAAAGTGAAGAAAAAGAGAGGAAGGGACCATCCGGAGCAACCGAATCACAGCCCTGCCAGCTTCAGGCGGTTGGCGTGCTGGCGGAACAGTTCGACCGGGTTGGTTTCCCAGATGCTGACCAGGCCGACGGTCTGGTTCACTTCATCCAGGTGGTTCATGATGTAGTTGGTGCGAATGACCTGACCCAGGTTCATCGAGCAAGCCGACACCAGACCATCGTTGGCTTTGCCATTGAAGAAGGCGCTGGTCAGCAGCAGGGGAGCGTCGATCGGGTCGAGCACGTTGGTGTAAGGAGTCGAGCCACCCCACGAGTAGTAGCGCACGCCGTTGACCACGGTGGCACCGTTGCCGCAACCGCTGGTGGGCACGCCGGCGGGGAACTTGGCGTTGAAAGCCAGCGAGCCGGCGGTGCTCAGCGAAGTCAGTGCAGCGTTGGCGTTCTTGGGCAGGCTGGACTGGCCAGACAAGCCTTGGATCAGGGCGGTCAGGGTGGCGTCGACCGTGGCGGCCACCACGCTGGTCAGGGGCGAGCCGTCGGGCAGCACACCGCGCACGGCATCGGCGAAGTCAGAGCCGCGGTTCACGCCACCCACGCTGGTCACCGAGGCCACCAGGCTAGGCGCCACGCCGGAAATGTAGCGAGCGGTGGGGCCGCCATGGCTGTGACCGATCAGGTTGACCTTGCTGGCGCCGGTGATGGCCAGAATCTGCTTGACCTGGGTGAGCAGTTGCTCGCCGCGCACTTCGGTGGAATTGGCTGCCGACACCTGAGTCACGAACACCTGAGCGCCATCGGCACGCAGGTTCTCAGGAATGCGATACCAGTAGTCAATGCCCAGGATGCTGTCAAAGCCAAACAGACCATGGACCAGCACGATGGGGTACTTGGTTTGGGTGTAACCCGCAGCCATGGCGGGTTGCGAACCTGCGAAGACGCCAGCAATAGCCAGGGCGGCGGTGAAGAGTGCTTTTTTCATACGTGCCTGTCCGTTGTCTCGTGATGTTTTAAATTGAATGCCCCCCGTTCGAGGGGTGAGGCATGGTCCCGCGGAATAGGCCACGTCATCAACGCATGAAAACCCCTAAACGGGCGGTATTGCGGGAAAGTTCGGATTCGATTGGCGGGCTTTGTCTATGAGCGGGGCGCTGTCGCCGGCGGGCCTGTTGCGCCGAGTGCAACGCGAGGGGCTTGCTGGGGTGGTGTGTTGACGTGCTGTGGT
Source organism: Aquabacterium sp. (assembly GCF_036273115.1). Lineage (GTDB taxonomy): Bacteria > Pseudomonadota > Gammaproteobacteria > Burkholderiales > Burkholderiaceae_C > Aquabacterium. The sequence goes on from NZ_DASUIN010000026.1 coordinate 55,703, forward strand.
GGGTGCGTCAGCCGGCGCGTTGCCCGAGGCGTTGCCTTAAGGCAGGTTTAAGGTGCGGTTGGCACGATGTGATCCATGGAGGTTCACATGAAGCCCACATTGATTCACCGCCGGGTCCTGACTGCTGCCCGATCCATGGTCTGGGGTTCGCTTGCCATGCTGGCAACGGGCTTGGCCCTGGCTGACACCCCGCAAAGTTTCCTGGCCGACTATGCTCAGCAGGCAGGCGCCCCGGGCAACGCGACCAGGGGCCAGCAATTTTTCACCAGCCGACATGGCGGGCAGTGGAGTTGTGCTTCCTGCCATGGTCAGCAGCCAACCCAGGATGGCCGCCATGCCTCGACGGGCAAGGTCATCGCGCCCCTGGCTCCGGCCGCCAACCCACAGCGCTTCACCGATTCGCGCAAGGTCGAGAAATGGTTTCGGCGCAACTGTGGCGATGTGCTCGACCGTGAGTGCAGCGCCCAGGAGAAGGCCGATGTGCTGGCTTGGCTCAATGCCTTGCGCTGAAAGACCTCGGAGGCACCATGTCTGATTCGATTTCAAACGCTCGAAACCCATCTGCTCGACGCTGGTGGCGTGGCGCCTGGGTGATGGCCTTGGCCTTGCCTTGGCTCGCCTTGTCTGGGGCCTGGGCTCACGACGACGAAGGCGAGCGCTCCCAACGAGGCAAAACCCGAGTGCCCATGCTGGCGGCCTACCAGCAGGAGTGCTCGGCCTGTCACATGGCTTATCCGCCCGGGCTGTTGCCTGCCGCTTCCTGGCAAGGTCTGATGCAGGGCTTGCCTCGCCATTTCGGCACCGATGCTTCGCTCGACCCTGACACGGTCAAGAAGGTATCGACCTGGCTGACCGACAACGCTGCGCCCAGTTCGGGCCGGGCGCGTCCGCCACAAGACCGTATCACTCGATCCAGTTGGTTCGTGCATGAGCACGATGAACTGCCCCCCTCAGTCTGGCAGCGCGCGTCGGTTCGCAGTGCGGCCAACTGTGTCGCCTGCCACGCAGGCGCCGAGCAAGGAGATTTCAATGAACACCGTGTCCGTATCCCACGTTGAGTCGGCCCCCTCGCCGTCGCGACGCACGATTGATGCGCCTACCCGAGCCTTTCACTGGCTGCTGGCCCTGTCCTTCGTGGGAGCCTATGCCAGCGCGGAAAGCGAACGTTGGCGCCTGGTTCACATGACCTTGGGCTACACCATGCTGGGACTGATGGGCTTTCGCCTGGTCTGGTTCCTGATGGGACCGCGCCCGGCGCGCTGGCAAGCCTGGCGTGCGCGCTGGGAGGCCGGCAAGCAGGCCATCGTGGCTTTGGCCAATGGCACGGTGCGCCTGCCACCCTTGCAGTCGGCGCTGCAGACGTTGGTGCTGCTGGCGGTGTTGGCGCTCAGTGTGCTGGCGCCATTGAGTGGACATGCCTTGGACCAGGAGTGGTGGGGCGATGCGCTCGAAGACCTGCATGAAGCGGCCGGTGAGGCTCTGCTGATGCTGGTGTTGCTGCACCTGGCCGTGGTGGCGGTTGGTGCCTGGGTGCGATCGCACAACCCCTTGCGCATGATGGTGACCGGCAAGGTGCCGGGCGCGGGGCCCGATCTGGTGCCGCGCAACCGCGCCTGGTTGGGTGCCCTGTTGCTGGTGGCTGTTCTGGCCTTCTGGTGGACCCAATGGCAATCGGCCCCGAACGCCAGTGGGCCGCTGGATCGGATCGAGTGGCGTGAGTCTTCAACAGGGGCCGGACATCAGTCCACCGGCCGCCGCCATCATCATGACGATGACGACGATTGAGCCGGCCAGTTCACGATGACTTGCAAGCCGCCCAACTGAGGTGAAGGGCTGAGACTGACGCTGGCGCCATGCACCCTCGCAATGCGCTGCACGATCGACCAACCCAGTCCGCTGCCTGTTTCCCCGGTGCCGGCGACGCGAAAGAAGCGTTCGCCGGCACGGCCGCGATCGGCTTCGCTCATGCCTGGTCCACTGTCTTGCACAGACAGGCTCACGGTCTGGCCTTGGTGGGTCAGCGACACGTGGATCTGCGCGCCTTGGGGGCTATAGCGAATGGCGTTGTCAATCAGGTTGCGCACCAGCACGCCCAGCAAGGTGGCGTCGCCTTCGACTCGCGCGCTGGCATCGGCATCGAGTTCAAGGGTCTGCTGCTTTGCAATGGCCTGAGTGGCCAGGTCGGCCAGACTGTGGCGCACCACCTCTCGCAGATCGATCGAGGTCAATGGCGGGGCTTCTCCGCTTTCCAGTCGTGCCAAGGTCAGCAGTTGTTCGATGAGCCGGCTCGCGCGGTCACAGCCCGCCAGGGTGGCTTGCAGGGCGTGTTGTCGTGCGCTTTCCTCGGGTTCATTCAAGGCCACTTCGGCTTGGGCTCGAATGGCCGCAATGGGTGTGCGCAACTCGTGTGCAGCGTCTGCCGTGAAGCGGCGTTCCGATTGCATCATCTCCCCCATGCGCCGCAGCAAGTCGTTGAGGGCCGCCAGCAGCGGATCCATTTCGGTGGGTGCTTGCGCCAGTTCAACTGGGGCCAGCGACAAGGCAGGTCGCTGCGTCAGGATGGCGCCCAAGCGGTGCAGGGGGCGAACGCCTTGTCGAACGGCCCACCAGATGGCCACGGCCAGCACGGGCAGGGCCAGCAGCATGGGCCACAGGGTGCTGTACAGCCAAGCCTTCAAAATGGCCGAGCGGGAAGCGATCTGCTCGCCCACAAACACTTGAACGTCGCGCTCACGCCCCGACGTGGCAAACACACGCCAGGCCACGCCATCGACGACCACGGTTTTGAAGCCGGGGGACGCTGACCGGGGCTGGGCAAGGAACGGCTGACTGGGGGCATTGGCCGAATGCGCAACCGACTTGCCTTCGTGGAAGATCTGAAACGCCACCTTGGGGGCGTAGCGGTGCAGGGTGGGGGCGTCGAGGTGCGTGTCGTCGTCGAATTCGCTGGCCTGCTGGGCCACCAGCAAGGCCGCTGCCTGCGCCAGGTGGCCATCGAGCAACTCATCGAGTTCGTGTCTGGCATCGAACCAGGCCGTGGCTGCCGCGACCAGCCACACCCCGCTGACCAAGGTCAGCAGCAGGGCCAGCAACCGGCCTTGTAAGGAACGCAGTGGCCTCATGTGGATGTGCTCGCTTCGCGCATCAGCATGTATCCGACGCCCCGAATGGTTTGAATGCGTTGGCTGCCCAGCTTCTTGCGCAGGTGGTGAATGTGTACTTCGACGGCGTTGCTGTCGACTTCCTGCCCCCAGCTGTAGAGTTGTTGCTCGATCTGTTCGCGTGACAGGACCCGTCCGGCGCTCAGCATGAGGGTGTGCAGCAAATCGAATTCGCGAGGCGATAGCGTCACCGGGGCGCCATCCAGGGTCACGGTTCGAGCGGCAGCATCCAGGCTCAGGTTCTGAATTCGCAGCTGTTCCTGAGGCTGCCCGTGGGCTCGTCTGATCTGGGCTCGCAGGCGTGCACCCAGCTCTTGCAGGTCTATGGGTTTGAGCAGGTAGTCGTCGGCACCCAGGTCGAGGCCACGCACCCGTTCCGAGATCGCATCGCGTGCGGTCAGCACAATGATGGGCAGGGTGTGACCTGCAGCTCGCACTTTGGCCAGCACATCCATGCCGTCCAGACGTGGGAGCCCGAGGTCCAGAACCGCTGCCGCATAGTCATGACTGCGCAGTTCGCGATCGGCGGCCACCCCGTCGCGCACCCAGTCGACCTGAAAACCCAGTTGGCGCAAACCCGCTTTCAGACCGTCACCGAGAAGCGGGTCGTCTTCAGCCAGAAGGATGCGCATGATGTGGGGCTCCGATGGATCGCAAGGGGGAGAGACTAGTCTACCCCCGGGGTCATGAAGCCGGCATCAATGCCGCATCACGGCAGCATCAGGCCGTGCCAGCCTGCGTCGCCAGCGCATGGGACCGACGCAGATCGCGTGGCTTGCTGGCCGGAGTCGAGGCCAGCGTGCCATGCGCCCGACCGGTGCTGAGCTTGAAGAAGGTCATGGCTTGCTGCAACTGCTCAGCCTGGCCGCTCAGCTCTTCGGCTGTGGCAGCCAACTCTTCTGAGCTCGAAGCATTCTGTTGCGTGGTTTCACCCAGATGGGACACAGCGGAATTGATCTGTCCGACGCCTGACGATTGCTCTTCCGATGCGGTGGCAATTTCCTGAATCAGCTGGGCCGTGCGGCGAATGCTCGGCACCATGCGATCAAGCAATTCACCGGCGCGCTCGGCCTGCTGCACGCTGCTCTTGGCCACCTCGCCGATTTCCTGGGCTGCTTCCTGGCTGCGTTCGGCCAGTTTGCGAACCTCTTCAGCCACCACGGCGAAGCCCATGCCGTGCTCGCCTGCTCGGGCAGCTTCAATGGCGGCATTGAGTGCGAGCAAATTGGTCTGGTAGGCAATGTCGTCGATGATGCCGATCTTGTTGGCAATCTGCTTCATGGCGTCCACGGTCGCCTTGACAGCTTCGCCCCCTTCGATCGAGTCAGTGGCGGCCTGATTGGCCATGTTCTCGGTCAGGCGGGCGTTCTGCGAGTTCTGCTCGATCGAGGCCGCCATTTCTTCCATGGACGCGCCACACTCTTCCACGCCCGAGGCCTGCTCGCTTGCGGCCTGAGACAGGCCCTGCGCTGTGGCACTGACCTCTTCGGAGGCGTTGGCCAGCGACTGGGCGTTCATGTTCACCTCGGACACGATGGCCGACAATTTGTGAACCATGTTGCGCATGGCCTGCAGCATTTGGCCGGTCTCGTCGGTGCTGTGGACCACCACCTCGACACCCAGGTCTCCATCAGCCAGACGGTTGGCCACCGTGACGGCCTGGCTGAGCGGGCGGGTGATGCTGAGAATGACCCAGAAGGCCGTGCCAATGGCCAGCATGATGGCGCACAAGGTCAGCCCCATCATGGTCTGGCGGGCGGCATCGTAATGGGTTTGCGCGTCTTCGCTGGCTTGGGTCATGAGCTCGCCCTGGAAATCGACCAGGCTTTGCACATTGGCGTTATAGGCCTTCAACACCGGCTGCAGTTCGGTCAGCAGGTAGCGGCCAGCCTCTTGCCGCTTGCCTTCATGCACCAGTTGAAGCACGCGGTTCTGTCCGGCGATGAAGGCCGAACGCGTGTCCTTGATGCTCTGCAAGATGGCTTTGCCTTTTTCGAGCTTGATCAGGGGTTCGATGGCGGTGAGACTTTCGCCAATTCGCTTGCGTGCTTCCAGGATGCGGTCTTCTTCCTCTTTGGCTTGTTCCTGTGTTTCGCTGAGGATGGCATTGCGCATGTAGCGTGCAATGTGGTTGACCTCCTGATCAATGCGTGTGGCCAGGACCACCTTGGCGTAGCGGTCTTTGACCATGAGGTTCATTTCGTGATTCATCCGGGCCATGCCAGACAGGCCCAGATAAGCCACTGCCAGCAGCAGCACGACCAGCAAACCAAAGCCCAGAGACAGGCGCTGCGAGATCTTCAAATTTTTGAACACGTAGACTCCCAGGCAAAATTCGAACGTGCTGGGGATATCGTCTCGAAGTCCGCTGGATGGACCGTCTCACCGTGAAAAATGCGCTTCTTTGGTGCATTTCAGCGCCAATTGATCTGAAGCAAGGAACAAAAACTGAAGCGGTTCAGGTGTGACGTAATTCGCTTGTCAGGGTCGCCTGATTGGGTTGTCGGTTGTGCGGGTGGGGGTACAGGGAAGCGCTGTCCCCCAAAGCCTCTGAAGCCTGAGCAATGGCCCCCCTGCGGTGGGGCGTGGGCCTTAACCCAGCACCCGTTGCGCCACCTGGGTGTAGAGCCCAATACCCAGCAGGATGTTGAAGGGGAAGGTCAGCCCCAACGACAAGCTGAAGTACAGCGTGGGGTTGGCTTCGGGAATAGCGTGACGCACCACCGCTGGTACGGCAATGTAGGAGGCGCTGGCGGCCAGCGTCATCAGCAAGATGGTGTTGCCGGTTGACGCGCCGATCAGGCAGGCCAAGCCCAAGGCCAGCGTGGCGTGAATCAATGGCGCGCCCAGGGCATAGAGCAACAGCCAGGGCGACTGGCCTTTGAGGCCACCCATATTGCGGGCGGCGAGCAAGCCCATGTCGAGCAGGAAAAACGCCAGCATGCCTTTGAAGAGGTCGCCTGCGAAGGGCTGCATGGCCTTCTGGCCGGCCGCGCCACTGATGATGCCGATGACCATGGCACCCAGCAGCAACAGTTGTGCGCCATCGGTCAGAGACTCATGCAACACATGGCGCAGCGAGGGGCGCGTGGCGGGGCCATGAGCCAGCCCGGTGGTGGCGGGCGCCTGCTGCGGTGCGGCTTGCTGGCGAATCCAGTTCGACAACAAGATCGCAATGAGGATGGCCGGAGATTCCATCAAAGCCATGGCCGCGGCCATGTGGCCTCCAAACGGAATGCCCCGGTTGTCGAGATACTGGGTTGCGGTGATGAAGGTCACCGCACTGACCGAGCCGTAGGTGGCAGCAATCGCGGCCGCATCAAACGCGCTGACCAGGCGACGGAGCACCCAGTAAGCCAGCAGTGGCACCAGCAAGGCCAGCAGCAAGGCCAGCCCGAGCGTGGCGCTGACTTCCTGCGTCAGACCGGACTTGGCCAGCGCGAAGCCGCCCTTGAGGCCCAGGGCCATCAGCAGATAGAGGGAGAGGAAGCGGGAGATCGGTGCTGGAATTTCCAGGTTCGAGCGCATGAGGCCGGCGGCCATGCCAAAGACAAAAAACAGAATCGCGGGATCGAGAAACGCTTGGAACGACATGCAACACAACCAGACAAGCACACAGGGCGAGACTTTGGCTTTGAAATTGCATGCTGTAAAGTGATATGTTCTGATGTAATTGATCAAATAAATTGATGAATGAGTTGCCCGCCCCCATTGGCTTGGATCGCGTGCCTCGTGCCACACTGATCCAGCTGCGCAGCTTCGAGGCGGTCGCTCGCCTGGGCGGCGTCGGGCGGGCGGCCAAGGCCTTGCACCTGGCGCAATCCACCGTGTCGATGCAGCTCAAGGAGTTGACCGAGGCAGTGGGCGTGCCCTTGTTCGAGCCGCTGGGGCGCGGGCTCATCCTCACTCAGCATGGCGAGGTGTTGCTGCAAACGGTGCGAGATCTGTTTGCGGTGTGGCAGCGCTTCGAAGATCAGACGGCAGAACTGCAGGGACTCAAGCGCGGTCGGCTTCGCATCGCAGCCGTGACCACCACCGAATACTTTCTGCCTGATCTGCTGGGCCCCTTCGCGCGCGAGCATCCGGGCATTGACATCGAGCTGACCGTGCAGAACCGAGATGCCGTGGTCGCCCGACTGGAGCGCGGTGAAGACGAACTCGCCGCCATGATGTTGCCGCCAACGCATTTGCCGCTCAACCGCTGGCCCTTTCTTGAAAACCCGCTGGTGGTGATTGCCCCCGCCGCTCATCCGCTGACGCAACGCAAGCGCCTGAAGCTGTCTCAGTTGGTCGACCAGCCGCTGTTGGTGCGCGAGGCCGGGTCCGGAACCCGCCTGGCTACCGAGCAGTTCCTCGCCGAGCACGGCGTACAGTGGAGCCCGCGCATGGCTTTGGGGAGCAACGAAGCCATCAAGCACGCGGTGCGGGCAGGGCTAGGCCTGGCTGTGCTGTCGCGGCATACCTTGTCGGCCGATTTGTCTGGCACCGGCGTGACGGTGTTGCCCGTAGCGGGGTTCCCGATTCGACGCATGTGGCATCTGGTCTGGCGCAAAGACCGCCCGTTGTCCTTGGCTGCGCGAACCTTGCTGCAGGATCTGCGGCGCCATCTCGGGGTTCGCACGCCGCTGTCTTCTCCATCTTGATCAAGAGGTTCTCATGCCCCTGTCTCCACAAGAGATCGCCTCAGCGGCCGCAATTCTGAGCCAGCGCCGCCTGGCCGGTACACAAGGCCCTGTGCTTGCGGCCGCATGTCGGCCGCAGACCCTGGATGAGGCCTGGGCCATCCAGCAGGCGGTCGCCAGCCAAATGAACGAGTTGGGCGATGCGGTAGGCGCCTGGAAATGCGGGACCCCGGCACCTGATCGACTGGTGGCAGCGCCCATCTATGCCAGTACCGTTCACAACGAGCCCGTGTGCCCGGTGTGGGCTCACGAGGGGCGGTGTCGGGTGGAGCCCGAGTTGGCTTTTGTGCTGCGGCACGATCTGCCTTCTCGTGTGCAACCCTACGGGCGTGCCGAGGTCGAGTCGGCCCTGGGACGAGCCCATGTGGCACTGGAATTGATTGACAGCCGCTATGAGGCGTCGGCCCCTCTCACCTTTGCCGACAAGCTGGCCGATGGCTTGGTCAATCAAGGTTTGTGGATCGGGCCAGAAGTCCCTTTGCCGCAGGCGCTGGGCAGCAGTCACATGCGCGTGCGCTGGTGCAGCGAGCACACGTCATGGCAGCAACTGGATGGCGTGCATCCCGATCAGGATCCACTGGCCCCCCTGGTGTGGCTGGTCAATCATCTGAGCCAATGCGGAATCGGGCTGGCCGCCGGTGTTCCGGTCATCACGGGTTCGTATGCAGGCACAATCGCGTGCCCTGTTGAGGAAACCCTCCGCTTTGGTTTTGGCGATGGGGTAGAGGTGTCGTTGCGGTTGATCGCACGCGCCCGCTGATGTGTATTTTGTGGAGTCAAGCGTGGAATCTTTTCTGATCTCGACCGGGGTGGTGGCCCTGGGGGAAATGGGTGACAAGACCCAGTTGCTGGCCTTGCTGCTTGCAACCCGGTTCAAGCGTCCGGTGCCCATCATTCTGGGCATCTTGGTGGCCACGCTGGCTAACCACGCCTTCGCCGGCGCGGTGGGCAACTGGATCGCCAGCGCCTTGGGGCCGAACTGGCTGCGCTGGATCGTCGGGGTGTCTTTCCTCGGGATGGCAGTCTGGACCCTGATTCCTGACGAAATCGAAGACGACCTCGAGACTGGCAAGCATGTGCTGGGCGTGTTTGGCACCACAGCGATTGCCTTCTTTCTGGCGGAGATGGGCGATAAGACTCAATTGGTGACGGTGGCGCTGGCGGCTCGCTATCAGGATCTGATCCATGTGGTCGCTGGCACCACGCTGGGCATGATGATCGCTGACGTGCCTGCCGTTTTTGTCGGCGATTGGTTGGTTCGCAAGGTGTCGCTTAAGATTGTGCACACCGTTGCCGCGATCATCTTTGCCATCATGGGTGTGCTGGCTTTGCTGAATGTGGGGCAGGCCTTCGGCGCCTGATCCATCCTGAAGGGCTGATTGCGCATGAGTACCGCTGACGCGTTCGACGACGATCCACACGAAGAGTTGGGCGTCAGCGTGGGGGCCAGTCTGGCCGAGATCAAGAAGGCTTATCGTCGTCTGGCGGCGCGCTGGCACCCTGATCGCAACGATGACCCGCAGGCGGTGTGGCGCATGCAGCGCATCAATGCGGCGTACCGGCAGCTGTGCGATTGGCTCAGCACCGGAGAGTCTGGCACGCAAGAAACTCATCGAAAGGCCCCACCCGAGTCACAGGCAGAGCCGCCACCCGACGCCGACGAGCCGCCTGCCCGGCGCAAGCGAGCCTGGTGGGAGCGCGATTGGGGCGCGCCCCGCTGGCAGGCCGATGGCGTCGTCTCGCCTCAGGTCATTCGATCGCAGGCCCATGTCGATCTGGAAGATGCAGCCGCTGGTTGCACCCATGTTCTGAAGGGGGTGGTCCAGGATCTGTGTGGCGAGTGTCTGGGTGTCGGGCGTCTGGTTTCGCCCAATGCCCATTGCTCACACTGTGATGGTGAGGGGCGCATTCGATCTGCGTCCGGTCGCTGGACGCGTTGCATGCATTGCATGGGCGATGGGCAGGCTCGAAAAGTCTGTCCAGCATGTGATGGTTCAGGCCTGGAGGCGAGCGTACGGACCTACCACTTCGAAGTCAGGTTGCCTGCCGGTGTGGCAGATGGACAGATCGTGAAGTTACGTGCTCAGGGGCAACGGTGTGGCCATGAGGCGGGCGACATCGATGTGCAGGTCCACATTCGGCCTCACCCCATTTTCAGTTGGAACGAACGTCAGGAGCTGGCGTGCACCGTGCCCATCGATGTGTTCAGCCTGTGGTTGGGTGACCCGGTCGAAGTGCCCACCTTGGATGGGCATCGGGTGCGTCTTCGTCTGTCAGATGGCCTCGATCAGGTCCTGGATGGCTTGGGCTATCCCAATCGGCAGGGGCGGCCTGGGCCGCTGCATGTGCATTTTGAAACTGTCACGCCGCAGCGCTGGACGGCCGAGCAACGCGTTTGGTTGAGCCAGCTGGCGCGCTCGGTTCAATCAGATGAACGCAGCAGCGCTGAGCTGGCTCAGTGGCAGAAGAAGCTCAGGCAGCAGGCGTCGCGTTGAACTGGCCCGTGAGCAATTCACCCAAACGGTCAACGCCCATGCGGAAGCCGCAGGCCTGAGGGTGCCCGCCGCCGCCCATGGCTTCAGCCAGAGGGATGGCATTGAACGTGCGCACGGCGCGCAAGCTGACCTTAACGATGTTGTCTTTCGACACCGTCCACAGCAGAGCGAAGCTGCCGCACTGCGCCGCCAGAATGTTGCCCACTTCACTGGTGAACACACCGGGGCAGTTCACCATCAGCCCGCTCTGTCCGTTGAAGGTGATCGGCGCGGCACTGTCCGCAATGTCTTTCGCCAGTGACAGGAACTTCTCGTTCATGGCCTTGCCGCGTTCGCTGAACTCGGCAATCTGGGCCGGGGTGAAATCGGCAATTTCAGACCAGCGTGGAAATTCGTTGGGCTCCATGTCCAGCGCGGCCAGGAAGGCCGGGCTCTCCGGGTAGGCCCAGGTCCACAGATCACGGTCTTGCACATAGCGCACCAGGGCCGGGGCTTCCTGCTCGGGGAAGAAAAATTTCCAGGCCAGCATGGCACCAGACTGACTCATGTCGAAGTGCACAGCACCACAGCGGCAGCGGAAACCGTTGAGCTTGTCGGCGGCGCTCTGGTGGTGGTCCAGCATCACCAATTGGCGAGCCTGCTCGTCCAGGGCCGACATCAACTCGGTGTCAAACGAAAAGTCGAGGATGTAGACCGCGCGGCCAGCCAGTTCAGGCAGATCGGCCAGCGTGGTGCCCTTGCTGTGGCTCAGACCCAGGTACTCGCCCCGGCCGCCAAAAAAGCGCCAGGCCGCCATGGCGGCCGCAAAACCATCGGGGCACTTGCCGTGATACAGCACAAGTGGATTGGGTTCATTCGGGTCCGGGCGAATGGCCAGGCCCGGCAGGCTGGTGAAAAGTCCGTTTGCCATGGTGGGTTCAAAGCTAAAGGACAGCAGTGTAGGGCGATCAGGTGTCAATCGTCTGAAGATCAGTACTACCCCGTAGACGAAGGGGCGCCAAACGCTTCGCGTTAACCCTGGCTTTGCATGCGCAAGCAATCGGTTTGCATGCTCGCGCAAGAAATTTCGAAGGGCATTTTCAACAATGACCAGGCACCTGATTCAGGCTCAAGGTGCAGCGAGCCTCTCATTCGACAAGCAACAGGACAAGACATGACATCCCTCAAGACTCTGGTGATCGCTTCGGCTGTGGCCCTGGCTGGTGGTTCGGTTCAGGCTGCAGGCACTTATGCTGCAACCAAGTACCCCTTTGTGATGGCGCACGGCGCCGCCGGCTTCGACAAGATCGGCCCCATCGACTACTGGTATGGCATCACCACCGATCTGCGCAACAACGGTGCCAAGGTCTACACCACATCCATGTCGGCCATGAACTCCAGCGATGTGCGCAACGAGCAGTTCCTCAATGATTTCAAGCAAATCATGGCCATTTCTGGTGCCGCCAAGTACAACCTCATGGGGCATAGCCATGGTGCACACTCGATTCGCTATGTCGCAGCCATCATGCCCGACAAGGTGGCTTCGGTAACCACGGTCGACGGTGTCAACGCAGGCACGCCCGTGGCCGACGTGGTGGCCGGCCTGACCAACATCCTGGGCCCATCCGGTACGGCTGTGGTGGCGGCGCTGGTCAATGGTCTGGGCAAGATCGAAGCCTATCTGTCGGGCAACCCCAGCCTGCCGCAAGACTCCTACGCCATGCTGAACTCGCTGACCACCCCCGCCATGAATGCGTACAACAAGAAGTACCCAGCTGGCGTGCCCAGCACGGCTTGCGGCCAGGGTGCAGGCGTGGTCAATGGTGTGCGCTACTACTCGTGGGGCGGCGCTTCGGTGTTGACCAATCCGCTCGATCCGCTTGATCTGTTTGTGGGCGCGACATCGGTGGCCTTCCTGGGTTCGGCCAACGACGGCTTGGTGGGGAAGTGCGCTCAGCACCTGGGTACCGTCATTCGTGACGACTACAACATGAACCACTTCGACGCCGTGAATCAGGCCTTGGGCATTCGTGGGTTCTTCGATCCGGTGCCACTGTATCGTCAACACGCCAACCGCCTGAAGCTGGCAGGAGTCTGAAGATGGCAGTCGGTCGGGTGATGATGAACGCCCAGCACAGCCGCTGGCCCCGCATGCTGTTGGGTGGGGCGACGTTGTTGATCGCCGGGTGGCTCGGTTGGGCTTATCTCAATCGCCCGATCGCCGATGTCAACCAGCTGCTCGACAAGCCCGAAGGCATGTCGAGCTGGATGTCACCCTCGGTGGGCGTCAATGCCACCGAGGCTCCCGTTCCGACTTTCAAAACCGGTCTGGAGGGCTTGCCGCGCTCCTTGGCCGGCACCGAAGTGGCGGGTGAACTGCGCGAGGATGCGCAGGGGGCTCTGATCATCGAGCGCGGTGTACGCGATGTGTTCGACTATTTTCTGTCGAGCCGTGGCGAACAAGCCGACGCGGTGATCGATGCCCGTATCCGAGCCTATGTGAAAAACCGTCTGCGACCGCCGGCAGCGCAGCAGGCTCTGGCTTTGCTCGATGCCTATCTGGGCTATCTGCAGCGGCTCGATGGGGTGGCTTCGCAGTCGCGTGGGGGAGCGTCCATGGAGCCCGTCGAGCGATTGGCTTTGCTGAATCGACTGCGCGCGGGCAGCTTCACACCCGATGTGGTGCAGGCCTTCTTCGGGCTGGAGCAGTTGTATGACCAATACACGGTAGACAAGATCGCCGTGTTCAACGATCGCGGGCTGACCCCGGTGCAAAAGACGGAAAAGCTCAAGGCCTTGAGGCAGGCATTGCCAGCCGATCTGCAAAGCAGCCTCGACGCGACTGAAGTGGCGCAAAGCCTGGAGGCGGTCACGCAGGAATGGCGTCAGCGTGCGGGCTCGGTGGCCGAGTTGCGCACGGTCCGTGAAAACCTGGTTGGGCCCGAGGCGGCGGACCGCCTGGAGGCGCTCGACCGAGAAAACCAGGCCTGGCAGGCCCGCATTCAGGCTTATCTCCAGGCCCGCTCAGCCATTCAGGCCGATGCCAGCCTGGCCGACGCGATCAAGCAGGAGCGCATTCATGCCTTGATGAAAGCCAGCTTCTCCGCTGGCGAACAGATCCGGGCTGAGTCGTACGAGCGCATGGCCGACCAGAAGCAGCTGGCTCAGTTGCCCTGAGCTCAGGGCTGCGCGCTGACAGCCGAATCATCGTTTGTCTGAACAGACAGACCTGATTGCGCCCGATACGATTTCGCGATCTTGACCGACTCCTATGCAGTGCACTGATTTTGCCCACGATCCGTCTGACGGCTATACCGTCAGCGTGGGCTACGTGCGCGCTTTGCTCGAGTTCCTGCAACAGCAGGCCATTGCCCCCGAGGCGATTTGCCCCAGTGCTGATCGCCTGCGTGAATTGTCGAGTCTGGACAGCAGTGCGCGCTGCGAGGTGCGTGAGTGGGAGGCCCTGATGGCGGCCGCCGAAGCCCAGTTGCAAGACCCGCTTCTGGCGCTGACCCTCTCGGCCGAGCTCAAGCCTCGGCATGCCGGCCTGATGGGCTTTCTCGCGATGACCAGTGGCACCTTGCGCGATGTGGGGGGCGTGGTGGCTCGCTTTCATCACTTGCTCAACGACATCGAAACCGTCGAGGCCTATGTGGAAGGCACGCACTTTGTGCTCGAGGTGCGTCAGATGACGCCGACGCGTTCGAATCGCTTGACGCTTCTGACGCTGGGCTCCTGGGTCTGGTATGCGCGTTGGTTGACAGGGCGTGACGACATCCGGTTCCATGTAGACCTGATGCAACCCCCGCCACCTGCCATCGACCAGCATTGGGCCTTCTTTGGCGGCGAACTGCGCTTCAACCAGCCGCGCAACGCCTTGCGGGGAGATCGTGACTACCTCAAACTCACGGTCACTCAGCAAGAGCCCCTGGTCAACCGCATCCTCCAGCAGCAGGCTCAGGCCCAGCTCGACCGCTTGTCGAGCCGCTTGGGCAGCTTCCTGCATCGCCTGGAGCGTCTGCTCAAAGGGCAGTTGCAGCAGGGCGAGGTCACGCTGGCGGCCCTGGCTTCCGAGCTGAACATGTCGCCCCGCACCCTCCAGAATCGGTTGGAAGCCTCGGGTATGAATTTTCGTACCGTGGTAGATCGGGTGCGCCAGAGCCAGGCCGAGTCTTATCTGCGTGACTCGGGTTTGCCGCTCATTGAAATTGCCTTGCGACTCGGTTTTGCCAACCAGACCAGTTTTCATCACGCATTCAAGCGCTGGACGGGAAAATCTCCCGGCGAATACCGCCGCCAGAGTTGAGCGTCGGCTTATGATTTGCCGATGATCTCCGTGGACAGGCTTGTACCCAGACTGGCGCGATGGTGGGCCATCGCCTTGTTTTTCCTGCTCGGCGCCTCCATGGGGGCACGTGCCGTGCCGATCGAGGTTGCCGTCGGTGGGGCTGAGCGCCAGATCAATCTGGGCATGAACAGCCAATTGCTCGAAGACGCCACGGGCTCCTTGACGCTCGCCGACGTCATTCAGCGCGACCGTGACTGGTCGGCGTATCACGGCGACAGCTACAACCTGGGTTTTTCTCGCTCCACATGGTGGGTGCGCATGCGTGTGCATTACCGTGGAGATTTACCGGCGCGGCGCATTCTGGAGGTGGCGTCGGCCCTGCAGGATGAAATTGACTTTTATGTGGTCAGGTCGGACGGCACAGTCTTGCAGAGCGTCCAGACCGGCGATCGGCGTCCGTTTGAAAACCGCCCCGTCCACAGCCGCGTACCGACCTTCCATGTCGACTTTGCGCCCAACCAGACGCTTGACATCTATGTGCGACTGGGAAGCCATGATGGGTTGCAAGAAGCCACCATGTTCAAGCTGTGGCAGCCCGATGCCCATGTGCAATCGGTGCAATCAGAGACCTTGGCATTTGGCCTGTACTACGGCACCCTGATCACGGTTCTGCTGTACCACCTGTTTCTGTTCATCTCGACCCGCCAGCGCTCCTTCGCCTGGTATTGCGGCTACGTGTCGGCCTTTCTGTTCTGGAGTTTTGCCTTCCGAGGCTACGCCTTCCAATACCTCTGGCCCGATTCACCTGATTTCAACAATCAGATCTTGCCCATGGCAGCGGCGGCTTGCTATGCCATGTTCGGTGCGTTCATGGTCTCGTATCTGCAAACCGCGCGGCGGGCGCCCCGGTTCATGCATCGCGCCATCCTGGCATCGATTGCTGGCAGCGTCATCTGTGTGACACCGGCATTGTGGGACCGCTATGCCTTGTCGTTTGCCTTGAGCATTCCTTTTGGCGTGGTTCAGATTGTGCTGGCCCTGATCATCGGTTCGTGGCTGGCGGTGGGTGGGTACCGGCCGGCACGGTACTTCATCATGGCCTTTTTCATGCTGGCCGTGGGCGTGGTCCTTTACTACACCCGTGTCCTGGGTGTGGTGCCCTCGAACATCCTGACGGAAAACTTCCTGCAGATCGGCTCGGCGCTGGAGGTGTTGTTGCTCGCCTTTGGTCTGGCCGACCGCATGAACACCCTGCGCGCGGAGAAACTGGCGGCCGAGCGCCAGGCTCTGGCCGCGCAGGAGGCGCTCACCACTGAGTTGGAGAACCTGGTGCAGCGGCGCACTCGGGCGCTTGAATCGGCCAACCAACGGCTGGCAGCGATGGCCATCACCGATGAGCTGACGGGCGCCTACAACCGACGCCATTTCAATACTGCGCTACAGGCCGAAGTGGCGCGGCACAAGCGGCACCATTGCCCTTTGGTGCTGTGCATGGCTGACATCGACGAGTTCAAGCGCTACAACGACCGTTACGGGCATCTGGCGGGCGATCGCGTGTTGCAGCAGGTCGCTCAGACGGTCAAGCAGAACCTGCAGCGCGCGGGTGATCAGTTCTTCCGCTTAGGGGGCGAAGAGTTCGCCTTGATCTTGAACGTCAACGAGCCGTGGGAGCGCACGCAGGAGTTTGTCGAGCGCATTCGAGCCGACATCGAGGCGCTTGGCATCGAGCATGACAAATCGGCCCAGGGGGTCATCACGTGTAGCTTTGGCTTGCTGTGGGTTTTGCCCGACTCCACCTTGGCACGCGCCGAAGACATCTATGCATCGGCCGATGCCTTGCTGTATCAAGCCAAGGCAGCGGGTCGCAACTGTGTCATTTCACAGATGGCCTGAGTGAGGCCTCAGCGGCCCTGAGAGGCGTTGCTCAGTTCGCGTTGCGACTGCAACATGCCGTAGGCTGGCACCACCTCCCCGTGTCGGTCGGTGACCTGATCGAGTTCCTGCAACAGCACTTCGGCTGCATCCGGTCGCGCGCCCAGGTACAGGCCTTCCGTCAAGGTCACATGAGCGGCAGCAAATGTGCCAGCGCCGGCGCACAGAATGGTGCGGCTGGGTGCGTCGTCGCACACCAGCATCAGCAAGCCGGGTGTGACGCGTTCGGGCTGAAATTGGGCCAGCACTTCGGGCGTCAGAATGCCCTCGGTCATCTGGGTGGCGGCAGTCGGCGCCAGACAGTTGACCCGGACGTTGGTTTTCTCGCCTTCCAGTGACAGGGTTTGCATCAGGCCCACCAGCGCCATCTTGGCCGCCCCATAGTTGGCTTGACCAAAGTTGCCAAACAGGCCCGACGAAGAGGTGGTGAAGACGATGCGCCCGAACTGCTGTGTCTTCATGGTGTCCCAGACGGCTTTGGTGCAGTTGACCGCACCCATCAGGTGAACATCGACCACCAGACGGAAGTCATCCAGCGACATTTTCGAGAAGCTCTTGTCTCGCAAGATACCCGCGTTGTTGACGAGGATGTCGATGCGGCCCCAACGCGCCACGGTTTCGTCGGCCATGCGCTGCATGGCGGCTGCATCGGTGACCGACCCGGCAAAGCCGATGGCCTGGCCCCCTGCAGCGACGATTTCATCGACCACGGCTTGCGGGTCGCCCATGTCATTGACCACCACTTTGGCGCCGCGCGCTGCCAGTGCAAGCGCGTGCGCGCGTCCCAGACCGGCCCCAGCTCCGGTGACGATGGCCACACGGTTGTCGAAACGAATGGCGGAGGAGGCGGTGGTGTTTGAACTCATGGTGGGTGGGGGAGTCTGTTTGGGATCGACCGTTTGGCCGATTCCCCCTTCAGTGGGGGCT
Organism: Aquabacterium sp.; assembly: GCF_036273115.1. Classification (GTDB taxonomy): domain Bacteria; phylum Pseudomonadota; class Gammaproteobacteria; order Burkholderiales; family Burkholderiaceae_C; genus Aquabacterium. The sequence goes on from NZ_DASUIN010000026.1 coordinate 73,167, forward strand.
CGGCGTCACAGTTTGCTGACATGTGAACGATACCATCCGACCCCGGGCCGTCCCGGAACCCAAGCCAATATCAAACAGAGAGGAAATCACATGAACCCCATTCACATCCTGCGCGCGTCTCGCGTTCAAGCTCTGGCCTTCACGGTCGTGTCGGCGGCCGCCTTGACAGCCTGCGGCGGTGGTGGTGGCGGCGACAACAGTGGCCCTGCCCAGCCTTCATCCCTGCAACGATTCGCGATCAACGAGGGCAATTACAAGGACGTGATCAGCACGTCTGGTGCGGCCACCATGCAGGCCACGCAGCCCAGTGGCGCCGCCTCGTTGGTGGGTGTGCAAGCGCGCACCGGCAACTGGATGAGCTGGGTTCAGGCCGTGATCGAGCAAGTTCGCGCCACTCCCGCAATGGATCGCTCGTTGCTGGGCGTGGAACAGTCGATTCCCTGCGCGTCCGGTTCGGGTACGGTGGTCTACACCGACACCAACAAGAACGACGTGGTGGATGGTGGCGATGTGTTCCAGGCCGATTTCCGAGCCTGTCAGGCCGTGGATGGGTCGGGCAAGTACGACGGCAAATTCGTCATGACGGTTCAGAACGTTTCGGGTAATGCCGAAGGACGTGCTGCGAAGCTGGCCTTCACCTCCTTGAAGGTCGAGCAGGCTGATTTCAAGGGCACCATTGACGGCAACATGTTGTTGGTCACCACCACCGATCTGCTCATGATCAATGCGCCCGAGCTGAAACTCTCGACCTCAGCGGCTGGTGCGGCCGTGGTCGAATCGTGGACCCACTTCCAGTTCTCGGTCGAGGCTGCCAGCGGTGGCTTCTCGGCGGGTTCGCGCATGACGTTTGGTGGTTCCTTGGTCAGCAGTGAGCTGGGCAACAAGCAAGTTGACATCAGCACCCCGGTGGCGCTGGTCTTTGACGGGGAAGCCGAGGCGCCGAGCGCGGGGTCGATGCTCGTCAGTGGTGCGAACGGCTCGACGGCGACCGTGACGGTCGCCAGCAGTACCTCGGTCATTCTGGCTGTCGACGCCAATGGCGACGGCAAGCCTGAGCAATCGAGCACCACGACCTGGAACGAGTTCCTGGGCGGTGCGGCGCCTTTGTGAACCTGGGGTCGCTGCCTGGTTGGCGAGCCAGCGCTGTGGGCTGCCTTGGCGCAGCCCTGGCGCTGATTTCGCCCTCTATGGTGCAGGCTCAGTCTGGATGGGCTCTTGAGTTTGCGCCAGTGGTGCAGGCCAGCCACTGGCGCGAGTTCGATGCGCAGGGCGCTCGCTTGCTGAGGGAAGAGGGCGTCTTGCGGGGCGCGCAGCTGAAGTTGCAAACGCACTGGGCGGGTGTGCAGTGGTCCGTTGCCGCCCAAGGGGTATCGGGGCTGCGCCACTACGACGGTCAGGACAACGCGGGCGCGGCTGCGCAAACCGATGTGCAGGTGGGCTCGCGCCAATGGTCGCTCGCCGGACTGTATCGCTGGTCTACTGGGTTCCTGATGGGCGTCGAGGCTCAAGGTCGCCATCTCAAGCGCCAGTTGCTTGACGTGCCCGGTGGTGCCAGTGGGTATACCGAGCGTTGGCATGGCGACATGGTCTGGTGGCGTCTAGGCTATGCCATGCCCATGGGCGCCGGGGTGGCGCAGTTGACGGGAGCATGGGCCCCATGGGCTCGTTCTGCTCTGGATCTGGACATGCCGGGATATGCCCCGACCCGCTTGCGGCCTGTGCAGGATCGGGCCGTGCAGGTGCAGGCCGGCTGGCTCAGCGGCCCGGGGGCCAGTGGGCTGCCTGGGTGGCAGTGGGGCATCAGCAGCGTGGTCGAACAGCGGTGTTTCGATCGCAGTGAAGCCGTGCCACTCAAGCGCCTTGGGCGACTGGTGGGTGTGGTCAGGCAGCCGCAGACCGAAGAGTTCGGCATTTCGGTTTCCTTGCAGTTGCAGCATCACTGGTAAGCGCCCGCCACAATCGGGGCATGCAGACAATTTCCTTGCAAGCGCGGCTGGCTCCAGCTCGGCCGCCCTTTTTGTTGTTGGCCCTGTCGTGCGTGGGCTTGGGTCTGGCCCTGGCGTGGCGGGTGGCCGGGCCCGCCCACACTTTCTGGCTGGATGCCCTGGGGGCCTTGATCGGGGGTGTGGCCGCCCACGTGGCGGTCAATGCGCTCAACGAGTACGTGGACTTCCGCTCGGGCCTGGATCTCCTCACGCAACGCACGCCCTTCAGTGGGGGCAGTGGCGCTTTGCCCGCCCATCCGCAATTGGCAAGATATGCCTTGTTCATGGGCGCTGCTGCCGCCGCCTTGACGGTGTTCATTGGCGGCCTCTTCATGTGGGTGCATCCTGAGCGACTGCCTTTGTTGCTGCCCATCGGTTTGTTGGGGCTGACCTTGGTGGTGTCCTACACGCCGTGGATCACACGCATGCCCACGCTGTGCCTGGTAGCGCCAGGGCTTGGCTTTGGCCCGGTCATGGTGCTGGGCACCTTGGTGGCCCTGACGGGGCAGATGTCGTGGCAGGCGATCGCATTGAGCGCCATCCCCTTTTTCCTGACGAACAACCTGTTGTTGCTCAATCAGTTTCCTGATGTCGAGGCGGACCGGCAAGTCGGGCGCCGAACCGCCCCGATGGTCTGGGGCTTGCGCGTGTCGACGCAGGTCATTGGGCTGCAGTGGGGCATGGCAGGTTTGGTCCTGGCTGGTTTGCTGGTCGGTGGCCAGATGCCCGGGCCGAGCGGGTTCTGGTGGAGCGTGTTGGTTGTCCTGTTTCTGGGGCTGAGCCGCGTTTGGCGCGATCTTTGGCGCCACGCCCAAGCCCCTGCCTCGCCAGTTCCGCCGGGCATGGCTGTGAACGTGGCCTTGACGGTCGGCTTCCCATGGGTCATCGCCGCCGGGGTGCTGTGGGGATAAAACCCCTTCAGTCTTATGGTTTAAGACGACTGGTCATATTATGTCGGCATGCCACGCACCGCCGACAAAAACGACATCCCCCAGCGCCTGACCGAGGCCGGCTACCTGCTGTTCACCCGGTTGGGCTACAACGCCACCGGCATTCAGCAGATTGCGGACGAAGCCGGCGTGCCCAAGGGGTCGTTTTACAACCACTTCGACAGCAAAGAAGCCTTTGCGGCGGTCATCATCCGCCAATACACCGATTGGGTGCATGAGGCCTGGGGCAACTGTGTCAGCGAGGCCCCGTGTCAGGCCCAGGACGATGCCTTGGGCGTGATGCGCTATGTCTTCGAGCGCTTCATTCGCCACCACGAGCAGGCCACCACACCCGGCTGTCTGGTGGGCAATTTTGCGGCCGAGGTGGCCGAGTCCAGCCCCACCTGCCGTGCCGTCCTGGGCAGTGCCATGCAGGAGTGGCGCACCTTGCTGGCCGGCCTGATGGCCTTAGGGCAGCAGCAAGGGCAGATCAGAACCGACCGCAGTGCCATCGACCTGGCCGCCTTTTTCTGGGATGTCTGGGAAGGCGCCTTGCTGCGCATGAAGATCGAACACAACTCTCAACCCCTCAAGGACGCGGTTCAGCTGATGCTGGATCACTTTCTGCGTCCCTGAATCCTTTCCAACCGCTCACTGTCTGGAGAACCCTCATGGCAAATGAAGCCAATTCCCCTCTGTTCCAGCCCCTGAAACTGGGCCGCATTGAACTGGCCAACCGCATGGTCATGGCCCCGTTGACCCGCAACCGCGCGGGCGAAGGCAACGTGCCTGGCGACATGACCGTGGAGTACTACGCGCAGCGCGCCTCTGTGGGGCTGATCGTGGCCGAAGCCACGCAGGTGTCGGCACAGGCGCAGGGCTATGTCTCGACGCCCGGTTTGCACACCCCTGAGCAAGTTGCCGGCTGGCGCAAAGTAACCGATGCCGTGCACCAACGCGGTGGTCGCATCTTTGTGCAGTTGTGGCACACCGGCCGCATGTCGCACACCGCGTTCCAGCCCGATGAGAAGGCACCCGTGGCTCCTTCGGCCATTGCCGCCAAAGCCAAGACCTACATCCCTGGCGTGGGCTACACCGACACATCGGTGCCGCGTGCCCTGGAAACGGCTGAAATTGCCGGCATCGTCCATGACTTCCGTACCGCGGCGCGCAACGCCATCGAGGCGGGCTTTGATGGCGTGGAAATTCACGGCGCTCACGGTTATCTGATTGACGCCTTCCTGCGCGACGGTTCCAACCACCGCACCGACCAGTATGGCGGCAGCATTGAAAACCGCGCCCGCTTCCTGCTGGAAGTGATGCAGGCTGTGACCGAAGAGATCGGCGCAGACCGCGTCGGCATCCGCATTTCGCCTGTGTCGCCCGTCAACGATTCAAGCGAAAGCCAGCCGCAGCCGCTGTTCGAGTACGTGGTGCGTGAACTCAACAAGATCAAGCCCGTGTACATCCACGTGGTGGAAGGCGCCACAGGGGGGCCGCGTGACAACGCCCCGTTCGACTACGAAGCCCTGCGTCGTCTGTACGACGGGGTCTGGATGGTGAACAACGGCTACACCAAGGAAATGGCCGAGGCGGCTCTGCAGGAAGGGCGTGGTCAGTTGGTGTCGTTTGGGCGCTTGATGATCTCGAACCCTGATCTGCCACGCCGCTTCCGTGAGAACGCCCCGTTGGCACCGCTGTTTGCCGATGCGCCTTTGTACGGTGGTGTGGGTCCACACGGTTACACCGACTATCCGGCCTTGCCAGCCTGAATGGCTCGAGGGAACTAGCGGCTTTCCCTCTTTTGTGAGGGGGGCGTCTGGGGTAGAAAGCTGGTTTGCGATCCAGCAGGAAGTTCCAGCGTTGAGCCCCTCCCTTCGTTTCTGGCGCATGTGCCTGGCGGCCACCTTGATGTGGGCTACGGCACATGCTGCTCCGCCGCCACACGACATCACCGTTGTGGCCGACGACAACTACCCGCCTTTCATCTTCCGCGACGCCAAAGGCGAGCTGACCGGGCTGACCGTCGACCTGTGGCGATTGTGGGAAAAGAAGACGGGCCGCCGTGCTCACATCCTGGCCACGGACTGGGCCAAGGCGCAGCAACTCTTTGATGCGGGGACGGGCGATGTCATCGACACCGTCTTTCGCACCCCTGAGCGAGACCGGATCTTTCGTTTTTCCAAGCCTTACCAGGACGTATCGGTGCAGATCTACACCGATCAGGACATTGGTGGGATCAGCAGTGTCAACACCCTGCAAGGGGTGCTGGTCGGGGTCAAAGCCGGCGATGCCTGCGGCGAAGTCTTGCGCGGCCAGGGCGTGCTGGTCGACGGACGTTATGACAGCTATCAGGACATGGTTGGGGCCGCGGCAGCGGGACACATGAGGGTGTTCTGCATGGACGAGCCCGCAGGCGATTACCTGATTTACCGTGCCGGGCTCGATGATCGGTTTCGCAAGTCGTTTGCCCTCTATACCGGGCAGATGCATCGCGCCTATCGGTCTAACGATCCTGTTCAGCTAGAGCAAGTCGAGGCGGGTTTTGACGCCATTTCCGACGCGGAAATGACCGAGTTGCGTGACCGATGGATGGGGACCCGCATGAGCGGGTTGCCGTGGGGGCGCTATCTGATCTATTTCGGCGTGGGAGGCGGGGTGCTGGTGCTGGGCATGATGACCTGGGGCATGCTGTTGCGCCGCCTGGTCCACCAGCGCACCGCCGCTTTGCAAGACGAACGCCAGTTCCTGCGCATCCTTGTCAACACCTTGCCTGATCTTGTCTGGCTCAAGGACGAGCAAGGCGTCTATCGGCTGTGCAATGCCCGCTATGAGGACTACATCGGCTTGCCTGAGGCCGAAATTGTGGGCAAGCGAGACGAAGATTTTGTCGATGCCGAGCAAGCGCGCGCCTTTCGTCGGGTTGATCAGCGTGTGATGGAAACTGGGCAGAGCCTGGTCGATGAGCGGCAGGTGACCTATGCCCGCGATGGCCATGTGGCCCGAGTCGAGTCGGTCAAGACCCCGATGCGGGATGCGAAGGGCCGCATCATCGGCGTGCTGGGGTTGGCGCGAGACATCACCCAACACCGCGACAACGAAGAACGTCTGGCGCGGTTCAATCGCCTCTATCAGGTGCTGATGGAGGTCAATGAGGTCGCTGCTCGCAAGCTGGAACCCCATGCCCTGTATCAGGCCGTGTGCGATGTGGTGGTGCGACACGGCGGCGTCATGCTGGCCTTTGCTGCCGAACCCGATGCCGATTGCAAACGCCTCGTGCCAGTGTGCTGGGCGGGTGAACAGTCGGGCTATGTCGATGACCTGATTCTGCCGCTGGATGGCGACCCGTCGCAGTGGGGGCCAACGGCCAGAGCTTTCCATTCGGCCACCCCGCAATATTGCGACGATGTGAGCGTGGATCCATTGATGGCCCCATGGCATGACAAGGCGGTGGCCGCGGGGTTTCAGAGTCTGGCCTGCTTGCCCCTGAAAGTGGGCGGCGCGGTGCGTGCCGTGTGCAACCTGTACACGGACAAGCAGGCAGTATTCGATGAGCAGGTCCAGCAACTGGTTCTTCGTTTGGCCGACACCGTTTGCATGGCGCTGGAAGCGCGTGAGGCGGCCTTGGCCCAAGCCAGGGCCCAGACCCGACTGGCACAGAGCGAGGCGCGCTTTTCCCAGATGTTCCTGACCAGCCCCATTGGCATGATTCTGTGCCGTCTGGCCGATCAGACCGTGGTCGACGTCAACGAGTCGTGGCAACGTCTGATCGGCCTGGACCGCGATGCAATCGTTGGGCACGGGGTGGATGATCTCAAAATCTGGACCGGCGAAGCCGTGCACGAGCGCCTCGAGGCCATTCAACGCCTGCGCTGGGGGGAAGACATTGACCGTCTTGAGACGACCCTGGTGACGCGTCAGGGCGAGGTGCGTGACGTGGTCTGGTCTGCCACCCGAATCAACCTCGCTGACGATGTGTTCCAGCTCGAATCGTTCGTTGACATCACCCTGCAGAAACGAGCCACGAAGAACCTGACGTATCACAACGAAAGGCTCGAGTCTGCTGTCAGCTTGCGAACGGCCGAGTTCAATAGCCTGTTCCAGGCCTTGCCCGATCAGTACTATCGTCTGGCCCTGGATGGCACGGTGATTGACCATCGTGCCGGCGTTGGCGCACCTGTGACGCGCTGCCTCATCCGCAACGGCATGAAGCTGCAGCTGGGGCTGCCGCCCGATGGCGCGGAGCGACTGACGCAGGCTCTGGCCCAGGTGCATGCGCAAGGCCAGATGGTCATTGACTATGCCTTGATCGGTGAGGGCGCGACGGCGCGCGAGCAGGTCTACGAGGCACGGTTGCTGCCTTTGGGGAAAGACGAAGTGATGGCCGTGATTCGCGATGTGACCGAGCAGCGAGCCTTGGCCGCCGAGCGCGAAGCGGCGCGTGAAGAGGCCGAACGCCTGGCGCGAGTCAAGAGTGAGTTCCTGGCCAACATGAGCCACGAAATCCGCACGCCGCTCAACGGGGTGTTGGGCTTGGCCCAACTGGGGTACCTGGAAAGCGCGGGGCAGCCCACCCAGAAAACGTTTGAAACCATTCTGGATTCGGGGCGCTTGCTGCTGGGTGTGCTCAATGACATCCTCGACATTTCCAAGCTGGAAGCAGGGCAGGTCGCCATCGAGTCCCGTCCGCTGGTGCTGAGCACCTTGCTTCACGAGGCCATCGACATGGTGCGCAGTCGCGCAGATGACAAGGGCTTGAGTCTTGTTCTGGAGTTGAGCCCTGATCTGCCCACATCGATCGAGGGGGATGCCCTCCGCATTGAGCAAGTGTTGTTGAATTTGATGTCGAACGCCATCAAGTTCACCGAGCGCGGCGAGGTGCGACTCCAGGCCCAGCCAGGGCCCGAATCGGTGATCTTGCAGGTGCGCGACACGGGCATTGGCATGAGTCCGCAAGAGCAGGCTTTGGCATTCGTGCCGTTCAAGCAGGCCGATTCCTCGACCACTCGGCGCTATGGGGGCACCGGGCTGGGCTTGAGCATCAGCAAACGCCTGGTCGAGCTGATGGGCGGGCGCATCGAGGTGAGCAGTCAGGTCGGGGTGGGCAGCTGCTTCACCGTAAAGCTGCCGTTGAACGCGGCCGGTTCAGGTCTCGCCGTGGCGCGGCCACCGACATCGTTGAAGCCGGTGATGCACCGCGAGAGTCACGAGAGCAGCCTGCAAGGCGTGCGTGTTCTGGCAGCCGAAGACAGCGAAGTCAACCAGATCGTGCTGGGCGAACTTCTGACCATGGAAGGCGCTGAGTTCACCATGGTGCATGATGGCAGCGAGGCCGTGGACCTGGTCGAAGCCAAGGGCGCGGGCTTCTTTGACCTGGTGCTCATGGATGTGCAGATGCCGATCATGGATGGCTACGAGGCCGCACGGCGCATTCTGAGCATCGATGCGACATTGCCCATCATTGGCCTGACGGCGCACGCCTTCGGTGACGCACTGGCCGCTTGCGATGCTGCTGGTATGGTTGCGCATGTGAGTAAACCTTACGATCTGCGCAAACTGGTGTCGGCCATGGTCCAGCACCTGCGGCGCCGATCAGCCTGATGAACGGTATCCGAGATGGAAGTGAAGTGGACCAAGGGCCGCGTGGCGGCGCTCGCCACCGTGGGAACGGTGGTGACGGCGGTGGCCTGCGCCTATATCTGGGGCCCCGAGTGGCTACGCCAGACCGCTGTTGAGCAACTGGGCCAGGCGCTGGGGCGCCGGGTCACGCTTGAGCGAGTCGAGTTCAAGCCCCTGCAATTGCGTGTGGGTCTGGATGGTCTGACCATTTACGAGGCCGATGGTCGGCAGCCCTTTGTGCAGGTCGGGCAGGCCAGAGTGCAGTTGTCTCTGTCATCCCTGCGGCACCTGGCGCCCGTGGTGGAGTCGGTGTCGGTCACTGCGCCGCAGGTCCATCTGGCGCGGCTGGCGCCCCAACGCTGGAACTACAGCGACATTCTGGCGCGGATGGCCGCTCGGCCAGCTCAACCTTCTTCAGGCGAGCCGGCCCGGTTTTCGGTCAACAACATTGCGCTGTCGCAAGGCGTGCTGACCTGGGACGACCGGGTCAGCGGCAGCCGCCACGAGGTGCGCGATCTGGCCTTGGCCTTGCCCTTCATTTCCAATCTGCCTTACGTGGCCGAGCAGTTCACCACACCGTCGCTGAGTGCGCGGGTCGACGGCGCCCCCTTCAAATTGACGGGCAAGACGCGACCGTTTGCCGCCAGTCGGGATGCCATTCTGAATGTGGAAGTGGGGGGCCTGCCCCTGGCGTCCTTTCTGTCCTTGGCCCCGTTCAAGGTCTCGGCTCGCCTGGACAAAGCTGACCTGGATGCGCGTCTGGCGGTGACCTTCCGGCAAGACGCCAAGGGATCGAGCCTGCACCTGCAGGGACAGGCGGCCTTGAAAGACCTGGCCTTGCACGACGAGGAAGAAGATCCGCTGGTGCAGTGGCGTGCGCTGTCGGTGCGACTGGGTGACAGCGAGCCTTTGCTGAATCGCTGGAGCATCGAGCAAATCACCTGGGATCAGCCTCGTGTCTGGCTCGAGCGCGAGCGCGATGGCCAATTGGCTTTGCTGGAGGCGCTCACCCCGAAGGCGGCCCAGCCCGCACAGGGGGCAGCATCCTCTGCTTCGCCCGCCCGATTACCCGCCAGTGCGGCTGCCAGTGCAGTGAAGGGGGCGGCCGCGCAAGACGCCGCCAGTTCGAAGTTGCGTTTGCAACTGGCGCAGTTCCAGATTCACGATGGAGAGGTTCACTGGGTGGACGCGGCCGTGCCTGCACGCCAGGCGCCCCGCGCGCAAGACATCACCGACATCGAGCTTGCCGTAGCGGGCATCAGCATGGCGCAGGGCCAGTTTGGTGACAAGCCTGTGCCTGTGACGCTAACGGCTCGGCATAACCAGAGCGGCCAACTGAGTCTGGCGGGCCATGTGAGCCTGCCGCGCGACGCGAAACCCTTGTCTGCGGTCTTGGATGTGGGGCTGCATGGGATCGAGTTGACTGCCGCCCAGCCTTATGTGGCGGACCAGTTGAACGTGGCCTTGACGCGCGGGGAGTTGTTCACCGACGGTCGCCTGGAGGTGTCGCTGCCGGCTGGTGTCTTGCCTCGCATCCGTTTTGAAGGCGATGCCTCTGTGCGCGGTTTGCGTAGCGTGGACAAAACCGGTGGAGAAGATTTCTTGCGCTGGAAAACCTTGGGCTTCAAGGCCTTGGCGGTGCAATACGGGGGGCAGGAGCGCAGCCCCAAGGTGCATCCGCTGGATCTGGGCGTGGGGGAAATTTCGCTGGATGACTTCTTTGCTCGCGTCATCGTCAAGCCCACCGGGCGCTTGAACCTGCAAGACATTTTGCGCACGGCGGAAGCGCAGGCCGCAGCCGAAGCCCATCCCAACGCGCCCCCCAATCCATCTGCCAAAGCCGCCGCCTCGGGGCCATCGCCTCGCATCGCCATCGGGCGCATTGTCATGAAGCATGGCCGGGTCGACTTTGCCGACAACTTCATCAAGCCCAACTATGCGGCCAACTTGACAGATCTGGATGGAACCGTGTCGGCCCTGGCTTCTGATCGCAGTCAGCCCGCTGACCTGAACTTGCGTGGTCGCATCGACCATGACAGTCCCTTGTCCATCAGCGGCAAGGTCAACCCGCTGGCACCGAAGCTGTATCTGCAACTGGCTGCCCGGGCCACCGACATCGAGCTGACCCGCCTGACGCCCTACTCGGCCAAGTACGCCGGCTACCCCATCACCAAGGGCAAGTTGTCGGTGGACTTGAAGTACCTGATCGACAACGGCAAGCTCGATGCCCAGAACCAGGTCTATGTGAACCAGCTGACCTTTGGTGGCAAGGTGGACAGCCCCGATGCCGTGAAGTTGCCCATTCTGTTTGCCATCGGCCTGCTGACCAACAGCAGGGGCGAGATGGATGTGAACCTGCCCATTTCGGGCACCTTGTCCGATCCCGATTTCAGCATTGGCGGCATTGTCTGGCGCGTGGTGGTGAATCTGGTTGAAAAAGCCGTGACGGCACCGTTCAGCCTGCTGGCCTCGGCCTTTGGTGGTGATGCTGCCGAGCTGGGCTATGTCGCCTTTGCTCCAGGCAGCACGGAACTGGCCCCTGAAGCCAAGTCCAAGCTCGACACCTTGGTGAAGGTCTTGCTGGATCGTCCAGCCTTGAAACTCGAAATCTCGGGTCGAGTGGACCCGGCCACCGAGCAGGACGGCGCACGCCGTGCCTATGTGGCCAGTCGCATCAAGGCCCAGAAGGTGGCGGATCTGGTCAAGCAAGGGCAGGCGGCCAACAGTGAGCAGATCACCGTGTCGGCGGCCGAGTACCCAAAGTATCTGGAGCGAGCCTACCTGGCTGAGCCGTTTGACAAGCCCCGCAATGCTTTGGGCATGACGAAGTCACTGCCCGTGCCTGAGATGGAGCAGCTCATGCTGCGACACGCTTTGGTTGACGAAATGTGGTTCAAGTCGATTGCCGATGCGCGTGCGCTAGCGGTGAAGAAATACCTGGATGAGCAGGGCCATGTGCCGGTGGACCGACTGTTCCTGGTGGCCTCCAGGCTCAGCCCCGAAGGCATTGCCGACAAGGGCGCGACTCAGCGGGTGGACTTCACCCTGGCTCATTGATCTTTTCAGGCCATTCCCGTCACCGGTGCCTCAGGCGTTCCAGGTCATCGGGGGTGTCGATGTCTTGCAAGACCGCGGTCGGATCGGCTTCGATCTGCAAGGCCTGGGACCAGTCCACCACGGCCTGGGCCCCTTTGTCGCCCGATAGGGTGGCCAGTTTCGGGAAGTCATGCGCAGGCAGCAGCCGAGGGTGGCCCATCTGTGGGGGCTGGCCCATGGCGCTGAAGACCACGGGCACCACGGGCCGTCGGGCACCGTCTGTCAGCATGGCTTGCGTCAGGCGTTCGATGAGGACGGTGTCCACTGCTGGCATGTCGGCCAAACCAATGATGACGCCCTTGAATCGGCTGGCCTTAGGGCTGGCCTGAATGGCGCGAATGCCGCATGCCAGCGAGGAGCCCAGGCCCTGCGTGGCCTCGGGGTTGACGACCTGCAGGGCACCGACTGCGGCGCACAGGGCCGTGCCCAAAACATCGTCCGGGGGGGTGACCACCCACAGAGCCGGGCATGCGGCTCGGTACTGGCTCAATACGTGGGCCAACATGGGCTGGCCATTGGGCAGCAAGGCGGCACGCTTGTCCTGACCGAAGCGGCGCGCCTGACCGGCGGCCAGAATCAGGCCAGCGAGCATGGCGTGGTCGAGGCGCTGGGTTGCGAAGCCGGCATCCAGTCGGGGCGTGACTGGCGCCAATCGGGGGTGCCGATCAGGCTGCGGACCTGAATCAGCTCGGCGGCAATGGACACAGCAATCTCTGCGGGGGTGCGCGAGCCGATCGGCAGGCCCACCGGGCCTTTCAGTCGAGCCACTTGCTCGGGGGTGACGTCAAACTCCAGCAAACGAGCCTGGCGTTTGCGGGTGGTCAAGGTCGAGCCCAGTGCGCCCACATAGAAAGCGGGCGACTTGAGTGCTTCCATCAGCGCGAGGTCATCGAGCTTGGGGTCGTGCGTGACCGTGATGACGGCGGTGCGCTCGTCGCAGGCGAAGGCCAGAACGGCATCGTCTGGCATGTCGCGAACCAGGGTCACATGCATATCAGACCAGCTGCCGGTGTATTCCTCTCGCGGGTCGCACACGGTGATGGCATAGCCAAGCGATTGGGCAATGGGGCACAGATAACGGCTGACCTCGGTGGCGCCAATGATGAGCAAACGATGGCGCGGGCCCAAAACCACCGCAAACCCTTGAGGGCTGTCGGCGAAGTCAAGCGGTGAGGCCTGACCTGGCGTGAGGGCGTGCCAATGCGCTTGCCCCGTGGCGTAGGCGAGCTGCTTGTGCACGCACAGCCCTTGTTGCATGCCATCGAGCGCCTGTTGCAGATCGCGGGCTGACCAGTTCGCTTCGATGGCCAGTCTCAGGGCGTTGCCGCAGGGCAGGCGATAGCGCTCGCGTTCGGCAGCATCGCGGCCGTAGGTGCGCAAGGACACGGCAGGGGCTTGGGGGGCCCAGAACATGCCTTGCCTCACCTCGTGTACCAAGTCGTCTTCCACGCAGCCGCCCGACACGGAGCCCACGACCAGGCCCGTTTCGCTGATGACGGCCATCGCACCCGGTGGGCGCGGGCTGGCCCCGTAGGTGCTGAGCACGGTGACCAGCACACAGCGCAGCCCTTGCCGCTGCCACTGCAGGGCTTGCTGGAGGACTTCCTGATCGTTGCTGCGCATGGCTCAACCCAGGCGAATCGGCAGGCTGCGAATGCGCTGACGGGTCAGCACATACAAGGCATTGGCCACGGCCGGCGCGATGGGCGGGGTGCCCGGCTCGCCCACACCACCGGGGGCATGGGTGTTGCGAACGATGTGGGTTTCGATCTTGGGCATCTGTGCCAGTCGAACCATGTCATAACTGGGGAAGCTGCTTTGCTCGACACGGCCTTGCGACAGGGTGATTTCGCCGAACAAGGCCGCGCTGAGCCCGAACACGATGGAGCTTTGCATCTGCGCTTCGACCGTGTCCGGGTTGACCACGATGCCGCAGTCGATGGCGCACACCACCCGGTGCACTTTGACCTGACCGTTGTCGATGGAGACTTCGGCCACCTGGGCACAGATCGATCCGAAGGACTCATGCAGGGCGATGCCGCGGGCCATGCCCTTGGGCAGGGGTTGATCCCAGCCCGCCTTTTGCGCAGCCAGGTCGAGCACGATGCGATGCCGCGGGTGCTGCGCGATCAACTGTCGGCGGTATTGGTATGGATCTTGTCCCACCGCGTGGGCCAGTTCGTCGACGAAGCTCTCGGTGAAGAACGCGTTGTAGGAGTGACCCACGCTGCGCCACGAGCCCACGGGCACGGGGGTTTGTGGGCGTACCTGGCGGACCGAGATGTGCTCGAAGTCGTAGGGGATGTCAAACGCGCCTTCGATCTGGTTCTTGTCAGGAGTATCGGCTGCGGCCCAGGGCAACAGGCGCTTGACCGAGTCGTAACCAATCGACTGCGCGACCAATTTGTTCGACCACGCGGTCACGCGGCCTTCCTTGTCGAGGGCGGCTTCGAATCGCGACAGCGCAGCCGGGCGGTACATGTCGTGCTGGGTGTCGTCTTCGCGTGTCCACACCAGCTTGACCGCCTGGCCATCCAGAGCTTTGGCGATTTCAACCGCTTGCTCGACCATGTCAATTTCCAGCCGGCGTCCAAAGCCTCCCCCGAGCAAGGGCACGTGCAGGGTCACATCGTCCATGTCGACCCCGGCAATCTGGGCCGCTTTCCATTTGGCCAGCGAGGGCGATTGGGTGGACACCCACACTTCCACCTTCTTGTCTTTCACGCGCGCCACGCAGTTGATCGGCTCCATGGCGGCGTGCGCCAGATAGGGGGCCCAGTAAGTGGCTTCGAGCCGCTTGGGGGCGGCTTCGATGGTGCGGCTTGCGTTGCCTTTGCTGACAAAGCCAAAGCCCGAGCGCTCCTGCAACTCGCGTTCGAACTGCTTGCGAATGTCGGCAGAGCTGAGCTGGTCGTGCTCGGTGCGGGTGTATTCGATCTTGACTTGCGCCAGGGCTTGCTTGGCACGCCACCAGCTGTTGGCCACCACGGCCACGCCGTCGCGAATCTGAACGACCTTGAGCACGCCCCGCATGCTGCGGGCGGCACTGTCGTCAAAGGACTTGACTTGCGAACCGAAAACCGGGGGTTGGGCCAGCGCGGCATAGGCCATGCCGTCGACCTTGACATCGATGCCAAACTGAGCCTGCCCATTGGTCTTGGCTGGGATGTCGAGCCGGCGTACGGGTTTGCCGATGAGTTTGTAGCGCGCCGGGTCTTTGAAGGGCACGTCGTCCGGCACGGCCAGCTTGGCAGCTGCTTCAGCCAGCTCGGCGTAGCGCAAGGAGCGGCCGGTGGCCGTGTGGATGACCCGGCCATTGTCGGCGTCGCAGGTCTGGGGCTTGACCTGCCACTGCTTGGCGGCGGCTTGAATGAGCATGGCGCGTGCGGTGGCTCCGGCCAGGCGCAAAGGCTCCCAAGCGTCGCGAATGCTGCTGGAGCCGCCAGTGACCTGCAGCGACAGGGCATAGCCCAGCCGCTGCACGGTCGAGCGGGCCACTCGGGCCACCCAGCTGTCGTCGTCCACGCCGAAGGGAATGACGTTGAGCAGCAGCGCGGTGTTGGCATAAATGCGGGCCACCGGCGCCTGTTCGACGCTGACGTCCTCCCAGCGGGCATCGAGTTCTTCCACGAGCAGCATGGGCAGCGAGGTCATCACCCCTTGGCCCATTTCCGAACGAGGCACAGCCACGGTGATGCGGCCATCGGGGCCGATCTTCACCCAACCGTTCAGCGCCACTTCGCCTTGGGCTGCGGGGAAGTCGGTGGGAGAGCCCAGGCGATTGGCGGGCGTGGGCGAGGCACATCCCACCAGCAAGCCACCGCCTACGGCGGTGCCGGCAATGAGGAACTGGCGGCGCGACAGAACCGGTTTGATGAGGTCACTCATGCTCGGCCTCCTTGGGTGGAGCCTTGTCCGGCCGCTTCATGAATGGCCGCACGCACACGCTGGTAGGTGCCACAGCGGCAGATGTTGGTCATGGCGTCGTCGATGTCGGCGTCAGACGGCTTGGGGTTGCGACGCAGCAGGTCGGTGGCGGCCATCAGCATGCCCGACTGGCAATAACCACATTGCGGCACC
This sequence comes from Aquabacterium sp., assembly GCF_036273115.1. GTDB lineage: Bacteria > Pseudomonadota > Gammaproteobacteria > Burkholderiales > Burkholderiaceae_C > Aquabacterium. Next base: position 88,876 of record NZ_DASUIN010000026.1, read on the forward strand.
TGGTGCGCGACCCACGCTGCTTGCAAGCGTTGCAAAATCGGGTCGTCTTTCGACTCGATGGTTTGCACGCTGCGACCGGCTACAGCCACCACGGGCATCACGCACGAACGCGTGGCCACGCCATCAATGTGGACGGTGCAGGCGCCGCAGGCGGCAATGCCGCAACCGAATTTGGTGCCAGTCATGCCGAGTTCGTCGCGCAGTGCCCAAAGCAGGGGCATGTCGTCTTCGACATCAAGTTGGACGGCTTTGCCGTTGACGGTGAAGGTATGCATGGTGTACAGCGTACACCTTTTGTTTTGTGTCCGTCAAGCGGGTAACATCGCAGCATGTCCTACCCCAAGAAGACCAGCCGAGAGACCATTCTGGAAGCCGCGATCGGCCTGATCGAGGCGCAGGGGCTGGATCAGCTGTCCATGCGCACGCTGGCGGCCCAGTTGGGCGTCACGCCCAATGCGCTGTACCGCTATTTCGCCAGCAAGGGCGAGCTGGAGGTGGCTGTGGCCGACGAGGCTGGGCGTGTGCTGCTGACGGCCATGCAAAAAGCCGTGGGCCAGAAGGTGGGCCTGGATGCGATTCGTGCGGTGGCGCGCACCTACCTGAAGTTCGCGCGCCAGCAGCCTGCCTTGTACGCCTTGAAAATGCGCTACTGCAAGGACGAAAACGAAGAGCCTGACAGCCACAAGCAACTGTGGGCGGCCATGCTGGCGCTGGTCGATGGCTTGCAGGGCCCCTGGCAAGCTGAAGACCTGGCGATGAATCTGTGGGCCTACCTGCATGGCCTGGTTGAACTGGACCGGGCTGAACTGCTGGGCGGGCGCAAGCCCGAAGCCATCATCGACATTGGGCTGGATCTGTTCCTGGCTGGGCTGATGGCCACGCAAGCCCGCCCGGCTTGACGGCCTCGTGGCGCCGGCCTCACTGCCAGCCGTAGCGGCGAATGTAGAAGGTCTTCATGGCCTGTGCCAGCAGCAGGTAGGCCAGCAGTACGGCACCCAGAAACGGGAAGTACGCGGCCGGCAGTGACGTGAGCTTGAAGGCGCTGGCCCAAGGGCCTTGTGTCAAGACCAGGCCAATGCATGACATGAGTCCGGTCATGGTCAGCAGCATGGTCGAAGCATGGCTTTGCACAAAGGGCAGACGCCGGGTGCGCACCACATGCACCACCAGCATCTGGGTCAACAAGCCGACGAGAAACCAGCCTGATTGAAACAAGGTTTGTTGCTCGGGTCGATTGGCCTGCAGCCCCCACCAAAGGAAGGCGAAGGTGCTGAGGTCAAACACCGAGCTGATGGGGCCAAAGTGCAGCATGAAGCGGCTGAGGTCTTGCGGGTTCCAGCGCTGCGGCTGGGCGAGTTGTTCGGGGTCGACGTGGTCAAAGGGGATGCCGATCTGGGCGATGTCGTACAGCAGATTCTGAATCAGCAGGTGCATGGGCAGCATGGGCAGGAAGGGCAGCGCCACACTGGCCACCAGCACAGACAGCACGTTGCCGAAATTCGAGCTGGCGGTGAGCTTGATGTACTTGAGCATGTTGGCAAAAGTGCGTCGCCCTTGCTCCACGCCGGTGCTCAACACGGTCAGGCTCTTTTCCAGCAAGATGATGTCGGCGGCTTCCTTGGCGATGTCCACCGCGGTGTCCACTGAAATACCGATGTCGGCGGCCCGCAGTGCGGGCGCATCGTTGATGCCATCGCCCATGAAACCCACCACATGGCCGCTGGCACGCAACTGCCGCACCAGGCGTTCCTTGTGCTGGGGGGTGAGTTTGGCAAACACATTGTGGGTTTGCAGCGCTTCGCCGAGGGCTGCGTCGCTCAGGTCTTCCAGTGCATCGCCCAGCAGCAGGCCGTGGATGGGCAGTCCGACGTCATGGCACACCTTGCGGGTCACCCATTCGTTGTCCCCTGTCAGCACCATGACTTGCACCCCTTGCTGATGCAGCGACTGGAGGGCAGTGGCGGTGGTTTCCTTGGGTGGGTCGAGAAAGGCCACGTAGCCCATCAGCGTCAGGTCGCTTTCATCGGCCACGCTGTAGCGTTGCTGCTCGGTGCTTTGCTCTTTGATGGCCACCGCCACCACGCGTAACCCTTCCTGGTTCAGGTCCTGGGTGATGCGCTGAATTTCGGCCAGGCGATCGGGGGTCAAGGGCAGGTCTGTGCCGTCTCGGCGCACGTGGGTGCACACGCGCATGACCTCTTCTAATGCGCCCTTGCAGATCAGCATGTGGCGGCGGTCGTGCTCGATCACGATGACCGACATGCGGCGCCGCTGAAAATCAAATGGCACTTCGTCGACTTTGGCGTAGGCGGTGGCCACTTCCAGGTCGTGGTGCAGTTGCACCTGTTCCAGCACGGCCACATCGAGCATGTTCTTCAGGCCCGTCTGGTAGTAGCTGTTGAGGTAGGCCAGCTCCAACACATCGCGCGAGGTCTGGCCCCAGGCATCGGTGTGGCGTGCCAGCGCTATCTTGTCCTGGGTGAGGGTGCCGGTCTTGTCGGTGCACAGCACATTCATGGCCCCGAAGTTCTGAATGGCGTCCAGCTGCTTGACCACCACTTTCTGGCTGGCCAGTTTCACCGCGCCTTTGGCCAGGGTCGAGGTCACGATCATGGGCAGCATTTCAGGCGTCAGCCCCACTGCAATCGACAGGGCAAACAAGCCGGCTTCCAGCCAATTGCCCTTGGTGACGCCATTGAGCAGGAAGACCAATGGCACCATCACGAACATGAAGCGAATCAGCAGCCAGGCTACCTGATTCACGCCGGCTTGAAACTGGGTGAGGGGGCGCTGCGCACTGTTGAGCCGTTCAGCCAGGGCCCCGAAATAGCTGCGCGCCCCTGTGGCCACCACCACTGCGGTGGCGGTGCCCGAGACCACATTGGTGCCCATGAAGACGATGTTGTCGAGGTCCAGTGGATTGCGCAGCTGGGCATCGGCATCGTGCGCGAATTTCTCAACCGGCAGGGACTCGCCCGTCATGGCCGACTGGGCTACGAACAGGTCCTTGGCTTGCAAGATGCGGCAGTCGGCCGGGATCATGTCGCCTGCCGACAGGGCAACGACATCTCCCGGCACCAGTTCGCGCACCGCTGTTTCGCGTGCGGGCTGACCCGGGCGCAGCACCGTGGCCCGGTTGCTGACCAGTGCTTTGAGTTGATCGGCCGCCCGGTGTGATTTGCGCTCCTGCACAAAGCGCAGCGACACGGACAGCGCCACCATGCTGCCAATGACCACAGTGGCGCGCAGATCGCCTGTGAGCCAGGAAATCAGCGCCAGCAGACTGAGCAGCAGATCAAAGGGGGTGCGGTAGCAGTGCCACAGCAGTTGCCACCAAGGCAGCGGGCCTTCCTGTTCGATCTCATTGGGGCCGACCCGCTTGAGGATGCGGCGAGCCATTTCGGCGGGCAGGCCTTGCTCGCTGCTGTGCAGTCGGCTCAGCAGTGCAGCGGACGAGCTGGTCGCGGCCTGGCGCAATGCCTGAGCCTGATCGGCCGGGACAGCACGCTCGTGGGGCGTGCCGCCCAGCGTTTCCAGCATCGACCGGCGGTGGTAATGCCGATGGATGGCGCGGCTTCGCAGGAAGCGCGCAAAAAAGGCATGCAGCGGGTGACGGTGCGAGCGGGCCATGGGCCCATCTTAGTCGCGCTTGGGGTAGCCGGTGATCGACTGGATTTCGCTGTACAGGGGCGCCAGGCGTTCGTACATGTGCTTGTAGACCCGGTTGTAGAGCTGGTCATACAAACCTGCGTGGGCGGCGATGGGCTCGAACACCCGCTCGACACGGGTCATGGCGCGGATGGCGGCATCGAAATCGCCATACAGGCCCAGGCCGACAGCGCTGTCGATGGCGGCACCCAGACCCGATGTCTCGTAAGTGTGCGGACGGCAGGCGGGCAGGTTGAAAATGTCGGCGGTCAGCTGCATGGCCGCATCCGATTGCGATCCACCACCGGATACGCGCAACTCCTTCATCGGCGTGCGGGTCTTTTTCTCGATGCGCTCGCGCCCATCGCGCAGGGCATAAGCCAGGCCTTCCAGAATGGCGCGGTAGAGGTGCGCCCGCGTGTGGATGTCGCCAAAGCCGACGATGGCCCCCTTGGCATCGGGCCCGGGGTGGCGAATGCCGGGGGACCAGTATGGCTGCAGCATCAGCCCCATGGAGCCCGGAGGTACCGTGGCCACCATCTCGTCGAATAAGGCCTCAGGCAGGATGCCGGTTTGCTCGGCCGCCAGCATTTCGTTGTGGCCGAACTGTTCCTTGAACCAGCGCACCATCCAGTAGCCGCGGAAGATCTGCACCTCGCAGCTGAAGTGATGGGGCAGGGCCGCGGGGTAGGGCGGGACCAGGGGCAGCGCCTCCAGGTACTGGCTGGAGTTGATGTTGATGGTGGCCGTGGTGCCGTAAGACAGCCCCCCCATCTCCGGGCCCAGGCAGCCTGAACCCAGCACCTCGCAGGCTTTGTCCGCTGCTGCGGCCATCACGGGCAAGCCTTCGGGAATGCCTGTGGCCTGGGCCGCTTGGCGCGTGATCTGGCCCAGTTGGCTGCCCACCGGATAGAGCTCAGGCAGGTGGCGTGGCTCCATGGCCATGGCCTGCCATTTCCAGTCCCAACCCGCGGCCCACCTCTGGCGTTTGAAATCGAAGGGGATGTAGCCCACCTGCGAGCCAATCGAGTCCACAAAGCGGCCTGTGAGCCGATGGTTCAGCAAGCCTGACAGCAGCAGGAATTTGTGTGTTTTCTGCCAGACGTCAGGGCGAAACTCGGCCAGCCAATTGGCATCGGCTTCACGCTGGAAGTAGCGAATGGTGTCACTGGCCCCCACGGCCCGAAATGCGGCTCGCCAAGGCGCGCTGATCTTGGGGAGGCGGGTGGCATTACGCTGATCCAGCCAGATGATGGCGGGGTAGAGCGCCTGGCCGTTGGCGTCAACCGGCATGATGGTGCCGCGTTGGGTGGTGACCGACACCCCGCGCAGTGCGGGCTTGAGGGCGCTGTGGGTTTGCCACAAGCCCTGGCAGGCCTGGGCGGTGGCTTGCCAGAACCCGTCGACATCGTGTTCGAGCCAACCCGGCTGCGGCACCTGATAGTCGTCGAACCGAACTTGCGACTTGGCCACCACATTGCCGTGAAGGTCAAACAGGATCGCGCGCACACTCTGGGTGCCACAGTCGATCGACAGCAGCAGGTCGTCAGGTTGCCGGTTCATGGCGTGCCCTTCTTCATGGAGGCTGGCAGGCTGTAGCAGCGGTCGATCAGAGCCTGATAGCGCAGGCATTCCTGTTCCCATTGCACATCGGTCCAGCCCAGTGTGGGTTGAATCAGGGCACGCATCTGGCCGAGCAGGGCTTGACCACCGCGGGGCAGAACCAGACCCAGTCGGGTGCGACGCAACAGCAGGTCGTCCAGGTGATGAACCGCTTCATGTTGTGCAATCCAGCGCAGTTCGGCCCACCAGATGCGGGTGCCCGCAATGGGCCTGCATTCATCAGGGGCAGCCGAGGTCAACAGGGCATTGGCTTGATCGCCATAGCGACCGATGAGCCGGGCTTGTTCTGTGGCATCGAGTTTCAACAGAGTGGGGCCCGCCGTCGGGGTGGACAAGATGCGCTCGTTTTGCCAGTTCAGCTTCAACGCCGGATGGGCTCGTGCAGCCTGCCGCAAGGTGTCGAGTGCGATGGTGCGGAAGGTGGTGAGCTTGCCTCCCGTCACGGTGATCAGGCCTTGCTCGTTGAGCACGATGTGGTCGCGTGTTTCCTTCGATGGGTCCGCGGCACCACTGGACACCACTGGTCTCACACCCGCGTAGGTCGACACGATGTCTTCGGCTTGAATATCGAGGTGAGGGAAGGTGTGTCGTACGGCCTCTAACAGGTACATCACCTCGTCTTCGGTGATGGCTGGTTCCTGGTTCAGGTCGTGGGGGTGATCGATGTCGGTGGTGCCCACCAGGGCCATGCCTTCCCAGGGGTAGGCAAACACAGGTCGCCCGTCTCGCGGGTGAAACAGGCTGATCGACTGGGCCACCGGCAGACGCCACAGCGGCAACAGCAGGTGGCTGCCGCGCAACGGGCGCAACTTGGGGGGCTGCCCGAGTCGTTGGCGCAGTCCGTCGGCCCAGGCCCCGGTGGCGTTGATGACGCAGGTGGCGGCTTGGCTGAATGTGTTGCCCGATTCCGTCCGCAGGTGTGCGCCGCAGACGCGACCGTTTTCCACCATCAGGCTGTCGACCTGGGTGTAGTTGCTGACCTGGGCGCCATGGCCTCGGGCCTCTTGCAGCACACGCCAGACCAGCCGGGCGTCGTCGGTCTTGGCGTCCAGGTAGCCGGAGCCGCTGATCAAGCCCTTGGCATCGGTGTGCGGAGCCAGTTGCAGGTAGCCACTGGCATCCACCGCGTGACGATGGCGTTCGCCGCCGAGCAGGTCGTATACCGCCAGGCCCAGACGCATCAGCCTCTGCCCGGGCGACCGACCTTGGTAGTGCCCCATCAGAAAGCGTTGGGGTTCGACCAGCCCAGGGGCGTCTCGCAGCAATTGGCGGCGTTCGAGTACCGATTCACGGGTCAGCCCAATGGCGCCTTCACGCAAGTAGCGCAATCCGCCATGAACCAGTTTGGATGATCGGGACGAGGTGCCCCAGGCAAAGTCGCGCTGCTCGACCAGTTGGACCCGAGCGCCGCGCCGGGCAGCCTCCAGTGCGATGCCCGCACCGGTGATGCCGCCGCCGATGACCAGGATGTCGACGGGGGTGTTCATCAGAGATCACCCAGCAAATTGCCCGGAGCCATCACCCCTTCCTGATCCCATTCGCGTATCACGGCGCCAATGGCTGCGAGGTTGGCGGGGCCCTTTTCACGCTGAAACCAGGGGGCGTGGTCTTTGCCAACGCCGTGCTGGTGGGTGATGGTGCCGCCATGGGTTGCGATGGCGTCGCCCACCGCTTGCTTGAGCGACTGCCAGCGCGCCAGGGCGCTGCCGTAATCGGAGCCAATGCGGTAAACGAAGGTGCTGTACACACTCGAGCCTTGCGGGTACACATGCGACAGGTGGGTGTAGCAGTGTGTCTTTTCCCCATGGCGAGCCAAGGCCTGGCGGCCTGCTTCTTCCATGGCCTGCATCATGGGGGTAACGCGTGGCCAATCACAAGCCGTTTCCATGGTGTCGACCGCATAGCCGGCTTCCCACAGGCTGTTGCGCAGGTACACGTTCTGGAAGCGTTTGGCAGCCCACTTCTTGCCCAACAAGGTGCCTGTCGAGACGCCCCCGTGCGCGGCGATGATGGCAAATGCCAGCGAGCGCATGGCCCGCACTTGTGCGCGGCTGCCAGTCAGGCCCATCATCATCAGGCACTTGCCTTCGCCTACCCCGCGCAACGCCAGGTAGCGTTCGAGCCAGCCAATGGCACGGGCATGGCCTGCCATGCGCAGGGTGGTGAAGGTTTCGACGGCATTCGACAGGCGTAGCATCGACAAACCCAGCTTGGCCTGGGCCAGTTCACGTACCGCCGTCTGTGCAGCTTCCCAGGAGGGAAAGAACACGCCCACGAAGTCTTCCTGCTCGGGCAGGCGAGTGACCCGCACCTTGGCTTCGGTCAGCACGCCCATGCGGCCCTCCGAGCCCATGATCCATTCGCGCATGTCGGGGCCGGCGGCTGAAGCGGGGAAGGTGGGCAGCACCACCGTGGTGTCGGGCGTGACCAGGGTGCCGCCGGCAAACATGGCCTCGATGCGACCGTAGCGGGCCGATTGCTGCCCTGACGAGCGGGTCACGATCCAGCCGCCCAGGGTGGACAGCTCAAAGCTTTGCGGGAAGTGCCCCAGCGTGAAGCCATGGGCGCGTAGCTGGGCTTCGAGATCAGGCCCCGCCACACCCGCTTCGAACGTGGCGATCTGCGAAACCGGGTCGAGGCTGACCAGACGCATCATGCGGGTCAGGTTCATTGTCAGAACCGGTTTGTCTCCCACGGGTGTCAGGTGCCCCGCCACGCTGGTGGCCCCCCCGCAGGGCAGCACATGCACGCCATGTTGCTTGGCCCAGGCCAGGAGTGCCTGCACATCTTGTTCGGTTTCGGGATGTGCCACGCCGTCGGTGACTCGGCCGATCTGACCGAATCGCAGGCGCAGCCAGTCCCACGCAGATTGACCAAAGCTGGCGCGCAGACGTGCTTCGTCTGTCGTGTCGATCAGGGGGTGTGTGGGCAGACGTGTCGGCTGGTGCTTGACCTGTGCCAGGGCCTGTTCCCAACTGGCGTCTTGGGCTGGCGGGGCAGCGCCGATCGCGTCTTGCAAGAAAGCCAGGGCTTCCGGTTTGAGTGCTTCGGTGTTGTGGGTGTCACCCCAGCCGTTCCAGCGTCGCATGATGGCAGTGCTCTCGTTGTGTTCGTCAGTGCGCGCATCTTGCCGATTTCAGTCGGCTGATGATTGACAAATGACGACAGGGTGCGAGAGCCTGCCGGTGGCAGAGATCAGATGCCGATCTTGCCCAGCCCGTCCATCAGGTCGCGCAGCGTGGCTTCCAGGTAGGGATGTTGTGCGGCAAATTTGGCGGAGACGTCGCGTGCGCGGTCTTCCAGGCTTCCCTCATCGGTGGGGGCTGTGGCAGGCTGTTCCAGTGCGCGATGAATGTCTTGCGCCAGGGTTTGCAAAATGGCACGCAATTCGGGGTCTGGGCGTTGTCCAGCTTCCAGCTCAGCGTGCAGTTGTTCCAGGGTTTGCTTGATTTTCTGATTGTCCATAGCGGGCCTCTTTGTTTAGAGAAATTGTAGGACTGAGGGCGCTGTTGTGGCGAGTGTTGTCTGGAGGTCATCCATCATGGGCTCTGTTTCTGCCATTGCCATGTCCGGCGTCAATGCGGCTTCGATGCGCATGGGGGCTGCGGCCCACAATATCGCCAACGCCGAGACGGCCAACTTCCGACGCCAGCAGGTGTCACAAGCCGCGGAAGCGGCGTTAGGGGGCGTCACGGTGACCCTGAGTCAGTCTGCCGCCGAAGGGGATGCCTTGGCCAATGACATGGTGTCGCACAAGATTGCGAGCTATCAGTACCTGGCCAACCTGCGGGTCATTCGTACCCAGGATCGCATGATGGGTTCCTTGCTCGATATGCAGGCCTGATTACACTGCCCCCATTCGATTCGATTGGGGGAGCCCGTTGTGGCTGGACTGAATGCAGGACGGCGTCCGCTGGCGAGGTTCGCGGTGGGGGCACTGGTTGTGGGCCTGGCGGCAGGCTGGGTGCCAGGCTTCATGCCCACGGCACACGCGCGTGTGGTGAGTGAAGCCTCATCCACGGTGTACCTGGAAGAAATGACCTCGCCCGAGTTGCGTGACCGCATTGCCGGTGGGGCCACGGTGGCCTTGGTGCCAATCGGTGGCACCGAGCAGAATGGCCCGCATATGGTGCTGGGCAAGCACAACGTGCGCGTGCATGCGCTGGCGGGCCGCATTGCCCGCAGCCTAGGCCATGCGGTGGTCGCACCCGTGATCAGCTACGTGCCTGAAGGCGCGGCCTCGCCTCCACAGGCCCATATGCGGTTTGCGGGCACCTTGAGCGTGCCAGAGCCGGTTTTTGAGGGCGTGCTCGAAGGCGCTGTGCGTAGCCTGGTGCAGCACGGGTTTCGCACCGTGGTGTTCCTGGGTGACCATGGCGGCTACCAGAAGTGTGAGGAACGTGTGGCGGCCCGATTGAACCGGCCTGGGGCTGGTTTGAAGGGCGCGCGTGTCGTGGCCTTGCGCGAGTATTACGAGGCGACCCAGACTCGCTACGTGGCCAACTTGAAATCGGCTGGATTTGCCGAGGCCGAGATCGGCACGCACGCCGGTTTGGCCGATACCTCGCTGACGCTGGCAGTTGATCCGGCTCTGGTACGGGTGTCATTGTTGTCCGCAAGCCGCAAGTGGACCCCGTCAGATGGGGTGTATGGCAATCCTGCGCGGGCCTCTGCTGATCTGGGGCAGATCGGGGTGCAGCGGATTGTGGAATCATCCGTTCAGGCCATTCGTGCTGCCGAAGCGGCGCGTTGAAGCTTTTTGATTCCGAACCGATATCTTGATCATGAAACCGACTGTTCGTCTGCTGAGTGGGGTCGCTGTGGCGGCTGTGGTGGCGCTGGCGTGGCCGCGCTTGGGTTTGCGCGCTGCAGCACCTGTGGCGCCGGCCTCGTCGGCATCAGCGAATGTGGCGGTGGCCACCGTGCCGGGCATGCCGCCGGTCCTCGATCCGCACAACCTGTACAGCGAAACGGCGCCAGGCAAGGTCTCTCCGGCGCTGAAGGGTGATCCCGCACGCATTTACGTACCCAATCTGCGTTCAGACGACGTCTCGGTCATTGACCCGGAAACCCTGAAGGTGGTGGACCGTTTCAAGGTGGGCGATTCGCCCCAGCACATCGTGCCCGCATGGGACCTGCGGACCCTGTGGGTGGCCAACAATGCCGAGCGCAAGAAAACGGGCAGCCTGACCCCGATTGACCCGCGCACAGGCAAGCCCGGTCGGGCTGTGGATGTGGATGACCCCTACAACCTGTATTTCACGCCCGATGGCAAGTCAGCCATCGTGGTGGCGGAAGCTCGCCATCGCCTTGATTTTCGTGATCCGAAGACCATGGCCATGCAGTACTCGATCGAAGTGCCGCAATGCGGTGGCATCAATCATGCTGACTTTTCGATCGATGGTCGCTACGCCATTTTCACCTGCGAGTTCCAGGGTAGCCTGGCCAAGATCGATCTGGTGAATCGCAGCGTGTTGGGATATCTGGTTTTGCAGATGCCCAAGACACGGTTCAAGGATGTGCCGGTGATTGGCGGCCCCGATGTGTCCGAGATCTGCACGTCGCGCAAAGGCATGCCGCAAGACATTCGCATCTCGCCCAACGGCAAGCGCTTCTTCGTGGCCGACATGGAAGCCGACGGCGTGCATGTCGTGGACGGCGAAACTTTCCAGGAAGTCGGCTTTATTCCCACCGGGGTGGCTGCGCATGGCCTGTACCCCAGTCGAGATGGCAAGAGCCTGTACGTGGCCAACCGTGGCTCACACAAGATTCATGGGCCCAAGCGCGGCAAGGGCAGCGTGTCGGTGATCGACTTCGCGACCGAGAAAGTGGTGTCGCAGTGGCCCGTTCCGGGCGGCGGCAGCCCTGATATGGGCAACATCAGCGCCGATGGCCGGTGGCTGTGGCTGGCGGGGCGGTTTGACGATGTCGTCTATCGCATTGACACCACCAATGGCGACATGCGCAAGATCAAGGTGGGCATGGAGCCCCATGGCCTGGTCGTGTGGCCGCTGCCCGGGCGCTACTCACTGGGGCATACCGGTAACTTGCGATGACATCACTTCAAGGTTGTCACAACATCGACAGCCTGGCCCGGCTTGCCCAGCGCTATCTGCCCCGTTTGGTTTGGGACTACATCGAAGGCGGCGTAGACGACGAAGCCTGCCTGGTGCGCAACCGACAGGCCTTTGACGGCGTGACACTGATGCCGAGGTATCTGGTCGATGTGTCGTCGCTGACCTTGTCACGCAGCTTGTGGACGCAGACGTATGCCATGCCCTTGGGCATCGCCCCGACCGGCCTGGCCGGCTTCGCGCGTCATGGAGCGGATTTGATGCTGGCGCGGGCCGCCCAACAATTCGGTGTGCCCTTTGTGTTGTCAGGGGCTGGCACCGCCTCGATTGAGGCGGCAGCTCAGGCTGCGCCCGATCAAACCTGGTTTCAACTCTACGTGTCACGTGAACAACGCATCACGGAAGACCTGGTTCGGCGCGCGGCCGCCGCGGGCGTGCAGCATCTGGTGGTCACGGTGGACGTGCCCGTGCACAGCAACCGCGAGCGCGATGTGCGCAACGGATTTGTGCCCCCGGTCAAACCGACGCTGTCCGCGATCGCCGATGCCTTGTGTCATCCGGCGTGGTTAGCCCGATTCGCGAAGCAGGGCTTGCCACGCTTTGAAAGCTGGGCGCCCTATGCCGGCGAGGGGGCTTCGGCGCGGCAGATTGCAGATCTGTTTACCTCACAGATTCCCTTCACCCAAACCTGGCGCGACCTGGCTCGCCTGCGCGAGCTGTGGGCGGGCAAGTTCATTGTCAAAGGCATCTTGCATGCAGACGATGCGCGTCGAGCGGTGGAGGTCGGAGCCGATGCAGTGTGGGTGTCGAACCACGGCGGCCGTGTGCTCGACAGCGCCCCGTCTGCTTTGAGTTGTTTGCCAGCCATTCGTCAGGCGGTGGGCCCTCAGACGGTGCTGCTGGTGGACGGCGGAGTGCGCCGAGGCAGCGACGTGATCAAGGCCTTGGCCATGGGGGCTGACTTCGTGTTTGCCGGCCGGCCCATGATGTACGGCGTAGCAGCCGGTGGGCAAGCCGGTGTGGCCCAGGCCTTGGCCATTTTCCAGCGAGAGCTGTCGCTGGGCGTGGCGCAGTTGGGTGGCTGGGGCTCAGCCACCCACACGCCTGTTCAGGATCAGGGCTTGTAAGGGTCATCCAGGCCACCGGCCAGGAATGACAGATAGGGTCGGACCCATTCGCCCAGGATGTTGATGATGTCAGTCTTGCCGCGCTTGTAGTCGCCTACGGTGTCACGCTCGAACGCCTTGATCGGGGGCGCGGAGCGGTCCAGCGTGTTGTTGATGAATGACTTGACCGACGACAGGCCGGCTTCTTCGATGCCGGTATTGGCAAAGTCCATCACGGTCATGGTGTGGGCGGCGGCCAAGCCACGCCAGTACGCGACGTAGTACCCCACATTGGGCAAGTCGCTCATGTCGGTCACCCACTGGTTCACGTCCTTCATCCACATGCCGTTGACCACGTCAAAGCGAGCCTTGTCGTTGGGTGCGTTGCGGATGCTGTCGTAGAAGTAGGCATACGAGAACATCGAGTACACGCCATCGCGCTGGAAGGTGGTGTAGCCGAATCGATCGTTCGGGAATTGTTTGGCCAAAGCGCGGGTCAGGCTGCCGAAGTTGTCCACATTCAATCCGCCGTTGACCAATTGCGACTTCAATCGTGGCACGAAGCCGGTAGCCGCTTCCAGGCCCCAGGCGTCACGAATCTTGTCATGCAGGGGCGATGACGGGTGCTGGCTGGGGTCGCCGTTGCGTGGGGCGTTGAAGAAGGGGCCGCTGTCGTTGAGCAGCGATGACTTCTTCGGGTTCATCGCGTTACGAATGGTCGCGTATTGGGCGGTCGAACCGGTGCCGCCAGCCGAGAAGCCAGTCACCAGCAGTTCGTCAGGGCGATACATGTTGGCCGCCAGCCAATTGGCTGCCGCGATGATGTTGCGGTCGCCGCGGTGGTACTCGGTGCGAGGTTGGCTGGCGTTCTTGTCGCTGTACACCGCGACCTTGTTGCCCACGTGCACGTCGCCCGTGCAGTAGGGCACGTAGACGATGTTCCAGGACTGCGTTTGCACGCTGGCCAGCGGGTTGATGCGCGAGGTGAAGGGCGTGACATAGCCCAGGAAGGCACGAGTCAAACCGGTCAGGTAATTGGTGGGGACGCCGTTGGGATTCGATGCCCCCAGGATGCCGCCGTCGCCTTCGCATACGCCCTGGCTCCAGCAGGCGCCGCCGCCTTCGAACATGACCACGGTTTTCTTGGTGAACAGGGCGCGGTTGACAAAGATTCGGTAGGGGGAGCCATCACCGCAGGCGGCACCGCTGGCCGCAGGCATGGTGACGGTTTCCCAGGTGTAGTACCCGGCTTGCGCCGTGGCCGTGCAAAGCAAGGCGGCGGCGGCCAATGCAAACGATCTCATGTCTTCTCCCGTGATGAATGTTGGATGAGGGGTACTGCAGGGAACACGAGCCGAAGTGTCCGATAACATGATGTTCGTATCACTTCGGGTTTTTTCTCGTTGGCGCGCAAATGAGGGGTGGGCAACGAAAACGCGCTTGACAAGGGCGGCGTTATGCTGTCGGCGTATGGATGCCGATGCCGTTTTTCAGCTGCGCATAGAGCCGCAGGGGTGGGTGTGTGAGGTCCCGGCGAGGGTGCCACTGTGGCGTGCTGCTCGCCGCGCCGGGATTCGCCTGCCCAGCAGTTGCCTCAACGGCACCTGTCGGACCTGCTTGTGCCGATTGAAACAAGGGCAGGTGACTTACACCGTGGAGTGGCCCGGGGTGAGCGCGGATGAGCGAGCCGAGGGCTGGGTCTTGCCCTGTGTGGCCAGAGCCCTGTGTGATGTGGTGCTGGAGGTGCCTGCCGCAGTGCAGGAGGCGCCCCTGTCGATCGATCCAACCGCCTGATCCGAAAGCGATCGACCGCAGTGTGCCTCGGTCAAGCGCCCGCTTGCGGTGGTGACGAGGCTGCTTGGGCTGCCGCGGTCACCGAGGCATGTGCTGCCGCGTCCAGGTCCAGCAGCTTTTCTTCGATGAAGTCTTTTTCGATCAGCGTGCGCTGCATGGTTTCGCGCAACTTTTCGAGTTGACCTTTCAAGCCATCGCGTTCGCGGGTGACCTCGTCCAGTTGCCGGCGCACTGCAGCGGAGGCGCCATCTCCTTTGGATTCGGCCCGACCGGCTTCGGCCTGCATCAACTCGATTTCACGGCTCAGGGTGGCGGCCCGAGACTCGGCGGCCTGGGCGCGTTCCTTGGCTCGGGCCAGCAACTGCTGTTGCTGGTCGAGACTCACTCGCAGCGCCTCGGTCGACTGGTTGGCGGTTTCGGCTACGCGAACGGCTCGGCGTAGTTCCGCTATCACCTTTTGTGATTCGTCCAGGCGTGCTTTGAGCGCTTCCATCTCCGCGGCCATGCGGGTGCGCTGAGTCTGGGCGGCCTCCAGCTTGTGCTGGTGGGCATCACGCCACTGGGCAAACGAATCGGTTCCGGATTGATTGCCGATGGAGTCCAGCACCTGTCGAATGTCTTCCAGAAACTTGCCATGGTCGGGCAGCTTCTTTCCACTCAGCTCCTGCAGCATGGATTCGAGCTTGCGGAAATGCTCTTCCGTCTCGGATGCTGCAGGGGGTGGGGCGCTGCTGGGCTGCTGGTTCAGGTCCGACAGTCGATCGACCAGGCGGTCTGTCGATTTGGTCGAGTCGCGCAGGCGCTTGCCTGCTTCCAGCAGATCGCGTGTGCCGTTGACCAGCAGGCTGTGGGTGGCTTCGGTCTGCTTCGAGATCTTGAACAGCATGAAGCCCAACATCAGGATGGAAACGGCGTTGCCAATGAAGACAAACAGAACCGCAATCTGTTCAAGCTGCATAGGGGCTCCTCAATCAGACTGCCAGGAATGAGAGTCGGCCTTCGCCGTAGCCGGGCACGGAGATGCGGAAGTGCGCACGCCCGGAATTTTTCTGCAACAACTCTTCCAGCTTCTTGAAGTTCTGAGGAACGAGGCTGGTGCGCGACAGCGGGGCTGGGCCTGCGGCCCCGTCCATGTTCAGGATGGAGCCCGCCATCTGCATGAAGCGCGTGGCGTTTTGAACCATGGCTTCGCTGGGGGCGCCGGCGGCCATCGCGGCGCGCACGATGTGGGGCGGCATCTTGCCTGCGCCACCACCCAGAATGCACAGGGCATTGGTGTCGACCACGCACAGTGCGGCAATGGGCTTGTTCGGTCCGGCGTACAGGCCGATCAGGTTTTTCGCCGTCAGATCCTTGGTCTGCAGATCGTCGTGCCGAATCAGGCGGAATGGAATTTCCTGCAGGGTGGCATGCACCAGCTTCTGGCAGTCTTCCGTCTTCATCAAGGGCGGAATGGCTGCCAGGGGCACTGGCTTGGCGGCGGCGGGTGGTTCTGCGGGTTCGGTTGAAGCCACAGCCGGGGCCGCAGCGGGGGGAGCCGCTGGCGGGGCGGGTGGGGCCACAGGCGCGCTGGCAGCCGGCTTGGGGGGCTCTGCTGCTTTGACCGGGGTTGGAAATTCAGGTGGGCCGTCTTCGGCGGGGGCAAGGCTGTCGACCACCGTGGCGGCCACCGAGGCTGGCGCAGCCTCAGGGGCCTCCGCTGGCGCGACGGGTGCGTCGCCAGGGTGCGGCACCGTTTCGCGCAGGTGCTTGATCAGGATGTCATCGCGGAAGGGCTTGTTGATCACAAAGGCTGCGCCATTGGTGCGCGCCTCATTGAGCAAGGCTTCTGAAGATTCGGTCGTGATGAAGCCCACCTCGATGTCGGTAAGGCCCGATTGACGCATGGTCTGCAGCAACTCCAGTCCCGAGACCTTGGGCATGTGCCAGTCCGTGATCACCAGCTGGGGCTTGAAGGTCTCGAGAATCTGCAAGGCTTCCTCGCCATTGGCCGCGACGCGGATCTCCGCGTTGGGATACTGGCAGTTTTCCACCACGCGCCGCACGATGGCCTGGATGGCTCGGCTGTCATCGACGATCAAGAAGCGGTATGCATCCTGCCGGTTGTCGGGGGTTGCACTCATGATTCAAGACTCCAAAACGCTTTGATCATTCACATCGAACACAGTGACCACGATGCGGTGCTCCTGGTCAATCTCGCTCATCAGGGTGACCCGGGCAATCGCATGCGACTGCAGGTCCAAGTACTTTTCAGCTGACACTTCCAGCGGCAACCCGATGTCAATCACATTCGGGTTTTCGCAGCCCTTGATCACACTGCTGGCCAGCACATTGCAGGTTTCCAGGCAAGCATCCTGCAAATCCGCTTCGTTGATTTCGCCTTCGGGCTGCCCGAACATGAATCGGGCCACGGCTTCCGCTTGGTCCTGATCCAGGATCACCGCCACTGCAATCAGGCGTTGCCCATCCAGCAGCTTCACGGGCAGCACCACGCGGTGCTCTCGTTCGCCCGCGCGCGGCGGCTGCACCTCGGTGGGCTCGAAGTGGCGTTCGTGACCACTAAGAAAGGCCCACGCGGGTTCCAGCTGGCTGGCCAGGTTCTGTATCGGAATCAGGGACATGTTTGTCGTCAGATTTGACTCACAAGGGATCAGAACAAAACCTGGTCCCAATTGCGCCATTTATCCCTGTTTTGTGTGTGAACAATCCCCCAATAACCCGGGATTTATCTCACCATTTGGAATCGCGGCACCTGCTGGCCATCTCGTTCGACGCATTCCGTGAACATGTCGAAGGGGCGAACCCACAGGGTGCCATCGCCGTCCAGCGGGCGGTAGAGCACCAAGGGGCTCAGGGTTTCACTGTGTCGCACCACGCCGATGACTTCGTACTGGGCGCCTTTGTGGTGTTGGTAGCGCCCCAGCGGCAGGCTGGGCAGAGGGGGGAGGGGGCGGTCTTGGCTCATCCTCAGAGGATAATCTGCCCGCTCCCTTCGTCGCCTGCCGGATTGCCATGCCCGCTTCCACACCGTATTTCGCTGTTGTTCCGCGTCACACCCTGCCCACGCTGAGTTGCGTCATCCCTTGCTATAACGAGGCGGCCAACCTGCGCCTGCTGTTGCCCTTGCTGGCCGAACAGCTGTCGCAGTGTTCGCGCCAGTGGGAAGTGATCCTGGTGAATGACGGCAGCCGCGATGACACCTCGGAAGTGCTGTCGGAATGGTCCAAGCGGCCAGGTTTTCGCGCCATCGAGTTTTCGCGCAACTTCGGCAAGGAGGCTGCGCTCACCGCCGGATTGGATGCGGCGGTGGGCGAAACCGTGGTGCTGATGGATGCGGACATGCAGCACCCGCCGAAACTGATTGCTGAGATGGTGCAGCACTGGCAGAGCGGGGCTGATGTGGTTTACGCCCTGCGAGCCAATCGCGACGACGAATCCTTGTTCAAGCAGTTGGGCACACGCGCCTTTTACCGCTTGATGAATGCGAAGTCGCGTTTCCAGGTGCCCCCGGACGCAGGTGACTTCCGCTTGATGGACCGTGCTGTGGTCAATGCCTTGCAGGCCTTGCCCGAGCGCAACCGGTTCATGAAAGGCCTGTATGCCTGGGTGGGCTTCAAGTCGGTTGCCATTCCCTATGAGCCCGCCGAACGCGCCAGTGGGGTCACCAACTACAGCGCCCTGCGCTTGCTGGCATTTTCGATTGATGGCCTGACTGCCTTCACCACCTGGCCCTTGCGCTTTGCCAGCATCGTCGGCCTGGTCCTGGCCGTTCTGGCTTTCGGGTACGGGGCCTTTGTGACGCAAGACTACATCTTCCACGGCAACGCCGTGTCGGGCTGGACCACCATCATCGTTTGCCTGTTGTTCTTCGTGGGCATCCAGCTGATCTCCTTGGGCATTCTGGGCGAGTACATCGCCCGCATCTTCGAAGAGGTCAAAAACCGACCGGTGTACGTGGTGCGTCGTGCATTGGGTCAAGGTCTGGCGCAGGACACTGATGCGTCAGCAAGCGAACAACCTCGTCTCGGGGCCTGAGCATGAGTTCAACCAGCCGATTGCTGGCCGTGT
The DNA here is from genome assembly GCF_036273115.1 of Aquabacterium sp. Taxonomy (GTDB): domain Bacteria; phylum Pseudomonadota; class Gammaproteobacteria; order Burkholderiales; family Burkholderiaceae_C; genus Aquabacterium. Next base: position 107,189 of record NZ_DASUIN010000026.1, read on the forward strand.
GCGTGGACGACTTCGGTCTGCACGCGGGCGTCAATGCGGCGGTGCTGGACCTGCTGGCGCTCGGACGCATCTCGGCCGTCAGCTGTCTGGTAGATGGGGCAACCTGGTCGCAAGATGCGTCCGCTTTGAAAGCCGCGGCCTATGCGATCGGTGCGCACGGTGAGCGGCAGGCCGATGTGGGCTTGCACCTGAATTTCACCGAGTGCCTGGACCCGTTGGCTCAAGCAGCCTGTCCTTCCCGCCCTCTGGGGGCCTTGATTCAAGCCGCCTACCTTCGGCGCCTGGACCCCGCGTGTCTGCGTCGGGAAGTCTCCCGGCAGTGGGACCGATTTGTCGAGGTGTGGGGCGCTGAGCCCGATTTCATCGACGGCCACCAGCACGTACACCAGTTGCCACAGGTTCGAGAGGCTTTGACGGCCGTGCTGGCCGACAAGTTGACCGCGGGGGCACGACCCTGGGTGCGGCGCTGTCGTGCGCCCGGTTGGCGAGCTTGCCCGGTGCCTCGCTTTTGGGGGGATGCTGTCAAGGCCGAGGTGATCGGAGCCCTGGGCTCAGCGGCTCTGTCGCGTCACATGCAGCGCTTGGGCTTGCCCACCTCAGCCCATTTGCTCGGGGTCTACCCCTTTGATGCTGACGAGTCGGCCTACCTGCAACGTTGGCGCGGGTGGTTGAACCAGTCGGCGCCTCGAGGTGATGTGATCATGTGCCACCCGGCCAAACCCGGCGTCTCGGTGGATGGGGGGCTGGATGTGATCGGTCCCTCTCGCGAAATGGAATATCGCGTGCTCACGGGCGCAGCCTGGGGCGCGCTCTTGGTGTCCGCCTCTGTCCGGGTCGCCCCCCTGTCGGGCACCCTTCGTTAAACTGCTCGGCTTTGTGTGCTGATGGGGACGTGTCTGTGACTCGCTTGCGTTCGAACTGGCTGTGGCCGCTGTTGATGCTGGGATGGCTGCTGCTGACCGCGGGTTGGCGGCCTCTGGCTGTGCCTGACGAAGGTCGCTACGCCGGGGTGGCGTGGGAAATGATTCGCTCGGGCGACTGGCTGACCCCGACGCTCAATGGTCTGCCGTTTTTTCACAAGCCCCCCTTGTTCTATTGGGTGACGGCTTCGTCCTTGTCGGTCTTTGGGCTCAACTTGGTGGCCGCCCGTGCGGCGTCTATCCTGGGTGCCTGGATGGGAGCGGTGGCGCTGTGGTGGTTTGTGAAGCGCTGGGTGGGGCCCAACCAGGCTCGCTGGGTGTCCATTGCCCTGCTGACCCAGCCCTTCTTCTTTGGTGGCGGGCAGTACGCCAACCTCGATATGCTCGTGGCCGGGTGCATTTCCACCACCATCGTGTTGGCTGCTCATGCTGTGTTGTCTGCTGAGCAAGGGCAGCCTTATCGCCTTGCGTTGTGGTCGGCGTATGGCATGGCGGGCCTGGGCTTGTTGGCCAAGGGCTTGATTGGTCTGGTCTTGCCTGGTGGGGTCCTGGTGTTCTGGTTGCTGCTGTCAGGGCGCTGGCGGCGTATTCTGTGGGTGCTGTCGGTGCCCGGCTTGCTGCTGTTTGCCGCTGTCGCTGCCCCATGGTTCCTGGCGATGCAGCACCTCTATCCCGACTTCTTTCATTACTTCTTTGTTTACCAGCACTTCCAGCGCTTCACCCAGACGGGCTTCAACAATGCCCATCCGGTGTGGTTCTATGTGCCGCTCATCATCGGTTTGACCTTGCCTTGGTGGCCGGTATGGGTGTGGTCCTGGTTCGGGCGCAAAGCCCCGAGCCCTGGCGAGCAGCCGGTCGTGCCGGGGGTTCGCCTGCTCATGGTGGTGTGGCTGGTGGTCATCGTGGGCTTTTTCTCCATGCCCAATTCCAAGCTGGCCGGCTATGTGCTGCCGGCCTTGCCGCCGCTGGCCTACCTGCTGGCAGACGGCGCCTTGCAGCGTTCGCAGGGGCGTTGGTGGGGCGCAGGGCGCGCCGTGCTGGGCACGGCCATCGTTTCAGCTGCGGTCTGTGTGGCGCTGATTGGTGCGGTGGTGCATTACGACAAGCAGTCGACCCGTCCCATGGCACCAACGGTGTCGGCTTTGCTCAAGGAAGGGGTGCCCTTGCTCTATGTCGAGGAATTCACCTACGACCTGCCGTTTTACCTGGCCTTGCGTGAGCCCGTGCCCACCTTGACCGACTGGGACAGCCCCGAACTGCCACTGCATGACAACGATCGCAAGGAGTTGTTTGATGCCGGTGAGTTCCGCCCTGATGCTGCCCAGCGCCTGCTGTTGCGTCCGCAGCAGTGGCGGGTCTGGCTGTGCCGTACCCCGCGCCTGATGGTGGTGGGGCCGCCCGATGCGGCCAAGCAGTTTCCTGAACTGGGCTGGCAGCCTGCTGCGGTGCAGGTCAAGCGCAAGACCCTGTGGGTGCTGGAGCGCAGTCAACTCATCTCGCATGGGCTGGTGTGCCCCTGACCTTTGCCCTCATCGATCATGTGGAACGCATTCAACCGATTTCTTGATGGGCTGCGGCCGCAGCGCCAGTGGGCCGTGCTCCTGGCTGACGCGTGCCTGATTGCTCTGGCCTGGCACACCACCTATTTGTTCCGCATGGGGGTGGAGCGGTGGCTGTACGAGCGGCCCAGCTACGACAGCCTGGTATTGGCTGGGGTCATCGCGGTGTACAGCGCGGTGTCCTGGTCTTTGGGGGTGCCGCGAGCCAGTTGGCGCTATGCCAGCTTCTCTGAAATTGTGCGCCTGGCCTGGGTGTGCCTGGGGGCCGGCCTGGCCAGTGCCGTGGTGGTGTTGATGGCTCAGTTGGTTGAAGTGCCCCGTGCGGTTCTGGCGCTGCATCCGGTTTTTGCCTTGATCACCATGACGCTGGCGCGCATGTCGATTCGACTGCTCAATGACCATGCCCGTCAGCGTCGTGGCAGCGATGCCAGTCGTCAACGTGCCTTGGTGCTGGGCGCCGGGGCGGCCGCCAAACTGCTGATTGCGGGCATTCAGCACCGCGGTTGGAGCGTGGTGGGCTTGCTCGATGACGATGTACGCAAGCATGGCACGCGCATCTCCGGCGTAACGGTGTGGGGTGGGCTCGATAAACTGGCTGATTCCGAGGTGCTCAACGATGTGACCCACCTGGTGCTGGCCATGCCTTCAGCATCGGGTGCCCAACGCAAGCGTGCGCTGGATCTGGCCTCCGCCACCGGATTGCCGGTGTTGACCGTGCCCACCTCAGACGAGTTACGTGACGGTCGTGCACGGGTAGACCGGGTGCGTGACATCGAGCCCGAAGATGTCCTGGGGCGTGAGCCCGTCAAGCTCGACGAGAGTGCGGTCTCGACCCTGATCAGCGGTCAGATTGTCATGGTGACCGGGGCTGGTGGCTCGATCGGTTCAGAGTTGTGCCGGCAAATCGCGCGCTTCGGTCCCAGCCGTCTGGTGCTCTTCGAGTTGAGCGAGTTTGCCTTGTACCAGGTGGAACAAGACCTCAGCGAGCGTTTCCCTCATGTGCAGTTGGTCCGCCTGGTGGGCGATGTCAAAGACCTGGCGGCCTTGCGTCGCGTCATGACGCAGTACCAACCCGATCTGGTTTTCCATGCGGCCGCCTACAAGCACGTGCCTTTGATGGAAGACGAAAACGCCTGGATCGCCCTGCGCAATAACACCCTGGGCACCTATCTGGTGGCCCAGGCGGCGGCGGAAAGCGGCGTCAAGCGCTTTGTGCTCATTTCCACCGACAAGGCCGTGAACCCCACCAATGTGATGGGCGCCACCAAGCGTGCCGCCGAAATGGTCGTGTCGCACTGGGCCGCAAAAGCCCCGGCCACCCGTTTCATGGCCGTGCGCTTTGGCAATGTGTTGGGCTCCAGCGGCAGCGTCATTCCGAAGTTCAAGGAGCAGATTGCCAAGGGCGGCCCTGTCACGGTCACGCACCCTGAAATCACCCGGTACTTCATGACCATTCCCGAGGCAGCTCAACTGGTGTTGCAGGCTGCGGCCTTGGCAGAAACCGGTCAGGTCTTCGTGATGGACATGGGCAAATCGGTGCGCATTGCCGATCTGGCTCGCGAGCTGATTCGGCTCAGTGGTCATACCGAGGCCGATATTCCGATTGTGTTCAGTGGCCTGCGCCCTGGGGAAAAGCTCTACGAAGAGCTGCTGGCTGACGCGGACACGACCTTGCCCACCCCGCACCCCCGCTTGCGCCTGGCGCAACTGCGCGGCGAGTTACCGGCTGATTGGATTGACCGCCTGATGGCCTTGGCTCACGACGAAACCGCCACCACACCTGCTGCGTTGCGGGCTCGTCTGCACGAACTGGTTCCCGAGTACGCACCGCGCTGAGGCGTCGTGTGGGCTCTCATTGGGAGCGCCTCGGGGGCACAGCGAGGGCCAGCGAGTCAGGGCCAGCTCAGGTGCTTGTGGGCTGAAGCAGTTGGCTGACCTGTTGCAGCAGGCTGTTGATCTGTACGGGCTTGGTCAGGTAGCACGCTGCGCCCGCCGCCAGGGCGGTTTCAATCTGCTCTGGCATGGCATCGGCGGACACCATGATCACCGGAATGCTGCTGGTTTCGGGGTTGGCCTTGACCAGGCGCAGGAACTCCAGCCCGGAGGCGTCTGGCAGGTGCACGTCGAGCAGGATGAGATCGGGGCGAGGGCCTTGCAAGCGGTTGTGCAGAACGGCCAGCCCTTGTTCGATCGTCGGCGCAATGGTCAGGCGTATCCACGGGTGGGCCTCCAGCGCAGCGCGTACCACCTCACTGTTGGCCAGGTTGTCTTCCACGTACAGCATGTGGCGCGTGCCCACCGGCGCATGCGGCACGGGCTGTGGCAGTGACTCAAGCGCCGCGGTGCTGGGCAACACCACACCTGGCAGAGACAGCGTGAAAGTCGACCCCTTGCCCTCGGTGCTGTGTGCGTCGAGTTGACCGCCCATCAGTTTGGCCAGATGGCGGCTGATTGTCAGACTCACGCCCGTGCCGTCCGGGATCAACTTCTCCCGTCCTAGCCGGTTGAAGGGTTGGAACAGCAGGCCGAGTTGTTCCGATGACAGGCCCATGCCGGTGTCGGTCACCGCGATACGGACCCAGCTGCTTCCATGGCGCGTCTCAGGCTCAAACGACACCGACACAGTCACCGACCCCGGCCGCTGGTTGTAGGTGATGCCGTTGTCGATCAGGGCGTACAGAATCTGGCGCAAGCGGGTGGGGTCGGCCTGCACGCCCCAATTCGCAGGTGTATCGCCGGGCCAGTTCAACTCCACGCCGACATTGGCCGCCTGGGCGCGAATCTCATCACACACTTGTGTCACGGCGCTGCCAATGGCCACAGGCTGAGTGTTCAGGCGCAAGGTGCCGGTCTCAATGCGCGAGATGTCCAGCACGTCGTCGATCATGTCCAGCAAATGCCAGCCCGCTTGTTGAATCTGATGCAGGCGCTGGTGCTGAGCGGGAGGCAAGGGGGCTTGCTTGTCGATGTCCATGACTTGGGCAAACCCTAGCACCGCATTGAGTGGCGTGCGCAACTCATGGCTCATGCGGGACAGGAATTCACTCTTGGCCTCATTGGCCGCCTCCGCGGCCTGCCGCTGCGCTTCGGCCTCCTGCATGGCGGCTTCAAGCTTGCGTGTGTGGTCAGAGATCACCAGCAACAACGTGCACAGCGCGGCCATCGCGATCACGCCGCCTGCAGTCAGCCACCACGACGTGGTGCCGCGCCCGACCAGGGGGACCTGTTGTTGAGCCCACACCACCAGCTGCCAGCTGGCACCCGCGAACTGTAGTGGAACGGCTTTGCGGTAAGCAGCATGCTGGCCCCAGTGTCCCTGGTGGCAGCCCTGGTTGCCGCCGATCGCCTTCAGGCCGCTGTCGTTTCGCTCCAGCAAGCACGCCCCGAGGTACGGAGGCAAGCTACCCAGCATGGTGGACAGTGCGTCGTCCATCCGCAAGGCCACGAACACCACCCCCTGCGTATTCGAGCCCTCGATGCTGGCGCCCCTTGAGTGAGGCGGAGAGTAGACCGGGCGGTGCACGGCGACCGCCATTTGCTGGGTGGTCGAGCCCGGCATGTAAAGCAAGAAGCCGGGCGTGGCAACGGCGTCATCGAGCGTCAGGCTGCGCTCCAGGGCCTTCTGTGCCGCGCCGCGCGACAGGATGTTGAGGCCCAACGCGTGCTGATTGCTCCTCTCTGGCTGAACGTGTCGAATCACCATCCATGAGTCGCCGGCGGGTGGGCGCGTCTGGCCGGTGCGTTCATCGAAATCGAAGACACGGAAGTCGGGGTGGTGCTCACGACGTGCCTTGGCCTCGAAGCTGGCCAGGTCTTGTCGGCGCACATGTTGCGCCCAGCCGATGGCTTGAATGCCACCCAGGTGTTGAATCCAATAGTCGGTCGCGGCGGCGAACTCGTGGCGGTTGACCTCGTCCGAGGCCAGGTAGACCCCGTGCAGCGATTCCAGTGCGTCGAGGTAGCTGTTGAGCCGGAGGTTGACTTCGTTGCTGAGCGCGGCGACATCGCGTTCAAACAGCGCGTTCTCTCGCTCAAGGTCCCATTGGTGCACATGTCGAATGGCCAGCCCCAGCACCACGGTGGCCACCACCATGGGAATGCCCAGAACCCAACGTCGCGCTCTCCAGAGAGATTCAGGTTGCCCCACCCATGCCAGAACGATGGGAGTGGCCAGGAGCACACCCATGGTGTCACCAGCCCACCAGCGTACCGTCAGTTCGAGCACAGAGCCAGCCGGAAGCTGGCCTTGCCAATGCATGCCCTGTACCGAGATCACAGCGTGAGTCACGCAGGCCACCGGGCCGGACAGAATCAGAAACTGCAGAACCTTGCGGACCTGGCCCAGTTCCAGCACCGTGGGCTGGTTGCGTTTGCCTCCGATCAGCTTCCAGCCAACCCAGGCTTGCAGGCTGGCGCCGACCATGCCGGTGGCTGACTGCAGGGCCAGCAAGTGAAGAGGCAACTCCGGCTGAAACCAGAGCAAGGCGCAGGCGACCACCGTGGCGCTGCCCAGGCCCACCGCGATCAGCATGGCCGGGCCCCAGCCGATGACCAGGGCCAACCCAACGCCTGCAGCCAGGAACAGCTGGGATACGTGCGACCCAGGGGACGCGATGGGTAGCGAGGCCAGCCCGGAAACGGTGTAGGCAAGCCACGTGATCAGACCGCGAGTCAAGTCAGCTCGGGGCGAGGACGACAGGCGCATCGACAAGGGATCTTTCTATTGCTGCGGGGATCAGACGTAACCGCGTACCTTAGCATTTCGGACGTCGGTGTGGGGGCAGGAATGCCGTCACCTTGGCGCGACAGTTTGAGGCACACGGGGAAAAAAGGGTCTGAGTCGGCTCTGATTTTCAGATCAGAGCAGGGTCTGCCTCGTTATTCCGGGGGGAGGGACTTTCGGGGCCCTCTATACTGATAAAGGTTTCCTGATTAGGCACATTGACGCCATGACTTCCAAATTGAAGATTGCCGGCTGGGTTTCTCTCGGTGCGCTGGCCGGTGGCTTGACCACCATGCAGTTTCAGGCGACGGCCCGTAATGCGGTCGCGCCTCTGCCCTTGGAAGAAATGCAGCAATTGGCGGCGGCCTTCGGCATGATCAAGACCGACTACGTTGAGCCGGTCGATGAAAAGAAACTGATTGGCGATGCCATTGGCGGCATGGTTTCCGGGCTCGACCCGCATTCCATTTATTTTGATAAGGCCGCATTCAAGGAATTCCGCGAAGGCACCACCGGTAAATTCGTCGGGGTCGGCATCGAAATCGGCATGGAAGATGGCCTGGTCAAGGTCATCTCGCCCATCGAAGGCTCACCGGCTTTCCGCGCGGGCCTCAAGAGCGGCGACCTCATCACCAAGATTGACGACACCTTCGTCAAAGGCCTCACCATGGATCAGGCTGTCAAGCGCATGCGCGGCGAGCCCAATACCAAGGTGGTCCTGACCATTTTCCGCAAGGCGGAAAGCCGCAGCTTCCCCGTGACCATCACGCGCGAAGAAATCCATGTGCAGAGCGTGCGCGGCAAGATTGTCGAGCCCGGTTATGGCTGGATCCGAATCAGCCAGTTCCAGGACCGCACCGTCGAAGACTTCGCCGCCAAGGTTGACAAGCTGTTCAAGGAAGACCCGAAGCTCAAGGGCCTGGTCCTTGACCTGCGTAACGACCCCGGTGGCTTGCTGGAAGGCGCCATTGGCATTTCGGCTGCCTTCCTGCCCAAGGATGCGGTTGTGGTGTCGACCAATGGCCAGTTGCCAGAATCGAAGGCCGTTTTCAAGGCTCGTACCGAAGACTACTCGCGCCGTTTCGGCAACGATCCGCTGGCGAAGCTGCCCGCTGTCCTCAAGACCATCCCGCTGGTGGTGCTGGTGAACGAAGGCTCGGCCTCGGCTTCTGAGATCGTCTCGGGTGCCCTGCAAGATCACAAACGTGCGGTGGTCATGGGCGGCCAGACCTTTGGCAAGGGCTCGGTGCAGACTGTGCGTCAGCTCACCGCCGACACTGGCCTGAAGATCACCACTGCGCGTTATTACACCCCGAGCGGTCGCTCCATTCAGGCCAAGGGCATCGTGCCTGACGTGATGGTGGACGAAAGCGCCGACGGCAACCTGTACTCGGCCCTGCGCGTGCGTGAAGCCGATCTGGAAAAGCACATCACCAGCGGCCAGGGCGCCGAGGTGAAGGACCAGGCCCGTGAAAAGGCCCGCGAAGAAGCCATCAAGAAGCTGGAAGACGCCCGCAAGAACGAGCCGCCCAAGCCGCTGCCCGAATTCGGCAGTGCCGAAGACTTCCCCTTGCAGCAAGCGCTCAACCAGCTCAAGGGCAAGCCTGTTGTGGTCTCCAAGACCATGACCGAACGCAAGCCTGACGAAGACAAGGCGCAGTAACAACGAGGTCGGGGGCCTTGCGCGCCCGCCCTTGCGAGCCAGGAACCCAGCCGTGGATGACGATCAGCGCCTGCGCTACAGCCGCCATTTGTTGCTCAATGAATGGTCGGAAGAGGCGCAAGACCGTTTGTTGCAGTCTCACGCCCTGGTGATCGGGGCTGGTGGCTTGGGTGCACCTGCGCTCATGTACCTGGCCAGCGCCGGGGTGGGGCGCATCACCGTGGTCGACCCGGATGTGGTCGACGTCACCAACCTGCAGCGGCAGATCATTCACACCACCCCTCGCGTGGGGCAAACCAAGGTCAGCTCGGCAGCCGAAGCGATCGCGCAACTCAACCCCGAGGTGCGCGTTCAAACCTTGGCCTGCGCGGCCGACGAGGCCTTGCTCAACGAGTGGGTGCCCCAGGCTGACGTGGTGCTGGACTGCACCGATCGTTTCGCCGTTCGCCAGCTCATCAATCGCATGGCGCGTCAGCATGCGCGCCCGCTGGTTTCGGCATCGGCCGTGCGGTTCGATGGGCAGATCAGCGTGTTTGACCCGCGCCAGCCCGAGGGGCCCTGCTACGCCTGTCTGTTCCCGCCAGATAGCCCACCGGAAGAGACCCGCTGCGCCATGCTCGGCGTGTTTGCGCCGGTGGTGGGCATGATGGGCGTGATGCAGGCGGGCGAAGCGATCAAGCTGCTGGCCTCTCTGGAGGACGAGGGGGCCGCTGCGGCGCATGCTTCGTTGTCCGGCCGGCTGCTGCTGCTCGACGGCCGCACCTGGCACTGGACCGAGTTGCGCGCCCGCCGCAACCCCGACTGCCCGGTTTGCGGTGAAATCACAACTCCCGGGGCTTGACCGGTCAATTCCGAGGCTGAGCTCATTTCACAGGGCGGCATACTGCCAGTACAGCGCAGTCCGTGCGCAGAACTCAGCAGGACATTTGCCCCATGAACAACCCCAAAGAGCTGCTCGAACGCAACTTTCCCACCGCTGTCCAGGACGCACGCAACGCCAGCAAGCCGTCGCTGTATGCCGGCCCTGACAGCAGCTACGACCTGGCCTTTGCGGACCCCGAGTTTCTGCTCCATCCCGAACTGCGTTCGGTGCGCATGCAGCTCGAGTTGCTCAAGCCGGAGTTGATTCAACGCGAAGAAAACATCGAGTCCACCATCGTCATGTTCGGCAGCGCGCGCATCCTGCCAGCAGACGTGGCTCAGGCCAAACTCGATGAAGCCCAAAGCTTGCCGGCCGGAACGGCCCGTGACCACGCCTTGCGCATTGCCCAGCGTGCGGTTGACATGGCGCGTTATTACGAAGAGGCTCGTGCATTTGCCAGCTTGGTCACCAACCACTCGGCCCAACTTCAGTCGCCTATTTACGTGGTCACCGGCGGTGGGCCGGGCATCATGGAGGCGGGCAACCGCGGTGCCTTCGACGTGGGCGGCAAGAGCATTGGCCTCAACATCGTGCTGCCGCACGAGCAAGAGCCCAACCCCTACATCACGCCCAAGCTGTGCTTCCAGTTTCACTACTTTGCCCTGCGCAAGATGCACTTCCTGATGCGCTCGGTGGCGTTGGTGGCGTTCCCCGGCGGGTTTGGCACCCTCGACGAATTGTTCGAGGCGCTCACCCTGATGCAGACCGGCAAGTGCCGCAAGCGCCCGGTCCTGCTGTTCGGCAAGGACTTCTGGACCAAGCTGATCAACTTTGATCATCTGGTTGAAACCGGCATGATCAGCCCTGACGACGTCAACCTGTTCCGCTTTGTCGAAACCGCCGACGAAGCCTGGGCCACCCTGCAAAAGGTCTACGGCCTGGGGCAGGTGGAAGAAGACAGCGCCTGCGGCTGGTGATTTGAGCGAAGATGTCGGCATGAGTGCCTCCATCGCGTCGACTCGTCCCCTTCGCCTCATCGGTGTCCCCACCGACATCGGCGCCAGCATGCGTGGCGCGGCCCTGGGGCCCGAGGCCTTGCGTGTGGCCGGCTTGCCGCAGGCTCTGCAGCGTCAAGGTCTCGTGGTCGAAGATGCGGGCAACCTCACCGGGCCGGTCAACCCCTGGCTGCCCCCTGACCAAGGCTACCGGCACCTGCAAGAGTGCGTGGCCTGGAACGCTGCGGTGCACCAGGCCGTGCACACCAGTTTGCAGCAAGGTCGAGTGCCCATCATGCTGGGTGGCGACCACTGCTTGGCCATTGGTTCCATCAGCGCGGTGGCGCGCCATTGCGCGGCGCAAGGGCGGCGCCTGCGCGTGCTGTGGCTCGACGCCCATGCCGACTTCAACACCAGCACCATCACCCCGAGCGGCAACCTCCATGGCATGCCCGTGGCGGTCTTGTGTGGGCATGGTCCTCAGCCATTGTTGCAAATGATCCAGGCAGCTGGGGGAGCGCTGTCGCCATCCGACTTCCGGTTGATTGGCGTGCGCAGCGTCGATCCCCAGGAGCGCGCGTTTGTGCACGCCCAAGGGCTGGAGGTGTTTGACATGCGCCATCTGGACGAACATGGCATGCGCTCGGCTTTGCAGCAGGCGCTCATGGGTCTGGATGACGACACCCATCTGCATGTCAGTTTCGACGTCGATTTTCTGGATCCAGACATCGCGCCGGGAGTCGGTACGGCCGTGCGGGGTGGCCCTACCTACCGAGAGGCGCAGTTGTGCATGGAAATGATTGCCGACACAGGGTGTTTGGGCTCCCTTGATGTGGTGGAGCTCAACCCCGCCCGAGACATGCAGAACCGCACCGCCGAACTGGTCGTCGATCTTGTGGAGAGTCTCTTTGGGAAATCGACCTTGATGCGCCCAAGACCGTGACGCGAGATCTTGTTCCCGCCCCCAGATAAAACCCTCACTCAACTCCTGGTGTGGACTGTCGATAAGCTGCCATGAACCCGCCCGGAAAAACAGCCCTCATCCTCACCGGCGGTGGCGCGCGCGCTGCCTACCAGGTGGGGGTTCTGCAAGCCCTGATGACCATTCGTCAGGACTGCAATGAGCCGCGTCGGCGCAATCCCTTTCAGATCATCTGTGGCACCTCGGCGGGTGCCATCAATGGCCTGTCGCTGGCCTGTCGCAGCGATCACATTGAAACGGCCATTCGGGCCATGGTCGAGGTCTGGCGTGATTTCCGTTGCGAGCAGGTCTACGAGGCCGATTCGCTGGGGGTGATTCGCAGCGGGGCCAAATGGCTCACGCTGTTTTCCTTGGGCTGGGCCGTGGCACGCTGGCGCAAGGCTCGCCCACGCTCTCTTCTGAACAACGATCCGCTGCGCGATTTGCTGCCTGGCTTGTTCCGGCTGGATCGCCTGCCGCGCCTGATGAAGGAAGGTCACCTCGATGCGGTGGCCGTGTCTGCCTCCAGTTACACCAGCGGCGAGCACGTCACCTTCTACGACAGTGCCGAGCCCATCGAGCCCTGGGCGCGATCGCAGCGCATCAGTGTGCGCGACCAACTCACGGTCGACCACCTCATGGCCTCCTCGGCCATTCCCTTCGTGTTCCCTGCGGTCGAGTTGACGGTGCAGGGGCAGCCCCACTATTTCGGCGATGGCGCCATGCGTCAGGCCGCGCCCATTTCCCCGGCCATTCATCTGGGGGCGGATCGCATTCTGGTGATTGGGGCCGGGCGTTTGCAAGAGCCGCAGACTGTGCGCCAGGGCCCCGTTGACTACCCGAGCCTGGCGCAAATTGCCGGCCATGCCATGTCGAGCATCTTCCTGGATGCCCTGGCGGTGGACATTGAGCGCATGCAGCGGGTGAACAAAACCCTGGCCTTGCTGCCGCCCGAGGTGCGCGCCCACACCCCACTCAAGCAGGTGGACGTGCTGGTGATTGCGCCCAGTCAGCGCATCGACGACATCGCCTCGCGCCACCTCTGGGCTCTGCCGCCGGCGGTGCGCACCATGCTGGGGGCGCTGGGAGTGCATGGCCGAGGCAAGCAAGCCAGTGGCACCGCGCTGGCCAGCTACCTGCTGTTCGAGTCCTCCTTCACCCGTGAACTCATTCACCTCGGCTTCACTGACGCGCTGGCTAAGCGCGAAGAAGTGGTGCGTTTCTTCGGCTGGGGTCAAAACGTCCCCCAACCCGGTCAGGAATTGACGGAAACACCACAGCGTGCTACAGTAGAGAGCTTAGCCATTTAACTTGGCTAAGTTGGGTTGCCTGCCGCAGGGGTAGGCAACGAATGATTGAAAGGTCTCAACATGTACGCGGTCATAAAAACCGGTGGCAAGCAATATAAGGTTGCTGCTGGCGAAAAAATTAAAGTAGAACAGATTGCTGCGGACGTTGGCCAAGAGATCGTGATCGACCAGGTTCTGGCAGTCGGCTCCGGCGCAGAACTGAAGGTTGGCACGCCCTTGGTGGCTGGCGCAACTGTC
>NZ_DASUIN010000027.1:0-63108 GCF_036273115.1 Aquabacterium sp.
CATGCCTCGCGTCAAACGTGGTGTAACAGCCCGCGCTCGTCATAAGAAAGTTCTCGCCCTGGCCAAGGGTTTCCGTGGTCGCCGCAAGAACGTATACCGCATCGCCAAACAAGCCGTCATGAAGGCAGGTCAATATGCCTATCGTGACCGCCGCGCCAAGAAGCGTGAATTCCGCCGTCTGTGGATTGCACGTATCAATGCCGGCAGCCGCGCTTTGGGCCTGACCTACAGCAAGTTCATTGCTGGCATCAAGAAGGCTTCGATTGAAATCGACCGTAAGGTGCTGGCCGACATGGCTGTCAACGACCCAGCTGCTTTTGCTGCTATCGTTGAAAAGGCCAAGGCTCAATTGGCTGCTTGATGAAAGCACAATGATGCCGTTTCTGGTCGCGTTGAAGGTGCTCAGGCACCCGAGGGCGGCTCAGTAACCTGAAGGCCAACAATCTGTTGGCCTTTTTTTTCGACACAAGACAATGAACGACCTCGACGCACTGGTGCAGGCAAGTCAGGAGGCTTTTGCAGCCGCCGCTACGCCTGCCGATCTGGAAAATGCCAAGGCCCGCTTCCTGGGCAAGTCTGGCAGCTTGACTGAGCTGCTCAAGGGCATGGCAGCCTTGTCTCCCGAAGAGAAGAAGACACGTGGCGCTGCCATCAACCAGGCGAAGCAACAAGTCGAGGCCGCGCTGAATGCGCGCCGTCAGGCTCTGGCCGACGCGGAACTGGCGCAACAGTTGCGCGCCGAGTCCCTGGACGTGACCTTGCCGGGGCGTCGTCGAGGCGAGGGCGGTCTGCACCCCGTTTCCCTGAGCATCGAGCGCATCGAAGGTATCTTTGGCTCTATGGGTTTTGATGTGGCCGATGGCCCCGAGATCGAAGCCGATTGGTACAACTTCACGGCGCTGAACACGCCAGCGGATCACCCCGCACGGTCCATGCATGACACCTTCTATGTGGAAGGGGGCAACCTGCTGCGTACGCACACCAGTCCCATGCAGGTTCGCTATGCCATGCAGCATGTCAAAGATCATGCGGACTTGATCGCCAAGGGCGAACGCATGCCTGAAATTCGCGTCATCGCACCAGGTCGCACCTATCGTGTCGACAGCGATGCCACGCACTCGCCCATGTTCCACCAGTGCGAGGGCCTGTGGATTGGTGAGTCGGTCAGTTTTGCTGATTTGAAGGCCGTGCTGGGCGATTTCTTCAGCACCTTCTTCGAAACCGATGATCTGGACATCCGTTTCCGCCCATCGTTCTTCCCCTTCACAGAACCTTCTGCTGAAGTCGACATCGCCTTCTCGTCGGGCCCGTTGAAAGGCCGTTGGTTGGAGGTGGGTGGTGCGGGCCAAGTGCACCCCAATGTGGTTCGCAACTTTGGTCTGGATCCTGAGCAGTACATCGGTTTTGCCTTCGGTTTGGGCCCAGATCGGTTGACCATGCTGCGTTATGGCGTGAACGACCTGCGTCTGTTCTTTGAAGGCGATCTGCGCTTCCTGCAGCAATTCCAGTAATCCAAGCTCGGCTTGATACGGAGAACCCGATGAGCACACGCATTCAGTCCTGGGCCGCGATGGCCAAAGGTCAGCCGCTGATGCCTTACACCTTTGAATTCGGCCCCCTGGGGGCGGACGAGGTGGAGGTGGCTGTGGAGCATTGCGGCTTGTGCCACTCTGACCTGTCGGTGATCGACAGCGAGTGGGGGGCTGCGCCGTATCCAGTGGTGGCTGGCCATGAAGTCATAGGCCGCGTGGTTGCCTTGGGTGAGCGTGCCCAGGGCTTGAAATTGGGGCAACGCGTGGGCATTGGCTGGAACGCGTCCAGTTGCATGCATTGCCAGGTCTGCCTGGGCGGCGAACACCAGTTGTGTCGTACGGCTCAGCCCACCATCATGGGCCACCACGGTGGTTTCGCCGAGCGCGTGCGCGCCCATTGGTTGTGGACGGCGCCCATTCCTGATGGTTTGGATGCGGCCAAGGCTGGTCCCCTGCTGTGCGGTGGTATCACCGTTTTCTCACCGTTTTTGAACTTCGACATCAAGCCCACGCATCGCGTGGGTGTGGTTGGCATTGGCGGCTTAGGGCACTTGGCCATCAAATTTGCCAAGGCCTGGGGGTGCGAAGTCACAGCATTCACGTCCAGCGAGTCCAAGCGCGATGAGGCGCTGCAAATGGGTGCGCACCGCGTGGTGTCCAGTGTGGATGCAGCCTCGATGAAGTCGGTGTTTGGTCAGCTCGACATGGTCTTGGTGACCGTGAACGTGATGCTGAACTGGAAAGACCTGATGCGCACACTGCGCCCGCACGGCCGATTGCACGTGGTGGGTGTCGTGCCTCAGCCTATTGCTGTTGAGGCGGGTGTGCTGATTGGTGGTCAGCGGTCTCTGTCGGGTTCGCCTACCGGCTCTCGGCAAGACATCGACACCATGCTGGAATTCGCGGCCCGACACGGGGTCGTGCCGCAAACCGAACATTTCCCGATGAGTCGCATCAACGATGCGTTGGAACATCTGCGCGCGGGCAAAGCGCGCTACCGGGTCGTGCTGGATGCGGATTTCGCCCAAGCCTGACCCCGTTGACGAACAAGAACCAAGGATCCTTTCATGCAATTCCCTGAGTCGTGGCTGCGTAGTTTCTGCAACCCTGATCTGACCACGCAACAGTTGGCCGACCTGCTCACCATGGCCGGCTTGGAAGTGGAAGAGTTGGACCCCGTCGCTCCGCCGTTCACCGGCGTGGTGGTGGGCCATGTGCTGGAAGTCAGCAAGCACCCCGATGCCGACCGTCTGAACGTCTGTAAAGTCGATGCGGGTACCGGTTCGATCTTGCAGATCGTGTGCGGCGCACCCAATGTGCGCCCTGGCATCAAGGTGCCTTGCGCCACCGTGGGTGCCGAGTTGCCACCCGGCGCCGATGGCAAGGTCTTCAAAATCAAGCTGGGCAAGCTGCGTGGCGTCGAGAGCCAAGGCATGCTGTGCTCTGCGCGCGAGTTGGGCATTTCCGAAGAAGCCAATGGCTTGCACATCCTGCCCGAGGACGCGCCCTTGGGGCAGAACATCCGCGACTACCTCAAGCTGGATGACACGTTGTTCACCCTCAAGCTCACGCCCAACCTGGCGCATTGCTTGAGCGTGCAGGGCATTGCGCGCGAGGTCTCGGCTCTGACCGGCGCGCCGCTGACCCTGCCTGAAGTGGCGCCTGTGAAGCCGACCATCGACGCCACCATTCCCGTCAAGGTCGACGCTCCTGATTTGTGTGGCCGCTTTGTAGGCCGCGTCATCCAAGGCGTGAACCCTCAAGCCAAGACACCGGATTGGATGGTTGAGCGTCTGGCTCGCTGCGGCCAACGTCCTGTGTCCCCGCTGGTCGACATCTCGAACTATGTGATGTTCGAGTTGGGCCAGCCTTCTCACGTGTTCGATCTGGACAAGATCCACGGCGGTTTGACGGTGCGTTGGGCCAAGGCGGGTGAGACTTTGAAGTTGCTTAACGGCCAGACTGTGACGCTGGACGAGCAAGTGGGTGTGATCGCCGATGACAACCAGGTCGAGTCTCTGGCTGGCGTGATGGGTGGCGATGCCACCGCCGTGGGCGACGACACCCGCAACGTCTACCTGGAAGCTGCGTTCTGGTGGCCTTCCGCCATCGCTGGTCGTGCCCGTCGCTACAACTTCTCGACAGATGCCTCGCACCGCTTTGAGCGTGGCGTGGACGCCGCTCCCACAGCTGACTACCTCGAGCGCATCACTCAGTTGATTCTGGACATCTGTGGCGGCCAGGCAGGCCCTGTGGTGGACCAGGTCGTGGCGCAACCCAAACGCGAACCCGTGACGCTGCGTTTGTCGCGCGCGCAACGCGTGATCGGCATGCCCGTGACCTTGGCGCAGTGCCAACAGGTGTTCCAACGCCTGGGTCTGAGCTACAGCACGCAAGCCGCGGGCGATGACACCCATTTGATCGTGACCCCACCGAGCTGGCGCTTTGACCTGCAGATCGAAGAAGACCTGATCGAAGAAGTGGTCCGCGTGATCGGTTTTGAGCAGCTACCCAAGCGTGCCCCCAAGGCGCCGGTGGTGTCTCGCGTGCGCCCTGAGGCCCAACGCGGCGTTTACGCTGTGCGACGTTCGGTTGCGCAGCGTGGTTATCAGGAAACCATCAACTTCAGCTTTGTGGAAGAGCGTTGGGAAGCCGATTTTGCGGGCAACACCCAGGCCATTCGCGTGCTGAACCCCATCGCCAGCCAGTTGAGCGTGATGCGCTCCACCCTGATCGGCAGCCTTGTGGAAGTGCTGCGGACCAATCTGGCTCGTAAGGCCGACCGCGTGCGCGTCTTCGAATTGGGCCGTGTTTTCAAGCGCGACGCATCGGTGCAGGACGGCAACCAGACTGTCGCTGGCTTCGATCAGCCCGTGCGCGTGTCTGGCTTGGCCTATGGCCCAGCGGATGCGCAGCAGTGGGGCGTGTCTGCTCGACAGGTTGACTTCTTTGATGTCAAGGGCGACGTGGAAGCTTTGCTGGCACCTCGTCAGGCCACGTTTGTCGCCGCAGAGCATCCTGCATTCCATCCCGGTCGTTGTGCCAATGTGTTGGTTGACGGTGCCGTGGTGGGCGTTGTAGGGGAATTGCATCCGAAGTGGCGTCAAGCCTACGACTTGCCTCAGGCCCCGGTTTTGTTCGAACTGGATGCCCAAGTGCTGACTCAGCGGGCCGTGCCTGCCTTCACCTCCGTGCCGAAGATGCAGTCGGTCTTCCGCGATCTGGCGCTGGTGGTGACTGACACGACGCCTCACGACGCGGTCATTGCGGCCATCACCGGCGCGAAGACCGATGGTCTGGTGCGTGGTGCTCGCCTGTTTGACATCTACAAGCCCAAGGCGCCTGTGGCCGGCATGGCAGACAACGAGCGCAGCCTGGCGGTGCGGATCGAGATGCGTGACGACGAGCAGACACTCAACGACGAGCGCATTGATCAATGCATCAAGCAGGTGATCGATGCGGTGGGGCAGGCCGTGGGTGGCCGTGTGCGTGCTTGATTGACGGTAGGGGAAGTAAATATGACCGAAAGCGCGCCGGCAAACGGCATTTTTCTGCCATCCATCGAGACCCCGACGCTCACCAAGGCTGAGTTGTCCGAGCTCTTGTTCGAGCGCATTGGCTTGAACAAACGTGAGTCCAAGGACATGGTTGAAGCGTTCTTCGACCTGGTGCATGAGGCTCTGGTTGAGGGCAAAGATGTGAAGTTGTCGGGCTTTGGCAACTTTCAGATTCGACGCAAGGCGCCACGTCCAGGGCGCAACCCGCGTACGGGCGAGGAAATTCCCATCAACGCTCGCCACGTGGTCACCTTCCATGCGAGTCAGAAACTCAAAGGAATGGTGCAAGGGGATGTTCCCGCCGACGAAGAGTTGGAGTAAAGTCTTGGACCTCGCGGCGATCTCCTTGATTTTCAAAGGGTTTTGAATCGGAGATCGCGCTGCCGCACAGACTGATCATGGCTTCATGACTGGTCTGTGTGGCCCGAATCTGGGCACCGCATGGTGCCACTGGATCTTTCATGGATCGTGTAGATAGCGGTTTGCCTCCTATTCCTGCCAAGCGCTACTTCACCATTGGTGAAGTGAGCGAGCTTTGCCTGGTCAAGCCTTATGTGCTGCGCTACTGGGAGCAGGAGTTTGTGCAGCTCAAGCCCATGAAGCGACGGGGCAACCGCCGCTATTACCAGCATCACGAAGTGTTGCTGATTCGTCGTATTCGAGAGCTCCTGTACGACCAGGGCTTCACCATCAGTGGGGCGCGTAACCAGCTGGCAGAACACGGCGGGCGCCATCAAGGCGTCGCGGTTGATCTGGACGAGGACCTGGACGACGGCGATTTGCAGGACGTTGCTGTGCCTGGTTTGGTGGCGGCAACCGCCTCTGCTGAAATGCGTGTGGCTGCGCGTGCCTTGCAATCGGCGTCTCACGCTGCGGCGACAGCCGAGGCGATGCTGACGGGGCCGCAGCTGGATCTGTCCCGTCTGGATGCAGAGGCTTTGGTCTCGTTGAGAGAGGAATTGTTGGAAATTCGCGACTTGCTTGCTTGAGTGGTTTTGAAACCGCTTGAAAAACTCAAAAAGCATGCTATAGTCTAAGTCTTCGTCGGGGTGTAGCGCAGCCTGGTAGCGCACTTGCATGGGGTGCAAGGGGTCGCGAGTTCGAATCCCGCCACCCCGACCATAGAAGTTCACGAGGGTCAGCAGGAAACTGCTGACCCTTTCGTGTTTCTGGCGTTCCTGCATTGCTTGTTCGGCTCGCGCCCGATTGCAGGTTTTGTGCAAATCACGCCACGGTTCGTCTGTGACATCGTCACGTTTTTCACGAACTCCTCGCGTGGTCGCTCATGCAGCAACGCGATCGCCGGCCGTCGCGCGCTCTTCCTCTGTAACATCGTGTGTCTAAGTTGGTGCCAGCCCTCCGGAGTGAAGCTCGAGAGTGTGCTGGGAATCGACGTGTGTTCAGGGAAATGAGGGTGGCCAGCTTCGGCGATCCTTCAAGGAAACGAAGACGGATCATGCCCTCACAACTAAAGGGGGTAGGCCGTTGAGATACGCTTTTACTGACTGCGGTTCGTTTGCAGTTGGTTTACCGATCGCATCGATCAAGGATTGAATTCTCATGAAGGTGATGAAGGCTGTGACCTTGTCTTTGAGTCTTGCGCTGGCCTCAATGGTCTGTGCGCCGGCTCATGCTGTGCAGGAAGTCGCCGGGGTGAAGTTCGAGGACTGGTACAACTTCAACGGTCAGCAACTGCAACTCAGTGGTGCAGGGCTGCGCAAGATGATGATCATGAAGGTCTATGTGGTCGGGCTTTATGTGCCGCGCAAAGAGACCTCTGTGCAGGCCTTGCTGAATGCGCCGGGCCCCAAGAGCATTCAAGTGGTGCTGCTGCGCGATGTGGACGCGCATCGACTGACTGACGCCTTGGTGATGGGCGTGGAAGACAACGCCAGTTCATCAGAGTGGGCTGCCATCAAGACCCGCGTGGGGGAAATGTCCAAAGCCATGCGTAGCTCTGGTGATGTGCGCGAAGGAACCGTTGTCAAATTGGAGTACATCCCCAATCAGGGCACCACTGTGTCGCAAAACGGCAAACCCGTGATCCGTGATATTCCTGGGGAAGACTTCTTTCGTGGTGTGATGCGCATCTGGCTGGGGGAGCGCCCAGCCGATAGGACGCTGAAGGCCAGCCTGCTGGGCGCTTCAGCGGACTGATCAAACAGTCATCAGCACTTGATACCCATGTGAAGGGCGACGACGCCGCCCGTCATGTTGTGGACATCCACGTGGCCGAGTCCGGCCGCTTTCATCATCGACTTCAGCGTAGCCTGATCGGGATGCATGCGGATCGACTCGGCCAAGTACTTGTAGCTGGCTGAGTCGCCGGCAACGAGTTGACCCAGACGGGGCAGGACCTTGAAGGAATACCAGTCGTAAGCCTTCTCCAGCGGTTTGGCCACTTTCGAAAACTCCAGAACCAGCAGGCGGCCGCCTGGTTTCAGAACGCGGGTCATCTCGGCCAGAGCCAGATCCTTATGCGTCATGTTGCGCAGCCCGAATGCCACGGTCACGATGTCGAAGGTGCCTGTGGGGAAGGGCAGCTTTTCCGCATCGCACAGGGTGGTGGGCAGCGCAACGCCGGTGTTGAGCAGACGATCTCGCCCTGTGCGCAGCATGGCTTCATTGATATCGGTGTGCACGACCATGCCGCTGGGGCCGACGCGTTTGGCAAAGGCTTCAGAGAGGTCGCCTGTACCGCCGGCAATGTCCAGAACCTTATGGCCCTCGCGCACGCCGCTGGCTGCGATGGTGTAGGCCTTCCAGAGACGGTGCATGCCCATCGACATCAGGTCATTCATGATGTCGTACTTACTGGCGACGGAGTCAAACACGCCGCGAACGCGTTGTGCTTTGCTGGACTCGTCGACTTGTTCGAAACCGAAATGTGTGGTGCTCATAGGCGGCATCTTAACGGGGTTAGGCTCAGGTATTCAGTGACCGAGCGCAAGCCATGGCGCTGGACCAAGCCCACTGGAAGTTGTAGCCCCCCAACCAGCCTGTGACATCCATGACTTCGCCGATGAAATACAACCCGGGCACCAACTTGCTTTCCATGGTCTGGGAGCTGAGCTCGCGGGTATCCACCCCCCCAGCTGTGACTTCGGCCTTGGCGTAGCCTTCGGTGCCGTTTGGGGTGAGGTGCCAGTCGTTCGCGCTGTGGCCCAGCCACTCAAGGTCTTTGTCTTTGAGTTCGGCTATGGCCGATTGCGGGGTCAGAGAGGGGGTGTGCAGGGAGGCCTGGTCTAACCAGGTGTCGGCCAGCCGGGCGGGAATGTCTTGTCCCAGGGCCTGGTTCCAAGTGGTCGACAACTGCTTGCGAGAGCCGGTCTTGGCCTCTTTCAACAGGTTGGCCAACTCACGGGTGGGGGTCAGGTTGATTCTGATGGGTTTGCCGGCCTGCCAATGGCTGGAGATTTGCAGCACGGCTGGCCCGCTCAGGCCTCGATGGGTGAAAAGCAGATCCTCAGTGAAGCGAGCCGTGGCTGCACCTTTGCGCTTGCCTCCGGTCAATGAGGGGTAATGTGTTTCGGTCTGGATGTCGACTTCCAGAGCGATGCCAGCCAGTGCGGCCCAAGGGGCCCAGGTCTGTGGCTCGAATGTCAATGGGACCAGGGCGGGGCGTGTGTCGATCACCTTGTGTCCGAATTGGGTAGCCAGTTTGTAGCCGAAGTCGGTGGCGCCAATTTTCGGAATAGCCAAACCGCCGGTAGCGACGACCAATTGGGGAGTCTGAACAGCGCCCCGATCGGTGTCGAGTTCGAAACCGAGTTCTGTTCGGCGTACCTCGCGTACGCCGCAGGGTTGCCATCGGGTTACGCCACCCGCCTCGCATTCCTTGAGCAGCATCTGAATGATGTCGTCGCTGCGTCGGTCGCAAAACAGTTGCCCTTTGTGCTTCTCATGCCAGGCTATCCCGTGCCGTGCGACCAACTCCAGAAAATCTTGTGGGGTGTAGCCGGCCAGGGCTGATCGGCTGAAGTGGGGGTTCTCGCTCAGAAAGTTGGCTGCAGTCACCTCGCGGTTGGTGAAGTTGCAGCGGCCGCCGCCAGAAATGCGGATCTTCTCGGCCACGCGCTCCGCATGGTCCACGATCAAGACCGACAGGCCCCGCTGGCCTGCTACCCCTGCACAGAACAGACCCGCCGCACCGGCGCCCACAATCACAACATCGAATTTGGTCATGCTGCCATTGTCGCCGCAGGGCGAATGAAGTCAGCCACAATGCATGCTTTCAGCTGACAGACCCTGTGAAAGAGGAATTCGCAATGGCAATGGACGTGGTCGATTACGAGATCAAAGGTTCGGAAATGCAGTTTGTCGAGGTCGAACTGGACCCCGGCGAGGCGGCGATTGGCGAGGCCGGCAGCATGATGTTCATGGACGCCGGTATCGAAATGGATACGGTCTTTGGTGATGGCGCGAAGCAGAGCGGCGGTCTGTTCGGGAAGCTCCTGGGAGCCGGCAAGCGTCTGATCACAGGGGAGAGCCTGTTCACCACGATCTATACCAACCAGGCTTCCGGTAAGAAGCGGGTGGGATTTGCTGCACCTTATCCCGGCAAAATTTTGCCAATGGACCTCAAACAGTTGGGGGGCACGCTGCTGTGTCAGAAGGATGCGTTCCTGTGTGCCGCGCGGGGCGTCTCTCTGGGCATTGCCTTCCAGAAGAAACTGGGTGCAGGTTTCTTTGGGGGCGAAGGGTTTGTGCTGCAAAAGCTTGAAGGCGATGGACTCGCCTTTGTTCATGCCGGGGGCACCGTGGTTCGCCGCGAGTTGCAACCTGGCCAGACGTTGTTGGTTGACACCGGCTGTCTGGTTGCCATGACCCCCAATGTCGATTTCGACATTCAGTACGTGGGCAAGATCAAGACCGCGTTGTTTGGTGGCGAGGGGGTTTTCCTGGCTCGCGTCACCGGTCCGGGGCACGTCTGGCTGCAAAGCCTGCCGTTCTCTCGCCTGGCCTCTCGCATCTTCGCAGCGGCACCACAGACCGGTGGGGGGCAGCGCGAAGAGGGGTCGCTGTTGGGTGGCTTGGGGGCGGGCAGTCTGCTGGGCGGTGTCCTCGGCGGCGACGACGAGTAACGCGCTTGGAGTAAGAGGGAATCATGGGGTTTGGTGTCATCATCATTGGCGACGAGATCCTGAGTGGTCGCCGGCAAGACAAGCACTTGGGCAAGGCGATTGAGTTGCTCTCTGCACGAGGTTTTGCCTTGTCATGGGCTCGCTATGTGGGCGATGACCCCGCATTGATTCAGCGTGAACTGAAGGCGGCCTTCGAAAGCGATGACATCGTTTTTTCGTTCGGCGGCATTGGTGCCACGCCAGACGACCATACCCGCGCCTGTGCTGCAAACGCCTTGGGGCAAGCTTTGGTTTTGCATCCGGAGGCAGCAGAACTCATTCTGGAGCGAAGCCGGGAGATGGCGGCGCAGGAGGGGAAGCCGTTTGTCGAATCGGACCCGGAAATTCAACGGCGCCTGAATATGGGGCGCTTGCCGATCGGTGCCACGCTGATTCCCAACCCGTACAACCGCATTCCTGGATTTTCGATCGGGGGGCGAGTGCATTTCCTGCCAGGTTTCCCGGTCATGGCGTGGCCCATGATGGAATGGGTTTTGGATCATTGCCACACCGGTGTGGAGGCCCAACCGGTATGGCGAGAAAAATCGGTCATCGTGTTCGATGGTCTGGAGTCTCGTCTGTCGCCGTTGATGGAGGCTGTCGAGCAACGGTTTCCTGGAATCAAGGTATTCAGCCTGCCCAGCGTTGATCACCCCCAATACGGAAAACACATCGACCTGGGCGTGAAGGGGCCGGACGAGAGCCTTGAGCAGGCCTTTGAGGCCTTGATGCAAGGATTGATCGAAATTGGTGCATCAACTGGCCCTGTGTTGGTGCGTTGATGCAATGAATCCTGTTTGTGCACTGATGTGGTGCGCTTGTGGGGGCGTCCCGTGCCTGATGTTGATCACGGGCTGATGGTGTTGGCGGCGCCTCAGTGCGCGCGTTTCCTCTGATGTCGCCTGATTTTGTTCACGATTCTTAGGCTCCTTGATCAAGATACCGGGTTCGGCACGCTTTCTGCTATTACACTGCGCGCTGTTTCTGATCTGGAAACAGACTCAACTCAACTTCTCGCATTCACTTAAGCCTTCTGCTAGGAGCATCTGATGGCCAATAAGACCGTCGCCGACGTGATGAAGTTGGTGAAGGACAACGAAGTCAAGTTTGTTGACTTCCGCTTCACCGACACCCGTGGCAAAGAACAGCACGTTTCCGTGCCCGTTTCCCACTTCGACGAAGACAAGTTCACTTCGGGCCATGCCTTCGACGGTTCGTCCATCGCCGGCTGGAAGGGTATCGAAGCATCTGACATGTTGTTGATGCCCGATCCCAACACCGCCAACATCGATCCCTTCTTCGAAGAGCCCACCCTGATCCTGACCTGCGACGTCATCGATCCGCACGACGGCAAGCCCTACGAGCGTGATCCTCGCTCGCTGGCCAAGCGCGCTGAAGCCTACCTGAAGGCTTCGGGTCTGGGTGACACCGCCTACTTCGGTCCAGAGCCAGAGTTCTTCATTTTCGACTCGATCCGCTGGGGCAACGACATGTCCGGCTGCTTCTTCAAGATCGAATCGGAAGAAGGCGCCTGGAACTCCGGTACCAAGTACGAACACGGTAACTCCGGCTATCGTCCCACCGTCAAGGGCGGCTACTTCCCCGTGCCTCCCGTTGATTCCGGCCAAGACATGCGCTCGGAAATGTGCCTGATCCTGGAAAGCCTGGGCATTCCAGTTGAAGTGCACCACCACGAAGTGGCCAACGCGGGCCAAATGGAAATCGGCACCAAGTTCAGCACCCTGACTGAGCGCGCTGACTGGCTGCAGCTGCAAAAGTACGTGATCACCAACGTGGCTCACGCTTACGGCAAGACTGCTACCTTCATGCCCAAGCCTATCGTGGGTGACAACGGTTCCGGTATGCACGTTCACCAGTCCATCTGGAAAGACGGCAAGAACCTGTTCGCTGGCGACGGCTACGCTGGTCTGAGCGAATTCGCTCTGTACTACATCGGCGGCATCATCAAGCACGCTCGTGCTCTGAACGCCATCACCAACCCTGGTACGAACTCGTACAAGCGTCTGGTGCCTGGCTTTGAAGCCCCAGTGAAGCTGGCTTACTCGGCCAAGAACCGCTCGGCCTCGATCCGTATTCCTTACGTGGCTAACCCCAAGGGCCGTCGTATCGAAGCACGTTTCCCCGATCCATCTGCCAACCCCTACCTGGCCTTCGCTGCACTGATGATGGCTGGTCTGGATGGCGTGGAAAACAAGATCCATCCGGGCGAAGCCGCTACGAAGGATCTGTACCACCTGCCTCCAGAAGAGGACAAGCTGGTCCCAACCGTGTGCCACAGCCTGGATCAGGCCCTGGAGCACCTGGATGCCGACCGCGCGTTCCTGACCAAGGGTGGCGTGTTCACCAATGAATACATCGACGCTTACATCGATCTGAAGATGCAAGAAGTGACTCGCTTCCGTATGGCGACTCACCCTGTCGAGTACGACATGTACTACAGCCTGTAATCCAATTTCGGATTCGGCACCTGGTGCAGAAAAGGGGCGGCGAAAGCTGCCCCTTTTTTTGTTTGAAAATGGATGAGGCGATGTCAAACCCGAATGCGCCTCTGGTTTCCGCTCATTTGTCGGATGACTGAATCGACAGGCTTGCAGGCATACTGGTCAACTATGGCGTCAGTTTTTGTTGGTGACTGCAAATGAACTCGAATATGCAAAGCGTAAATAGTCCTCGATTGATGACGGCGTGGATGACTCCGACTGCTTGGCGGGCGCTGTGCGCGGTGGGGCTGCTTGCTGTGGCCTGTGGCCAGGCAATTGCGCAGGAAAAGCCGGTTTACCGCTGCCCGGGCAACCTCTATACCGATTCCTTGTCGCCCAAGGAGGCGTCTGACAAGGGCTGTCGCACATTGGAAGGCGCGCCCATCACGGTCATTCAATCGGTGGCCCCCCGCGGTGAAAAAGCGGCGGCCAAGACTGGTGGCGCAGCTTCTCCCGGCGAGAAGGTTTCATCTGATGAGCAAAAGGTGCGTGATGCCGATGCCAAACGCATTCTAGAGGCCGAGTTGAAGAAGGCCGAAGAGGCCTTGGCGGCGCTGCAAAAGGAATACAACAACGGTCAGCCCGAGCGCAGGGGTGACGAACGAAATAACCAGAAGTATCTGGATCGCGTGGCTGAAATGAAGGCCGCTTTGACGCGCAAGGAGGCTGATGTGGCGGCCTTGCGGCGTGAGTTGAGTAACAAGTAAGGTGTGAGATGGCGCGTCAGGAGTCGGTGAAGGGGGGGCGTCAGGCCCCCATGGTTCGTGGCGTGTCCAACGTCGATCCAGCCGAGGTGCAAAGGTTGCTGCCTGCGGGGCTGGATACCTTCGATCACCTCGCCACCATGGTGATGGTAGTGGAGCCCGACGGCCAGTGTCTGTTCGTGAACGCCGCCTTTGAAGAGGTCTTGGGGCTGTCTCGGCGTAGTGTGTTGCGCGAGTCGATTTTCGATTGGTTCACAGACCCCGCGCTGCTTCGCGATGTCGTCTCTGCCGTGTCTCGCAACGACTATGCGACCAGTCGGGTTGAAGCCGAACTCAAGCGGCACCCGCATGTTTTTTCGGAGTCCCTGCATGTGCAGGCGATCGTGACACGACTGGAGCATGGCGGCCTGGTCATCATCGAACTGGTCGAGGTTGAGCAAAAGACCCGGCAGGAGCGCGAGGAGCGTGCGCTGGATCAGGCGCAGGCGAACAAGGAACTGATTCGCAACCTGGCTCACGAAATCAAGAACCCTCTCGGTGGGATTCGTGGTGCAGCGCAGTTGCTGCAAATGGAGCTGGAGTCGAAGTCTCTGACCGAGTACACCCAGGTCATCATTCACGAGGCAGACCGGCTGCAATTGCTTGTGGATCGCTTGCTGGCACCACATCGCCGTCCCCATATGGTGGGCGACGTGAATATTCATGAGGTATGTGAGCGCGTTCGGTCGTTGATCCTGGCTGAGTTCCCGAAAGGGTTGAAGGTGGTTCGCGACTACGACATCTCGGTACCTGAGTTCCGGGGTGATCGTGAGCAGTTGATTCAGGCGGTGCTCAACATCGCGCACAACGCGGCGCAGGCCTTGGTCGATCGCATTCAGGACGGCGACGCGGTGTTGATTTTCAAGACTCGCGTGGCGCGTCGGGTCACCATCAACCGCGAACTGCACAGGCTGGCATTGGTTTTGCATATCGAGGATAACGGTCCGGGAATCCCGGAGTCGATCCGCGATCGCATCTTCTACCCATTGGTGTCGGGGCGCGAGGGCGGGTCAGGCTTGGGGCTGACCTTGGCTCAAACCTTTGTACAACAGCACCACGGCACCATCGAATGCGAAAGTCAGCCAGGTCAGACGGTATTCAAGATCCTGATACCTTTGCCCTGAAATTGACTTGTCGTTCGTGGACGATGGGGCTTTAACTCAGAGCTCACATGAAACCCATCTGGATCGTTGATGACGACCAATCCATTCGCTTCGTGCTGGAAAAGGCCTTGACGCGAGAGGATCTGCCGGTCCGCAGTTTCACCAATCCGCGCGATGTGCTGGCAGCGCTGGAGAATGACGAACCACAGGTGCTGGTGTCTGACATCCGCATGCCTGGGGGCTCTGGCATCGACTTGCTCAGCAAGGTCAAGGCGCGGCTGCCCGGGCTGCCTGTGATTGTGATGACTGCCTATTCCGATCTGGACAGTGCAGTGTCGGCATTCCAGGGGGGAGCATTCGAGTATTTGCCCAAGCCGTTTGATCTGCCCAAGGCGGTGGAGTTGATTCGCCGCGCGGTAGATGAGTCAGTGCGCGAAGATGTGTCAGACGAGCGCATGACCCAGATGCCGGAGATGCTGGGCCAGGCCCCGGCCATGCAGGACGTGTTTCGTGCCATTGGTCGCTTGAGCCAGAGCAACGTGACCGTGCTGATCACAGGTGAGTCGGGCGCGGGTAAGGAGTTGGTTGCGCGGGCGTTGCACAAGCACAGCCCCCGTGGGAACGGGCCGTTTGTGGCCATCAATACCGCGGCCATTCCAAAGGACTTGCTGGAGTCGGAACTGTTTGGTCACGAGCGAGGCGCTTTCACCGGCGCGCAAACCATGCGACGCGGCCGGTTCGAGCAAGCCGATGGGGGGACCTTGTTCCTCGATGAAATCGGCGACATGCCATTCGACTTGCAAACCCGCCTCCTGCGGGTGCTCAGCGACGGGCAGTTCTATCGGGTTGGGGGACATCACCCCCTCAAGAGCAACGTGCGTGTGATTGCGGCCACTCACCAGAATCTGGAAGAGCGGGTTCGCCAAGGCGTGTTTCGTGAGGACTTGTTCCATCGTTTGAATGTGATCCGCCTGCGCTTGCCAGCTTTGCGTGAGCGCCGGGAAGACATTCCCACCTTGGCGCGCTACTTCCTGCAAAAGAGCGCGAAAGACCTGGGGGTAGAGGCCAAGCGCATTTCTGACGCGGCCTTGGCTAAATTGGCTGGTTTCGATTTTCCCGGCAACGTGCGGCAGTTGGAAAACATCTGCCATTGGCTGACGGTGATGGCGCCGGCCCAGGTGATTGAAACCAAGGATTTGCCGCCGGAGTTGCTGGAGGGGCGAGCAACGCCTGAAGCTGCGCGTAACGCTCCCTTGAGTGAGATCGCGTCATCGGTACCTGTGTCTGCAGCAGTGCGTGATGTGGTGGAGGTCGATTCGGGCGGCTTGCCTGAAGCAGCGCCTGAGTCAGCTCCTGCGAGCGCCTTGGGGGTGTCTGCTGGCGGTGGCTTGGCTTCGACCCCGGGTTGGTTGCCGGATCTGGAGCGCGATATCCGTACACGACTGGAGTCGGGACAGACCGATGTGTGGGACGTGCTGACGCGCCAATTCGAGGCGCAAATGATCCACACCGCTCTGGAGTTGACCCGGGGCCGGCGAATTGAAGCGGCGCAGAAACTGGGGATTGGGCGCAACACCATCACCCGCAAGATTCAGGAACTCGGGATGGATGAGTGACTCCAACGTGTGTTCAGCAGCGGCTGCGCTAAAGTGAGCGGCTGCTGTTTCACGCTGGAGGAGCTCTCAAATGAATAACCGATATCGTCAACTGTGTCTTGCGGCTTTGCTGGGTGGTCTGGCATGGATGACCGCAGGCTGTTCCACCACAAGCCCTGACGTGATCAAGCCTGAAGACGCGCAGCGCCTTTCGCAGGTGCAAGACGCCGTGGTGCTGAATGTGCGTGTGGTTGCGGTGGAAGGCAGTCAGAGTGGCGTGGGTGGCGCGACGGGTGCCATTGTGGGCGCCATTGGCGGGAATGCATCGGTGGGCGGCAATGGGCGTGGTTCTGCTGCGGCGGGCGTTTTGGGCGCGGTAGTGGGGGGCGTAGTGGGGAATGCTGTGGAGCGTTTCGGCACGCGTGAGGAAGCCTACGAAATCCTGCTGCAAATGGCTTCGGGTGAGCGCAAGGCCATTGTGCAAGCCAAGGGCACCGAAGTGTTCAATCCAGGAGATGCTGTGATTCTGGTGGTCACGGGGGGCAAAACACGCGTCATGCTGGCACCCAAGGTGACGGCGCCTGCTGCGAAGTAAGGGCTAATTGGATTCGATCGGCTGCGGTTTGACGCAAGCAGGTCATTCCCTGTGTAGGGAACTATTCGGGGGCGGGCATACACTCAGCGGTATCTTCCATACCGATCTGGTTGTATGCCCAAAACTTTTTCTGGTCAGCGTTCTTTGTTGTGGGTGGCCCTGGCTTCGGCCTTGAGCATGGGGGTGGTGCCCTCAGTGCTTGCCGCCGCGCCCAATGCGGTCGTGCAGCGTGGCGGTGCGCTCAGTGCACCGGTTCAATCGGTGGAGGGCATCAGCGAATACCGTTTGCCCAACGGGCTGCAGGTGTTGCTCATTGCAGATGACTCCAAGCCCACGACCACCGTCAATCTGACTTACCGTGTGGGTTCTCGCCACGAGAACTATGGCGAGACCGGCATGGCCCATTTGCTTGAACATTTGCTGTTCAAAGGTTCGCCTCGACACCCGCAGGTTTGGGCCGAGTTCAACCGCCGGGGCTTTCGCGCCAACGGCAGCACCTGGTTTGACCGGACGAATTACTTCGCCAGCTTTGCGGCCAACGACGAGAACCTTCGCTGGTATCTCGAGTGGCAGGCCGACGCCATGGTCAACAGTTTCATTGCCAGAAAAGATCTGGACAGTGAAATGACAGTGGTTCGCAACGAGATGGAAATGGGGGAAAACGACCCCGGTCGCATCTTGTTTGAAAAAACGGTGGCCACGATGTACCAGTGGCACAACTATGGCAAGTCAACCATTGGCGCGCGGACCGACGTTGAAGGGGTCGACATTGGGCACTTGCAGGCGTTTTATCGCAAGTATTACCAGCCGGACAACGCCACACTGATTGTTTCGGGCAAGTTCAAGCCTCAGCAGGTGCTGGCATGGGTTCAGCAGTACTTTGGTGCCATACCCAAGCCCAAGCGCCCCTTGCCTGAACTGTATACCCTGGACCCGGTTCAAGATGGCGAACGTTCGGTCACGATTCGTCGTGTGGGTGGGGTGCCCCTGCTGTACGCTGGCTACCACGTGGTGCCGGGTGCCCATCCTGACTATGCCGCTGTCGAGTTGCTGAGCCTGATCATGGGTGAGTCGCCCTCCGGGCGTTTGCACAAGCGCTTGACTGAGAAGCAGTTGGCTGCAGGCGTGTTCAGTTTTTCGGAGGGGTTGGCTGATCCAGGGTTCATGCTGCTTGGCGCTCAATTGGCCGCCGGTCAGGATCCGACCCAAGCCAGTCAGGCCATGCTGGATGTGATCGAGTCGGTGGCCCGCGAACCCATCACCCAAGAAGAGTTGGATCGCGCGCGAGCCAAGTGGCTCAAGCAATGGGAAGCCGGCTTCACGGATCCGCAGCACGTTGGCGTAGCGCTGTCGGAATCTGTGGCGCAAGGCGACTGGCGCTTGTTTTTCCTGCTGCGTGACCGGGTGAAGGCCATGAATTTGGCCGATGTGCAGAGGGTCGCCAATCAGGTCTTTGTTGCTTCTAACCGAACCCTTGGGCAGTACGTGCCGACACCGTCGCCGGTGCGTGCGCCACAGCCTGAGCGGGTGGATGTGTCCGCGCAATTCAAGGGTTTCAAGCCCCAGGCAGCAGGCCAGCAGGCAGAGGCCTTTGACGCCAGTCCCGCCAATATCGATGCGCGCACGGTTCGCTTTCAGGTTGGATCTGGCGTGAAGGTGGCATTGCTGCCCAAGGCCACCCGTGGGCAGGCCGTTAAAGCCACCTTGACCTTGCGGTTCGGTACCGAGCAGTCGCTGGCGAACTGGGGGGAAGTGCCTTCGGCGATGGCGGCATTGCTGGACAAGGGCACAGCCCGCATGAGTCGCCAGCAAATTCAGGACAAGCTCGATGCTTTGCAGGCACAGGTCTCGATCAACGCGGTGTCAGGCAGTCTGCTGGTCAGTTTGTCGACCAAGCGGGAACATTTGCCCGAGTTGATTTCTCTGGTGGGTGAGTTACTGCGCGAGCCGGCTTGGCCGGGGGATGTATTGGAAGAGGTTCGAACCCAGGCATTGGCATCGATTGAAGAGCAACGCAAGGAACCTTCTGCGGTGCTTGATGAGGCTTTGTCGCGCCACGGTAATCCGTATCCCAAAGGGGATGTGCGCTATGCCCGTACCTTTGATGAGATGGTGGCCGATTGGAAGGCGGTGGATCTGGCTGCTATCAAGCAATACCACGATCGATTCATTTCAGCGGCGCAAGGCGAGTTTGCGGCGGTGGGAGACATGGACCAGTCTGCGGTGCAGCAGGCATTGAATGCCGCATTTGCAAACTGGACCAAGAACGAGCCCGTGGCCCGGGTAACCAACCCGTTGATCAAGGAAGAGCCCGTTCGACTTCAGTTGATCACGCCTGACAAGCAAAATGCCGCGATGACAGTGTCCTTGGCTTTGCCTTTGAATGATCGGCACCCCGATTACCCGGCATTCATGTTGGCGAATCATCTCCTGGGCAGTGGCGGCGATTCTCGTTTGTGGAATCGCATTCGCGAAAAGGAGGGGCTGTCATACAACGTTTACAGCATGGTGCAATGGAATTCCTTTGAGGAAAATTCGCAGTGGATGGCGGCGGCCATTTTCGCGCCTCAAAATCGCGCCAA
Source organism: Aquabacterium sp. (assembly GCF_036273115.1). Lineage (GTDB taxonomy): Bacteria > Pseudomonadota > Gammaproteobacteria > Burkholderiales > Burkholderiaceae_C > Aquabacterium. Next base: position 19,332 of record NZ_DASUIN010000027.1, read on the forward strand.
GGTCGAGAAAGCTTTCCGTGAAGAAGTGGACCGCGCCGTGACGCAGGGGTTTACTCAGGCGGAATTCGAAGCAGGTAAAAAGGGTTTGCTGAGTTTCAGGCGCCTCGGCCGAGCACAGGATGTGCGTTTGGCGGGGGGGCTTGCGAATAATTTGTACCTGGGGCGCACATTTGCTGAATCTGCCAAAGTCGACGCGGCCTTGGAGTCGCTGACGCTGGAGCAGGTAAACGCCGCCTTGAAGCGTTATCTGCGTCCTGAGCAGTTTGTCATAGGGGTGGCAGGCGACTTCAAGCCAGAGTCCAAGCAGTGAAGACGAGATCTGCGTAAAAAAAGGCCGGTAGGGATACCGGCCTTTTTGTTGCCACCAGTTGGTGGCAAAGAGTTTCAACGACTCAGATGGCGAAGTCTTCCAACTTCTTGCCGGAGGCAATCGCGGCTTGAACCCACTTCGGCTGCAGGCCACGACCTGTCCAGGTTTCGCCGGTGGCAGCATTGCGATACTTGGGGGCAACCTTGCGGCCAGCGTTGGCCGAGGTACCGGCGGCTTTACCGGTTCCGGTGGTCTTCAGGCCCAAGTCGGCTACGGTCAGGCCGTGTTCAGCCAGCAGGGATTTGATCTGGGCGATCACGCCGGCACGTTCAGCACGGCGGGCATCTTGCAACTGCTTTTCCAGATCAGCAGCTTCTTTTTCCAATGCTGCCTTTTTTGCCAGAAGGTCCTGGTAGTTGCTCATGGAGTGTCCTTTGTTGCCCGGCGGGGCGCTAATACTTTATGGTGTGTCTTCACGGCAGGGGTGCGAGTTGAATTTCCCGCGCTGCATTCCGATGACTGCCGAGGCCGAATTCTATACACAAAAAAATTGGGCTTGCAACGAAATACTCTGCAAGCCCCCATTCTCTGGCCAATAACTGGAAAATTGCCCGTGTGGCAATTAAAAGCAAAAATTCTCGAGCACGCTTATTCCACAATGCGCTATGGCGCAGATACTGTCTGGCCGAGTTGAATCACGGCAAGGGCGTAATAGCTGGACTGGTTGTAGCGTGTCACCGCGTAAAAGTTCTGAGTTCCCAGGACCAAGGTGGGGGTGTCGTTTCCGTTGAGTAATTGAACCAACGCCAGCTTGCCGGAATGTTCTCGCGCTTCTCGCGGCAATACGGCTCCCATGGCCTGCATTTCATCCGCCGTGAAGGTCGGAACGATATCTGGGGCCAGCAGTTTCTCCAGAGCATTCGCATCGGTGGGGGGCGTCACTTCGAAGTAGCCTGGCTCGCCTGTTCGCCAACCGTGCGCAGCCAGGTAGTTGGCCACGCTGCCGATCGCGTCAACTGGGCTGCGTTGCAAATCAATGCGGCCATCGCCGTCAAAATCTATCGCGTATCGACGAATTGAACTGGGCATGAATTGAGGCCAGCCAATGGCGCCTGCATAGGAGCCTTGAACAGCTTGGGGGTCCAGACCTTGTTCCTGGCACAGTTTCAGAAACTCTCCGAGTTCCTTGCGGAAAAATGCGCTGCGATCTGATCGGCCGCTGGGGAAGTCCAGGCTCAGTGTGGCGAGCACATCCAGCACCCGGAAATTGCCGGTTTGCCGTCCATAGATGGTTTCAACACCCAGTACCCCGGCGATCACCCATGCGGCGACACCGAATTGCTGTTCTGCGCGCTTGAGCTCTGTTGCTTGAGCCTTCCAGAACGCCTGCCCCGCACGAATGCGAACCGGTTCGACAAATCGGCTGCGGTAGGCCGCCCAATTTTTTGCCGTGCTGCTGGCGGCGGGCATGATCAGTCGAGTCACCGTTTCTCGATAACGGGCTTGCGAGAGTTGATTCCAGACCCACTCGGGGGGCATGCCCAGGCTTTGCGCTAGCGCTTGCGATAAAGCTCTCGCGTCTTCGCGTTGACCATAGTCTGAGCCGTTGCGCGGTGGGCTTTTACTGCGAACCGACAATGTTGGGGACATGGTCAGTGCCGGGGGCGTCGGCGTGCCATCTTGCGTCGAAGGCGAGGGGACTGATGCGCCCTCATTGATACCTGGGGCTTTGGATGTCTCTTGCCTCGAGGCGCAGGCGCTCAGCAAAAGTGTCAGAGCCAGGCTGGTCAGGGAGGCTAATCGGTAGCGGCTGCGGCGCAGATGAGTGCGGGGCATGAATCAGACAGTGGGGCAGATGCAGAGCAGTCAGTGTGCCCGAGTTTGCCCTCTCGCTTTGATCTGACGCCATTGGCGGGCACATTGTTCGATTCGGGCAACTCGTTGTTTGACCTCTCGCATGTTGGCTCCCGGGGGCGAAGACGGCCCATAGCGCAGGGCGTCGAGCGCCTGCAGTTCCTCCAGCAGTTGGAAAACCAGATCCGATTCGGCCGAGTTGCCTGACCAGGCGCTGAGGCGTCGATGCCACGCCAGGGCCGGTGCGGGGCTGGGGCTGTTCTCTGGGGCAGGCAGGCCGCAGTCTCGCAAAGCCCGGTCGATGCGGTTTTGGTATTTTTGCCAAGGCGTGCGAGCCTGTTTGGGACGATTCAACCAAAGCCAGCCGATGCCCAGCGCACTGAGCGCGGCCATCACCGTGGCGCACAAGCGAATCAGCGCGACCCAGTCTGGCGACTTCCAGCCCCAGTTCTCCAGCAGTTCCAACTGCCGTCCGCGGGAGTATTCCAGCACCCACACGTTCCAGCGGTGGTTGCTGGCTTCGAGAAAAGCTTTGGCATGTTTCAACAGCGGCGAGTCGAACGGGGGCAGGGCCCGGCCCAAACCTTGCCTTGGGCGAGGCAGCGATTGGCTGAGCTGAATGCGGTCGGGTGAAACCGCCCCCGTCGGGTCGGCGCGCACCCAGCCTTCGCCGGGTTGCCAGAATTCTGCCCACGCATGAGCGTGGTTGTTGCGTACCACCCAGAGTCCATCGACGGTGTTGCGCTCCATGCCTTGATAGCCGGTTATGACTCGCGCGGGCACGCCCATAGCCCGCATGACCACCACATAAGCCGTGGCGAAATGTTCGCAAAAGCCCGTTTTGCGGTCCATCCAGAAGCGGTCGATCAGGTTGCGCTCCAACTCGCCGTCGTCGTTGGTGGGGGAGTCGCCGGGGCTCAGTGTGTAGGAGTAGCCCTGAGACGCAATGTGATTCATCACCGCCTGCGACAGGGTTCTGGGAGACGTCGCGCTATCGAACGATCGGCGCAATGACACAGCCCATTGGGTGGTGCGTACGTTGAGGCCTGGAGGCAGTTGCAGCAAATCGACCAATTCAGGGGACGGCAATTTAGGCCCGGACTCGAACCGAGGCCATGCCTGCGCGGCCCATTGCGTTCGCTCCCGAACGGGTGCCGGCGTTGACCACAGAAGTCCTTGCCGGGTGGGGGCCCCGATGCCCAAGGTGTTGGCCTGAAGAGATAGGGTGCCCTCTAGGACCGGCACGATATTGAGCCGAGTTGGCTCCAAGGTCATTTCGTATTCGATGGGGTCTCCCTGCACTCTGACAGCGTTCAGGTCGAAGTCGGCTGGCGCATGTTGCCCCATGGGCTTGCGAGTCACCCAGTTGCGACCATCGAACAACTCGAGCACGGGGCCACGGAAATAGCGTTGTGCTGGGGCGGGGACCAGGCCCGAAAACTTCAAGCGCATGGCAATGCCATCGTCTTGTGCCAGTTCGGCCACATGGCCCAGGGTCAGTTGATCCGACAAGCCAATGCTGGCTTGGGCATCTGATGGTGCCGTCCACAATGGTCCGATCCGAGGAAACAGCAGGTAAAGCAGCAGCATCGCCGGCAGCCCCATCAAGATGGTCTTGCCTGCCGCCTTCATGGCCGACCAGATGGTGGGACGATACAGCGGGCGTTGCGCCAGCACCAAAGAGGTCAACAACCCCCAGAACACCAGGCCCATCATGAGCGCCGTCACAATGCTCTGAGAAAACAGGAACTGCGTCAGGATCAGGAAGAAGCCCAGCGCGGTGATCACGAAGGCATCGCGACGCGCGCGCAACTCGAGAGTTTTCAAGCCCGCCAGTACCGACACCAGCGTGACGCCTGCTTCACGTCCGAAAATCGATTTGAAGCTCAAAAAGGTGAGGGCCACACTGATGCCCAGCGCCACCAGCAAAGTCCAACGCGGGGGCAGGGCGCCATCATTGATCGCCAGGTGGGCTCGCCATGCCAGTGCGCCGGTCACGCCCACCAGACACCACCCAGGCAAATGGCCCGCATGTGGGTAGATGCTCAAAGCCAGCACCGCCAGCAGCCAGAGCGTGTCGCGGCCTTCCCGGCTCAGCGCCAATGCCGGTCGTGTGGCCCTCATTTGTGCCCCCACATGGCCAGGGTATCCAGGCAGTGCCGCAAATGCCGCGGTCCGCGGTCGCATTCAATGACCTGATCCGGCAGGACGAGGCCATACAACTGACCCTCTTCCTGCGCGCGCTGTTCTGCTTCCAGTAGCCAGGTGGCCAGTCGGCTCAGGCGAGCTTCCACTGCCAGGCCTTGCAGGCCGGGCGTGAGATGCCAATCCAGCTTCAGGTCAGGCGTTCGCCCAGAAATGGCCTCTCGTGTGACCAGACCGCTGCCGGAGGCCAGCGCATGGCTGGACTTTTTCCAGGCAATCCAGCGCAGAGGGTCACCGCGTCGGTAGTCGCGCAAGCCCTCGGGCATGGACTCAGCATGGCGCGCGTGTTCTCTGGCTGCCTCCGACTGCTGTGCCCCGATGGAGTCTGGCAAGGGCGGTGCATGGGGGTCGAGAGCGGGCCAGACCAGCGCTCGTGCGTGGGGGCGCCAATAGCCCCAAGCTCGAAAGAGACCGAGCGGGTATCGCGTTTCGATGGTGATGCGAGGAATCACAAGCCAGCCGCGTTGGTGTGTGGCCACGTCCAACTCCACTGTCGAGTCGCTGCCGGGTGCGAGCTCCACATCCTGTGGGCAGCCCGGCCCCTGTCGTGTGCCCTCTGGTGCTCGCGGGCCTGCGGTAATGAGCAAGCCCAGTCGACCTTGCTTGCGATGCTGGTTGCTCAGCACCACCTGCAGGCTCAATACGTCGCCGGCATGCACATGACGCAGGGGCAGCAAGCGCATTGACACCCCGTGCAAATTGGCATGCGTCTGGTACAGCGCAGCCAGGGCAGCGCCGCCCAGCATGAAGCTCAAGGCATAGCCCAAATTGACCTGCTCGTTGATGGACGCCAGCAACAACACCATGAACACGCAAGCAAATGCCCATCCAGCCTTGCTGGGCAGGATGTAGAGGTTTTTCTGAGTCAGTGTGAGCTGATCCTGGCGGGGGAGGCGGGCTTCCCACCAATTCCGCCACCAAACATGCCAGGGTTGCGCCCAGCCGGGCTGGTCTGCTCGACGCTGGTTTGCTGTGGGCTGGCTCATGGAACCGGCGTCGACTCCAGCAGCACGCGGGCTTGAGCCGCTGCGCTGCGGCCACTTTGGGGCAGAGGCATCAAGCGGTGCGCCACGGCGGGAACCCACAAGGCTTGAATGTCTTCGGGGGAAACATGCCCGCGTCCAAGTACGAGGGCTCGGGCCTTGGCCAGCCTCAGCAACGACAGTCCGGCGCGGGGGCTGAGCCCCTGGGCAAACCAACTGCCATCGCGGGTGGCTGTCAGCAAGGCCTGCAGATAGTCCAGCAGGTTGTCAGATACGTGAATGCCTGAGACTCGGTCTTGCCATTGCTGCCATTCCGTCTGGCTCATCAATGGTCGAATCTGCTGTAGCGACAGACGCTTGTCTTCGCCTGTCAGCAAGGCGCGCTCGGCAGCCGGCTCGGGGTAGCCCAGCGACAGTCGCATGGCGAATCGGTCCAGTTGCGACTCGGGTAGCGGGTGGGTACCCAGTTGTTCCGAAGGGTTCTGCGTGGCGATCACGAAGAAAGGCGAGGGCAGTGGACGGGTTTCCCCCTCGACCGAGACTTGCCGCTCCTCCATGGCTTCGAGCAAAGCACTCTGCGTGCGGGGGCCTGCTCGGTTGATTTCATCGGCCAGCAGCACTTGGGCAAAAACCGGTCCTGGATGAAAGACGAAAGCTTCTTTCTGTCGTTCATAGACGCTGACCCCGATCAAGTCGGTTGGCAGGAGGTCAGCCGTAAACTGAATCCGTGAAAAGCTCAAACCCAAAGACCGGGCCAAGGCCTGAGACAGCGTGGTCTTTCCCACACCGGGAACGTCCTCGATCAGCAGATGCCCTCCAGCCAGAAGGCAGATCACGCTCAGGGTGACCTGATCGCGTTTGCCCACAATGATCGTGCTAACCTGATCAATGAGCTGAACAATCTGAGATGCCTTGTGCGCGGAGGTGGCGCCAGACGCCATGACGTTGTGCAAGTCGTTGCGAAGCATTTCGCCACCATAACCCAAACCGGCTACGCGTGCGGCCCCTTTCTGACCCATGGCAACAGGCTATTTCTCACATCCCGATTGTTTGTCTCACGAAATGGGGGCGGGCCACCCCGAGTGCCCGGAGCGAATCGGCGCCATTGAAGATCAATTGCGGGCACAGGGCCTGGATGCCTTGATGATTCCTCAAGAGGTCCCACTGGTCGCGCAGTCTGATCTGGCGCTGGCACACGACCTCAACTACATCCTCACCCTGGATGATTTTTTGCGGCAGCTGGAGGAAACCGGCGACACCCGGGCGCTCGACCCCGACACCTGGGCCTGTCCTGGGACTCGATCGGCCGTGTGGCGATCGGCCGGGGCCGCTGTGGCGGCCACTGACGCTGTGATCGACGGGCGCCTGGACAACGCCTTTTGCGCCATCCGGCCCCCCGGTCACCACGCGCCGCGCAACCACACCATGGGGTTTTGTTTCGTCAATAACGTGGCAGTGGCGGCTCGCCACGCCCTGGATGTGCGAGGTTTGAGCCGTGTGGCCATCGTCGATTTCGACGTGCATCATGGCAACGGCACCGAAGACATTTTTGCCGGTGACGACCGAGTCCTGATGCTGAGTTTCTTCCAGCATCCGTTCTACCCTTTCAGCGGAGCTGAATGCGCTGCCGCCAACATGGTGAATGTGCCCCTGCCTGCACGCAGTGATGGCAAAACCGTACGCGAAGTGGTCGAGGCCTACTGGCTGCATAGGCTGGACCATTTCCAGCCCGAGATGATTTTCATCTCCGCGGGTTTTGATGGCCACAAGGAAGATGATTTGGGCGGCATGGGGCTGGTGGAATCGGACTACGTCTGGCTCACGGCAAAATTGATGGAAATCGCCAACCGCCACGCCAGCGGCCGCATCGTGTCTTGCCTGGAGGGGGGGTATAACCTCAGCTCCCTGGCCCGCAGTGTGGCGGCCCATGTCCGTACCTTGATCGAAGGCTGAGCCCGTCCTCGGGTTGGCCCTGCTTTTTGAATGACATCTGTACCCGACCATTCGACTCGCCCCCTGACCGCCGATGAGTTGGCGGCGCTATGGGGCCATCTGCACGAACGCTCGGCCCTGATCGAAGCGGGCCTGTTGGCCGTTTGTCTCGGGTTAGCCTGGTTGGTGGTGCGTTTCTGGCGGGGGCGCCAGTCTTCGGCCGGCTCGGTATGGTTTGGTGAGCATGTGGTCGACGGCGTGCTGTTTCCCGTGCTGGCCTTGCTCTTGTCGATTGGGCTCAGGCGTGTCTTCATCGACGAATTGCCGATGGCGGTCTTTCGAGTCGCCATTCCGGTGTTGGTGTCTTTGGCAGTCATTCGGCTCACCGTCAAGGTTCTCAAGGCAGCCTTCCCTGCGTCGCAGGCGGTCAAGGTGGTCGAGCGAACGGTGTCCTGGCTGGCTTGGCTGGGAACGGTTCTCTGGATCACTGGCGCTTTGCCTCTCATTCTTGAGGAACTGGATGCCATCACCTTCAAGCTGGGGGCATCCAGAGTCTCGGTGCGCAACCTCATCGAGGGGTCACTCAGCGCGGTACTGGTTTTGATTCTGTCCTTGTCCTTGTCCTCGGCCATTGAGTCGCGGCTGCTGAAGGGGGCGGGGGACAACCTGTCTTTGCGCAAAATCGCCGCCAATGCCATCCGAGCCCTTTTGCTGACCCTGGGCTTGATCATGGCCCTGTCTGTGGCCGGCATCGATCTCACCGCGTTGTCCGTGTTGGGCGGGGCTGTGGGTGTGGGGGTGGGTTTCGGCCTGCAAAAGCTCGCTGCCAACTACGTCAGTGGCTTTGTCATCCTGGCTGAGCGCAGTTTGCGCATTGGCGACCTTGTCAAGGTCGACAACTTTGAAGGCCGCATCACCGACATCAACACCCGCTACACCGTGCTGCGCTCCTCGGGGGGGCGCGAGGCCATCGTGCCCAACGAGGTGCTGATGACCCAGCGTGTCGAAAACGCCTCACTGGCCGACACCAAGCTCATGTTGACCACCGTCGTGCAGGTCGAGTACGGGGCCCAACTGGATACGTTGTTTCCTGCGTTGAAAGCCGCCATCGCTGAGGTGCCTCGTGTACTGCAAGACCCAGGGCCAGCAGTACACCTCAGTGCCTTTGCGGCAGACGGCCTGGAATTGACCATCGCGTTCTGGATCGTTGACCCTGAAAATGGGCAAATGTCCGTGCGTTCAGACGTCAACATGGCCGTTTTGCGTACCCTCAACGAACTGGGGGTCGACATCCCCTTCCCGCAAAGGGTGGTGCGTCAGGCGTCTTCGCATGAGGTATCCTCCGCCGCACGATGAATCTTTCGCTACCTCCGGCGGCGCGAGACAGCTGGCCCGATCTCACGCTCGCGTTGGCTGCTGCGCTTGCCGTCACCTTCCTGGCCGGCCCTGGCTGGTTGGCCGCGCTGTCCTGGCTCACCCTGGCCTGGGTGATTCACCGCGGCCGCGAAGAGCCGCGCGCGGTGCCTGCCTTGCCGGGCGCCGTGTTGTCGCCAGCCGATGGTCGCGTGGTCAAAATTGAACCGGCTCACGACCCCTATGCCCAACGCGATGCCGTTCGGATCAGTGTTCTCATGACGCTGTTTCGTGGGCATGCCAATCGGGCCAGCGTCGACGGTGTGGTGCGACAGGTGCATTACCATCCCGGTCGCTGCTTCAATGCCAGCCTCGACAGCGCCTCCTCGGACAACGAGCGCAATGCGCTGGTGATTGACTCCCATGGTCGCGTCGTGACGCTGGCGCAGATCGCTGGATTCGTCGCCCGACGCATACTGTGTCATGTCAAACCGGGCGATACCTTGATGCGCGGACAGCGTTTTGGGTTCATCCGCCTGGGCTCGCGCGTTGACATCTATCTGCCCACCGATGCGGTTCTGAATGTGGCTCCCGGCGACAAAGTCTCTGCCACCACCACCATATTGGCGACCCTGCCTACAACATGAGTGATCACAATCTTTCTCAAAGCGGTACCCCCCGGGCCGCCGATGTCCTGATCGACGATGTCGATGATGCGCCTCGTCCGCGTCGCAAAGGCATCTATATCCTGCCGAACTTGTTCACCCTGGCTGCGCTATTCGGTGGCTTTTACGCCATCGTCATGGCCATGAACGGTCGGTTCGAGCAGGCCGCCATCGGCATTTTCTGCGCCATGGTGCTCGACAGCCTAGACGGCCGGGTTGCGCGCATGACCAACACCCAGAGCGCTTTCGGCGAGCAAATGGACAGCCTGTCCGACATGGTCTCCTTCGGCGCGGCGCCAGCCCTGATCGTCTATGAATGGGCACTCAAAGGCATGGGCAAGGCCGGCTGGATTGCCGCATTTGTCTATTGCTCCGGAGCAGCTTTGCGTCTGGCTCGCTTCAACACCAACATTGGCGTGGTCGATAAGCGCTTCTTCCAAGGTTTGCCCAGCCCCGCAGCGGCGGCCTTGGTGATGGGGTTGATCTGGGTCGTGACCGACATCGGTGAAAGCGCCAAATCACTGCCGTGGATGGTGTGGCTGGCCTTTGGCTTCACCCTGTACGCGGGCCTGACCATGGTCACCAACGTTCCGTTCTACAGCTTCAAGGATGTGAACTTCCGCCGCACTGTGCCCTTCATTGCGGTCGTGGCCATCGCCTTGGGCATTGCCGTGATCACGATTCATCCGCCCATCGTGCTGTTCGGTGTGTTCGTGTTTTATGGGCTGTCGGGTTATGGCGTGTATGTGTGGAAGCGCATGAAGGGCAAGCCCGTCAGCGTGATTTCCACCTCCACCGACGAGCCCGATGAAGCCGGCCTACATCGCTGATAGTTTTTTCCAGTGTTAATGCCGGTTTTCAGGCCGAAGCACCGTGTTATATTTTCTCCATGACGAATTTCAGCCACTTCCCTCTACTACTCCTAGGAGTGCCAAGGGCGCGCTGATCGCACACGTCTGTACTTTGTAGTACCGCATCACGGCCCGCTAGCACCATAGCCCGCGGGCCGTTTTGTTTTCAGGAAAGATCATCATGACCGACAAGCTCATCATTTTCGACACCACTTTGCGCGACGGCGAGCAGTCGCCTGGCGCTTCCATGACGCGTGAAGAAAAGCTGCGCATTGCGCGTCAGCTCGAGCGCATGAAGGTCGACGTCATGGAAGCCGGCTTTGCTGCTGCCTCCAATGGCGACTTCGAGGCCATCAAGGCCATCGCATCGGTCATCAAAGATTCGACCGTGTGTTCGCTGGCCCGTGCCAACGATCGCGATATCGCCCGCGCTGCTGAAGCGCTCAAGGCTGCTAACTCCTGGCGAATTCACACCTTCATTGCGACCAGTCCGTTGCACATGGAGAAAAAATTGCGCATGTCTCCCGAGCAAGTCCTGGAGCAGGCGAAGCAAGCTGTGCGTTTCGCCCGCAACCTGACGGCTGACGTCGAGTTCTCGGCTGAAGACGGCTACCGCTCCGAAATCGACTTCCTGGCTCGCGTTTGCGAGGCCGTGATTGCCGAAGGGGCCACCACCATCAATATTCCTGACACGGTGGGTTACGCCATTCCCGAGTTGTATGGCAACTTCATCAAGACCTTGCGCGAGAAGGTGCCCAACTCTGACAAGGCCATCTGGTCGGTTCACTGCCACAACGACTTGGGGATGGCTGTGGCCAACTCGCTGGCTGGCGTCAAGATCGGCGGCGCTCGTCAGATCGAGTGCACAGTCAACGGCCTGGGCGAGCGCGCCGGCAACTGCGCGATGGAAGAGGTGGTCATGGCCATCAAGACCCGTCGCGATTACTTTGGCCTGGACGTTGGGGTGGACACCACTCAGATCATGCCGGCTTCGCGGCTGGTCTCTCAAACCACGGGCTTTGTGGTTCAGCCCAATAAGGCTGTGGTGGGGGCCAACGCCTTTGCTCATGCCTCAGGCATTCACCAGGATGGCGTGCTGAAAGCTCGCGATACCTACGAAATCATGCGCGCAGAAGACGTGGGCTGGGCCGCCAACAAGATCGTGCTGGGCAAACTGTCTGGTCGCAACGCCTTCAAGCAACGCCTGGAAGAGTTGGGCATCCATCTGGAATCGGAAGCCGAAGTCAACGCCGCATTTGCCAAGTTCAAGGAACTGGCTGATCGCAAGAGCGAAATCTTCGACGAAGACATCATTGCTCTGGTGGGTGACGAAAGCGTCACCAGCGAGCAGGAGCATTACCGCCTGGTGGCCTTGTCTCAGCGCTCCGAAACGGGTGAGCGTCCTCAGGCTGAAATCGTCTTCGCTGCTGGCGGTCAAGAGCACAAGTCGGCCAGTGAGGGCAATGGCCCAGTTGATGCGACGGTCAAGGCAATCGAGGCTGTCGTGAAAAGTGGCGCAGAAATCGTCCTTTACTCCGTGAATGCCATCACCTCGGGAAGCACAGAATCTCAAGGTGAAGTGACCGTGCGTCTGCAATTGGGTGGGCGTGTGGTCAACGGCGTCGGGGCCGATCCTGACATTGTTGTCGCGTCAGCCAAAGCCTATCTCTCTGCGTTGAATAAGTTGTACAGCGATTCGGAAAAGGTGGCGGCTCAGGGTTGACCCTGAAGCGTGGGCGAAATCGGCAAGCTCACTTTACAAAAAGCGCGTAAGTCCTTGATCTTGTGCGCATTTTTGTTACACTTGCCGTGTAAGGAAAGGGCTGTATCTGTGACACGCATGAAGTTTAAAAATAACTGGTTGGCAGTCGTTGTGGCTTCGGTGATGTCGGCCAGTCTGGTTCTGCCGGCGCAAACTGCTGAAGCAGCAACCCGGGCGAAGGCTCAGCCCCGCGCCGTTGCCAAGTCGAAAGCCCCTGTCAAAGCCCGTGCCAAGGCGCCTGTCGCCGTTCGCAAAGCGGCGGTTGCTCCCGCTCGCAAGGTGAGCAAAGCCGCTCGTCCCGGTCGCGTGGTTCGCGCAGCCTACGTGCCGGTTGCCGCGGCGGTGCCTGAGTTCAAACCCGTCGAGGTCAATGCGCCTGCACTGCTGGCCGGCAAAGTCGCTACGGCGCCTTCCAGCAGCATGGCGGCGGCATCGGGCGCCTCTGGCGCTTCCTTTGGCCAGCTGTACGGCTTGCATCGCACCAATGACCCACTCGATCTGAAGTCGAGCGCAGCCTTGGTGGTCGACCAAGATACCAACGAGGTCTTGTTTGCCAAGAATTCTGAGGCGGTATTGCCCATCGCGTCGCTGACCAAATTGATGACGGCGACCGTCATCACCGATGCGCGACTGTCGATGGATGAGATGATCACGGTCACTGCCGAAGACGTTGATACGGAAAAGAACAGCAGTTCTCGTCTCGCCGTAGGCAGCACGCTGACACGTGGCGAATTGTTGCATCTGGCGCTCATGTCGTCGGAAAACCGTGCAGCTCACGCACTGGGGCGTACCTATCCCGGTGGCCTGAGTGCTTTCATCACGGCCATGAACAACAAGGCCCGCGCCTTGGGTATGACTGACACCCGCTATGTTGATCCAACTGGGCTCAACAGCCGCAACCAGTCCAGCGCAAAGGATCTGGCGGTTCTGGTCAAGGCTGCTTATCAGCAGCCGCTGATTCGCGAGCTGTCCACGTCTCATGAATACACCGCCCGTGTCGGGTCGCGTCAGGTTCAGTTCCATAACACCAACAGCCTGGTGCGCAGCCCTTCCTGGGACATCGGTCTGCAAAAGACGGGCTATATCGTCGAAGCGGGTCGTTGCCTGGTGATGCAGGCACGCATGGCTGGGCGCAAGTTCATCATGGTCTTTCTGGATTCCGCCGGGAAATACTCGCGTCAGGCGGATGCCGAGCGCGTGCGTCGTTGGATCGAAGTGGCGTCCAAGCGCAACGCGGTCAGTGGCTTCGCCGCCCAGAAGACGACATCCTGATCGTTCCCAGGTCTCAGCAGTGCCGTTTGGCCTGCGATCGATCTGGCCAGGAAAAAAGGCCTCCGCAAGGAGGCCTTTCTTTTTGGGGCTTGTGGCCGCTTTCAGCGTGCCTGCCAGCCCATTTGTGTTGAGATGCGTTGTGCCGAGCCTTTCAGGGCTTCACTCCATTCGGGCGTCAGGCGACTCACAGGCGAATTGAGCGCAAGGCTGGCCACCACTTCCCCTAGGTCGTTGAAAATCGGGGCCGCCACCATCTGAATGGCTGGGTCATGCCCATCGCCATCGTGAGCCAGATTGTTCTGGCGAATCGCATTCAGTTCAGCCTGCAGACCTTCCAGTCGGGTGTTCTGAGCTGACGCCAGGCTGGCAAGTGCGTTGCCTGACTCTCCGATCAACAAGGTCTTACCTGCTGCGCTGGCGGTGAGTGGCACGCGCAGCCCCATCACCCGCGTGACCTGCACGCCATTTCGCTCGGCGACGGTGCGTTCAATGCAAAGCGCATCGTCATCCTGACGAATAAAGAGCGAAACGGGGTGAGCGGTCAGTTTGTGCAGCTCCTGCATGGGCTTGACAGCGAGATCGCGCACGTCCAGTCTGGATTTGACCAGATTGCCCAACTCGAGAAGCCTCAGACCCAGTCGATAACTGCCTGGGCCTGATCGTTCAACCAGTCTGCCGACGGCGAGATCGTTGAGGATACGGTGCGCCGTAGAGGGGTGGAGTCCAGTTTGTTCGCTGATCGACTTCAACGACACGGCATCGCCTTCATGGGCGAGGGTGTCGAGCAAGGCGAACATTCGGCTCAGAACCTGGATCGAAGTGGAAGCAGTGGAATCACTCATCGGGGTTTTCCTCAGTGAGAACCCATTTTGGTAGATGGGATCCCCGCTCAATCGGCGAAATAATCCAGGGCTTGAGTGCCATTCCGGGTGCCCTTTGTATGCATTGAGGAATTTCCTGACGTTTATGAAGAATATGTTGAAGTGCTGGCCTCAATGGATCGCTGGATTGGGCCTGGCTTGCGCGTCGATGCTCGTTGGGGCCCAAAGACCGTCAGCCGATGAGACGCATCGGGTTGTGGGCGGGGCTGTCGCCGCCGTGGCGCCCGCGGCGGCACCATCAGCGCCGGTGCTGGTCAGGCGATGGGCTTCCGTGCAGAAGGTGTATGGGCGATTGAAAGCCAATGACCTTGGGGTGGTGATCAACACCGATGACCCGTATTCGGTTCAGGTTGGCGAGTACTACATCAAGGCTCGCGGAATCGATCCAGATCACGTGTTGCGATTGGCGTTGCCAGTCAAATCTGTTTTGACGCGTGCGGAGTTCGAGGAACTGGCCACCAAGGTCGATGCCTTTTTTGGCACCAAAGTGCAGGCGCTGGCGCTGGCTTGGCGCGCGCCCTACGCAGTGGACTGCAATTCGATCACTGGCGCCCTGACCATGGGGTTTGACGCGCAGTTGTGCAAGCAGACTTGCGCGGCCAGTCGTGTGTCTTCCTACTTTGGTTCATCAAGCAGTCAGCCTTACAAGGACCACGGCAAGCGCCTGTCCATGCTGCTGGCTGCGCGCGATGCCGGGCAGGCGCAGGCAATGATCGATCGAGGTGTGAAATCTGACGGCACGCTGGGCCTCAGGGGGGCGCCGGCGGTCAATGTGCACTTTGTGACGACATCAGATGCGGTACGCAGCCGCCGACAGGTGCTGTTCCCGCCGGAGGGGCGGGTGCCATCCCTCGGGCTTGATGTGCACCTCGATCAGGTTGATGCCCTGGTCGGAGCAGATCGGGTGCTGATGTACCTGACCGGTCGAGATCGAGTGGATGGTTTGTCGACTGTCGAATTTGTTCCCGGCGCTTTGGCCGACCACCTCACCTCATTTGGCGGGATGCTCGACAACCCACTGGGACAAATGAGCGCACTGGCCTGGATTGATGCGGGTGCGACGGCCTCTTACGGTACCACCAGCGAGCCCTGTGCCCATTTGCAGAAGTTTCCGCACCCACAGGCTTTGTTGCTGTTTTATGCCGGTGGGGCCACGGCCATTGAGGCTTATTGGAAAAGCGTGCAGTGGCCCCAGCAGGGGCTCTTCATCGGGGAGCCGTTGGCGGCGCCTTTCGGTCGCTGATTCAGCTCAGCCAGCCGATCCGAACCTGGGTTGCGATCCACCATTTTTTGAGAGGTGTGAGCAGCAGACGTTCGTGCAGGATTCGGTCCTGGCTGTTCTGGATTTCTCTCAGCAAGGCGAGTTGCATCCAGCTGAGTGCGACGAGCGGACGCATCGCTTTGCGTTCCGCTCGTGGGAGTTTCCGAATGGCCTGTAACGCGTCTTTGATGCGACTGGAGGCTGATGCGCTCAGGGAGTCGAGCAACTTGGGGAAGTTGGGGCCGGCTTGGGGCGCGGGCTTTGTCAGTTCGTGGGCCTTCACGTTGTGCTCCTGAAGCACGTTGACGGGCACATGAACCCAGCCCGCTCTGGCGTCCTGCCCCAGACGCGCCAGTTGATGAATCTGGCGCCAGCCGATTCCCAGGCTGCGTGCGGCTTGCCTGGCTTGCGGGCTGTGGGCCCCCAGGATCACCGCACATCCCTCGGCGGCAGATCCTGTGGTCTGGTCTACGTGCAATTCCAGTGAGGCGGCATCAAGCCAGCGGGTCTGGTGGACGAGGTTGATCTGTCCGTTGATCTGGCTGCGCCACAGTGGCAGTTCGGGCAGGCGCGCCTCACGCCCCTGTGCGGAGCGGCCGGAAAACATCGATTGCGTCAAAGGGTGGCTTGCCTGGCCTCCGCTGGCTTGCTGGATTTCCTGATCCCACCAGGTCAACTTGGCCTCGGCAACGCCGGGGTCTTGCACATTGAAGGGGATCGAGCTGATTTCATGCCACCAATGCCACCAGTCGCGCATCAGGGCTCTGTGCGCCGAAGGGACCATGTGGAGCGCGTAATACAGCGAGCTGCCAAGTGGGGGGAGTTGGTGTAGCCCAGTGTTCTGGGGGGCGAGGCTGTGGTCGGACATGGGAAATAGGAAAACGTCAGCCGCTATTGTCTCAATAGTTGAATTGACAGGGCGTGGCAGGGTGCATACATTACTGACCCGCGAGTCAGTTAGGATGTCGGCTCGCTGAACCAACAACAAGAGTTAGGACATGACGAATTCACGCTGGCAAAAAGTGGCCCTGGCGGCGGTGGTCTCTGCGGTCATCACCTCGATGGCTGGATGCGGGAAGGCCCCGGTAGCCGAGGCCCCGGTTCGGGCGGTCAAAACAGTGGTGTTGTCCGAAACAGGGGGGAGCCTGGATCGTGAGTTCGCTGCCGATATCCATGCGCGCAAAGAGTCGCGCCTGGGCTTCCGTGTGGGGGGGAAGGTGTCTGCCCGTAACGTGGAGCTGGGGCAGTCGGTCAAGGAAGGTCAGGTGCTGGCTCGATTGGATCCGCAAGATCTGCAATTGGGGCAGGAGGCCGCTCGCGCTGGGGTCGTTGCTGCCGAGGCCAACGCGGCTCAGGCTGCGGCAGACCTCAAGCGCTTCACCGAGTTGAAAGCGCAAGGTTTCATCAGCGCAGCGGAGTTGGAGCGTCATGCCGCCATGACCAAGGCTGCCGAGTCCGCTCTCAAGCAGGCGCGAGCCCAAGCTGGGGTTCAGGGTAATCAGACTGCGTACGCCGCGCTCACGGCGCCTGCTGCGGGGGTCATTACCGCTGTGGATGTGGAGCCTGGGCAGGTCGTGGCGCCGGGGCAACCCGTTTTTGTCCTGGCACTCAATGGGCCCCGCGATGCTGTTTTTGCCGTACCCGAAAGTCAGGCCCGATCCACGCGTGCCTTGGTTGGCAAAAAGAATGCGGTTGAGGTTCGCGCGTGGGGAACGGATCGGTGGGTGCGCGCCACGATCCGCGAAATGGCTGCGGCAGCTGACCCTGTGAGCCGCACCTTCCAGGTCAAGGCTGACGTGGGTACCGACGGCTTCGAGTTGGGGCAGACCGCCAGCGTCAAGGTGCTTGCCGCATTGAACAACCGCGAAGGCGTTCGCGTGCCTCTGCATGCCGTTGCCGAACGCGGGGGCAAATCAGTCGTCTGGACCCTAGACCCGCAGACCTACACCGTGCAGCCCCAGGTGGTGACGACAGGAGACATCGTAGGCGATGTCGTTTTGGTGACCAAGGGCCTCAAGCCGGGGCAGGAGATTGTGGTGGCAGGTGCCCATGTTCTGAATCCCGGACAAAAGGTGCGTCGCTATCAGCAGCCCACCCAAGCTGGCAACAAGTCCTGATGGTTGAAGGAACTGGTACGTGAGCACGCCTGAACAAACCGGGTCGGCACAAGGCCGACAACGCTTCAATGTGTCCCGCTGGGCACTCGAACATCCATCCCTTACACGCTACCTGATGGTGGTGCTGATGCTGCTGGGGGTGGCTTCCTATTTCCAGTTGGGGCAGGACGAAGACCCGCCTTTTGCTTTCCGTGTGATGGTGGTTCGTGCCTATTGGCCCGGGGCCTCGGCGAAAGAGGTGGCCGAGCAGGTTACGGACAAGATCGAGCGCACACTTCAAGAGGTGCCCTATGCAGACAAGATTCGCTCCTACACCAAGCCGGGCGAATCTTTGACCCTGTTGCAGGTGCGCGATTCCTCTCCGCCCAAGGAAATTCCTAACCTCTGGTATCAGGCGCGCAAGAAAGTCAACGACATGCGCCATACCCTGCCGCAGGGGGTGTATGGCCCGTTCTTCAATGACGAATTCGGCGATGTATACGGGTCCATTTTTGCCCTGTCGGGTGATGGTTTCTCGGATGAGGAACTGCGCCAGCACGCCGAGCAGGTGCGCTCAGCGCTCCTTCGGGTGCCGTCTGTCGCCAAGGTTGAATTGTTCGGCGTCCAGCCAGAGAAGATCTATATCGAGATCTCTCAGCACCGACTCGCCGAGTTGGGGCTCGATATGAGCCAGCTGATCGGGCAGCTCAACGCGCAAAACGGAGTTGAAAGCGCGGGGGTTTACGCCGGTCAAGCCAACAACGTGCAAATGCGTGTCGCCGGTTCGTTCTCGTCGGTTGAGCAGTTGCGCGCGATGCCGCTGCGTCTCATCAACCCTGTCACCGGGCAGGGGCGTACCTTCAAGCTCGGCGACATTGGCGAGGTACGCAGAGGTTATGAAACACCGGCGACGACTCGCGTACGTCACCAGGGTAAGAGCGTTGTGGCCATTGGCATCTCCATGGCCAAGGGCGGTGACATCATCGCTCTGGGCAAAAACCTGCAAACCGAGGTGCAACGCATTCGAGGTGAACTGCCAGCCGGACTCGATCTGGATCAGGTTCAAGACCAGCCCAAGGCGGTGTCGTCTTCCGTGGGGGAGTTCGTCAAGGTTCTGATCGAGGCTGTGGTCGTGGTGCTGGCCGTGAGTTTCATCAGCCTGGGGTTGCACACCAAGCCCTGGCGCCTCGATATTCGTCCGGGTCTGGTTGTGGCCATCACCATTCCCTTGGTGCTGGCAGTCACCTTTCTGGTCATGTACTACTGGGGCGTTGGCCTGCACAAGATCTCGCTGGGTGCGCTCATCATCGCATTGGGCTTGCTGGTGGATGACGCCATCATTGCCGTCGAAATGATGGTGCACAAGCTTGAAGATGGTTACGACAAGGTCAGTGCGGCCACTGCTGCTTATGATCTGACCGCCATGCCCATGCTGACGGGCACCTTGATCACAGCCGTGGGTTTCCTGCCTATCGGGATGGCTCAGTCAGGTGTGGGTGAATACACCTTCGCCATCTTTGCCGTGACGGCGGCGTCGCTGCTCATTTCTTGGGTGGTATCGGTCTACTTCGTGCCCTACTTGGGGCAATGGTTGCTCAAGACCAAGCCCAAGGTCAGTGCCGACGAGGATTTGTATGACACGCCGTTCTACACCCGCTTCAAAGCGCTGGTGAACTGGTGTGTTCAGCACCGTTGGATCACGATTGGCCTGACCATTCTGGCCCTGGTGGCGGGTTTCATGGGCATGTCTCGCGTGCAGCAGCAGTTCTTCCCTGACTCGAGCCGCCTCGAGGTCCTGGTCGATTTGTGGATGCCAGAGGGCACCAGCTTCCAGACCACCGAGGACGTCGCCAAGCGTTTTGAAGCACGGATGATGAAGGAGCCTGGCGTCAAGACCGTGACCACCTGGGTGGGGTCGGGCTTGCCACGTTTCTATCTGCCCATGGATCAGATCTTCCCTCAAAGCAACGTCAGCCAGGCGGTGGTTCTGCCAGTTGATGCCGCCACCCGGGAGGTGTTGCTGCGCAAGCTACCTGAAATCATGGCAGCAGAGTTCCCTGAAGTTCGCAGCCGTGCCAAGTTGCTGCCCAACGGGCCGCCCGTGCCATACCCTGTGCAGTTCCGAGTCATCGGCAACGACGTTGCCACCGTCCGCCAGTGGGCAGATGAGGCCAAAGCCTTGATGCGAGCCAATGCCGATATGGTGGGGGTCAATGACAACTGGAATGAGTCTGTCAAATCCGTTCGCCTGCAGGTCGACCAGGCCAAGGCGCGTGCCATGGGCGTTACCACGCAGTCCATTGCGCAAGCCACCCGTGTGCTGACTTCGGGTAGCCCGATTGGGCAGTTCCGCGATGGCGATCGCACCATCGACATCATGCTGAAGTCGCCGCAGTCTGAACGCGAAACCCTGTCTGCGCTGGGTAACGCCTACGTGCCCACCGCGACTGGGCGCATGGTCCCCATCTTGCAAGTGGCGCATCCCGTCATGGTCTGGGAGCCGGGCGTCTTGTGGCGCGAGGGGCGGCACTTTGCTGTGACCGTTCAGGGTGATGTTCGTGAAGGCGTACAGGGGCCGACCGTCAGCAAGGTCTTGTGGCCTCAGATGCAGGCCTTGCAGGCCAAGATGCCTGACGGGTATCGCATCGAGCAGGCAGGTACCACAGAAGAATCCAGCAAAGGCCAGGGCTCGATTTTTGTGAACGTGCCGGTCATGCTGTTCATCACCTTCACTTTGCTGATGTTGCAGCTGCAAAGCTTCTCGCGAGCCTTGCTGGTGTTCCTCACCGGCCCCATGGGCATTGCCGGGGTGGCGCTGGCTCTGCTGGTGTCTGGTCGTCCGTTCGGTTTTGTGGCCTTGCTGGGTGTGATCGCCCTGATGGGCATGATCATGCGCAACTCGGTCATCCTGATCGACCAGATCGAGCAGGATCGTGCCCAAGGCGTGCCGGCGTGGACCGCCATCGTGGATGCGGCTGTGCGCCGGTTCCGCCCCATTGTGTTAACGGCGGCGGCGGCCGTGCTTGCCATGATCCCGCTGTCGCGTAGCGTGTTCTGGGGGCCGATGGCCGTGGCCATCATGGGGGGCTTGATCGTGGCCACCGCATTGACCCTGCTGGCGTTGCCTGCAATGTACGCTGCGTGGTTCAGGGTGCGCAGAGATGCTTGAATCGAGCAAAACTGACCAATTGCCGAGCTAGAATCACAGATTCGACCGAATAGCCAGTTTGGGCGTTTTTGCGCCCAGACCATTTTTCTGGTCCATGCGCGGGTGGCGAAATTGGTAGACGCACCAGGTTTAGGTCCTGACGCCAGCAATGGTGTGGGGGTTCGAGTCCCCCCCCGCGCACCAGACCGTTTCTTATCAATCAAGACTGAGAGTTCAGATCATGGCAGTCACCGTGGAGACCCTCGACAAGCTGGAGCGACGCATCACCCTGTCGCTGGCAGCTGACGTCCTCAAGAATGAAGTCGACGCCCGCCTGAAGAAGCTGGCCCGCACCGTCAAGGCCGATGGCTTCCGCCCAGGCAAGGTGCCGATGAACGTGGTGGCACAGCGCTACGGCTACTCCGTTCAGTACGAAGTGCTGAACGACAAGCTGGGCGAAGCCTTTGCCAAGGCCGCTACCGAAGCCAACCTGCGCGTGGCTGGTGCTCCCTCCATCGCTGAAAAGCAGGGCGAGCCCGTTGATGGTCAGGTCCAATTCGACGCCACCTTCGAGGTCTATCCCGAAGTGTCCATCGGCGACCTGTCCACCGTTGAAATCGAGCGCGTCAATGCTGACGTGAACGATGCAGCCATCGACCGCACCATCGAAATCCTGCGCAAGCAGCGTCGTACTTTCGCTCAACGTCCTGCCGCTGAAGCAGCAGCCGATGGCGATCGCGTGACCATCGATTTCGAAGGCAAGATCGACGGCGTGCCCTTCGAAGGCGGCAAGGCCGAAGGCTTCCAGTTCCTGCTGGGCGAAGGCCAGATGCTCGAAGCTTTCGAGAAGGCTGTGCGTGGCATGAAGGCTGGCGAATCCAAGACCTTCCCCCTGAAGTTCCCTGACGACTACCACGGCAAGGACGTGGCCGGCAAGGAAGCCGACTTCCTGGTTACCGTGCAGAAGATCGAAGCGCAGAACCTGCCTGAAGTGAACGAAGAGTTCATCAAGAGCCTGGGTCTGGCCGACGGTTCGCTGGACACCCTGCGCGCCGACATCAAGAAGAACCTGGCTCGTGAAGTGAAGTTCCGCGTGGCTGCCCGTAACAAGGCTGCTGCTCTGGAAGGTCTGCTGACCGTGGTCAACTTTGATCTGCCCAAGGCTTTGATCGATGCTGAAACCGAGCGTCTGCTCGAAGGTGCTCGCGCTGACCTGAAGGCTCGCGGCATCAAAGACGCCGACAAGGCTCCGATTCCTGCCGAAATGTTCAAGCCTCAAGCCGAGCGTCGCGTGCGCCTGGGCCTGACCGTGGCTGAACTGGTCAAGGCCAACAACCTGCAAGCCAAGCCCGAGCAACTGCAAGCTCACATCGAAGAGCTGTCGCAGAGCTACGAGCAACCCGCTCAAGTGGTGGCTTGGTACATGAGCGACCGTCAGCGCATGGCTGAAGTGGAAGCTGTGGTCATCGAGTCCAACGTGGCTGAGTTCATCCTGTCGAAGGCCAAGGTCACCGACAAGACCCTGGGCTTCGAAGAGCTGATGGGCCAACAAGCCTGATAGGCGACGGAGATCTGAGCTGGGCCTGTGGCCTGGCTCGAAGCACCTGTCATTCCCTTGGGGATGCAGGTGCTTTTTGTTTCGTGCACCCTGGTTTGTGCGTGCAAACAACGGAAAGACGATCAAGGTAGTCCGCCGCTTTTTCCGGCGTTCGACAAGGTCGATCTGGACGTCATAATCATTTCACACACAAAAATTGCCGCGTTGCCGAGGGCAGGGCGGTTTTTCTGAAGGATGCACATGAGCGCACTGGATACGCAAAACCTGGGCTTGGTGCCCATGGTGATTGAACAATCAGGCCGTGGCGAGCGTGCCTACGACATCTACAGCCGCCTGCTGCGCGAGCGTGTGGTGTTTCTGGTCGGTCCCGTCAACGACCAGTCGGCCAACCTCGTAGTGGCCCAGTTGCTGTTCCTGGAGAGTGAAAACCCTGACAAGGACATCTCCCTGTACATCAACTCCCCGGGTGGCAGCGTGAGCGCCGGCATGTCGATTTTCGACACCATGCAGTTCATCAAGCCCGATGTGTCTACCCTGTGTATGGGTATGGCCGCCTCGATGGGCGCGTTCCTGTTGGCCGCTGGCGCCAAAGGCAAGCGTTTCGCCTTGCCCAACTCCAAAATCATGATTCACCAGCCGCTGGGGGGTGCTCAGGGTCAAGCCACTGACATCGAAATCCATGCGCGTGAAATTTTGAAAACCCGCGAACAGCTCAACCGCATCCTGGCTGAGCGCAGCGGTCAGTCCCTGGAGAAGATCCAGGCTGACACCGAGCGCGACTACTACATGTCGGCAGCCGAGGCTGCCACCTACGGACTCATCGACAAGGTGTTGGAAAAGCGTCAATAAGGCGGGTAGGGTCGGGGTTCTTCGCGAACTTGTTCACGGCCCTATTTGTCTTATTATCAGAACCCATACCTTGCCGACTCTTTGACAGGCCGCACCATGCCCGAGAAAAAAGGCTCATCAAGCGAAAAAATCTTGTACTGCTCCTTCTGCGGAAAGAGTCAGCACGAGGTGAAAAAGCTCATCGCAGGCCCGTCCGTCTTCATTTGTGACGAATGCATCGAGCTGTGCAACGACATCATTCGTGATGAAGTGGCAGCCGAAGCCGAGCAGGCTCGTCCTGCCAAAAGCGATTTGCCAACCCCACTGGAGATCAAGGAAAGCCTTGATCAGTATGTCATTGGCCAGGACACAGCCAAGCGTACGTTGTCGGTGGCGGTGTACAACCACTACAAGCGCCTCAAGCACATGGGCCACGACGGCAAGAAGCCCGACGTGGAACTCGCCAAGAGCAACATCTTGCTGATCGGGCCCACTGGCTCGGGCAAGACCCTGCTGGCCCAGACCTTGGCTCGCTTGTTGAACGTGCCGTTCGTGATTGCCGACGCCACCACCCTGACCGAAGCCGGTTATGTCGGTGAAGACGTCGAAAACATCATTCAGAAGCTGCTGCAGAACTGCAATTACGAGGTAGAAAAGGCCCAGCGAGGCATTGTCTACATCGACGAAATCGACAAGATTTCGCGCAAATCCGACAACCCCTCCATCACGCGTGATGTGTCGGGTGAGGGCGTGCAGCAGGCCTTGCTGAAGCTGATCGAAGGCACCATGGCTTCGGTTCCACCGCAGGGTGGACGCAAGCACCCGAATCAGGACTTCCTGCAGATCGACACGACCAACATCCTGTTCATCTGCGGTGGCGCTTTCGACGGTCTGGAAAAGATCATTCAAAGCCGCTCGGTCAAGTCCGGCATCGGTTTTGCCGCCGAAGTTCAGAGCAAGGACGAGCGCAAAGTCTCCGAAGTGTTCCGCGAGGTCGAACCCGAGGATCTGATCAAGTTCGGGATCATTCCCGAATTGATCGGCCGGATGCCCGTGGTCGCCACCCTGGGTGAGCTGACCGAGGATGCTCTGGTGCAGATCCTGACCGAACCCAAGAACGCCTTGGTCAAGCAGTACCAACAGCTGCTGTCCATGGATGGCGTGGAACTGGAAATCCGTCCTGCGGCCTTGTCTGCCATTGCCCGTAAAGCTCTGGCGCGCAAGACCGGGGCGCGTGGGCTGCGTTCCATTGTGGAGCAGTCGCTGCTGGACACGATGTTCGAATTGCCGACGAAAGAAGGCGTTCAGAAAGTCGTGCTGGATGAATCCACCATCGAGGAGAACGCGAAACCCTTATTGGTTTATCGGGAACAGGCCAAGGCCAGTGCTTGAGCAGGCACTTCAATGTCCGCTTTGATTGGGCACCGCTGAAAAACCGTCCCTTTTCTGGTTTTTCCGGTGCCCTTGTGTTTTGTCCGTGAGACCCCAACTGGGTTTCAGAGAAAGTGAGCCACATCATGTCAGGACACCCCATTCTTCCCTCTGAACCGATCTCCCTGCCACTGTTGCCTTTGCGCGATGTGGTGGTCTTTCCCCACATGGTGATCCCGCTGTTCGTCGGGCGTCCGAAGTCGATCAAGGCTTTGGAAGCTGCGATGGAAGCTGGGCGTCAGATCATGTTGGTTGCCCAAAAAGCTGCCGGCAAGGATGAGCCCAAGGCGGAGGACATGTTCGAAATCGGATGTGTTTCCAGCATCCTGCAAATGCTGAAGCTGCCGGATGGCACCGTGAAGGTGCTGGTGGAGGGCGTTCAGCGTGCCAATACCACGTCCATCGACGACAGTGGTGAGTTCTTCACTGCCGAAGTGGTGCCGGTTCAGCCTGAAGCTCAGGTCACCCCTGAAGTGGAAGCGCTGCGCCGCGCAGTGACTCAGCAGTTCGACCAGTACGTCAAACTCAACAAGAAAATCCCGCCCGAAATCCTCACCTCGATTTCTGGCATTGACGATGCCGGCCGACTGGCCGATACCATCGCTGCTCACTTGCCTCTGAAGCTCGAAGCCAAGCAGGCCGTGCTGGATTTGTTCTCGGTGTCTCAGCGGCTGGAAAAGCTGCTGGAGCAACTGGAGCATGAGGTCGACATCCTGCAGGTTGAAAAGCGCATCCGTGGCCGCGTCAAGCGCCAGATGGAGAAGTCTCAGCGTGAGTACTACCTGAACGAGCAGGTCAAGGCCATCCAGAAGGAATTGGGCGAAGGCGAAGAGGGGGCCGACATCGAAGAGTTGGCCAAAAAGGTCGAAGCCGCTCGGATGCCCAAGGATGCACGCAAGAAGGTCGAGGCCGAACTCAAGAAGCTGCGTCTGATGTCGCCCATGTCGGCCGAAGCCACCGTGGTGCGCAATTACATCGAGACCCTGGTCAACCTGCCATGGAGCAAGAAGTCCAAGGTCAAGCACGACCTGACCAATGCCGAGCATGTGCTCAATGAAGAGCACTATGGTCTGGACAAGGTCAAGGAACGCATCCTTGAGTATCTTGCTGTGCAGCAACGCGTGGACAAGGTCAAGGCGCCCATCCTGTGCCTGGTTGGCCCTCCTGGCGTCGGTAAGACTTCGCTGGGGCAGTCGATTGCCCGTGCTACTGGCCGCAAGTTCGTTCGCATGGCCTTGGGTGGTGTGCGTGACGAGGCTGAGATCCGTGGTCACCGCCGCACTTACATCGGCTCCATGCCCGGTAAGGTCTTGCAAAGCCTGAGCAAGGTGGGTGTACGCAACCCCTTGTTCTTGCTGGACGAGATCGACAAGTTGGGCATGGACTTCCGTGGTGACCCTTCATCGGCGCTGCTGGAAGTGCTCGACCCCGAGCAGAACCACACCTTCGGCGACCACTACATCGAAGTCGATTTCGACTTGTCGGATGTGATGTTCGTGGCGACGTCGAACTCGCTGAACATTCCGCCTGCTTTGCTGGACCGGATGGAAGTGATTCGTCTGGCGGGTTATACCGAAGACGAGAAGGTTCACATCGTTCAAACGTATCTGCTGCCCAAGCAGATCAAGAACAACGGTGTGAAGGACGGTGAACTGGATGTGGCGGAAAGCGCCATCCGCGGCATCATCCGTTACTACACTCGTGAAGCTGGCGTCCGCTCGCTGGAGCGTGAAATCTCCAAGATCTGTCGCAAGACGGTCAAGGGCTTTGCGCTGAAGCAGTACACAGGCAAGGTGGTTGTGACCGACGAGAACCTGAATGATTTCCTGGGCGTGCGCAAGTACTCCTACGGTCAGGCGGAGAAGGACAACCAGGTCGGTCAAGTCGTTGGCTTGGCGTGGACCGAGGTGGGCGGCGATTTGCTGACCATCGAAGCCGCAATCATGCCCGGCAAGGGCAACATCATCCGTACTGGCCAGTTGGGCGACGTGATGAAGGAGTCGGTCGAGGCTGCTCGCTCGGTGGTTCGTAGCCGTGCTGCCCGCTTGGGCATCAAGGACGAGTTGTTCGAGAAGCGTGACATCCACATCCACGTGCCTGATGGCGCCACCCCGAAGGATGGTCCGTCGGCGGGTATCGCCATGACGACGGCCTTTGTTTCGGCTCTGACGGGCATTCCTGTGCGCGCTGATGTCGCCATGACGGGGGAAATCACCCTGCGCGGTGAGGTCACGGCCATCGGTGGCTTGAAAGAGAAGCTGTTGGCCGCACACCGAGGTGGCATCAAGACGGTGTTGATTCCTGAAGAGAACGTCAAGGACTTGCAAGAGATCCCTGACAACGTCAAGAGCGACATCGAGATCGTGCCCGTGAAGTGGATCGACAAGGTCTTGGAAGTGGCTTTGGAGCGCGCCCCTACACCTTTGCCTGAAGAAGAGGCCAAGGTTGAGGCCAAGCCTGAAGCCGCAGCCGCACCAGCGTCGCCTACAAGCAACGATGTGCTGAAACACTGAAAAAAGTTTTGGCCTATTTGACAAACGGGCCAAAACCGCGCTATAGTTCAGTTCTTCGCTGATCACGCACCAACGTGATCAAAACAGCAAAGCAAGCGGTAACGCTAGAGCATCTGTTAAAGCGAAGGCTGCAAGCAAATGGATTCGTCCAAATGCGCGCAATATGCGGGATTAGCTCAGTTGGTAGAGCGATACCTTGCCAAGGTATAGGTCGAGAGTTCGAGCCTCTTATCCCGCTCCATATCCTAAAGGGAAGCCGTGTTGTAAACAGGCTTCCCTTTTTCACAGGTGCCTTGCGTTCGCAAGGATTCCTGCCAGCTTTTTTGGCGCGGTAGCAAAGCGGTTATGCACCGGATTGCAAATCCGTGTAGGTCGGTTCGACTCCGGCCCGCGCCTCCAAGACCGAGCCCCTTCAACCTGGTTGAAGGGGCTTTTTCGTTCTGGCGAGTGGGTGGCTGAAATGCCGCCCAAATCCCGGATTCATCAGGCTATCAGCGGCGACAGAGTCTTGCACCATATGAGACGAACGAGGGGCAATCTCCTCCCCCCATAACTCTCAGTCTAAAGGTGGCCTGCCATGACGAAAACGCTGGACCTCGGATGCGGTTTGAAGCCTAAAAACCCGTTTAACGCCGCAGAGGTTTATGGCATTGATGTCCGTGATGATGCCGATTCCAACATCGTCAAAGCCGATCTGGTGGTGGATCCGATTCCCTTTCCTGATGACTCATTCGAGTACGTGACTGCCTATGACTTCCTGGAGCACATTCCTCGATTGATCTACACCCCGACACGTCGAAACTCGTTTATCGAGCTGATGAATGAAGTCTGGCGTGTGCTGAAGCCGGGTGGTCATTTCTTGTCTTTCACGCCTGCTTATCCGCACTCGGCCGCATTCTGTGATCCAACACACGTGAACTTCATTACCGAGGAAACGTTCCCGAACTATTTTGACGACGTCAAAACGTGGGCGGTGATCTACGGGTTCAAGGGGAAGTTTCAGGTGGTCAGCCAGGAGTGGCGCGGCAGCCATTTGATGGCCGTTCTGCGCAAGGTGGCATGAGGTTTGAGCCGATAGCCGGGGGGACTTGCCTGCGCTTGAAGCCGAGGGCAAGAGACTAGGCCAGGGAAGCCTGCTCAACTGAAACCTTGAGTTGGTGCCCCGAGCCGGACTCGAACCGGCACGCCGCCTATTCAGCAAGCGGCGGATTTTAAGTCCGCTGTGGCTACCGATTTCACCATCGGGGCTAGGCTGCTGAGTGTAATGGCAGTACAGTTGGTGCAACACGATGACGATTTTTTGCAACAACTTGCGCTGGTTGGCGAAAATGATGTATAGTTCAGTTCTTCGCTGATGACGCGCCAACGTTATCAAAACAAAGCGATACGCGGGATTAGCTCAGTTGGTAGAGCGATACCTTGCCAAGGTATAGGTCGAGAGTTCGAGCCTCTTATCCCGCTCCATATTCCTAAAAGGGAAGCCCAGTGATTCACATAGGCTTCCCTTTTTTGTCAGGACACGAATCCTGATTGCCTTTTCGGGGCGCGGTAGCAAAGCGGTTATGCACCGGATTGCAAATCCGTGTAGGTCGGTTCGACTCCGGCCCGCGCCTCCAGATACAAAGCCTTCTGTACCCCGGCGGTTCAGAAGGCTTTTTTGTTGGTGCCGGGCAGAGTGGTGCCGTGTATCAACTGGCTTCGACCAGACGGCTTGTTTCCTGCAAGATCTCGGCTCCGCGGCGGGTCAAAACCAGCATGCTGCCAAGCTCCTTGAACCACACATTCGCGTGGCGTCGTACGAAAAGCGGGTCAACCACAGAGGGCCTGATCCCGTCGCCGGTCTTTTTCCCGTCAAAGAGCTTGCGGAAGAGAGCCAGGTCATCTTCGGTATAGAGGTGGGTGCTGTCCATCGGATGCTTTCATCAAACTCCAATGTCAGCATGCTGCCAGATATTCAGGAACTGCGCCTGCTGTTGTAGGGGAATCCTGATGTGTGGCGGTAAAAAATGACAAAAATGAACAGTCCTAGCGGGACGGCTTACCCCGCATTTTTGACCAACTGAATGACCCGCATCTGGTCCTCATGGCTGAGGTCCGGATACATGGGAAGGCAGAGCACGCCTCGGGCCGCCTGGCTGGCGACGGGGAGATTGTCGCGGTGTGCCGAGGGAAGGCCGCGATACATTGGGAACTCTGAGATCAAGGGGTAGAAGTACCGTCGAGCGTAGATGTTGTTGTTGCGCATGACGGTGTAGAGCGCGTCACGGTCGATGGGGTAGTTCTGATCAAGCAGGATCGGAAAGTACGAATAGTTCGAGACCGTTTCCCCTGACCGGTCCAGGCAGCGGATGCCAGGGACCTCAGCCAGGTGCTCTCGGTAGATCGCATCGATTTCCTGTCGGCGCTGGATGGCGCCGTCGATGTATTTCAGTTGGAGCATACCCAGCGCGGCATTGAATTCGCTCATCTTGCCGTTGATGCCGGGAGCAACCACGGTGACTTCGTCCACGAAGCCGAAGTTCTTCAAATGATCGATGCGCTGCTTGGTTTTGGCATCGGGGCACACGATGGCGCCGCCTTCGAAGGTGTTGAAGACTTTGGTGGCATGGAAGCTCAGGACCGACAGATCGCCGTAGCGCAGGATGCTGCCACTTTCGTTACGCACACCGAAGGCGTGGGCTGCGTCGTAGATGACTCGCAGGTTGTAGTTGTCTGCGATTTTCTGAATGGCATCGACATCGCAAGTGTGGCCGTAGCAGTGCACCGGCATGATGGCCGTGGTCTGCGGAGTGATGGCCGCTTCGATCTTGCTGGGATCAAGGTTGAGCGTGTTGGGGTCAATGTCGACGAACACGGGTTTGATGCCATTCCACAGCAATGAATGGGTTGTGGCAACAAAGGAGTAGGGTGTGGTGATGACTTCACCGGTGATGCGCAGGGCCTGCAGGGCGGTGACCAGCGCGATGGTGCCATTGGAGAACAGAGCGATGTGTTCAACGCCCAGGTATTCGCAAAGGGCCTTTTCCAGTTGCTGGTGGAATGGACCACCGTTGGTCAGTACTTTGCTGTCCCAAATCTTTTCCAGATAGGTTGTGAACTCCTCCAACGGGGGCAGGAATGGCTGGGTAACGAAGACCTGTTTGTTGCTCATCAGCTTGCTCCGAAGTGGGGCCGGTTCAAACGGACAGGGCCGCCCAGTCCACATTCGGGCTGAGGTAGCCTTCCATGGAGTGAGTCGAGAGCCCGGGGATGGGGGTCAGAAGGACACGACCACGTTTCTGGGTCAGTTGGGTGAAGAAGTGGTAGTCGGTCTTGCCACTGGCCCAGATGTCGAAATCACGCTCGAGTTCCGCCTTGCTGACGATGAAGGAAGCGCAACTGGAAGGCGCAGTCCGCCAGTGATGTGAGTGAGACAGCAGCAGCCGACTTTGAAGGTCGTGGTACATCGGCAGGATGTATTTGTCTTTGTGGTCATACAAAGACACGATGTCGAACTGGTGTGGGCTGTTGTACAGCTCAAGGACTTTGCTGACCCAACCGTGTTGGTGCAGGTAGTCGTTTTCCAGGAAATAGATCAGGTCGGAGTCGGGAACGGGTAGAGAGCGAGCCAGCGACATCGTGATCAGAAACGAATTGATGTCTGAGCCACCTTTGATGAACTGGATCTTGACGCCCAGTGCCTCGTTGGCAATGTAGGGCGCGATGAAATCAGTCTGCAGTTGCTCAAGAGACCCGTCGTACACGACTGTCAACGAAACACGGTGGCCTTGCGGGTCGGCGGCGATGGTCTGCAGCAAGTTGTGGAAGCACTTGGCATGGGAGAACCATTCCGGACGCGTTTTATTGGGGTCGCGACTCCGCTTTTCTGCGGACACGTGAACGTGTCTGTAAAGAATGTGGATCCGGCGTTCTTGTGCTGCCATCGCGACCTCGGGGTCTTGTGTTTATGGTGGGATATGAGTGTCCAGAGTAGTGGAA
Organism: Aquabacterium sp.; assembly: GCF_036273115.1. GTDB lineage: Bacteria > Pseudomonadota > Gammaproteobacteria > Burkholderiales > Burkholderiaceae_C > Aquabacterium. The sequence goes on from NZ_DASUIN010000027.1 coordinate 50,213, forward strand.
GCCTTGGCTGGCCAGTGGGGGCAATAAAAAGCCATTTCCCGCTCTGTTCCCATGTCATGGAATTCTAGAGGCCAAGCTGGTGGCGATGGGCAATGTGCCACAGCGGGGAAATACGCGGTATTCGGGCCTCTATTGCGGCTAAAGCAGCTTGGCCTCGACACCTAGCATTCCTGTATGTGCCCCCAAAGGGTTGGTCTTCGAGCGACCTGCCCGTTGCAGTTTGGGGTGCATACAAGGAGTTTTTGGTTGAACACCCCTGACGAGTCCGATCTGATCGAGCCAGTCAACATGCCCGATGCTGAGGTGGCAGGGGATGGTGCGTCTTCGGTGGACGATCCCTTGCTCGAAGCGGTGATGTGGCTTTGCCGACATCACGGGGTGGATCGCACGGAAAACTCTCTGTTGAATGGCACGCGCCCGGAAGGGGCCATGACGGGCCAGCAGGCGGTCGAGGTGCTCAAGCGTGCGGGTTTCAGCGCGACGCTGGTCAAGCGTCCGCCAGGCAAGATCCTGGGCTTGCTGATGCCGGTGGTGCTGTTGCTGCGCAACGGCGATGCTGTGATCTTGACCAAGCGCATCAGTGTGCGATCCAAGCGCGCCGGTGGTGCCCGCTACGAAGTGGTCATGCCGGGGGCAGGTGGCGAGGTGGTGACCGCCACCGAAGAGGAGTTGCTGCCAGAGTATTCGGGCTACGCCTTGTTGGCCGCGCTCAAAAGCAGCAATGGTCAGGGGGCCGCGGCAAGTCATGTCGATGAGCCTGACGCCCATTGGTTGTGGTCCACCATGAGGAACTACTTGCCCTACTACCGGGGGGCGATGGTGGCAGCGTTGCTGAGCAACATGCTCATGCTGATCACGGGTTTCTTTACCTCGGTTGTTTATGACAAGGTGATTCCGCACAAGGCCATGACCACGATGTGGGCCATGGGGGTGGCGGCCATTCTGGGCATTGTGTTTGATCTGGCCGCACGCCAGTTACGCAGCTACCTGATTGACATCGCTGGCAAGAAGGCTGACCTGGCGATGGGCAACATTCTGTTCAATCAGGCCATCAATATCCGCCTGGAGCACAAACCAGATTCTGCAGGCTCGTTTGCGCACAAACTGGCCCAGATTGAAGTGGTGCGGGAGTTCTACACCTCGGCCAGCACGGCGGTGTTGACCGACATGCCCTTCATCCTGGTCTTTGTTCTGATGACCTATGTGGTGGCGGGGCCGCTGGCCATGGTGTTGCTGATTGCAGTGCCTGTCGTGCTGGGTATGTCTTTCGGGGTGCAGTCGATTCTGCGCCGCCTGATGACTGCGAACATGTCACAGCATGCGGACTTGCAAGGCACTCTGGTGGCAGTCGTCGAGGGCTTGGAGGATGTTCGGGCAGCTGGCGCGCAGGGGTATTTCTTGCAGCGCTATCAAGCTGCGAACGCGGCCGCGGCATCCTCTTCGTTGAGGGCTCGCGCCATCGCGTCGATCGTCAACAACTTCACCATGATCATGCAGCCATTGGTGACGGTGGCCATGCTGATCTGGGGCGTGATCCTGATTCAGGATGGCCACATTTCCAGTGGCGCGCTGATTGGTGCGGTGATGTTTGCAGGGCGCGCCATTGCGCCGCTGTCGTCAGTGGTGATGCTGGCCGGACGGTTCCAGGGGGCGAGGGCGGCCATGCGCACGCTCAATGACTTGATGGCGATACCAACCGAACGTGACCCGGAGAAGCGTTATCTGTCTCGGCCGACCGTGCAGGGGCAGTTGGCCCTCAGGGACGTGAGCTTTGCCTATCCGAAGGGCAACCGTCAGCATGCGCCCACTGTGCTCAAAGGCGTCTCGCTGGAGATCCGCCCTGGGGAGCGGGTGGCCATTCTTGGCAAGATCGGCAGTGGCAAGTCCACTATTTTGCGTTTGCTGGCGGGCTTGTATCAGCCGACGGATGGCTTTGTGGAAGTGGATGGCATCGACTTGCGGCAGATCGACCCGATGGATTTCCGCACCCATGTGGGCTTCGTGTCGCAAGAGCCTCGCTTGTTCCAAGGCACTTTGAAAGAAAACGTGATGTTGGGGCGTTCGCACGCCAACATGGAGCGTTTCATTGAGGTGGCGCGTCAGACCGGGTTGGACAAGCTGGCTGCGGCCCATCCCATGGGCTATGACTTGCCGGTTGGTGAGATGGGCAGCTTGCTGTCGGGCGGTCAGCGGCAATTGGTCGCACTGGCTCGCTGTCTGGTGACGCAGTCACAGATTCTGTTGATGGATGAACCGACCAGCTCCATGGACGCCCAGTCGGAGGCAGGGTTCATCAAGCATCTCAAAACGGCCGTGAATGGGCAGACCTTGGTGGTGGTGACCCACCGACCAGCACTGCTGGAAGTGGTGGATCGCATTATCGTGGTCGACAACGGCCGATTGCTGGCTGATGGACCCAAGGCCCAAGTCTTGGCCCTGCTGGCCGGACAACGACCCGGTCAGCCAGCACCCCAGCAAGCCGCGCCACAAGCGCCTGCACCGCAGCGCGAGCTGGCGATGACAGCCTGAGGGTGGCGGCATGAAATGGTTTCGCCGCAAAGAGAGCCTGGCTGGTGAGTACTTCGCCGGTGACGAGCAGTTTCTGTCAGGCATCAAGGAAGCCAATGTGGTGGAAAGCGCGGTCAAGGCGACCTGGGCGCTCTACCTGATGTGCGCCGTGGTGTTGGCTGCAGGCATCTGGGCTTCGCTGGCGCGGGTGGATCAAATTGTGAAAGCCGATGGCCGTGTGGTGGCCGAGGGGCGTGAGCAGGTGATCTCCAGCCTGGAAGGCGGCATTCTCGGCAAGATGATGGTGCGTGAAGGCATGTTGGTCGAGAAGGGCCAGGATCTGGTCCAGCTTGATCCGACCCGTTTCGAGGCTCAGCAGAACGAAGGGCAGGCCAAACGCATCGCTTTGCTGGCCACTGTGGCTCGGCTTCAGGCGGAGGCGCTTGGGAAGTCCCTGAAATTTCCCCCCGAGGTTCTGGCAAACCAGGCGGTGGTGCAGGGCGAGACTGAATCTTACGAAGCGCGTCGCCAGGCCTTGAATGAAGCGGTTGGCGTGACCCGCCGCAGCTTGAGCTTGCTGCAACGCGAACTGCGCATGTCGGAACGACTTGCAGCCAGTGGCCTGATGTCCGAAGTCGAAGTGATGCGCCTGCAACGCCAGGCCAACGACCTCGGTCTCCAGATTCAAGAACGTGTGAACCGCTTCCGTCAGGACGCCAGTGCCGAGTTGGTGAAGGCTCGTACCGAGTTGGCCCAGCTGGAAGAGCAAATGGTGGTCAAGCAGGACGTGCTGAGCCGCACGACATTGAAGTCGCCTGTTCGCGGTCTGGTCAAGAACATTCGCATCGCCACGGTGGGCGGCGTGGTCCAGGCCGGCGCGGCCATCATGGAAATTGTGCCGCTGGGATCGAGGGTGCTGATCGAGGCCCGAATCAAACCGGCAGACATCGGGTTCGTGAAAAAAGGGCTGCCTGTGACCGTCAAGTTATCGGCTTACGACTACTTTGTCTATGGTGGACTAGAGGGCGTGATCGATTACATCAGCCCTGACGCGCTGGCAGAGGAGGGCAAGGCCAATTCGCCTGACGCCACCTACTACCGCGCTTTGATTCGCGCTGACGTGTCGACCTTGAAGAAGGGTGGCCAGCCTCTGTCGGTGATACCGGGGATGACGGCCACGGCGGAGATGCGAACGGGTGAGCGAACTGTCATGCAGTACATCCTGACGCCGCTGATGAAGTCGAAGGAAGCTTTCCAGGAGCGCTGAGCCATGAAGCTGTCAAAATTTTGGATTCGAGCCGTACCAGCATTGGTCATGGTGGGCTGCAGCAATGTGGTTTGGGCGGCGCGCTGCAGCGAGGATCTGGCCAACCAGAACCTGGAAAAGTACCTGAAGTCGGCTTCGCGCAATGCGGCACCAGAGAAGGTGGAAGTCGAGCCCCAGGTGGAGCCCATGACTCAGTTGCAGGCCATCTCCAGGGAGGCGGCCAAGCGCAGCGCCTCCTTGGGCGCCGCGCGCTTGCTGGCCGAGGCGGCTGAATTTGATCTGACTGAAACAAAGGCGGGGCGCTGGCCTACCGTGTCGGTAAACGGCACCTTGGGCGCGATTGGCAATCAGATCGGGCAAAACGATCCGGTTCGCCAGAAGCAGGCCAGTGTGTCGCTCAATGTCAGCGCCAATCTGTATGACGGGGGGCGCTTGCGCCAGTTGATGGCCTATCGCAACGAACTGCTGGGGGCGGCGCGCTATGGCGCGGCCGTAACGCAGGACCAGGTGGTGCTGGAAGCAATTTCTGCGGCTTTGGAACGCAGCCGATACAAATTGCAGGCCCAGGTCTACCAGCAGTACATGCGCAAAATGAGCTGCTTGGTAGAGGCCCTGGAAGGCATCGTTGCCGAAGACAAGGGCCGGACCAGCGAATTGATCCAGGTTCGCAAGACCCAGGCCCAGACCGAGTTGCAACGTGATCAGGCCTTGGCCCAGAGCCGCCAGAGTGAGTTGAAGCTGCGCAAGCTGGTCGGTGATTTGAACGTGACGGGCGATGGATTTACCTTGCCATTGTCTGTGGTGCCGGAGATTGGTGAAATCAACCGCCAGATCGAGTTTGGCAGCGATGCCCAGCAACTGCGAACCCAGGCTGACGCTGCAGATGCTTATGCCCAGGCGGTTGCCGCGGGCCAGCGCCCTCAGCTGAATTGGAATGTGGGCAAGACCGAGGCAAGGCAGGGCGGAACCCCGGTGTCCTCCTGGCAGGCTGGGGTCACCTTGAGCTATTCCCTGTTCAATGGTTTCTCGGATGACGCGGCAGCCCAAGCGGCTTTGCGAAGGGCTCAGGCGACTCGTTCGCAACTGACTGATCTGCTCAACACGAAATACGCTCGTACGGCCGAGGTCTATGACATTGCCACCAGTGCGTTCGACCGAGCCAAGCGCTATGTGGATGTGCTGCGCGACAGCGAACGGGTGCGCAACTTCACTTTCCAGCAGTGGTCTCAGATTGGCAAACGCTCCTTGTTTGATGTCATGTCAGCCGAGAGCGACCACTTCAACCTGAGAATTTCGTACGTGAATGCGCTGTACGACGGGTATCAGGCGACCGCGCAACTGCGTGCCATGGGCTCAGGCCTGAGTGCCTGGGTGATGCCTGAGCAGCGTTGATAAGCCCGGTTTTTGGGGCGCTGATGCGAACACTGCGCCCGTGAAAAATCCCCTAATCTAGACGTCATCATTGTGTGAAACGTCTCCATAGGGGCTTCCAAGATGGGTCATCTTTCCTCCGATGCCGGTGTTCGCGCGGCTTCCCAGGCTGCTGCCGAGGTGGTCAACCAGTCCATGCAGGCTCATTTCGGCACGCCCGAGAGTGCGCCGGTCGTGACCCCTCAAAGCGTGGACCAATCCGTTCTGGTGCGCGGCATTGAATTGCAGAATGCTGGCCGCATGGAAGAGGCTGCAGCGCTGTTTCGCAGCTACCTGCAGGCAGTTCCTCATGATGGCGTTGCCACCTATTCGCTGGCCGTGATCATGATGCAGCGGGGCGAAAGCGCTGCTGCGATGGACATGCTGGCCCAGGCTGTGGCTGTCACCCCCGGCTTTGCGCCTTTGTGGATGGCGTATGGCTCGGCCTTGCAAGGCGCGGGTCGCCCAGCGGATGCCCTGATCGCCTATGACAATGCGATCAAACTGAACCCACAGTATGCGGAAGCGCTGATCAACAGCGGTGTGCTGCTGCGTGAGGCCCATCGCCATGTCGAGGCACTGGATCGCTTCCAGCGTGTTCTGGCCTTCAGGCCTGATCACGAAACTGCCCTGGGCAACAGCGGCATCATCCTGACCGAGTTCAAGCGCAGCGAAGAGGCTGTGGCCGTGTTCCAGAAGTTGCTGTCAGTCAAACCCGATTACGACTGGGGCGAGGGTCTGCTGGCCTATGAGCGCCTGCATGCCTGTGACTGGACCGATTTCGACGTCGCCGCCCAGAAGATGGTCGAGGGCATCAAGGCGGGTCGCAAGACCTGCAAGTCTCTGCCTTTGATGGCATTTTCTGACGACGCTCAGGCGCACCAGATCAGCGCGCAGCTGTTTGCCGCACGTTTCCCTGCACGCGCTCCGTTGTGGACGGGCGAGCGCTACCGTCACAAGAAGATCAAGCTGGCCTATGTGTCGCCAGACTTGCGTGAGCACCCAGTTGGCCACCTGATGGCGGGTATTTTTGAGCGTCACGATAAAAATCGCTTCGAAACCATCGCCATTTCGCTGGGCATTGACGACAACAGCCGCTTGCGCCACCGCATGACCGCCTGCTTCGACCATTTTGTCGACGCACGCCTGATGCATGCAAAAGACATTGCCAAGTTGATGCGCGACATGGAAGTGGACGTGGCGGTCGATCTGGCCGGCTACACCGCCGACTCCCGCACCGATGTGTTTGCCTATCGCCCTGCGCCTGTGCAGGTGAACTACCTGGGCTATCCCGGCACCATGGGTACGTCCTACATGGACTACATCATTGCAGACCGCTTCGTGATTCCGGCCGAACACCAGCAATTCTTCAATGAGAAGGTGGTCTATCTGCCCGACGCCTATCTGCCCACCGACACCGGCTTGCAGATTGCCGACACCACGCCCACTCGCCAGGAATGCGGCCTGCCTGACGAGGGCATCGTGTTTTGTTCGTTCAGTCACGACTACAAGATTTCGCCCCCGTTGTTCAACGTGTGGATGCGTTTGCTGCAGCAAGTGCCTGGCAGCGTGCTGTGGCTCATGTCGCGCAGCGAGGTGTCACAGCGCAATTTGCGCCAGGAAGCGGCCAAGCGTGGAGTGGACCCAGAGCGTCTGATTTTTGCCAAGCGCGTGCCGCGTGTGGAAGATCACCTGGCGCGCTATCGTCAGGCGGACATTTTCCTGGATACCCATCCCTACAACGCGCACACTACGGCTGCCGATGCCTTGATGGCGGGCTTGCCTGTGGTGACCTTCCTGGGCGGTGCTTTCCCTGCACGGGTGGCTGCCAGCTTGCTCAACGCCATGGGCATGCCGGAGTTGGTGGCTGATTCGCCCGCAGGCTATGAGGCCTTGGCCTTGCATCTGGCGAGCAACCCGGAAGTACTGAAAGGCGTGAAAGCCAAATTGGCCTCACATCGTCATACCCATGCGCTGTTCGATACCGATCGGTTTTGCCAGAATCTGGAGGCGATCTACACCGCCATGTGGCGCCAGGCCGAGCTGGGTGGTGCGCGTGACGCACTGAGCCACGCTTGAAGGAGTTGAGATGAGTTCCTGCGCGATCGTCATTCCCATCTACAAGCCCGGTCTGGACGAGATGGAGCAGTTTTCACTGGACTATTCGCTCGCTCGTCTCGCGGCTGGCCGAACCTGCTATTTCATTGCGCCCGCCTCCTTGGATGTGTCGTTTTACATGACACGCTACCCTGGCGTGGGTCTGGTTCGCTTTGCAGACGAGTACTTTGCGTCCATTCAAGGCTACAACCGCTTGTTGCTGCACCCAGGCTTCTACCAACACTTCATGGATCACGAGTTCATGCTGATCTTGCAAACCGATGCGGTTTTGCTGCGCGACGAGCTCGATGACTGGTGTGCCAAGCCCTATGACTATGTGGGCGCACCTTGGCCCGATGGGCTTGAAATCATGGTCAATGTGGATGCCTTCTCGGGTGACAAACGCAAGCGCGTGAAAACCCATGTGGGCAATGGCGGCCTGAGCCTGCGTCGTAACGCCGCCTGCGTGCGCCTCTTGAATGAATTTCCTCAGGCCACGCAGATGTTCGTGCAGACGGGGTCGAGCGAAGACATCTTCTTTGCGATCATGGGCTCGCAGTCCAATGACTTCCTGGTGCCCAATGAGCGAGTGGCTTCTCACTTCGCGCTGGAATTGCGCCCTGAGTATTACTACGCCGTCAATGACAACCTGGCCCCCATGGGCGGGCATGCCTGGTGGCGCTACAACCAGGCTTTTTGGGAAACCTTGCTGGAAGAGGCTCCCCCGCGCGCTGTCGGGCGCTATGCGGTGCGCCCGCCGGCCATGCCGGCGATTGAGGCGGCCCACATCTGAGCGCCCAAATCTGAGCACATTTGCCTGATCTGAGATGGCCCCTTCGGGGGCCATTTTTTTTGCCCCGAAGACTGCGCCCCCTGACAGGCAAGGGCAGGGCAAAAAAAAACCGGTGGCCAGAGCCACCGGTTTTGCCATCCTGTATCAGCCGATCAGATCAGCGGATGGTTATTTTGCTCGTCGATCAGCTTGGTCGGATCAGTGGTCACCAGGGTGACCTCGGTGTGGACGACCTGGGTGGTGATCTCCACATTCAAGGTGCCGCCTGCGCTCGCCATCAAGTCATGCCCTGGGTCTGCCAGCAGATCGCCCGCAGAGACGCTGAGGTGCGTGGTTGTGGTCGTCGAGTCAACCGCCACCGTGGCCGTGGTGTGCTCGGTGGTGCCGCTGGCCGTACCAGCCTGTACCGCAGCCTGATGGGCTTCGGTGGCGCCGGTCTGGGCGGTGTTGCTCGAAGTGTCCACATGCGTGGCTTCGGCGGCAGGGGCCTTGGCGAACCACACGTCGGCGACAGCGTGGTTGGCGCCGTCAGCGGTTTTGTAGCTCGAGGTCAGACCCAGCAGGTTGCCGTTGTTCATCTCGGTACCGGTCTGGCTGTGCAGGTCGATCTCGATGATGCCCAGGCTGGCCAGCGAGTGCAGTTCACCACCGTCGGTCACACCGTTGCCATTGGCGTCCACCCACACCTTGAGTTCGCTGTAGTGCGTATCCAAGGTGGTGAGCTTGCCGTCGTGGTTGGTGTCTTCCAGACGCATTGCGGTGTAGCCATCGCCAGCATTGTGGCCATCGGCGGTCTTGGTGGCCGCACCGAACAGCTCGCTGCCGTCGTTGATCTTGCCGTCGTGGTTGCGATCCATCACCAGCAGACCATCGGTCTTCGAGACCCAGCCTGCCTGGACTTGGTGACCGGTGGCCAGCAGATCGAACTGAACCCCGTGTGCCGCGTCAACAGTCTGGATGCCGTTGCCGTCCAGATCCAGCACGATGGGCGAGATACCTGACAGCGCGTTGGTCTGTTCGGTCGTCAGCGCATTGAACTGGGTCGAGGTCAGCGCCGCGGCTTGGACCATGCTCCACGATGCCAGATCGGTGGTCTCGATTGCGGCCACCTGATCGGTGGTCATGGCCTGGATCTGCGTGGTCGTGAACTCATGGAACTGCGCGGTGTTGAGCGCCGCGATGTCTGAGGTATCGAGTGCCGCGATCTGGGCTGTGTTGAAGCCGTGGATCTGGGTTGTGGTCAGGGCGCCGATGTCCGTCGTGTCGAAGGCATTGACCGCCGAGGTGGTCAGGGCCGCAATCTGGTTGCTCGACAAGGTGCGGATGTCGGTTGTGTCCATGGCCGCGATGTCAGCCGTGTTCAGTGCCGAGATGGCCGAGGTGCTGAGCGCCGCGAAGTGCGAGGTGTTCAACGCCACGATCTGATCGGTGCTCAGGGCTGCCACGTCACTGCTGTCGAACACGGCGACTTGGGCGGTGCTGAGGGCACCGATATCGGTCGTGGTCAGGGCAGCGATGTGGGTGGTCTCCATCGCGTTGATCTGAGTGGTGCTCAGCGCGGCCACCTGGGTCGATGTCATCACATGCACCTGATCGGTGGTCAGGGCGTGGATGGCGTCGGTGCTCAGGGCGCGTACTGCAGCCGTGGTCAGCTGGGCGATGTCGGTGGTCTCAATCGCGGCCACTTGGGCCGTATCGAGAACCGCCGCCTGTGCCGAGCTCAGGATGGCCAGATCGGTGCTTTCCAGCGCGGCGATCTGAGCCGTGTTCAGTTCACCCACTTGTGTGGTGCTCAGGGCCGCGACTTGGGCGGTGGTCAGCGCCTGGACTTGCGCCGTGTCGAGGCCAACCAGTGAATTGGTGTTCAGGGCGCGGATGTCCGTGGTGGTCATCGCACTGATGTCCGTGGTTTCGATGGCACCCAGCTGGCTGCTGTTGAGTGCAGCGGCTTGGGTGGAAGTCATCGCGGCCAGATCAGTGCTTTCCAACGCGGCGATCTGAGCGGTACTCAGTGCCGAGACTTGGTTCGTGTTGAGCGCGGCCACTTGAGCAGTGGTCAGCGCGGCAATCTGAGTGGTCGTCAGAGCGTTGATCGCAGCGGTGTTCATCTGCTGGATGGCCGAGGTGGTCAGCGCAGAGATGTCTGTCGTTTCGATCGCGGCAGCCTGTGCCGTGTTCAGCGCAGCAGCCTGGGTCGAGCTCAGGGCGTTGATCTGAGTCGAGGTCAGAGCAGCCACCTGGGCGGTGTCCAGACCGGTCAGTGCGGTGGTGGTCAGCGCACGGATGTTGGCCGTGTTCAGCTGGCTGATGTCTGTGGTTTCCAGCGCTGCAGCTTGGGTGCTGGTGAAGACCGCCACCTGAGCCGAAGTCAGCGCAGCGGTATCCGTGCTTTCCAGCGCGGCGATTTGCGCTGTGGTCAGCCCTTGGACCTGGGTGGTCGACAGAGCCACCACTTGGGCGGTGGACAGTGCAGCGATCTGATCGGTGCCCAGGGCATTGACCGCGGCGGTACTCAGGGCGCGGACAGCCGCGGTGCTGAGTTGGCCGATGTCAGTGGTCTCGATGGCCGCTGCCTGTGCGGTGTTCAAGGCGGCAGCTTGGGTCGAGGTCAGATTGCCGACCTGAGTCGAGCTCAGGGCCGCGATCTGGGCCGTTGTCAGACCGGTGACAGCCTGGGTTGTCAGCGCACGGATGTTCGTGGTGTTGAACTGTGCGATGTCGGTGGTTTCGATCGCTGCGGCCTGGGCACTGTTGAGTGCTGCGACCTGGGCAGAAGTCAGAGCCGCTGCGTCGGTGCTTTCCAGCGCTGCAATTTGGGCGGTGGTCAGGCCTTGGACCTGGGTGGTCGACAGCGCGGCAACCTGTGCGGTGTTCAAGGCTGCGATCTGATCGGTACCCAGGGCATTCACTGCTGCGGTCGACAGGGCGCGGACCGAGGCGGTCGACATCGCGGAGATGTCGGTGGTCTCGATGGCCGCGGCCTGTGCGGTGTTCAGCACGGCAGCCTGAGCCGAGGTCATCGCAGCCAGGTCGGTGCTTTCCAGAGCGGCCACCTGAGCGGTGGTCAGGGCTTGAACCTGGTTGGTGCCCAAGGCCACGACTTGAGCGGTGCTCAGCGCAGCGATCTGATCGGTGCCAAGGGCGTTCACAGCCGCGGTGCTGAGGGTACGGACAGCCGCAGTGCTGAGTTGGCCAATGTCGGTGGTTTCGATCGCAGCGGCTTGTGCCGTATTCAGCGCGGCAGACTGGCTAGAGGTCAGGGCACCGATCTGAGTCGAGGTCAGCGCGGCGATCTGGGCCGTGGTCAGGCCAGTCAGGGCTGTGGTGGTGATGGCGCGAACGTCGGTCGTGTTGAGCAGGCTGATGTCAGTCGTCTCAATCGCGGCAGCCTGGCTGCTGTTCAGTGCGGCCACCTGGGCCGAGGTGAGGTTAGCCAGGTCGGTGCTTTCCAGCGCGGCAATCTGCGCGGTGGTCAGGCCTTGGATCTGGGTGGTCGACAGTGCCACGACTTGCGCGGTGGTCAGCGCGGCAATCTGGTCGGTACCCAGTGCGTTGACGGCGGCGGTGGTCAGGGCGCGGACCGAGGCAGTCGACATCGCGGAGATGTCGGTGGTCTCGATGGCGGCGGCCTGAGCGGTGTTCAGCACAGCCGCTTGAGCCGATGTCATCGCAGCCAGGTCGGTGCTTTCCAGTGCGGCCACTTGTGCCGTGGTCAGGGCCTGGACCTGGGTGGTCGCCAGGGCCACCACTTGCGCGGTGGTCAGGGCGGCGATCTGGTCAGTGCCCAGAGCGTTCACAGCGGCTGTGCTCAGGGTTCGCAGAGCGGCGGTGGTCAACTGACTGATGTCACCGGTTTCCAGCGCAGCGGCCTGGGCCGTGTTCAGTGCGGCCGACTGTGTCGAGGTCAGTGCATTGACCTGCGCGGTGTTCAGCGCGGCAATCTGGGCGGTATCCAGTCCGGTGATGGCGGTGGTGCTCAAGGCACGCACGTTCGTCGTGTTGAACTGGCTGATGTCGGTCGTTTCGATGGCTGCAGCCTGGGTGCTGCTCAGCGCGGCAACCTGGGCGGAGGTCATGCTGGCCACATCCGCGGTGGTCAGGGCCGCCACGTGTGCGGTGGTCAGTGCCTGAACCTGGGTGGTTGACAGGGCAGAGACTTGAGCCGTGGTCAGCACCGCGATCTGATCCGTACCGAGTGCGTTGATGGCGGCGGTGGTCAGGGCGCGAACCGAGGCGGTCGACATGGCCGACAGGTCGGTGGTTTCAATCGCTGCGGCTTGTGCCGTGTTCAGGGCTGCCGCCTGGGTCGAGGTCAGGGCACCGATCTGAGTCGAGGTCAGGGCGGCGACTTGCGCGGTGGTCAGACCTGTCAGGGCGGTGGTGGTGATGGCACGGACGTCAGTTGTGTTGAGCTGACTGATGTCGGTGGTCTCGATCGCGGCGACTTGGGCGCTGTTCAGTGCCGCCACTTGAGCCGAGGTCATCGCAGCCAGGTCGGTGCTTTCCAGTGCCGCAATCTGCGCGGTGGTCAGGCCTTGGATCTGGGTGGTCGACAGCGCCACGACTTGCGCGGTGGTCAGCGCGGCAATCTGGTCGGTACCCAGTGCGTTGACTGCGGCGGTGGTCAGGGCGCGGACCGAGGCGGTCGACATCGCGGAGATGTCGGTGGTCTCGATGGCGGCGGCCTGAGCGGTGTTCAGCACAGCCGCTTGAGCGGATGTCATCGCAGCCAGGTCGGTGCTCTCCAGTGCGGCCACTTGTGCCGTGGTCAGGGCCTGGACCTGGGTGGTCGACAGGGCCACGACTTGCGCGGTGGTCAGT
>NZ_DASUIN010000028.1:0-225787 GCF_036273115.1 Aquabacterium sp.
GGATGGCCTTCAATCGACCTGCATGCTTGAGCGACATGGCAGGGAACCCGCGGAAAGCCGGCAGCACATCCTCGGGGGCACGCCGAATCATCCACGCCAACTCATCCCACCAGGGCACGCCACCTTGATCTAGAAAACCCGTGCAAACAAAGAAGGTGGCAGGCAAGCCATGCGATTTCAATATCGGGAAAGCGATGTCGTGGTTATCGCGATAACCATCGTCAAAGGTCACCTGGACGTAGCGTCCCCGCCGATTTTGAATGTCAGGTAAATCTGTCGATCCAATGACATCAAACTCAGATTTGAAAAATCGCATCTGAGCATCAAAGGCTTCTGCCGATGCGCTGAACAAGTCTTTATCCCAGGGCGAGGACACCCAGTCCCCCACGCGGTGGTAATTGAGCACCAGCAGGCCATTCCAGCATCCCCAATGGCGAAGGAGCCCTCCGACACCGGATTGCTGCAATACACGCGCCAACAATTCTTTCTTGCTCATGAGCACTCCCGCCCGGCCTGGTTTGCATACGCAGGTCGGGTTTGTGTATTCAAAGCAATGTCAGATCGTGTTGTGCTGGTCAAGCGTTCCTTTTCCCGTCCCAGTTCCATGCCACGTATTTATTGTTTTGGCGCCGATAACTTGATCGACGCCAGTTTGTCGTTTGTTTATGACATGTTACTGCTCAAACGGGAATCGTTGGGGATCAGCGCCCCCACTGATGCGGGCGCCCCCCTGAAATGGATGAAACAATGGCAAAACGTGTCGGGTGTTTCAAACGGTAAGGCCACCTGAATAGCGGGGGAATTTCACGCCTGTTTCATAGGGGTTGGGGTTACACTTTTCCCACGATGAGCGAATTTCAAACCACTGCAATGCCTTCTGCCTTTGCGCCTACTGGCCCAGGCAGAACGTCGGCCTCCATGGGAGGCATGGGTGCCACGTCAGCGGCGGCCGCTGCACGTCCCAGCGTCATTCAGCTCGTTTTCCGAGAAAAGGGTGCGCTGTATGCGGCATACATGCCAGCATTGACAGATGGCGGCCTGTTCGTTCCCACCACACGTGACTACCTGCTGGGGGACGACATCTATTTGCTCCTGTCTTTGCCAGAAGACAACCAGCGCTACCCGGTTCAGGGCAAGATCGCCTGGATTACTCCGGCCAATGCCTCTGGCGGCCGCACTCAAGGTGTTGGCGTTCGCTTCCCGGCGGACGAGAAAACCCGCCTGTTGCGCTTGAAAATCGAAGAAATCCTGGGCACCGCGATTTCCTCACACAAGCCAACTCAAACACTTTGAGGCAAGATTCGCGGTTCGCTCACGTCCAACCGCGGTTTTGTCCTCATGTTTGTCGATTCGCACTGCCATCTCAATTTCCCCCAATACGCCGATCAACTTGATCAGGTCCGTGCCGAGATGGCACAGGCACAGGTAGACCGCGCCCTGTGCATCAGCACCACACTGGAAGAATTCCCTCAGGTTCACGCCTTGGCCACCCAGTACGACAACTTCTGGGCTACGGTGGGCGTGCACCCCGACAACGAGGGCATTCAGGAACCCACCCTGCAAGACCTGCTGGACCGCGCCAAGCTCCCCAAAGTGGTCGGCATTGGCGAGACCGGTTTGGACTACTACCGCCTGGAAGGCCGCTCAGTAGCTGACATGGAATGGCAGCGCAACCGCTTTCGCGTGCACATTCAGGCTGCGCTTGAGACCAATCTGCCCATGGTGATTCACACTCGCTCGTCCAGCGAAGACACCATCGCCATACTCAAGGAAGCCGGGCAGGGCAAAGCGCGAGGCGTGTTTCACTGCTTCACCGAAACCCAGGCCGTAGCCAAAGCCGCATTGGATCTGGGCTTTCTGATCTCGTTCTCAGGCATTCTCACCTTCAAGAACGCAGCCGACTTGCGCGAGGTCGCCGCCTTCGTTCCGCTCGATCGATGCCTGATCGAAACCGACAGCCCCTACCTGGCTCCCGCCCCATACCGCGGGAAGACCAACAGCCCGGCCTACGTGCCCTTTGTGGCCAAGCAACTGGCCGAGATCAAAAGGGTTTCCCCCGAGGAAATAGGCCGGGCAACCAGCCGCAACTTCGAGCAATTGTTCTCAGTTCCCGCCGCCGCATGATTGGCTAAGCACACTCAAAAACAACACCCTGTCAGACAATTTCTGACAGGCAGTTTGGTTGTGCGGCGACTATTCGCCCCGGCCTGTGAAGCCTACAGTGAACCCATCACGACGTAACTTTTTCACACCGGAGGCAATATGCAGAACCAAGGTCTTTACGCTAACCCGTTTGCTCTGATGATGGACCCCAAGGGTGTCCTGGAAGCCATGGAGCGCTCGGAGCGCCTGAACCGCCTGCAAAGCCGTGTGTGCCGTCCGCTGGACAAGCCCCTGATTCCTCTGGTCAACGGCGAAGCCGCTGATCAGGACCTCGATGACGTGTCTGACTCTGAATGAGTTGACGCAGCAGTTTGCGACAAAGCGTGCTTTTGATGCCCACCGCAAGGTGGGCTTTTTTTATTCCAGCTTTACCCTCGCTGCCAGCGCGCCTCCAGGCGCCGCCCCACCCAGGCCAAGCCCAGGCACAAGCTGGCATACACAGCCGCCACAAACAGGTAAGCCTCCAGATAGAAGGGGCGCCAGACAGGGTCGCCACCCAGGCCGAGAGACAAACCACCGGTCAGCTCGTGCAAGCCGATGACCATGACCAGGGACGTATCCTTGAGCAAGCCAATCGCATGACTGACCAAGGCGGGCAACACTGCGCGCAAGGCTTGTGGCCACACCACACGCCATTGTGTGCCCCAGAAACCCAGCCCCAGCACCTCTGCCGCCTCAATCTGCTCAGCCGGAACCGACTGCAGGCCTGATCGGATGATCTCAGCCAGATACGCCGCCGAGAACAAGCTCAGTGCGATGCCCGCCCGCCAGGCTAAAGGCATTTGCCATTCTGGTGGCAACACAGCGGGCAACAGATAGGCTGCCAGAAAGAGCAGGGCGATCAGAGGCACACCACGCACACATTCGATCCAGGTTCGGCACATGCCCGCCAGCCAGACACGATGCGAGCGGCGCCCATGCGCCAAGGCCAAGGCCAATGGCCACGAGACAATCCAAGCCCCCACTGCCAGCAGCAAAGTCAGAGGCAAACCACCCAGATGGTCTGTCGGATCCAGCCCCAACAGAATCGGCCGAGCTTTCTCGACCACGACACCCCAGCAGGCCCCGGCGTGCCCGACAGCCTGGCATGCCGACGCATCAGGCCTGAACACCGCCTGGAATACCGCCCAATCGAGGAATCGATACAAGACCCATGCGCTTAACAAGCCCATCAGCAACGAAGCGGGCTTGGACACAATGCCCCACAGGGCCGATGACCGGGCCCGCTTCATGGCGCCCCCCTGTCTGCCTGGCGCGCATTGAACCAATTCATCAACGCGGACGTCAGCAAGGAGAGGGTGAGATAGACCGCCATCATCACCAGCACACATTCCAGTGCGCGCCCGGTTTGATTGGCCGCTGTATTGGATACGGAGACGAGATCCGGATACCCCACCGCCACAGCAAGCGAGGAGTTCTTGATCAAGTTCAGATACTGATTCGTGGCGGCGGGAATGATGGTGCGCAAGGCTTGCGGCACCACAACCAGGCGAATGGTTTGCCACTTGGTCGCGCCCAGGGTTTGTGCAACTTCAGCCAGGCTGGCCCCAACGGACTCCAAGCCCCCGCGAATGACCTCAGCCAGAAAGGCCGAGGTATACAGGCTCAAGGCCACGGCCACGGCCAAGTATTCTGGCGTGACAGCGGCACCGCCGCTCACGTTGAAGGCTTCCTGAACGGGCAGGGCCCATTCGCCGGTTGCACTATCCCACCAAGGGAAGGCCAGCCCGCCTTTGCTCAGCCACACGCCGGGCAACAAACGCCACGCAGACGTGGTGTCTGGCAACCATTCAACCAGCAGGAAATACCACAGCAGCAGTTGCACCAACAACGGCACATTGCGAATGGCATCGGTATAGATCAGTGCGGCTCGCTGCCATGCAACCGAGCCTGATCGCCTGGCCAAGGCCACAGCGGCTCCCAACACCGTGGCCACCACGAGCGCAGGCAATGACACGCGCAGGGTGTTGCCTAAGCCCACCCAAAGCGCACGCCACAAGGGTTGCGACGAGTCAAACAGAACCAGCCCGGTTTCACCAATATCGAACCCGGCCGGTTGCCAGAGAAAGTCAGCGAATGGGAGGGGCATACACCAGTCCGCCCTGATTCCACAGCTTGTTCAAGCCTCGGGGCAGTTTGAGCAGAGACTTGGCGCCCACATTGCGCTCGAACACCTCGCCGTAGTTGCCCACGGCTTTGACCGCGCGTTGTGCCCAGGCTTTGTCCAACCCCAACAGCTTGCCGGTGTCTTCACTGGCCCCCACAAATCGCAGTACGGCTGGGTCGGTGCTTCTGGCGCCTTGGTCCACATTGGCTTGCGTCAGGCCCAGCTCCTCGGCTTCCTGCAGCGCAAACACCGTCCACTTGACGATGGCAAACCACTCGTCGTCGCCGCGGCGCACCAATGGTCCAAGCGGCTCTTTGGAAATCAACTCAGGCAGGATCAGATAGTCGTCAGGGTTGGAGGCTTCCTTGTTGCGAACACTGGCCAGCCCGGATGCATCGGTGGTGTAGGCCTGGCAACGGCCGGAAAACAGCGCTTTGAACGCGGCCTCAAAGGTGTCGAACACCACCGGCTTGATACCGAGATTGTTTGCCCGAGAAAAATCGGCCAGGTTCTTTTCGGTGGTGGTGCCGGCCTGCACACAGACCTGAGCGCCTTTGAGTTGCTTGGCCGAGGTCACCTTGAATTTCTTGGGAACCAGAAAACCTTGTCCATCGTAGTAAGTGATGGCGGCAAAGTGGAAACCCAAGGAAGCATCGCGGGTCAAGGTCCACGAAGTATTGCGAGACAACAAATCGACCTGACCTGATTGCAAGGAGGCGAAGCGCTGCTGTGCATTCAGCGGCACGAACTTCACCTTGTCCGGGTCTCCCAGCACGGCTGCGGCCACGGCGCGGCACACATCCACATCGAGCCCGGACCAGCGGCCCTTGCTGTCAGGTGCGGAAAAACCAGCCACCCCCGCGCTGACCCCACATTGAATGGCGCCGCGCTGTTTGATCGTGTCCAGTGTCTTTCCGGCCCAGGCAGATTGTCCCAGCAGGGTCAGCCCTGCCAGCGCCAGACTGCGTAGAACCATGGGTTTGACCAATTGCATGTGTGAACTCGGCTGTGATAGGAGTGGGTGGGGAATAGGGCGATCGCGTGCGCCAGCATAGCGCGAGAGCACATCAGAAAAGGGTATCTGCGTGGTCTGGCGCCCACGGCTCATACTTTTGCATGATGCGCTGGAATAGCGGCGATGCCAGCCATTCATCCAGCCAAGCTTGGACGCGCGGAAGTGGCGCTGACGCAAACCATGCAGCGTCGACCTGAGCGAACTGCCGCACGAACGGCATCAAAGCCACATCGACCAATGATGCGGTAGGCCCCATCAAGTAGCCCGTTTCTTTTAGCTGCAACTCCATGGGCCGCAACAGCGTCTGCGCGCCTTGATCGCGGTACTGCTCAGCTGTTGATTGTGGATGACGCTCAGGATACTTGTAGCGGTCCAGGTATTGCTTGAACGGGCCATCGTTCAAGTTCAGCCAACGCTGCCCAGCCTCGGTTTGGGCTGGACGAAGCCAGGCATCTGGATCGGCCTGATCGCAAGCCCAGCGCATGATGTCCAAGCTTTGGTCAATGACACGACCATCCGGCAAGACCAACACGGGCACGGTGCCTTTGGGCGAAGCTTCGAGCAACTGGGGTGGCTTGGCACGCAGCACGACCTCACGCAGCCGTAGTTAGACACCGGCATAGGCCAGCGCCATGCGTGCGCGCATGGCATATGGACAGCGACGAAATGAATACAAGATCGGCAATTGGGCTGGTGTATTGCTCACAGGTCGTCTTTCTCCTGGCACACATTGTCGGATGAGCGCAAGCATAGAGGGACTACGGGACTTGCGACGGCTGTCTGGCCTGCCCCCGCGCCCAATCATACTTGCCACGATGTATATTATGTCAACTACCATACCTGTCGTGACCCAGCCTCACTTGACCTATTCACAGCATCGATCTCCCACCTGCGTGCTATCTTGACTTCTCAGATCCACTCAAGACCCACGCTCCCATGGTGCTGACTCGCTTTGCGCTGGCCCTCTCTGGGCTGACTCTCTCATCCGTCTTGTGGGCGCAAACCACGCCCGCGGGCTCCTGGCTGACCTACGACGACAAAACCGGCGAACCAACCTCGCATGTTCGGGTCAGCGAAAAGGAAGGATCGTTGATGGGGGCCATCGAGAAAATCCTCGATCCAGCCAAGGCGGACGCCATATGCAACCACTGCGACGATGAGCGCAAAGACCAACCCATCTTGGGCATGGTGATCTTCAGCAACGTCAAGTTGAAAGACGACGCCCCGCTAACCTGGGACGGCGGCGACATCCTTGACCCGAAGAACGGCAAGATCTACAAGGTTCGCATTCGACTCGTGGACGATGGCAAAACCCTCGAGGTGCGTGGCTACAAGGGCTCACCCATGTTTGGGCGCACTCAGCTTTGGCATCGCATCGACACGGCACCAGCTACCGCGACCTCCTCGTCAGCGTCTACCCCGGCGGCTGGCACCAGCCCATAAGGCCTGCAAGGCCGCCTTGCGCCATGCGGGGCGGTCCACATCACTGGAAATGGTGGAGCCCAGATTGCGCAAAATGCCGTCGTGCACACCATAAATCAGTCCGTGTACTGACAGTGCTTGCCCACGACGCCAGGCCTGCAAAACGCTGGTCAAGCGACTGACTTGAACCACCTGCTCGATCACATTGATTTCGCACAGGCGGTCGGCTCGCTGCCTCGGGTCAGCCAGCGAATCGATGCGCTTGGCATGGATGTAGCGCAGGTCCTCCACGTGGCGCAGCCAGCCATCGACCAGGCCGAGTTCTTTGCGATCCAGCACGGCTTGCACGCCACCACAGCCATAGTGCCCTACCACCATGACGTGGCGCACCTTCAGCACATCAACCGCAAACTGAATCACCGACAGGCAGTTCATGTCGGTATGCAGCACGAGGTTGGCTACGTTTCGGTGCACAAAGACCTCTCCAGGGTCCAGGCCAATGATTTCATTGGCGGGCACACGGCTATCAGAACACCCGATCCAGAGATACTGGGGTGACTGCTGTTCAGCCAGGCGATTGAAAAAGTCCGCGTCGCGTTCGCGCATGCGAGCGGCCCAAGCCTGGTTGTTCTTGAAAATCTGGCCCAGACCGGAATCGTCGGTGTCATGAAGAATCATGGGACCGAATTTAGCAAAAATGCCTGCCCCCAATCATGACGGGCATCCAATGCCGTTGGTTTGATGTCTCCCGCCCGCTGCCCAGCCTCAACCAAAGTGCGCTGATAGACCTGCCAGCCATGGCGCACAGGCTGAACTTGTAGCGCCCCCAACTGCCCCAAGCGGCGACACGTTGCATAGTGATGTCCGGTGGCCAAATGCGATTCCAGAACTTGCCCAATGCGGCGCAACTGCCCAGCATTCAGGTCTGCATCCATGTACAACCGGTAGTGGGGTGATGCTCCGTGCACTGGGGCCAGCATGGCAAATCGCCAGTCGAGCCCCAATTGGGCTCGCGCCAGATTCAAGCCGGCCTCCACCTGGTTAGCATGGATTTTTTCACCACACAGGTCGCTGACGCGGTCAAGCTTTCCGGCGAAACGGACTCGAGGGGTGGCCTCTGCAAGCCCCACACACTCGATCACGTCTTTGAGGTGATAGCGATACAAGCCGCCGCCTGTACTGAGGATGGGGCTGTATACCCCCCCTGGCCTCAATTCATGCGCGAAGCGGGGGGTTTTGCCCGGGTGGTCAAGGTCGATGAATTCTAGAAAATGACTGCCGACAGCCAGAGGGCATCCCGCATCGTGTTGAGGCAACAATGGCGTAGAGACCACCCCTTCCGTGGCCAGCAACCCCTTGCCTTGCAATGGCGTATGGGGAAACCAGCGCTTCAATTCAGGAACGAACTGCGCGGCGATGCTGTCTGTCCAGCAAGAGATCAGCTTCAGGCGCGGCCAAATGGCCTCCCCTGTGACGCGGCCCTGCCCTTCGACTCGCTCCCGAATGTTCGCTGCACGGGCCGCCGGCAAAGTAGCCACCAGCACATCGAAATGGGTGGCGATATAGGCCATCAACAGAGACAGATACGTTGGACTCCATACGGAGATGAGCCCCAAATTCTCCGCGGCCAGCAAATGAATGGCCGTCTGCCAGCGCCACGTGTCCATGTCGGCAGCTTGCGCAACCGAGCTTGGCACCGCCATCATGCGGTTCAGAGCCCATCGCATCAACGGACTGAAGTACTCGGTGTCGTCGTCAAAGCCAATCGCGACACCTCCCTCGGTTCGCCGCATACCTTGCTTGGCCAAAGAAATGGACCAATAGCTCTGAGTGCCCTTCAGACCCGGAACCCGGGTATACAGGTCGTGTAGCCAGGGGTTGGTCGCGCGAGAAAAATCAGCAAGCAAGTCATCGGTGTACGGGATGAACTTGTTGGTCGAGGTTGACCCGCCCGATGGCTCGAGCATGCGCACGGGTGCGACGGTCAGGACACCTTGTTCACCTTGAGCAATCCGATCCACCCAGGGGCGAACCGCATCGTAGTCAACCACCGGAACTCGGCTTTGATACTCGGCCATGGTACGAATGCGATCGAACCCATGCTGCCGACCGTAGGCAGACGATGCGTTATCTTGCAATAGCCGCTGGAAGCGCAATTGCTGAGCCAAAGCCGGATTCTGGAAGGCGGACTTCTGGGCCTTTGCTGCTGCCCCCAGCGACCACACATGGGCTGACTGCAAGCCCCAAAGCAAAGCACTCACGCAGCGTGCTCCCGAGTTTGCAAAGGGCCGCGAACTTGGTGCGTCACGGGCCAGGCTTGCTCAACTGGCTGAGGGGGTGCCCACAGGGACAGATAAGTCGACAGATACCCTTGCATCGGCGCACTCTGGGCTACCAATGGCATATACAGCCAAGGCACATTAGGCTGGCGATGATGGCTGAGGTGATAGTTGAAGTTCAGGTAAAGCCACTGCAACGGTGCCCACAACTTGAGGTCATAGGCACCCTCAATCAGATGCCGCGGGGTGCGCACATGGTAGATGTACTGCTGGCTAGACCATGAAAAAGCGAAGGCGCCATAGCAGAACGCCACAGCTTGCCAGTTCAACTGCAGGGCCCACCACACAAGACCCCACAGAACCAGCACACACAAGGTCTCCACACGGACCTTGCTTGCCCCCGCACGCTGAATGAATGCAAGGTACCGCGCCACCGAGGTATTTCCCCCCGAGGCAAATGCCCGGCTCAGCAAGCTCGTCGGGGTCAGACAAATGACCAAGGTAACCACCGGCGCACTCAGCCAAATCAAGCCTGTGATCAAGGCATAAAACTGAACATGCTTGACCCAGGCCGATTCGCCCGGGCGGATGTAATCCACCAGCTCGGCATCCGAACGATTGACTTTGTGGTGATTGAGGTGAGCTACGGTGAGCAGTTGGTAGCTGCCAGGAAACATGGCCGCACAGAAAAAGCCCAACAGATCATTGACCTTGCGGTTGGAATGGAGCTTGCGGTGCTCTGCTTCGTGCAGCAAGGAAAAGCCCGTTTGCATCACAAACGAGAAAGCCAGGACAGCCCCACCCAAACACACCCAGGCCTTTGCGTTCCAGGCCCAGGAGGCTCCCCACAACAAGGCGACAGACGCCAGCAACTGCAGCGAGGTCACCGCAAGATTCAGGCGGTCGGGGATAGCAAAACGCCGCGAGGCCAAGGTCGAACCATGATTCATGCGCCGCCCCCCGACTCACCAGCCCTGCCCCTGCCGTTTGGCCGGGTACAGCTCAGGGTGGTTGTCCAGATACCACTGGCGCAGTTTGGGCAAGTTCTCCAACGCCACCTGAGGATGAAGGTGGTGGACGATGTGAAAGCCAATGTTTCGCGGCGCGAAGAACAGTTGCCCCAACCAGGTCAGGTTGTGGTCTACCGTCGTCTTCATGATGGTTTCCATCTTGCGATCAACCACAGGCTGATAGTTGTGCTCGACCAATACGCGATGCCCAGCAAACAAGGCTGCAACAAAAGCAGGCAAGAAATAGTGGAACCAGGCTGTTTCTGGCTGGAAATAGGTGAAGGTGAACAAGCCCGCATGCACGATGACCTGCCCCAACTCGGCTTTGCAGCAGTCAATCAGCTCCGGCAGGTTCGTCAGGTCCTTGCCTGATTTGTCTTGCAGAAACACTTTTGCATAGCTGTTGCGCATGCCTGGGATGGCGTAGGCCAGCAAACCGTAAGGCCCCCGAATCATCCACAGAGGAATCAGCAAGATGTGGCGCAACCAGATCAGGAAGAAGATGAACGGGCGCCCTGAGACGGTCGGCTTGAAATAGGGGTCTGTAGACATGCCACTGTCGCGATGGTGGCGGATGTGGTGGTAGCGCATGGCATTGAGGGTGGAAGCCATGGGGTAGCCGGCGAAGATCTCAACAAACCGGATTTGCCAACTTTTCTGTCGAATCGACTGATGGGTCGCGTCATGCAAGATGACCCCGAACGAGTGGATGCGCCCGGCAATCAACACCACCCACAGTGGGTAAGTCCAATAGGGGGTATGACTCATCGCCACCCAGCAGGCCACGATCCACAGCCAATCGATCAGGGTGTAGAGGACCAGCCGGTTGTTGTTGGCTCGCCCCAGCAGTTCGGCCGGCACCTTGCGCCGATCCAGACTCTTTTGGCCAGACCCTGCAGCCGCCAGGGCCGACTCCAGGTTATCGACCAGATGCAGGTCGTCGTTGCTGACCGTGGCAGACGATGCGGACATGAGAGACACCCTTCAAACAATCCAAAACGAATCAATACGAAAGAAGCGAATCGCTTACTCGAATGGGTTCGCAGTGTATTGAAACGAAAATAAAAAAGCATCCATCAATCAGCATTTACCCTCATTCAAGGGTTGATGCCTAGCGAGAAGGGCGTGCATCATCCGGTCCGTTGCGTTTCGAGACCGTTCCAATTGCTGAAATGTCTTTTTCGCAATACGCACACATGCGATTCGTGATGCATTCACGGATGTTCGCTTTGTTTGTTTCATGCGCGAAATGGGCGCCAGGAGTTGGGCTGTGCAAGGATTGAAACCCGGTCAAAGCAAGGTAGTGGCAGCGTCCGTAGATAGCCTGCTCCCCGAAACCGGGCGCATGGCGGCCCCCAACGGCAAGCTGGGTGCGCGCCGGGTGGCCGTCGGCGACCTGGAGCCCGACACCATTGCCCAGATGTGGACCGTGTTCCGGCGCTACTACGCGGACATCAGCCGTGATCGCTTCCTGGCCGACCTCAGTGAAAAGCAGTTCGTGATCGTGCTGTTTGATCGTGGCGACCAGACCGTTCAAGGTTTTTCGACCATTCAAGTGCTTCGCCGCACTCACAACGGCCGCCCCTACATTGCGGTGTACTCGGGTGACACCATCATCAACCAGGCCTACTGGGGGCAGACGGCTTTGCAAGGTGGGTTCTATCGATTCCTGATGGGCTTGATGCTCAAGAACCCGATCACGCCGATTTACTGGTTCCTGATTTCCAAGGGATACAAGACCTATCTATTGGTCAGCCGGGGCTGCCCAGATCATTGGCCACGGTATGACCGCCCCACCCCGCCTCGTGTGATGGGCATGATCGACCAGCTTGCCAAAGAGAAGTTTGGCTCCGACTGGAAGCCAGAGCTGGGCGTGCTTCAGTTCTCCACCCCAGCCGGCCGGCTCAAGGAGGGCGTGGCACCGATTGACGCTGCGGCCCTGAAGCACCCCGACATCCGCTTCTTCGCGCAACGCAACCCCGGCCACGAAAAGGGCGATGAGTTGTGCTGCCTGGCCGCCATCAACCTGAAATTGGGGGCGTTCTACATCGCCAAGTTGCTGCGCAAGAGCCTGCGCCGCCAGCTCAACAAATACAAGGCCTGATCCCATGACGACCGAACCCAAAGTCATCACCATCGTGTCTGCAGCCAGTCCATGCGCAGGTGCCCCATCGGTACAAAGCCAGGCTGTGCCCATGCGTGAAAGTTGCGGCGACCTGAAGAACTACTGGTACGCCGCAGCCCAGGCAAAAGACGTGAACGCGAAAAAGCCACTGAGCGTCGTGATCATGGAAACGCGCATCGTGCTGTGGCGCAATGCACAAGGCCAGGCTGTGGCCCTGCGAGACCGCTGCCTGCATCGCAACACCTTTCTTAGCCCTGGTGACATCACCGATCAGGGCATTAAATGCCCGTATCACGGCTGGACATTTGACGAACAGGGCGTTTGTGTGAACGTGCCCTCCGAAGGCGAAAACGGCAAGGCTTACCCCAATCGCAAGGTCGAAAATTTCCCGACCCAAGAGGCTTATGGCTTGATCTGGGTGTGGATGGGGGGCGGTGAGCCCGACCCGGCGCGTCAACCCTTCCCCATGCCGCATTACGACGAGAGTGGCTGGAACACCTATTACATGAAAACCCACTTCGACAACGGCGTGACCTCGCTGGTCGAAAACTTCATGGATGTGCCGCACACCGTGTTCGTTCACAAAGGCTGGTTCCGAGACCGCAAGAAGCTCAAGGTCGACTCCACAGTCGAACGCACCCCCAACAGTGTGCTGGTGACTTATCACGCCCAAGACGCCATCGGGTTCACAGAAAAGGTGCTCAACCCCAAGGGCTTGCCGATGCAGCACACCGACAAGTTCTACATGCCGAACAACACACGAGTCGACTACATCTATGGCGAAGACGAACGCGGCTTTGTCATCACCAGCACCTGCACCCCGATCAACGACCACGAAACCACGGTCTTCACCCTGATCAGCTACAAGTTTGGCTGGGCCAACGCCCTCTTCCGCACCTTTCTGCCTTGGTACACACGCCAGGTCATCCAACAAGATGTGGAAATCATGGCCAACCAGGGCCGCAGCTTCAAGGAGCAAGGGCCCGATTTCAAGAGCACACCGGCCGACACACTGCACGTCTTCATCGAATCGCTGCGAGAACATGCCCAAGCCAACGGGCTCGATGCCGACGGCAAGCCCGTGCCCGCACCTCGCCCCATGACGCGTGAAGTGGTCTTCTGGATATGAGCGCTCTGCTCTCCCCCTCAAGCGAGGTCATTTACCAAGGCAACGGCTGGCGCATGCGACTGGCCACCGAGGCCGACAACCAGCGCCTGTGCACCCTCTTCCGTGAAGTAGACATGTCTGCAGACCTGTGCCTGGCGGAAGAGCGTGACCCCGACTTCTTTGCGCTGCAACGCGCGCAATGCGACCAGGGTTACACCGTGATGCTGGAGGACTTGACCCAACCGGATCGGCCCGCATTTGGCTGCGCATCAATCCTGACCCGCGCGGCATGGGTTCGGGGCCAGGTGCGGCGCATTGGCTACGCTTGCGACCTGCGCATTGAGCCTGACTACCGACGCGGAACGATTTTCCCCACCGTGATTGCTCAGTTCATGGCCTACATGCAGACCCACAAAGGCATGGACATGATGTTCAGCGCCGTGCTCAGCAGCAATGTACGCGGGCGAAATGCATTGCTGAACCAAAGGGGCAAGCGACAAGGTCAACCACAGGCTCAAGTCATGACCGCCTACAACATGACATCGATTCAGTTCATGGGCTCCCGCAAAGCAAATGACCCCAGGGTGCAACGCGCCCAGGAAAGCGACCGCCCTGCGCTGATAGCCTTTCTGGCTGCCCAACAGCGTAAGCGCTTGTTTGGTGAAGTGGTTGACGAGGCCTGGCTCACACGCCGACTGGAGCGATGGCCAGGCCTGAGCCTTCACGACTTCTTCCTGCTCAAAGATGGCGATGGTCAAGTGCTGGCCTGTGCCGCGCCATGGGATACCGAAGCCGAGCTACGTCGGTCGCGGGTGTTGGCCTACCAAGGGAACATGCGCTGGCTGCGCACGCTCTACAACCTGGAAGCCCGCCTTCGCGGCATTCCGCGCCTACCCGACGAAGGACAGTGCTTTCACTTCGTCTACCTGACCCATCTGGAAGTTCTGGAGGACAACCCACAGTGGCTCAACGCCCTGCTGCGATCCATTTACAACCAATTGAATGGGCAAGCTTTTCACTTCATGAGCCTGATGGTGCCTCAAGGTAGCCCACTGGAAGACGGCCTGACAGGCTTTCGCATCCGTCGCATCCCCATGGAGCTGATTGCCTTCACCAACGAACGCTCCAGCCTGCATGGCCATACCTTGCACACACAGCAACCTGGCTTCGAAATGGCGCTGCACTGACCATGACCCCACAGCAATACAAAGACTTGCGCAAACAGTTTGCCCAGGCCGGTCTGCTTCAAGCCCACGATGGCTGGGGCCTGGCCACGGTCGCTCTCGAATCGCTGATTTTTCTGGGCGGCATCTGGCTTCTGACACAAATACAGCCATGGTCCTGGCCCTACGTGGTCGTGCAGATCTTATTGGGCAGTTCCATCTTCCGGTTCTTCGTACTCATGCACGATTGCGGCCACTACAGCCTGTTTCAGACACGCGGCCTCAACAATGTGATCGGGTGGCTTTGCAGCGTGGCCTGTCTGACCCCGTTGCTGGCTTGGCGACAGATCCATTTCGAACACCATCGCTGGGTGGGCATCAAAGATCGTGACCCCACTGCTGCCGGACTGATCACGTTCGAGCAACGCCAGCAGCACTCGCGCCCGACTGTGGCCCTACTGAGGCTGATATGGATATTGCGCCTTCCCGTGCCTGCCATCACCTTCACGGTCAATGTGCTGTGGCTGTACCCCTTGCGACTTTGGAAGCAAGGCCAAGCGCGACAGGCTGCCATCGTTGCCGCCTCTGGCCTGGCTGCAGCCTTGCCCCACGCGCTGGCCATCGGGTACTGGGGGCTAGCGGCCTATGCCAGCATCTACCTGCCCATTTTGCTGGCCTCATTCGTTTGGTATGAAACCATCAACCTGACCCACCATGCAGGCCTGTACAAACTGGAAGCGGCCCACCACCCTGATCCGCTGCCACTGTATGAGCAACAAAGCGTCAGTCGCTCTTGCTACATGCCCACCTGGCTTTCCGCTGTGCTGTGCTATCACTTCAACCTGCACGCCGAGCACCACTTGTTTCCCGCCATTCCGTGGCATCACCTCCCGTCGGTCAGACAGGCGTTGAGCCAGATCGGTGTGAGCAACTACATCGACGTCCCCTTCCCTGACTTCAACAACGCCCTGCGTAAAGAAGATCCGGTAGGGGTGCTGCTCAATCGCTTGTCGCCCCAGCTTGAACAAATGCAAAAGCCCCTGCTACGCTCGTAACAGGGGCCAGTAAGGCGGCGATGCGAATCAGGCGTGACGCGTGCGATGGTGGCTGAGCTTGAAGCGCCCCACCACCTGCGACAGGCGCACAGCCTGCTCGTACAGCGATTCGGCAGCCGCAGCAGATTGCTCCACCAGCGCCGCATTTTGCTGGGTCATCTGATCCAGTTGGCTGACTGCGGTGTTGATCTGGCTGATGCCATCGCGCTGCTCGGATGTGGCCATGGTGATGTCGCGAATGATCGCATTGACCTGCTGCACTGAGTTCACGATGTCATGCATGGTGGTCCCAGCCGATTGCACCAACTGTGAGCCCGACTCGACTTGATCGACTGACGCGTTGATCAACGCCTTGATTTCGCGGGCGGCATTGGCTGAGCGTTGCGCCAGGGTGCGCACCTCTCCAGCCACCACAGCAAAGCCACGGCCTTGCTCGCCCGCACGAGCGGCTTCCACCGCCGCATTCAGCGCCAGGATATTGGTCTGGAAGGCAATGCCGTCGATCACACCAATGATGTCACTGATCTTCTTGGAAGCCTGGTTGATGCCATCCATGGTGGCCACCACTTGCGACACCACCTCACCACCCCGTTCGGCCACACCAGCAGCCGTGTCAACATAGTGATTGGCCTCGCTGGCCGAATCGGCGCTTTGTCGCACTGAACCGGTGAGTTGATCCATGCTGGCTGCGGTTTGCTGCAGGCTCGCTGCAGTCTCTTCTGTTCGACTGCTCAAGTCACCATTGCCAGCGGCAATTTCCTTGCTGGCCTGGGACAAGCTGTCTGCTGCTTCATGCACTTCACGCATGGTCTGGGTCAAGTGCTCCGACATCTTGCGCATGGACTGCAGCAGCTGAGCGATCTCGTCGGTGCCTTTGACATCAATAGGCTGACTGATGTCGCCCTCGGCAATCGAGTCAGCCACACGAACCGCCTTGCGGATGCCGCGCTTGATGATGCGACTGACCAAGCCACCAATGAAGATGGACAAGGCCACGGCTCCGCCGAGCATGCCGCCCATCACCGTCAGGTGCTGAAAGAACTCGGCTTTCAGGTCATCGATGTACACACCGGAACCCACTACCCAGCCCCAAGGCTCGAAACCCGTCACATAAGACACCTTCGCAACGGGCTCGTCCTGACCCGGCTTGGGCCAACGGTAATAGACAAACCCGGCCTTGTTCTGGCGGACCGTGTCAACGAATTGAACGAACACCTTCGTGCCGTCCGGATCGGTCATGTCGCTCAGGTCTTTGCCGTTCAACTCTGGTTTGGTTGGGTGCATGACCATCTTGTGGTTCATGTCGTTCACCCAGAAGTATTCCTTGCCCGAGTAGCGGGCGCGGTTCAATGCCTGAAGCGCCATTTGCTGAGCCTTGTCGCGAGACACTTCCCCCGAGGTTTCCAGGGAATGAGCCCAATCGACAATAGCCAAAGCGGCTTCAACGGTTTGGCGGGTGGCCACTTTGCGGTCTTCGACGCTTTCGGTGTAAAGCCGCCAGACCATGAAGCCAGAAACCAGCACAAGCAGAACCAAGGGCACCAGCGACAGCAAACGCAGCTTGTTGTCGATGGAAATCCGGCGCAAGAGTTCAATCATCTTTTCATCCTTGTAGACATCAATACCCCTTTCCATCAAGGGTATCCAGGTCACTATCGGATAAATCTCCCTGAGCTGAAGGGGAGAAAAGAGATTGTTTGGAAGGATATTCCTACGCGTGTCAGACCGGGTCCAAATGGACCATCACGTCCAGCACAGGCAACTGTTGCATGACACGCTCACGGGCTGCCACAGCAATATCGTGCCCATGTTTAACGGTCAGCGATCCATCTACTTCCAGATGGGCATCGACCATGATCATGTCGCCCATCTTGCGGGTGCGCACATCGTGGACGCCATGCACGCCGGGGGTTTCTTTCAAGAGGACGATGATTTCTTCAATCTGATCCTGAGAGGCGGAGCGATCCATCAAGTCATTGAGTGCATCCCAGCCGAATTCCCAGCCCATCTTGGTCACCATCAGGCCCACGATCAAGGCGGCCACGGGGTCGAGCAGAGGAAACCCCATCAGGTTGCCCACAATGCCCAGAGCCACCACCAGAGATGAAGCTGCATCAGAACGGGCATGCCAGGCATTGGCCACCAGCATGCTGGAGCGGACCCGCTCAGCGGCGGCGAGCATGTAGCGGAACAGCAATTCCTTGGAAGCCAAAGCAATCAGAGCCACCCACAGCGCAACGGGTTTGACCTGGGGGATGACCTCCGGGTCGCTGAGCTTGCCTACGGCACCCCACAGCATCCCAACGCCGACCGTCAACAGCAGCGCCCCCAACACCAGCGACGCTGCGGTCTCATAGCGGTGGTGCCCATAGTGGTGGTCGTCATCAGCCTCCTTGTGGCTGTGTTTGTTGGCCACCAGCACCACGAAGTCGGCAATCAGGTCTGACAGCGAATGGATGCCATCTGCAATCAACGCCTGAGAATGCGCCAGCACACCAACCACCACCTGAACGGTGGTCAAGACCAGATTGACAATGACGCTGACCAAGGTGCTGCGCTGCGCCACCTTGTGGCGCTCGGGCGTATCCTGTTCGGGGTCGTCGTGCGGGGTGAGGTCGAGTTCAGCCATGCGTGCCACTCACAGCCAGTCGATCTGGTGGCCCAGCTTGTGCAACTTGGTTGCCAGGTAGCGTTCGTTTTCTGGCTGCGCATCGCTGCGCACGGGCACGCGCTCGTCCACTTCAATGCCATACGCCTTGAGAGCGGCAATCTTGTCGGGGTTGTTGGTCATCAGGTTGACCGACTTCACGCCCAAGTGCTCCAGCATCTGGCCGGCAATATCGAACTTACGCAGATCAGCCGGGAAACCCAGCTTCAAGTTGGCTTCCACGGTGTCCAGACCCTGATCTTGCAACTCGTAGGCCTTGAGCTTGTTGATCAAGCCAATGCCGCGCCCTTCCTGGCGCAAGTACAGCACGATGCCATTGCCAGCCTGGCCAATTTCCCGCATCGCAAAATCAAGCTGAGGACCACAATCGCAGCGCAACGAGCCGAAGACGTCACCCGTCATGCATTCGGAATGGATCCGAATCAGGGCATGCTCGGTGATGTCGCCCATGACCATGGCCACGTGTTCAACGCCAGAGCCTTGCTCCTGAAACACCTTCATATTGAAGGTACCGTACTTGGTCGGGATGCGAGCCTGCGCAACGAACTGAACCTGAGGCGAAACCTCGCCAGGCTGTTCGGAAGATTGGGCGGTTGGGCGGGTCGATTCCCCATGCATGCTGATGGTCCTTGGTGCCTCAATGATTGGCGCGACCCTCTATTTTGGCAGGAGTACAGGGTTTTTGCCCGGGCAACGGCTTTTTGCGCCCAATTCCGGTGCCAATCTTGCTCAGACCGTGAGCCTGGGCCAACGCGATGCCCCCAGAAGAAACGGGAATTCCCGGTGACAGGGTTGACGGAACGCAAACCGCGCTGTCAAACTGCACCGCATGGCAAAGCACATCAAACCCACCTGGCAACGACTAGCGCTAGCGCGCAAGCTGGCCTCGGTGGGCCGTGCTTGGCTGAGTGACCCCACGCATTAATTCACTCAGCTTCCTTTGCCCCCGAAACGCCAGCTCCACGCTGGCGTTTTGCATGGGGGGTTGTATTTGCTCATGCGGCGCCGGCCAGTTGACCTGGTCCTCTTCATTCTTTTCAGGAAGAAAGACGCCCCATGAGCATGATCGCCAACCCCGCCCAGAAGTACCGCGCTGCCCCATCGGTGGCCCTGAACGACCGCACCTGGCCGAGCAAGACGCTGACTCAGGCGCCCATCTGGATGAGCACCGATCTGCGCGACGGCAACCAATCGTTGTTCGAGCCCATGGACAGCGCAACCAAGTTGCGCTTCTTCAAGATGCTGGTGACCATTGGCTTCAAGGAAATCGAGGTCGCCTTCCCTTCTGCCTCGCAGACGGACTTTGACTTTGTTCGCCAGTTGATTGAAGAGGGCCACATTCCGGACGATGTCACCATCGAAGTCATCACGCAGGCCCGCGAAGATTTGATTCGACGCAGTTTCGAGGCTTTGCGTGGCGCCCCCAAGGCCATCGTTCATCTGTACAACGCCACGGCCCTCGCCTGGCGCGAGGTGGTGTTTGGCATGAGCCAAGCCGAGGTGAAGGACCTGGCCGTGCGCCACGCCGCATTGATGCGCGACTTGGCCGCACAGCAGCCCGAGACACACTGGACCTTTCAATACAGCCCGGAAACCTTCAGCACCACGGAGTTGCCCTTCGCCTTGGAGGTTTGCAATGCCGTGATCGAAACCTGGCAACCGTCTGCAGCCCACCCCGTCATCATCAACCTGCCGGCAACCGTGGAAGCCAGCACGCCCAATGTGTACGCGGACCAGATCGAGTGGATGCATCGTCATCTGGCTCGGCGCGACGCTGTGATCTTGAGCGTTCATCCCCACAACGATCGTGGCTGCGCGGTGGCGGCAGCCGAGTTGGCTTTGATGGCTGGGGCTCAGCGGGTCGAAGGCTGTTTGTTTGGCAACGGTGAGCGCACCGGTAATGTCGACATCGTGACCTTGGCCATGAACCTCTACAGCCAAGGCGTGCACCCTGGTCTCGACTTTTCCAACATGGCGTCGATTGCGCGCACTGTGGAGCAGTGCATTGCCCTGCCGGTTCACCCGCGCCACCCTTACGCAGGTGATCTGGTGTTCACGGCATTCTCTGGTTCGCACCAGGACGCCATTCGCAAAGGCATGGCCGCACAGCGCCCCGATCAACCCTGGCAAGTGCCCTACTTGCCGATTGATCCGCAAGATGTGGGCTGCAGCTACGAAGCCATTGTTCGGGTGAACAGCCAGTCTGGCAAAGGTGGCATCACCTATCTGCTCGAGTCTGCCAAGGGCTGGCACGTCCCGCGCCGAGTGCAAATCGAGTTCAGCCAAGTGGTTCAGGCCGTGGCAGACACCGGTGGCCGCGAGTTGAGCGCAAGCGAATTGACGGCATTGTTCGAATCACATTACTTGCAGCGCCGCACACCTTGGCAGATGGTGGATCACCGCCTCTATGAAGAAAGCGGCTGCACCCACATTGAGATGGTCATGCTCGGCTGTGCTGGCCAGCAGAGATGGCATGGACAGGGCAACGGCCCCTTGGATGCGG
Source organism: Aquabacterium sp. (assembly GCF_036273115.1). Lineage (GTDB taxonomy): Bacteria > Pseudomonadota > Gammaproteobacteria > Burkholderiales > Burkholderiaceae_C > Aquabacterium. The sequence continues at coordinate 20,619 of NZ_DASUIN010000028.1, forward strand.
CATGGCAGGCCGTGATGGCCCAGCACATCGATGGCATCGACACCTCTGTGCAGCTGCGCGATTACAGCGAGCATGCGGTGAGCCAAGGCTCGGACTCGGCGGCCATGGCTTGGGTTGAGCTGGCACGCGATGGACAGGCCAAGGGCAGCTATGGCGCGGGGGTCCACGTCAACCTGGTCACGGCATCTTTGCAGGCCATGGTCCAGGCGATGAATCGCATGATTGGCGCAGCAGCCAGTGATGGGGGACAAGCACCATGACAGACAACCCCATGCCGCAGCAATGCCCGTTCTGCCAAGGTTCAGGCCCCTTTCGCCGACACGCCCTGAGAGAAACCTGGTGGCGAGATGTGCCCGCCGACAGCCGCCCACGTATTCGGCGAGGGCACATGGTTCGCTGGCGGTGCCTGAACTGCCTGCAGATCCACACGGTGCAGCCGCATTGGGCGGCCTCGCCCCGGCGCATGACCTTGGATCTGGCGCAGTGGATTGCGTCACAACTGGCGCAAGGCTTGCCAGTGAGCCACATTGCTCAGGCAACCGGGCTGGATGACAAAACCGTGAGATCGGTTCGAGCTTGCTTGACAATGCCGGAGCGGTCGCCTTGATCGCATCTGCCCACATGCAAGTCATGACCGTTACTCGCCAAGACCGTTATGCCCTCACGGCCGCGTTGGCCTTGTTAGCCTGCCTGCTGGTATCAGGTTGGCAGCCGTTCGACCGGGGGGTGTGGCTGATGGAGGTGGTGCCGGTCATCATTGCCCTGCTCTTGATGGCCATGAGCTATCGGCGCTACCCGCTCACCCCCTTGCTGTACGCCTGCATTTTTGTGCACAGCGTGGTGTTGCTGGTGGGGGGCGCCTACTCTTATGCCCGGGTGCCACTGGGCTTCGACATTCAGCATTGGCTGGATCTGAGCCGCAACCCTTACGACAAGATCGGTCATTTCATGCAAGGGTTCGGTCCTGCCATTCTGGCGCGCGAAATCTTGTTGCGGGGGCAGCATGTCAAGGGCCGCAAGATGCTCGTGTACGTGATTCTCAGCATCGTGCTGGCCTTCAGCGCGTTCTACGAACTCATCGAGTGGGGGGCTGCAGTGGCTTTGGGCCAAGGTGCCGATGAGTTTCTGGCCACGCAAGGCGATCCTTGGGATACGCAATCTGACATGTTGTTTGCACTCATTGGCGGGGTCTGCGCCCTGGTTTCGCTGAGCGCCTGGCACGACCGGCAGTTGGCGCGCTTACCGGTTCAGCCGATCCAGTCTTGATGGACTCATGGGGCGTCGACACCCCGCAGCAGTCTCAAGCCATTGGCCACGACCAGCAGACTCGCCCCCATGTCGGCAAACACGGCCATCCACATGGAAGCCTGCCCCATCAGGGCCAAAACCAGCACCGCGGCTTTGATACCCAGCGCCAGCGCAATGTTCTGCCAAAGCACGCTGTGCGTCTTGTCTGACAAGGCAATCAACTCAGGAATACGCCGAAGGTCATCATTCATGACCACCACATCAGCGGCTTCCATGGCGGTATCAGTTCCTGCCGCCCCCATGGCAATGCCGATGTCGGCTTGAGCCAGTGCGGGCGCATCGTTGATGCCGTCGCCCACCATGGCCACAGGGCCATGGGCTTGACGCAGGGCCTCCAGCTTGGACAGCTTGTCTTGCGGCAGAAGCTGCCCGTGTGCCTGCTGCATGCCAGCCTGCTGTGCCACACCTTGCGCAACACGCTCGTTGTCACCCGACAGCAGAGCGGTTTGAATGCCCTGGCGGTGCAAAGCCTCGACCGCCTCGCGAGCCTCGGGTCTGAGGGTGTCAGCCACCGCAAAAACACCCAGTACACCTTCATCGGAAGCCAGTACGGTCACGGTATGTCCCGCCTGCTGATGCCCATCGAGCACCGATTCCAGATAAGGGCTGCATTGCCCGCGCGACTCGATCAAGCGGTGGTTGCCCAGGACATAGGCCTGTCCATTGGCCTGTCCCTGAACCCCGTGGCCAGGCAAGGCCTCAAATGACTGCACCTCCAGCGTGTCGCCCCCCAAGCCCAGCGCGATGGCCTGGGAAACGGGGTGATCGGAGCGCGCAGCCAGACTGGCAGCCATTTGTGCCACCACCGGGCGGGCTTCGTCGTCATCAGCGGGCAGAGGATCCCATGCGACCAACTGCGGTTTACCCAAGGTCAGCGTGCCGGTTTTGTCCATGGCCACCGCGCGCAGTTCTCGGGCCTTTTCAAGGTACACCCCGCCCTTGATCAGCACCCCCCTGCGCGCGGCTGCCGCCAGCGCACTGACCACGGTCACTGGGGTGGAAATGACCAATGCACAAGGACAGGCAATCACCAAAAGCACCAGGGCTTTGTAGATGCCCTGCAGCCAGGTCCAGCCCAAAACAGGTGGCGCCAGCAAAGCCACCGCCAAGGCCACGCCAAAAACCGCCGGGGTATAGACGGCGGCAAACTGATCGACGAAACGTTGAGTCGGTGCGCGATTGCCTTGCGCGCGCTCTACCGCTTCGATGATGTGTGCCAGCGTGGTGTCTGCTGCCGTGGTGGTGGTGCGAAACAGCAGTTCTCCGGTTTGGTTGATCGTGCCGGCAAACACTTTGTCGCCCGGCGCTTTGTCAACAGGCATGCTTTCCCCGGTCACAGGGGCCTGGTTCACCGCACTGCGCCCCTCCTGCACCAACCCATCGAGCGGAATGCGCTCGCCAGGGCGAATGCGTACCACCGAATCCAAGGCGATGTCATCCACAGACTGGGTTTGCCAGGTTCCATTGCTTTGGCGAACCATGGCTTGTCGGGGGCTCAAGTCCAGCAAGCTGGAAATGGCGTGTCTGGCTCGATCCACCGACTTGGCCTCAATGAGTTCAGCCACGGCATACAGCGCCATCACCATGGCAGCCTCCGGCCACTGTCCGATGGCAAACGCCCCGGTCACCGCTACGGTCATGAGGGCATTGATGTTGAGCTTGCCCGCCCGCAGGGCCTGCAGCCCCTTTTGATAGGTATCGAATCCAGCCAAGGCAATGGCGACCACAGCAAGGGCCATGCTGGCACCGTGCCAGAGATCGGTGGCGGGAGCCCAGACGTCCAGCACCTCCACAGCGCAAGCCAGAACCAGAGCCCCGAGCAAACGGCCCCACCGGCCGCCCTCTGCAAGACCGTGCGCGTGCGACTCTGAAGGAGCCCCTACACCGGCTTGAGGCGATACAGGCTGTAGCGGCTGCGTTGCAAAACCCGCCTTTTTGATGGCCTGCAAAGCGGCATGGAGTGCCTCGTCTGAAGCCAGGATGGCCAAGGTTCGCGCCTGCAACTGAAAGCGCAGGCCTTCAATGCCAGGGATGGGTTCCAAGGCACGGCGAATTTCCCCCTCTTCCACCGCACAGTCCATGGAAGGAATCAGGAATCGGCTCCATCCAGGCACGGGTGCATCGGACCGGATGGACGGGTATGAGTCAAGCTTCACGCTGGGTGATCCGCATCCGCACGCACCGTCTTTGTCGCAAGCCGCACCTGAGCCCGATTCAGTTGGCGAGGAAGCCATGTTTCCGCTTTCATCTGTCCATTCGTCTGCGCCCATTATCGATGAACCCCTTGGCACGGGGCTGACTGAAGCAGACCCAAATCAACGCACTGCTGGCCGAATGGGGTTTGACGCATGGGCCAGAGGAATAATCGATCGGCAAGTCGGAAAATATCGCCTCGTATTTGTGGATCTATATCAAACGCAGTGAGTGTTGTGGATATATTCAAATGGGGCCATGAAAATGGTTTCCATTCATTCACATAAACTCACAGGGATCTGCCATGAAAAAATCATTTGGCGCTTTGCTACTTTCTTTGGCTTGCGTCGTAGAGGCCCACGCCTCGTCCGTTTTGCTGGATCAACTGACGGGCTATTCCACTGACATCGCCACCGAATCTATTTTGGGTGGTGGCGAATATGCTTCGCTGTTTTCGCTCAGTCAGGCCAGCCACATCGACGCCATCAACTGGGCTGGCCTGTTTGCCCGCACCACGCCACTGACCGCACCCGCATCCCTTGAGTTTGTGGTTCGCATTTATGACGACGCAACCAGTGGCCCCAACGCACTGATCAGCGAACAAGTGATCACCTCGTCGTTTGAACAAGAGCGCATCAACGAAAACTTCGACACCATTTCCTATAGTGGGCTTTTTTCTGGCGCCATGTCGGCCGACTTGAATCCCGGTCGTTACTGGATCTCCGTCTTAGCCAAACTCGACCCAGACACCAAGTGGTATGGCGCAGCCCAAGAGCCCAACGCGGTCGATATTTTTGGCTCTGGTGGCGCACTCAAGATCGACGCCTCATCGCCTTGGCAAGCTGTCAATGACGGCATCAGCCTTTATGAGGGGCGTGGCGTAGCGTTCTCGTTGCAAGGCACCGTCGCGGCTGTCCCTGAACCCAAAACCCAGCTGATGATGTTGCTGGGCTTGGGTCTCGTCGGCTTGGCAACAAGCCACCTGCGCAAAAAGTCAGCTGCGGCCTGAACTCAGGCACGACTTTGGGGCTGAAGAGGCTGGACAAATCCGTCCTCGGCCCCCAGAATACTGTATGTGCATACAGTACAAAAAACCTCTTCTGTCGATTTGCCTGAGCATCTGCGCCCGTCTGTCTGGACAGGCGCAGCGCTGTGCCGCACGCACAGCCTCACACTTTCCAGCGGTCACCCACAGCTAGACCCGCACCTGCCTGGCGGGGGCTGGCCCGTGCAAAGCCTGACAGAAATCCTGCAGGCGCAAGCGGGCCAGGGCGAATGGCGGCTGCTGCTCCCGGCCCTGAGACAACTGACTCGCCAGGGGGGCTCTATCATCCTGATCGGCCCCCCTCAAGTGCCCTACCTGCCTGGGCTGTACCGCGAAGGCATTGCCCCCGACAAGCTGATCTGGGTCGATGCTCAAACGCAAGCCCAGCGCCTGTGGGCCACCGAGCAGGCCCTGCAAGCCGCCTGCCTCACCGCCATCCTGAGTTGGCTGCCCCACGCACGGCCTGATCACATGCGCCGCCTGCAAAGCCATGCGGCCCGTCACCCCGGTTTGCTGTTTGCACTCAGGCCCTTGTCGGCTAGACATGAATCATCGGCCGCTCCCTTGCGCTTGGGGCTGCATCTCGGCCCACCGCAACAGGCGCTGCATGTGAATATCTTCAAACGCAAAGGCCCGCTGCTTGAACACCCGCTGACCCTGCCCATCTGGCATCAGGGTCTGGCCCATTTGATCGCCCCCGCACACCATGCCGCACTGGATGGCCTTGATACCCGGCAAGCCACCGAACTCGCCGTGCACTGAAGCGGCGAGCGAAGGAGTTGGGCTGGATGCCGTGCACCTGGGTTGGTGGGCGCTGCAGTTCACCCCCAGGGTGGCCCTGCTCGATGAAGCCGTGGTGGCCGAGTTGCAAGCCAGCCACCGCCTGTTTGGCGGGGCAGACGCCTTGGCCGCTCGCATCGCGACCGAGTCAGGCGCATTGGGATGCACCTCGACCGCGCGGGCCGACACCGCCGCCGCGGCACTCGCGCAGGCCCGCTATCCGGGGCGGCCTTTGCTGTCCTTGCCGTTGGCGGCGGTATCGGCCTTGCGCCCCCATCAGACCACGCTGTCGCAACTGGGCTGCCGCAACCTGCAAGATGTGATGCGCCTTCCCCGAGCCGGCCTCAGCCGCCGCTTTGGCGCAGGGCTGCTCCAAGCCTTGGATCAACTCAACGGTACGCAAGCGCAAGCCTTTGACTGGCTCAGGCTGCCTGCGGTGTTTGAGTCCCGGCTGGAACTACCCGGGCGGGTGGACACTGCTGCGGCGCTGGGCACAGGGGCATCGATCCTGATCGACCGCCTTTGCGCCTGGCTGGCGGGTCTGCAGGCCGGGGTACACGCCTGGACCTTGCAATGGGAGCACGACGCATTCCGCCAACGCGACGTCAGCAGCCAGGGCGAATGCACCATTCGCCTGGCCTCACCCAGCCGAGATCGCATCCGCCTGCAACGCCTGATGAATGAGCACTTGCAACGCATGACCTTGCCTGGCCCGGTCGATGCGCTCGCCTTGCATGCCCACGAAATCAGCGTACAGCAAAGCGACAACTCGCATCTGTTTCCCGAACTCAGTGGCGAAGCCCTGTCCATTCGACCCGATTCGCTCACATCACCTGCGGCGCAAAAAGCCCAGCGCGAGGCCCTCACTCATTTGATCGAACGTCTGGGCGCACGCCTCGATGCCGAGCGGGTCAAACAAGGGCAACTGCAGGCAGACCACCGGCCTGAACTGGCCTTGTCCTGGCATGCAGCCCCCATCAAGCCATCGGCTTCGGCTCAGGCCTTTCCGGTGCCCGATCTGCCCCTGCCCATCTGGTTGCTGCCCGAGCCCCAAGCGCTCAACACCATCGGATCTGGACCACAACAGCAAGAAGCGCCGTTTTACCAAGGAAGGCTTCAGCTTTTGCTGGGGCCACACCGGGTCGAATCAGGTTGGTGGGATGGCACCCCCGTGACCCGCGATTACTACCTCGCCAGCAGCGAACGCGCCGGTTTGCTGTGGGTGTTCCGCGACCGCCACCCCAACCTTGACGGGCGCAGCCCCTGGTATCTGCACGGGCTGTTTGGCTAAGGCGGACGGCCATGAAACTCCCCAACTACACAGAGCTGCACTGTGTTTCCAACTTTTCTTTCCTCAGAGGCGCATCACACCCTGAAGAACTGATTCGGCGCGCCATCGAGCTGGGCTACAAAGGGCTGGCCTTGACCGATGAATGCTCTGTGGCCGGGGTGGTGCGCGCGCATCAAGCCAGGCAAGACATGGAACTGGAATGCACCGCTGCCGATGATTTCAAACTCATCATCGGCAGCGAATTCCTCGTGCACGACAGCACCCCATTCCGTTTGGTTGTGCTGGCACGCAACCGCGAAGGCTATGGCCACCTGTGCGAGTTCATCACCCGACTGCGACGCGCAGTCGAAGGCAAAGGCCAAGCCCCCCTGACTCGGCAAGGCGTCAAACCCGAAGCCCTGCCGCATTGCCTGTTTCTTTTGCTGCCCGATCGTTCGGCCATTCGCGCTCGCGCCGCCCAGTGGGGGCCAGAACGAGCCGACCTGATCTGGTCTACCGCCTTGCAGCAGGCGCGCTGGCTGCAAGCTCTTTTCCCTCAGCAATGCTGGCTCGGGGTGACCCTGCTCAATGAACTCGACGATGCCTGGTGGCTTGAAGGTCTGCAGCAAATCGGTGAGCAATCAGGAATGCCTTTGGTGGCGGTGGGCGATGTACACATGCACGTCAGATCGCGAAAACCATTGCAAGACGTACTCACCGCCATTCAGTCTGGGCACCCAGTCGCCGAAACCGGGCTGGCTCTGCAGGCCCATGCCGAGCGTCATCTTCGCAGCCGCTTGCGGCTGGCGCAACGCTACCCGGCTGAACTGCTCGAAGCCACGCAAGTCATCGCGCAGCAGTGTCAGTTCTCGCTCAGCGAGTTGCGCTACGAATACCCTGAGGAGGTGGTACCTGAAGGTCAATCGCCTGCGTCGTATCTGGCGCAGCAGGCATGGGCTGGTAGTCAGCGACGCTATCCGAATGGGGTGCCCGACAAAGTACAAACCCAAATTGCGTCGGAACTCGAACTGATTTCCGATTTGAAATACGAAAAGTACTTCCTCACGGTCTATGACATCGTTCGCTTTGCCCGGTCACAAGGCATCTTGTGCCAGGGGCGAGGCAGCGCAGCCAACTCGGCCGTGTGCTACTGCCTGGGTATCACCGAAGTGGATCCGGCGCAGTCGACCCTGCTGTTCGAGCGCTTCATCTCCAAGGAACGCAACGAACCGCCTGACATCGATGTCGACTTCGAGCACGAGCGCCGAGAAGAGGTCATCCAGTATCTGTACAACAAGTATGGACGCGACCGCACCGCACTGACCGCCACCGTCATTTCCTACCGAACCCGCAGCGCACTGCGCGACGTGGGCAAAGCGCTTGGGCTAGCTCCAGATGTGATTGAAGGTGTGGCTCGCCATCACCAGTGGTGGGATGGCCAAGGCATACGCACCAGCAGGCTGGAAGAACTGGGCCTCAACCCGCAAGATCGGGTCATTCAGCAATGGCAAGAGCTGAGCCGAGCCCTGATGGGCTTTCCTCGGCACCTGAGCCAGCACACGGGCGGCTTTGTGATGGCAAAAGGCCCCCTGTGCCGCATGGTGCCGATTGAAAACGCAACCATGCCCCAGCGCAGCGTCATTCAGTGGGACAAGGATGACCTGGATGCGCTGGGCCTGCTCAAGGTCGATGTGCTGGCCTTGGGCATGCTCAGCGCCCTCAAGCGATCTCTGGCGTTCATCAGTCAACTCCAGCAACGGCGATTTCGCATGCAGGACATTCCCAGAGAAGACGCTGATACCTACGACATGATCTGCGCGGCTGACACCGTGGGGGTCTTTCAAATTGAAAGCCGTGCCCAGATGAGCATGCTGCCGCGCCTGCAGCCTCGGCAGTTCTACGACCTGGTGGTGCAGGTCGCCATCGTGCGACCAGGCCCCATTCAGGGCGGCATGGTGCATCCGTATCTGCAGCGGCGCGAAGAACAACGCCAACACCCGCAGCGCGATGTATCGGGCACCTACCCCGCCTTGGCTGCGGCGCTTCAACGCACCCTGGGCATTCCCATCTTCCAGGAACAAGCCATGCAAATTGCCGTGATCGCAGCCGGTTTCAGCCCGGGCGAGGCCGATGCCCTGCGGCGCTCCATGGCAGCCTGGCGTCGCAAGGGCGGTGTAGAGAAATTCGAAGAACGACTCAAGCTGGGCATGAAGGCCCGCGGCTATCCCACAAGCTTTGCTGACCAGGTCTTCGAACAAATGAAGGGCTTCGGCTCTTACGGCTTTCCCGAGTCGCATGCGGCCAGTTTTGCCATCCTGGTCTATCTCAGTGCCTGGATCAAACGCCATTACCCGGCGGTCTTCCTGGCCAGCCTCATCAATTCTCAACCCTTGGGTTTTTATTCACCCAGCCAACTTGTTCAAGATGCCAAGCGGCATGGTGTCGAAGTTCGCCCCCCAGATGTGTCTCACAGCGAATACGACTGCACCTTGGAACCCGCTGATGTCCCGCAGCATTCACCCCGCCACGCTCACCAAGACAAGGCTTGGGCTGTTCGGCTCGGGCTGCGCCTGGTGTCAGGCCTGTCCAGATCGGCCATTGAGCGGCTGGTGCAGGCACGCCAGCAACGCCCCTTCAGCCACACCGAAGACTTGGCCTTGAGAGCCCAACTGGAACAAAGCGATGTCAGGGCCTTGGCCGCGGGCGACGCCTTGCTCAGCCTGGCCGGGCATCGCCGCCAGCAAGTCTGGGACAGCAGCGCCCTGCATCGCGCGCCTCAGTTGCTGCGCGAAGCCCCCGTCAACGAAGACCGCTTGCAATTGCCACCGGCGCCAGAAGGCGAAGAAATCGTATTCGACTACACCTCGCTGGGGCTGACCTTGAGGCGTCACCCACTGGCCTTGTTGCGCCCGCAACTGGCTGCGGAAAGGCTGGTCACCGCCCAGGAACTGGCCACGTATCCCCATGGCCGACTGGCCAGGGCTTGCGGCATCGTCACGGTGCGTCAGCAACCTGAGACGGCGGGCGGGGTGGTTTTCGTCACGCTGGAAGACGAAACCGGCACCGTGAACGTGATCATTTGGAAACATCTTCGTGAGCGCCAACGCAGTGTCTTGCTGCAGTCCCGCTTGCTGGCGGTTTACGGTGTCTGGCAACACCAGAACCAGGTTCGTCACCTGATTGCGCATTACCTCAAAGATTGCACACCGTTACTCGGCCGACTGGCCACCACCAGCCGCGACTTCCACTGATCTTCCTAGAATGAAATAACAACAGATCAGACAAAGAGGACCCATGACCACACACCGCACACTTACCGCAAGGCTGCTGGCCTGTGTGTTACCTGTTGTATTGGTGGCATGTGGAGGTGGCTCCAAACCTGCGCCCCAAACCGATGCACTCAATACCAGCCAGGACACCTTGGTGCCGCCCCCTGGTAGCGACAACCAACAGCAGCAACCCGGCTCGTCAGTGGGCGACACCGACCCCACCGCTTGGCCACCTGCGGCCACGGCATCGCCTGCCACAGCCTGCTCTTCTGCGCTAACGGGATCACATCAAACCTACAACGTGGGCCCCGGGCAAACCTATACCGAACTGACTGATGTGCCCTGGCTGTCCCTTCAAGCGGGCGACGTGGTCAACATTCACTACCGCAACACGCCCTATCGAACCAAATTCGGCTTGCGCGCTCAAGGCACGGCCAATGCCCCCGTCATCATCAATGGCGTCACCGATGCGCAATGCAACCGCCCCGAAATTTCCGGCTTGAACGCCCAAACAGCCACCGATGCCCGTAACGCAGGCTTTGGCAATGGCTTTGAAGACTACACGCTCATTGCCATCAACCGAGGGCCCTCCGACGCGTGGGACACCTATACCCCCAAGTACATCACCATCCAAAACCTGAAGCTCACAGGCGCAAAGCGCGGCAACGCTTTCACCGGCTTGGGCGGCATCAGCCGCAGCTATGACTATTTCGCTGCCGCCATATATGCCGTTCGCGTCCACAACCTGACTGTGGAGAACTGCGAGATCACAGGCAATGGCCTGGGCATTTTCACCAACACCAAAGGCACCTCGGCAGACGACTACAGCGCCAACGTCATCATTCGCCGCAACCGCATCTACCTCAATGGCAACCCTGGCCGCCAGACCGAGCACAACCTCTACGTCCAGGCCAGGCGGGCTCTTTACGAAGGCAACTTCATTGGCCAGGCGTATGGCGGCTCTTCGCTGAAAGACCGCAGCAGCGGCACCGTGATTCGCTACAACAAGATCCTGGCCAGCGCTCGTGCGCTCGATCTGGTTGAAACCGAAGAAGAGAGCTTCAGCAACGTCAAGACCGACCCGCTCTACCCCTATGCCTGGGTCTACGGCAACCTCATCATCAACGACTACCAGGCCCCCGCCGGCTACGCAGTCAACATGGTGCACTGGGGCTTTGACAACAGCCAGGCCCACGCCCGAACCGGCACCCTGTTCTACTACGCCAACACCCTCGTCAACAACATTCCGCAGAACGTGTTCTGGTACGTGTCTCCCTTCCAGATCGGGCAAGATGGCCAAGCTGCCAGCAGCACCACCGTGGAAGCAACGGCCAACATCTTCTGGCAACAAGGCACATCGGAGTGGCGCTTCCTCAGCGCTCCAGCAGGCGTGCTGACCTTCCGCGGCAGTAACTATGTGCCCAGCACCTGGTATGGCACCAACCCCAACTACACCGCAGACGTTCGAACAACGGGTTCCACCTTGATCAGTGGCAGCAACCCCATGCTGGACGGCACGTTTTACCCACAAGCGTCCTCCCCCGTGCTCGATCAAGGCGGACTCGGGCCATCTTTCACCCCCACAGGCGCATCAACTCTGAACCTGACGCTCACGCATCAATACGAGGAAGCCCGCGGCATGGTGCCGCGCACCCCGCAAGGCACTGCAGCCGACCTAGGCGCATTCGAACGACCATGAGGCGCCCATCATGCCGCCGGTGCATGCCCCTCACCCTTGGGCCATCCCCTTCAGTTGCGCCAGTATTTCCGCAAACAAGGGGCGGCTGGGCACATGTTCGGCCATACAGGCATGCATGAGCTGCCGCAAGGTCTGTACCAGCGGCGAGTGGCGTGGATCGGCATCGCAACGGTCGAGCCATTCTTCCAGCATGCAGCCGAAAGCCCGCACCTCCAATCGCTGCAAAGCTTGCGAGACGTCACTGCCGGCTTGCCCATGGAAGGATGCGGCCCCGAAGTCACCCAGCAAGATCTGACCTTCGACGTTTTTGAGCAGGTTGTGGGCATACAGGTCGCCATGCATGATGCCGCGCTCATGTAAATGGGCCGCCGCCGAGGCCACGCCCTGAGCCATTCGAAACACGGTCGCCTCATCAAACCGGGCTTCTGAGGCATAGACGTCTCGCGTGCATGACTCAAAGCTGGGAGGACAGGCCAGATTCTGGTAGCCCGGCTCAATCAATCGCATGACCACGCCCTGCGCCCCATCGGGGTGCCCAGACACACGTCCTAACACCTGGGTGAGATTGGGGTGATCGCCCGCCGCCAGCGCTGCGGCCATCTCGGATGCGGGCAAACCATCACTGGTCACAGCCCCTTTGAACAGTTTCACAGCCACATCCAACTTGCGCGCCCCGTCGCACCACACCGCACGGTGGATGAAGCCCGAAGCCCCCTGCCCCAGTAACTCGCCCAGCTCAAGCGAAGCCCAGGCTATCTCTCGAATGGCGCCCAGGGCATGCAGGGCCTGGGTCTCCCACTCAGCCGCGAAAGGGTTGCCGGAATACGCCAACCAGGACAAGCGAGGCAGCGTCAACAACCACGCAGGCAAACTTGGCAAACGATTGGCGGCCAAGCGGAGCAACTCCAGCCGACTGCATGCAGCCATCGTTTCCGGCAGCGATCTGATCGGGTTGCCTGCCAGCATCAGCTTCTGCAACAGGGGCCGACGTCCCAATTCGTCTGGCAAGGTCTCAATGGCGTTGTCCGTCAGAATCAGCCAACGCAACTTGGCCGGCAGGGACTCGGCTGGCACTGTGGCGATGCGATTGGCTTTGAAGCCCACCATGCTCAACTCGGGGCACCGCCCCACAGCAGGAGGCAACACGGTAAACGGGTTATCTGAGCAAAACAGAATCCGTAGTCGCCGCAACTGTCCCAATTCAACAGGCAGATCCGTCAACTGATTCCCGGACAAGTCCAGGACTTCCAAAGTTTCAGCCAGATCCAGAATTTCGCGAGGAAACTTGGTCAAGCCACAAGACAGTTTCAAGACTCGTGCGCCAGCCAACTGACCGGAACAGAGTTGATCAAGCGTTTGCGATTGAGGTGTCATCAGTGGTGTACGGCCAGGGCATCGAGCACATTCATCAGATGCGGCAGGTCCAGCGGTTTAGGCAGATATGCATGAAAACCTGCCTGAAGCCCACGCTCGACCTGCTCTGGCATGGCATCGGCCGACAGCGCGATCACGGGAATGGATTGAGTCGCTTTATCAGAACGCAAGGCCTGCAAGACCTCGTAGCCATCCATTCCTGGCAGATGGATGTCCAGCAAAATGACATCGAGTGCTCGACTTTTCGCGATATCCAACCCAGCGGACCCCGTCTCGGCGGTATACAAATGCCAGCAGGGCCGCAAGGCAAACAAGCCATTGACAACATTGAGATTGGCTGGGCTGTCTTCGATGTACAGGACCTGCAGAGGATGCATTGGCAGATTGCTCTCGTCCACGCTCGGTGTGGCTCCAGCATCCTCATGCAAATCACGATGAGCCAGAGGCAACTCAAGCCAGAAGGTGCTGCCCACGCCTGGCTGGGAAGTGACCCCAATCTTGCCCCCCATCAACTCGGTCAACTGCTTGGACATGGCCAACCCTATGCCCGTCCCCTGAATGCCTGATCGCTCTGCGCCCAAGCGCTCAAAGGAACGAAACAGGAGTGGGATTTGCTCCGACTGAATGCCGTGCCCTGTGTCGCTGATGGCCAAGCGCAAGCCTTGCTGTTCTGTCGTGGTCGTATCAATGGTGATTCGACCCTGCTCACGATTGTACTTAGCAGCGTTGGTCAACAGATTCACAAGCACTTGCCTGAGGCGAACCGGATCGGCTTGAACACAAATTTCCGATGCGCAATGGTTCTCAACCTCAATGCGCATGCGATCAATGTGATATCTCGCCATGCTCAAGGCATCCCCAACCACATCAGACAATCTCACAGACGTGATTGAAAGCGATACCTTCCCTGATTCAACACGCGTCAGATCCAGCAGGTCATCGATCAGGGCCAGCAAGTGATGCCCAGCCCGCTGTATCTCCAAGATCATGCCCTTCTGTCTATCGGGCAGGTCCTGCATCAGCAGCAATTGAGAAAACCCCAGAATGGCATTCATGGGGGTACGAAGCTCATGGCTCATACCCGAGAGAAAGGTTGACTTGGCTGCACTTGACTTGCGAACCACATCCAGCAGATCCTGCAATTCGGCTGTGCGCTGGGCCACCAACTGCTCTAGTTGCGACGTCATCATCTCCCGGCGCTGAGCCAACTGGCGGCGCTCGGTGATGTCGAGACCCAAAGCACTGATGCCTTCCATTGTGGGCGTCACGGCGAGATCAAACCAGCGGACGCTGCCATCCGGGAAATGGAAGCTCACCTCTTGACGTCGCTGAATTCGCTCATCCATGACCTGACGGTACAGCGCATAGACATCCGACTGTTCGATGCCGGGAAAAACGTCTGTCAGTTTGCGCCCCATCAGATCAGCGCGCTGCTTCTGCGCATGCTGCGCTCCGGCTTGATTGATGTACAGAATGGTCCAATCAAAGCCAAGGAGCATGCAACCTTCCATCATCTCATCCAGCGCTCGGTTGAAGCGCTGCTCCGACTGGCGCAAGGCATCCTCGGCAAGTTTGCGCTGTGTATTCAGCAGCGCCAGATTCTCCTGCGTTGCCGACAGCCAACCCAGCACGCTGTCGGACATACCCCGTTCAACGGGAATAGTCCTGGTGAAGTCCCCTCGCCCAATGAGCTCGATGCTCTTGTACACCTCGGAAACGGAACCACCCAGAATCGCAAGCAAACTGCCGCGCACTCGCCAAATCAGCACCATGGGAATGGTGCCGATTGCGATCAGAAGTATCCGCATCCTGGTGGCGTTTGCCTCCTCATCTCGGACAGCCTGCAGGGTGCGCTGGGCCACCATGCTATTGAACTCGCTGATAGGCCGCATGATCCCAGCCTTGGCCTGTTGATAGGCAGCATTGGTCAACATGTCCAGCGCCCGAGCCCGATCCGCCTCTGAAACTGGCTTGCTAGCTTCCAGCAGAGCCATGGCTGCAAACTCGATTCTGGTCAATGCATCTGAATTGGCCTTGGCTCGCGCCAGTTTCGCGAATTCGGCTTGAGTGCAGCCTGCCTCTTGCAGCAACCTCAGGAAGGATATGGGAGCCCCCATGGGCCGAGGACGCTGGTTGTCTGGCGTAACCAGATCCCAGTAGACATTCTGGTAATCAATTGGGCGAGGTGTCTTGCCATCGCGAATACTCAGAATTTCCTGGTAGTACTGCTTATAGACAGGATTACCGGTTGCCACATAGACGCGCACCATGCGCGTCAGGTCATCAGATGATCTGCGCAGTTCCTCGGAAAGGGCCAATGTCTGGAAACGCACATCATTCGCGCGGTCAATTCGCTTTTCCGCTCCCACGTAAACCGCGAAGCAGACCACAACCACAGCAAACATGGCGATGGTCAGCCACACATACATCGAGAACCGAACAAGATTCGGCCTGGACGCTTGCATAGCCATGGTCATGTCTGCTGATGCCATAGGGCCCAAAAAGGATGGATGAAGCAACTAGCCTATCCGATTTCCCCATACAGTCACAGGCAGCGGTAGAGCCAACAACCCCGTATTGACCCTTTAATATTGACCCTCGAAAAAAAACCCCTCCTGATCAGGAGGGGTCTTCCAATCTAGCAAGGGGACTTCACCCAAGGGTGGCCCATCACTCCCACTCGATGGTGGCAGGCGGCTTGGAGCTCACGTCATACGTGACGCGGTTGATGCCACGCACTTCATTGATGATGCGACCCGAGGTGCGCTTGAGCATGCTGTAAGGCAGCTCGGCCCAGTCGGCGGTCATGAAATCAGACGTTTGCACAGCACGCAGAGCCACGACATAGTCGTAGGTGCGACCGTCGCCCATCACGCCCACGCTCTTGACCGGCAGGAAGACGGTAAAGGCCTGTGAGGTCAGGTCGTACCAGCTCTTACCGGTGGCCGGGTCGATGGTGTTACGCAGTTCTTCGATGAAGATGGCGTCGGCGCGGCGCAGCAAGTCGGCGTATTCCTTCTTCACTTCACCCAAAATGCGCACCCCCAGGCCAGGGCCAGGGAACGGATGGCGATAAACCATCTCGGGCGGCAGACCCAAGGCCACGCCCAGTTCACGCACCTCGTCCTTGAACAGCTCGCGCAGGGGTTCGAGCAGCTTCAAGCCCAGTTGCTCTGGCAAGCCACCCACGTTATGGTGGCTCTTGATGGTGGTGGCCTTCTTGGTCTTGGTGCCGCCAGACTCCACCACGTCAGGGTAAATCGTGCCTTGCGCCAGGAAGGTTGCGCCCTTGTGGCCTTGGCCGCTGGCTTTGAGCTTCTCGGCTTCGGCCTTGAACACGTCCACAAACAGGCCGCCGATGATCTTGCGCTTGCGCTCGGGGTCGGTCACGCCAGCCAATTGACCCAGGAACAGGTCAGAAGCATCGACGCGGATGACCTTCGCGTGCAGCTTGCCTTCGAACATGTCCATGACCATGTCGCCTTCGTTCAGGCGCAACAAACCGTGGTCCACGAACACACAGGTCAGCTGATCGCCAATGGCGCGGTGAATCAAGGCGGCAGCCACAGACGAATCCACACCACCCGACAAGCCCAGGATGACTTCTTCGTCACCCACTTGCTCGCGGATCTTGGCCACGGCTTCTTCGATGTAGTTGCCCATGATCCAGTCGCCCTGGCAACCCGCGATCTCGCGCACGAAGCGGTTGAGCATGGCTTGGCCTTGCACGGTGTGCGTGACCTCTGGGTGGAACTGCACCGCGTAGTAGCCCTTCTCTTCGTTGGCCATGCCAGCGATCGGGCAGCTGGGGGTCGAAGCCATCAGCTTGAAGCCCTCAGGCAGCTTGGTGACCTTGTCACCGTGGCTCATCCAAACCTTCAGCATGCCGTGACCTTCGGCGGTGGTGAAGTCGGCGATGCCGTCAAGCAGCTTGGTGTGACCATGGGCGCGCACTTCGGCGTAACCAAACTCGCGGGTATCCGACCAGCTCACTTCGCCGCCCAGTTGCACCGCCATGGTCTGCATGCCGTAGCAAATGCCCAGCACAGGCACGCCCAGATCCCACACAGCTTGCGGAGCCCGCAGTTGGTGGTCTTCGTAGGTCGAGGCGTGGCTACCCGACAGGATGATGCCCTTGGGGTTATACGACTTGATGAAGTCGTCGGACACATCGTTGGGGTGGATTTCGCAGTAAACGTGCGCTTCGCGCACACGACGTGCAATCAGCTGAGTGACCTGAGAGCCGAAGTCGAGGATGAGGATCTTGTCATGCATGTTGGAATCAGCTCCAGAAGATCAAGCCACGGCACGACGCCGTTGCTGGAAGTAGGAAATACCAATGAAAGCGGCGATGGCCTGCAGCCCCGCGCACAAATAAAACGGCGCCCCAATGCGCCAGTCACCCGCGCCAAAGTGGGACACGGCAGCCAGCACGGGAGCCCCCATCAAGGGCCCCAGAATGGCCGCCACACTGTTGATGGAAGAAATCGCGCCCATGGTTTCACCCTGACGATTGGAATCGACCGAGTTGGACACCACGCTTTGAATGGCCGGGTTAACGGTGTAACCAAACAGATTGGCGACGATCACGGCGTACATCATCCACCCAGCTGGCACAGCGCCATACGCCGCAAAGGCCAAGGTCGAGGAGATCAAACCGATCGTCACCAACCGATGCATCGGCATCGTCTTTTGCAACTGGCGCAACAAGCCACCCTGCACAATGACGGCCATGACGCCGACGGCAAAGAGCGACAGGCCATTGTCCTTGGGCGACCAGCCAAACTTGAACTCGGTGTAGAGCATCCAGCTGGTATGCAAAACGAATTGCGCCAGCGTAGACAGGCCGATGACCCAAAGCAAAGGCTCCAAACCGTTGAGCTGCCGCAAGCGATTCAATGTGGCCAATGGATGCGCCTGGGTCAGCCTGAAGGGACGACGGCGATCGGCAGCCAAAGACTCGGGCAACACCAGCCAGCCATACGCCGCATTCAACAGCGACAACGTGCCCGCCAGGAAGAAGGGCCAACGAACGTCGTGATCGCCTAGCAAACCGCCAGTGATCGGGCCGAGAATGAACCCCAGCCCGAACATGGCACCCAGCATGCCGTAGTTCCGCGCTCGGTCCTTCGGTTGGGTGATATCAGCCACATAGGCGTTGGCCACCGCCACATTCGCGCACAAGGCGCCACCGATCACACGCACGGTGAGCAGCATCCAGAACTCGGTAGCCAGGGCCGTGGCCAAAAAATTGACCGACATGCCCAGCAGCCCCAACAACAGGATGGGACGACGGCCATATCGGTCAGAGAGCGCGCCCAAGATCGGCGCGCTGATGAATTGGGCCAAGGCGAACGCGACCTGCACAGCGCCATACGCCAGCGAGGTGCTGACCCCGGAATCCATGAACCCGCCCACCAGCTTGGGCAGCACAGGCGAGATGATGCCGATCGACATCATGTCGAGCAGCACCGTCACCATGATGAAAGGCATGGCCGCCTGGCGGCCTCGGGACGTGCTCATTGGCGGTTCCTGGCCAGACAGCCCAGGAGTCAATGCCCTCTCGGGCATCACTCCATGCGGTAGTTCGGCGCTTCCTTGGTGATTTGCACGTCGTGGACGTGGCTCTCACGGATGCCTGCGGCCGTGATCTCGACGAACTCGGCCTTGTTGCGCATGTCCTCAATGGTGGCGCAACCGCAGTAACCCATCGACGCCTTCAAGCCACCGGCCATCTGGTACAAGATGGTCAAGACGGAGCCCTTGTAAGGCACACGACCTTCAATACCCTCTGGCACCAACTTGTCGGCGTTCGGGTTGGTGGTTTCGTCGTTTTCCTGGAAGTAGCGGTCAGCCGAACCCGCCTTCATGGCGCCGATCGAGCCCATACCGCGGTAGCTCTTGTAGCTACGGCCTTGATACAGAATGACTTCGCCTGGGGCTTCTTCGGTACCGGCAAACATGC
Organism: Aquabacterium sp.; assembly: GCF_036273115.1. Taxonomy (GTDB): domain Bacteria; phylum Pseudomonadota; class Gammaproteobacteria; order Burkholderiales; family Burkholderiaceae_C; genus Aquabacterium. Next base: position 39,522 of record NZ_DASUIN010000028.1, read on the forward strand.
CGCCCATCATCACGGCACTGGCGCCTGCGGCGATGGCCTTGGCAATGTCGCCCGAATAACGAATACCGCCGTCCGCAATCAGAGGCACACCGGTGCCTTGCAGCGCGGTGGCGACGTTATCGATGGCGGTGATCTGAGGCACGCCCACACCGGCAATGATGCGAGTGGTACAGATGGAGCCGGGGCCGATACCGACCTTGACGCCATCGGCACCGGCTTCCACCAAGGCCAGAGCGGCTGCACCGGTGGCAATGTTGCCGCCGATCACGTCCACCTGCGGGAAGTTCTTCTTCACCCAACGCACGCGTTCGATCACACCGTGGCTGTGGCCGTGAGCCGTGTCCACAATCAGGGCGTCCACACCGGCCTTCACCAGCAGTTCGACGCGCTCTTCGGTGCCCTCACCCACACCCACGGCAGCGCCAACGCGCAACTTGCCTTGGGGGTCACGGGCGGCATTGGGGAAATTGGTTTGCTTGTTGATGTCCTTGACGGTCATCAGGCCCTTGAGCTCGTTGGCTTCACTGACCACAACCACGCGCTCAAGCTTGTGGTGGTGCATCAAGGCCTTGGCTTCCGCAGGCGAAGCACCGTCCATGACCGTGATCAAGCGCTCACGAGGCGTCATGATCTCGCGAACTGGGGCATCCAGACGTGTCTCGAAGCGCAGATCGCGACCGGTCACGATACCGACCACCTTGCCATCGTCGACCACAGGGAAGCCGGAAATGCCGTGCTGTTTGGACAGCTCGATCACATCGCGCACTTTCACGCCGGACGAAATGGTGATCGGGTCACGCAAGACGCCCGATTCGTAGCGCTTCACGCGAGCGACTTCAGCCGCTTGCTGCTTCGCAGTCAGGTTCTTGTGGATGATCCCGATGCCGCCTTCCTGAGCGATCGCAATCGCCAGACGGGCTTCCGTGACGGTATCCATGGCAGCGGACACCAGCGGCAGATTCAGTTGAATGTTGCGGGACAGACGGGTGGCCAGCGAAGTGTCGCGAGGCAACACTTGAGAGTACGCGGGCACCAACAACACGTCATCAAACGTGAGGGCTTTACCAAGCAGGCGCATGAACAGGGCTCCAGACGCAAAAGCGGATTATACGCACAGGAAAGCCCTGACGTAAAACCGCCGAGATACGTGGCAGAGTGGACATATTCCCGCAGATCACGATTTATCGACAGGACTAAACTGCCCAGCATGAAATACGCCCGTGTGCTGCCATCCGTGCTTGTGTCCTCGCTCCTTGCTGGCGGGGCCATGCTGACCATCTCGTCGTCTGCTGTCGCAGGCATGCAATGGAAGTGGAAAGACGCTACAGGCGCTGTCCAGTACAGCGACCGTCCGCCGCCTGCAGGCACGCCTGAAAAAGACATTCTGAGCAAGCCAACCGGGGCGCGATCTCAGCCCGTGGCCGCCAAACCGGCTTCGGAGCCTGCCTCGGCGGCAAATCAAGCCAACGACGCGTCCAAGCCCGACGGCAAGGCAGTCGATCCGGAACTCGAAGCCAAGCGCAAGAAGGCTGAAGAGGAAAAGAAGGCCGCCCAAAAGGCAGAAGAAGAAAAAGCTGCCCGCAATCGGGCAGACAACTGCACCCGCGCCCGGAGCTACCAACGCACCCTGAGCGATGGCGTGCGCATCACCCGAAACAATGCCGCCGGCGAGCGGGAATACCTGGATGACAAAGCCAGGGCAGAAGAACAACGCCAGGTGGAAGAGGTCATTCGCAACAACTGCAAATAAGCCACGCCGCCCACCAATACAAGGCCTGATGCCAAAAGCATCAGGCTTGTTTTTTGGGCGACCGGTGAATGCCTTTGGGCAATTTTTCGCCATGCGCCCGGTAGCGGACACGGCGCGCTTCCTTGGGGTCAACCTTCAGCCCGCGGTAAACCTCGACCCGATCACGTTCTCTCAGAACGTGGTCGAGTTCAGCTCGACGCCCCCACACCCCGACGAACCACTGCCCGGTCGAGATGTTCGCCCAATTGGGGCCATTGGGCTGATCCAGCAGTCCGCTCAGTTCGAGTGCCTGCCGAACGGTTCCGCCTGCAGGCAACTGCACGGAATGCCTGGCAACCAGACGCGGCGCCATGCCCACCGCCACCTCGACGTTCAGCCTCAACGGCTGCGTGATGTCAGCGTGCGCCATAGACCTGCTCAGCCCGCTTCACAAAAGCATCCACAAACGTGTTGGCGATGCGGTCAAAAACGGGGCTGACCACCAACTCCAGAGGCCGACTGGAAAACGCATAGCTCAAGGAGAACTCGATCTTGCAAGCGGGTGAATCGGCCGGCGCCACTGCGCTGCCGCCAGCCTGCCCCGGCTTCTGCAAAGGCACAAAGCGCCAGGTGCCGGCCAGATGAGAGAATGGGCCATCGACCAGACTCATGGTCACGCTTTCGTTTTCCACGTTGGTATTGCGCGTGGTGAAAGCATGCTTCACCCCCGCAATGCCAAGGTGAAGACGCGCTGTAACGCCATCATCATGAGTTTGGACCACCTCGGCGCGGTCGCACCAAGGCAAAAACTTGGGATAGTCTTCAAACCCCGTCACCAACGCGTACATTTCGCGAGGTGAATACCAGAGCAAGACTGACTTTTGTACGTGCTTCATAGAATGTCGGTATTTTAAGGAGCACGGCACGTCTCGTACGTGTCATCGGGCACACTCAACAACATGACGATCGCAGAAAACCGGAAAGCCCATTTCAACTATCACATCGAAGAGCGCTTCGAGGCCGGCATTGTGCTGGAGGGCTGGGAAGTCAAGGCCATCCGCGAAGGCCAGGTGCAACTGACCGATGGCTATGTCGTGATCAAGGAAGGCGAGCTGTTTCTGATCGGTCTGCGCATCAATGCGCTGCGGTCGGCGTCCACTCACGTTCGGCCCGAGGCCGATCGCATCAAAAAACTGCTGATGCATCGTGCCCAGATCCGCCGACTGATTGGCAAGACCGAGCAAAAGGGCTACACCCTGGTGCCGCTGAATCTGCACTACAAGGCTGGCTACGTGAAGGTTGAAGTCGCGCTGGCCAAGGGCAAGGCCGAGCACGACAAGCGCAACACCGTCAAAGAACGCGAATGGGAACGTGAAAAGGGCCGACTGATGAGACACAAAGTCTCATCAGGTCCGAAGGACTGAGGCGCGAAGCGCCTGCTCTAAGTCAGCAATCAAATCCTCGGGTCGCTCCAAACCAATGGCGAACCGCACCAGGTTGCCTTGAATGGACGAATCCAGCGAGCGCATGTAGCTGAGCTTGTAGGGCACCACCAAACTCACGGGCCCGCCCCATGAGTAGCCGATCTTGAAAAGCCTCAGGGCATCGATGAAGGCGTCGATCTGAGTCGACGAAAAACGCTCGTCAAACACCACCGATACCAAGCCACCAGCCGCCTCACAGGTTTCCTTCCAATAGGCGTGCCCAGGAGAGTTCGCCAAAGCGGGATGCAAAACGTGGGTGAACTCGCTGCGCTGGCTGAGCCAATGGGCGACCTCACGCGTTGCCGCATCATGCGCGGCGTATCGCAAAGGCAAGCTGGGCAAGCCACGCAGGACGGCCTCAGCATCATTGGCGCCCACCCCTAGCCCCAAACGCATGTGCGCCAGCTTGATCTGCAGGTGCAATGCCTCGTCGCGCGTGACGACCGAACCCATGAGCACATCGGCCCCACCAGAGGGGTACTTGGTCAGCGCATGCACGCTGATGTTCACCCCTTTGGTCAGGCCCTCGCCCGGATCCAACTCGAAAGCGGACAAGGCCAGCCCCGCGCCCCAGGTGTTGTCCAACGCCACCTTGATCTGAGGATGCCGACGAACCACCCGCAGCAACCCCAGCAGATCAGGAAACTCCAGCGTGACCGAGCCTGCGGCCTCCAGCCAGATGAGCTGGGTACGGTCCGAGATCAATGCCGGCAGAAGATCGGCACGCAAGGGGTCGTAAAACCGATGGGTGATGCCCCAGTTGGCCAGCTCTCCGGATGCGAAATCTTTGTTGGGCCCGTAGGCGTTGTCTGGAATCAGGACTTCGTCGCCGGCCTTCAGCAAGGCCATGTCCACCAGCGCAATGGCTGACAGGCCACTGGGTGCCAGCACGGTTTGTAGCCCGCCTTCCAGCGTGGCCAGGCGCTCCTCCAGCACGAACGTGGTGGGGGTGCCATGCAGACCGTAGGTATAGCCGCTCTTGTCCTTCCACTGACGGGCACGCAAGGCCGCCGTGTTTTCGAAGATCACAGTGGAGGCCTTGTGCACCCCCGGCATCACCGCCTTGAAGCCAGCTGGGGCTTCATAGGGATGATGAATCAGCTCGGTCGAGGTGGGGGGCGTTGAGGGATTGAGTGGCTTGCTGTCTGACATGGCCAACCGGTCCACTCCTGGATCAGATCGGCATGCCGATCAGGTCATGCCCCTCAACCGCCACGATGCGCGCCTTGGTGAATTCGCCCACCTTCAGCGTCTTACTGGCTTTTTCTGGAGGCAGCAGGTGCACGGTGCCATCGATTTCAGGCGCATCTGCGTACGTGCGACCCACCCCACCCTTACGGCCCAGGGCCGGCGCGCTGTCTACCAGCACTTGCATGGTGGCGCCTACGCGCTTGGCCAGTTTGTTGATGGACACCTCTTCGGCCACAGCCATGAAGCGAGCACGACGCTCTTCGCGAACCTCGTCAGGCAAGGCGCCTTCCAGTTCATTGGCAGGTGCACCTTCGATCGGTGAGTAGGCAAAGCACCCGGCCCGGTCAATTTGCGCTTCACGCAAGAAGTCCAGCAGGTGCTGAAACTCTTCTTCCGTCTCGCCGGGGAAACCGGCAATGAATGTGCTGCGGATGACGATTTCGGGGCAAATCTCGCGCCACTTGCGGATGCGGTCGAGGTTCTTCTCGCCGTTGGCTGGGCGCTTCATGCGCTTGAGCACATCGGGGTGCGAGTGCTGGAACGGCACATCCAGATAGGGCAAGACCAGACCTTGTGCCATCAGCGGGATGATTTCATCCACGTGCGGATAGGGGTAGACGTAGTGCAGACGCACCCAGGCGCCATGCTCTTGGGCCATCTTGCCCAATTGCTCGACCAGGTCGTACATGCGGGTCTTGACGGGCTTGCCATCCCAGAAACCGGTACGGTACTTCACGTCCACACCATAGGCACTGGTGTCCTGGCTGATGACCAACAGTTCCTTGACCCCAGACTCGAACAGTGCCTTGGCTTCGGACAGCACCTCACCCACATTGCGCGAGACCAGATCGCCACGCATGCTGGGAATGATGCAGAAGCTACAGCGGTGGTTGCAGCCTTCAGAAATTTTCAAGTAGGCAAAGTGCTTTGGCGTGAGCTTGATGCCAGCCACGCCACGTGCCTCGGGCACCAGGTCAATGAAGGGATCATGGGGTTTGGGCACGTGGATGTGCACCGCATCCATCACCTCTTGCGTGGCATGAGGACCGGTCACAGCCAACACCTTGGGGTGCACACCTTTGACCAGGTTGCCACCACCGGCGTCGGCCTTGGCGCCCAGGCAGCCCGTCACGATGACCTTGCCGTTTTCGGCCAGGGCTTCACCGATGGTGTCCAGGCTTTCCTTGACCGCATCGTCAATGAAACCGCAGGTGTTCACGATGACCAGGTCGGCACCATCAAAGGTCTTGGAAGTTTCGTAACCTTCGGCGCGCAGTTGGGTCAGGATCAGTTCGGAATCCGTGAGCGCCTTGGGGCAGCCAAGAGAGACGAAACCGATTTTGGGGGCAACGCCCGCCGTCGTGCCGGCAGGCTGGGTATTCTGTTCAGAGCTCATGGGGCGACATTGTCCGAGAAATCCACGCGTTCGTGGGATTTCTCGCATTTCACAAGGTGATATGTTGTCAGCATGAAAGCCAACCTCTACCGCTTTTGCCCACAATGTTCGCAGCCTCTGGTCGAACGTGACCTGGGTGAGCAAGTTCGCAGGGCCTGTCCTGACCACGCTTGCGGCTACGTTCATTGGAACAATCCGACCCCGGTGGTTGCCGCGGTGGTGGAACATGAGGGCCACCTCATCCTGGCGCGCAACAGCTTATGGAAAGTGCCCTTTTACGCTCTGATCACAGGCTTTCTGGAAGCGTCGGACACCAGCCCTGAGGCAGCCATTGCGCGTGAGGTCGAGGAAGAGTTGGGGCTTCAAGCTCAGGCCACGAATTTCATCGGGCATTACAGCTTCGCCCGCCAGAATCAAATCATCATGGCCTTCCACGTACCGGCTTGCGGCACGGTATCGCTCAGCGAGGAACTGTCCGACATCATTCGGGTGCCGCCGGCTGATGCGAAATATTGGCCTGCCGCAACTGGGCTGGCCTTGCGCGATTGGTTGCTGCGGCAAGGGCATCAGCCAGAGGAAATGGCCATTCCAAAGCTTCAGGGCTGACGCGCCCGCAGTATCAATCCGAGCAGAAGATTCGGCACTTCTCTTTGAGCTTCATCTTCTTGAGAAAGTCTTCGAAGGTGAGCTGGTCACGCGCTGCGTAGTGCAGTTTCGGTGCGAGGTATCGAATCAACCAAAAGTCGCCCTCGTGCACCACGCCAATGGCCTGGCTGCGGTATTCGAGCCCCCAACTGTTGTAGCTGCGTGTTTCCAGTAAGAAGGCATCTTTGCCGTCCAGTTTGTACGGCTTGATGGCGACGCGCTCAGTCGTTCCTGCCAGTGGTTTGGCGTTGTTGACCGGGAACAGCGCCAGAACGCCCTTGGTCTCTGCCTTCTGAACCTGAACGTAGTCAGGCTCCTCTTCGCGCATCTTCTTGTATTGCATCAACGCGAGTTCTTGGGGCGGCGTTTCCGCTGAGACTTTCTTCCCCGGAAAAGCTTCATCGAGGCGCTCTCTGACCACACTGATCTGCTGCAGGAACAAGCCATCTCGGGTGATCAGAAGCACCTCGGGATCGGTCGGTGCACGTTTCCATTCAGAAGGCAAAACAGCCGTGTACGCCCGACTGGGCCCTTTGATGGTTTCCTCTTTCTTGAGGTTTTGCCAGTTTGGCGAGCAAGCTGACACCAGCACAGCCAGGATCAGGCAGAAGTGAATGTTGAGACGCATCATGATTTCTGTACGGCCTGCGCTTTCTTTTTCCGGGCCTGATGCAGGTATTGCTCAATGAATCCTTTTTCGTCCTCGTTCGAGGCCGCGTCCAGGGCCAACTGCAAGAACTCTTCGGCTTTCAGCGCGTCCCCCTTCTTCAAGTGGATCAAGCCGAGCAATTTCAGCCCTCGCGCGTCTTTGTCGTGGGATTGCACATATTCAAGTGCAACCGACTCCCCTTTGGCAACCAGCTTCGGGTCGGGCATGTTCCACAAACTTTCCGCCAGCACCAGTTTGAGCTGTTCGGGCATCGCAATACCATCTCGGGGCCGTTCAAGGCTCTTCACCACACGCGCCAGATGCCCGGCTTCCATCTCGGCCTCGCAAACCGACAAAGAGATGCCCCCCACGAGGTCAGCGTAGGTCTCGGGCTCGCGCCCCAGGACCGAATCCAAAGGACGTCCGCCGTCAGAATCATCCGCGCTCAGTTCGCCCACAACCACAGCTTTCACGGGCCCGGACTCTTCGATCACGATCGAGTCAGAAGCAACCTGCGCGGCCAAGAGGGCTTGAGGCGCAGCCGCTACTTCGGCGGAGACGGTGGGCTTGGCCTGGCTTGAATCTCGATTTCGCCTTTTCTGATCAAAATCAGCCTGGTTTTCCAGACGCGCCTTCATGCGAACTTCGTTGGCGTAGAACGCAGAAAACTTCTTTTCGTCGGCTCCTGCCTCGTCTGCCAGACGCTGCATGACCCGCTTGAAGGCCTCGGTGCGACCATAGATTCGGTCAAGTTGCAGCAAGGCGTATTCATCTGACTCGGACTCCAATGACTCGGAATAACCGAACAACGACGTCTTGACCATGGCTTCGAAACCGGTCGCTGACATGCGGCGCAAAAAGTTGTCGGCCATGGCATCGCGAATTCGACTCAATTGCGACTGCAAGAGAGCTTTGCCCCCGTCGGCCACCAACATCTCAGGCAAAACCTGGAAAGAACTCAGCACACTCACCGTGCTGACAAAGGAACTCGCATTGACCGCCGCCTGAAAAACGGTATTGGCCCCTGCCCCCAGGCGGGCTGCGTACACGGTGCGTACTGCGTGTCGCTTCATGACGTGACCAATCTCTCGCGCCAGGATCGATGCGATCTCCTCGTCGTTGTCCAACCTCATGAACAGGCCGGTACTGAGAATGACATCGCCGTTCGCACTCGAAAATGCGAAGACATCCGAGTTGTCGACAACATCGACCTGAATCTTGTCACTCAAATCAGGCCAATGTCGTTTGAGCAGCTTGCGCGCGTGGACGGCCAGCGCCTGAGCCGCAGGCGATGAAGCGCCTCGCACAAATTGATTCCGAGATACTTCGGCCTCCTGCCAGATTCGCTCCTCTAGCTCATCCACAGGTTTGACACTGGCTCCATTGGGGAAGTCGTCATAAAACAAGGCATGGGCTGTGCTCGCCCACACAAGCGCGCACACACCAACCCATGCAAAGCGCGATTTCATTTACCGCCCTCGCCAGCCAACTCTTGTCGTTTTTTGAGATTCCGTCGGAAATCCGTCAAAACGCTCTCGCCCATCGACTTGACGTCTGACTCGCTGGTCAGGGCCTTTCGGGTGGCCATTTCGTTGTCAAACATCAGGATGTTGCCGGTTTGCAGTTCAACAATGCCGACAGCGACCGCAGCGGGTTGGGCGCTCAAGGACTCCCCGACGGGTAAGACACTGGCAAAGGTGTCCAGAACTTTGCGCGACGTACTGCGCACCTTGTCTTTGCCAACAATGAAGATGGCTGTCTCCGCTCCTGTTTGGCTTGAGATGTCGCTCATGCCGCGCCCCAGGGAGTAATCGAAATATCGAAGCTTGTTGGACCAGACGTCCACGGCCTCCTCTTTAACCAACAGCAGCTGACTGACCATGGTTGCGAACAGCGCACGGTGCTGCAAGATCACATCTTGCTGAGGCTTGCTCAAGGATGCGAAGTCGACCATGGTGAAGGCGCTTTCCGTCTTACCAAGATCAAGAACGTGTTTAGCCAAAGTATCAGATGCTTGGCGCTCAGCAGCGACAACACGCTCTTCCGTTTTGCCGAACGTCACTTCGGTGATGACGAAATCAGCCGGCACAACCAACACTTTGCGAGGGCCGTCATTAGACCTGCCAGCAAACTCGCTACGAACAAGGCCTCGCGGGCCGCAAGCGGTCAGGGCAAGAGCCAAACCAAGAGCAACAGCAATGAAACGCATTTAGCAAGTCTTGAAAAACTTGGCCGGGTGTACGTTTCACGCAGATGCAAGCCATCCAGCTAGCTCGGCAGCGGAGCGCACGCCCAGTTTGGAAAACACCCTCGCTCGATGCACCTCAACTGTACGCACCGCAATGTGGAGTTCGTCGGCAATGACTTTATTCAATTTGCCCGCAGCCACACGTGTCATGACTTCACGCTCTCGGTCACTCAGGCTCGCCAAACGCGCCTTTCGCTCCGAAACCCGTGCATCGTTCACATATGAAGCCGCTTCCACTGCAAGCGCTTGTTCGATGCGATCGACCAATGTGTTGTCACTGTACGGCTTTTCCAAAAAATCGAAAGCCCCTTTTTTCAAAGCTTCGACCACCATTGGAATATCGCCGTGCCCGCTCAGAAACATCACGGGATTTCGGACACCTCTTTGCAGTAATTCGTCGTGCAGACGCAACCCGGACATCGGCTCCATCCGAACGTCAAGCACCAGTACGCCATGCAATCGCACCCCTTGATCAATTTGATCAAGCAATGCTTGTCCGCTTTCATAGGTGCGCACCAAAAGCCCGCGAGAGCCGAGCAAAAATGCGAGCGCGTCGCGCACGACAGCTTCGTCGTCAACCAAGTGAACTTCGCCTACCTGCTGAACGTTCATTCAGATGCCTCCCAAACTGGCAACGAGAACACAAATGCGGCCCCCCCCAGAGGGCTCTCCTCCACATCAAGCACACCGTGATGCAATTCAATGATGGAGCGGCAGATGGCCAAGCCCATTCCCATGCCATCCGGCTTGGTTGAAAAGAACGCGGCGCACAGTTGGTCTATGGTTTTGCCCCCCAATCCCGGACCGCTGTCAGACACCATGACCTTGACGAATCCCTGCTGAGGAATACGTGAAGCCGTGATCAGCAGGCGCCGAGGGCCAGACCGTCCGCTCATGGCATCGCAGGCGTTCCTCACCAGGTTGATCAGTACCTGCTCCACCAGAACTGGATCCGCCCTGACAGGCTCCAGATCTGGCGCCAGGTGAGCCGACCACTCCACATCCTGCTTCAACAACTCCCGTTGCAGCAATGCCATGCCGTCGAACAGAATGCGTCGCAAGTCGCTTCGCTCCAGTTCAGGCTCGCGGCGGGTCAAGAATTCGCGTATGCGTTTGACGATGCGGCCCGCATGGGCGGCCTGTTCCGCCATGCGCTGTAAAGGTTGAATCAGCTGTGACTGTGGCGGCTGAGCGCGCTCAAGCGCATTGAGCAAGCCGGTGTTGTAGCTCATGATCACAGACAGCGGCTGATTGAGTTCGTGAGCCAGAGTCGAGGCCACTTCCCCCAACATCGTCAACCGCGCGTTGTGCGCCATCGACTCCATCTGCCGGCGCTCACGTTCCTCCATTTGTTTGCGCTCCGTGATGTTCACGATAGACGCCATCCAGCCGATCTGTTCGCCACTGGAATCGACCAGAGGTGCCTCGTAGACCATCACATCGACCGCATGCCCATCCCGATGGCACCACTTGGACTCATAGCCCTCGCGCGGTGCCTGACCAGCCATGTTGCGCAAATGCTGAGACATGGTTTGCTCGATCTGGTCGGGCAACCAGTAAGGCATGGGAGGCAATTTGCCGACTAGCTCGTCAGGTGAGTACCCCACCATGTCTGCCAGAGCCTTGTTGACATAGACCAGTCGGCCATCCAGGTCGCGGGCCCGAATGCCAATCGCCAAAGAATCTTCCATGGCTTGCCGCCAGGCTGCTTCGGTTCGCCATGCCTCTTCGGCCAAAGACACACTGCGCATCTGTCGGCGCAGCATGAGTGTGGCCAAGACCACCAGCACCACGAAGACCCCCATGAGCGCAACAGGCAGCGACCGCCACCAAGGCCCGATTACCGTGCGTGCAGTGACTTCCAGCCAGGCATTGGGCATGGTGGCCCCCATTGAAACCCTGTACCAGGCTTGGTTTGGGGCGCGTTCCTTGTCTACCGTGGAGGCAATCACATCGCCCGCCACATCCACCAGGCGAATGTCGTACTTGCTAGCCAACCACCATGGCAATTTCTGGCGCAGGATGGCTGCGGCGGAGTAGCGGGCGATCAAGCTGCCCTTGGTGACACCGTCCTTGCTTGAAACCGGCACCATCAAGTGTCCTGACAGCCCCCCATCGTCGCCGGAACTTCTCACCGCATCGCGCCGTGCGGTGTCCTCCAGTGGCGCTTGCGCCTGAATTTGCCCCGCATCATCCAGCCAGGTCACATCAACCCAGAAGCGACGCAGACCGTCCAGCACCATGGCTTCCCGGGCAAACGAGCGCGGCGTGATGATGGCCTCGCCCATGGCATCGGCGAGGATTTTCAGTCGGGCTGTCTCGGCATCCAGGCGCCCACTGATTTGCGACTCCAGCGTCAGGGCATCGGCGATCATTTCCGCGCGCTGCGCATCGAGGTCCTGACGCTCCATGGCACGGAGCCAGAAAAGGACGCCGCCAGCAAATACCAGCGACAGGATCAAAGGCCAGGCCCAAATGGCAGGCCAAGCCGTTACCCAACGCCCCAACAGGGACATGCGGGGCTGCGGAGGAACGGCCAGGGTTGGACGCGAAGGGTGTGAAACCGGGCTACTCACACGACCAGTCTAGAGCCAAGCGGACCGGACAACGAGTGGCGAATCTGCGAAATGTGGAACTCCACAATTTCGGCCAAACGGCGGGCCACCAACAATCGAACCATAGAAATCGATCTGGAGCGCACGATGAGCCTGCCTATTCACCCCCCCATCCTCCGCCGTGGTCTGCTGGTACTTGCAGCGTCCATGGCCCTGGCATCTTCAGCATTGGCACAGGCCCCCATCATCATCAAGTTCAGCCATGTGGTGGCGGTGGACACGCCAAAGGGCAAAGCCGCCGAATTCTTTGCCAAGCGCGCAGCCGAATTGACGAAGGGGCGCGTGAAGGTCGAGGTCTACCCGAACAGCCAGTTATACAAAGACAAGGAAGAGATGGAAGCCCTGCAATTGGGCTCGGTGCAAATGCTGGCTCCATCTCTTTCCAAGTTCGCACCGCTTGGAGTCAAAGAGTTCGAGGTGTTCGATCTGCCATTCATTTTCGACGACTACAACGACCTGCACAAAGTGACGCAGGGCCCGGTAGGACAAAGCTTGTTGAAGAAACTGGAATCGCGCGGGATCACTGGGTTGGCCTACTGGGACAACGGATTCAAGGTGATGTCGGCCAACAGGCCCCTCAAGGCCGTAGAAGATTACAAAGGGCTGAAGATGCGCATTCAGTCTTCCAAGGTGCTCGACGCAGAAATGCGTGCTCTGGGCGCCCTGCCTCAGGTTCTGGCTTTCTCGGAAACCTACCAAGCGCTGCAGACCGGCGTGGTGGACGGCACTGAAAACCCACCATCCAACCTGTACACACAGAAGATGCACGAAGTTCAGAAGCATCTGAGCGTGACCAACCACGGCTACCTGGGCTACGCCGTCGTGGTCAACAAGAAGTTCTGGGACGGCCTGCCAGCAGACATCCGAACGGCTTTGAGCAAGGCCATGGTCGACTCAACCAAGGTGGCCAACGACGTCGCCTTCCAGGACAACAAGGAAGCGCTTGAAAAGGTCAAGGCATCCGGCAAGACCACGATCTATACGCCATCAATGGCAGAACGCTTCCTGCTCAAGAAGGCACTGGTGCCAGTGCACAAGCAAATGGCTTCTCGCATTGGAGAGGAAGTTCTGCAAGCCATCTACAAAGAAACCAATTTCGATCCCAGCAAGCTGTGAAGCGTGAGGGTTGAACACATCCAGCCCACGCGATGACGTGGGCTTTTTTGTACCGAGGAGAGCGCCATGAAATGGCTTGACCACTTAGAGGAATGGTTGATTGCAGGCTTCATGGGCCTGGCAACCCTGATCATTTTCGTTTCTGTGCTGCACCGCTACATGGTGGGCTTTCAGTCACCCATGCAAGATTGGCTGCTGACCCTGAATTTCGCCTGGGCACAGGAAGCCACCATCTACCTATTCGTGTGGATGGCCAAGTTCGGCGCTGCCTATGGCGTGCGCACTGGCATTCACGTTGGGGTGGATGTCTTGATCAACCAACTCGATGCCCCCAAACGCAAGTTCTTTGTGCTGTTTGGCCTCATGGCCGGTGCATTGTTCACGGGCACGATTGCGACCATGGGTGCCAACTTTGTCTGGCACAACGGCGCGAATTACGCCTACCACCAATTTTTCCATCTGGACATGACCGACCTGATCGAAGGCCCCACCACACCGGATCTCGAGTGGCCCACCTGGATCATCTACCTCGCCATTCCCCTTGGGTCATCCCTGATGTGCTTCCGCTTCCTGCAAGTAGCCTGGAACTTCGCACGCACAGGCGAACTGCCTCACCACGACCACGGCCACGTTGATGGCCTGGACGACGAAACCGCCAAGGCCTGAGGAGTTCCAAATGAACGGCATCATCATTTTCGGCGTGCTGCTGGCACTCATGCTCACGGGCATGCCCGTGTCCATTTCTCTGGGCCTGACAGTCCTGACCTTCATTTTTGGCTTCACCCAAGTCCCACTCGAATCGGTCGCACTCAAGCTTTTCACCGGCATTGAGAAGTTCGAGATCATGGCCATTCCATTTTTCATCCTGGCTGGCAACTTCCTCACGCACGGCGGCGTCGCACGGCGCATGATCAATTTCGCCACATCGATGGTAGGGCACTGGCATGGGGGGTTGGCATTGGCCGGGGTGCTGGCTTGCGCCCTGTTTGCAGCCGTCTCGGGCTCATCACCCGCCACCGTGGTGGCCATCGGCTCCATTTTGTTGCCAGCCATGGCCAAGGCAGGATTTCCCAACAAATTCGGCGCGGGGGTGATCACCACTTCAGGGGCGCTGGGTATTCTGATTCCACCGTCCATCGTGATGGTGATGTACTCGGTCTCAACCAACACCTCGGTCGGTGCACTGTTTCTGGCTGGCGTGATACCTGGGGCCGTACTGGCCCTGATGTTGGGGGTGACCACCTGGTGGCGCGCCAAGAAATTCGGCTACCCGCGCCAACCCAAGGCGACATTCGCTCAGCGACTCAAAGCCTTGAAGGATTCATTCTGGGGCCTTCTGCTGATCGTGGTGGTCATGGGGGGCATCTACACGGGCATCTTCACCCCGACAGAAGCGGCTGCCATGGCCGCGGTGTATGCCTTCGTCATCGCCGTGTTCGTCTACAGGGACATGGGCTTGAAAGACGTGCCACGCGTGCTGCTGAATTCCGCCAACATGAGTGCGATGCTGCTGTACATCATCACCAACGCGGTGCTGTTCAGCTTTGTTCTGGCCAACGAAAACATTCCCCAGCAGCTGGCGGATTGGCTCGTGGGCATGGGACTCGGACAGATCGCCTTCCTGCTTGTGGTCAACGTACTGCTGCTGGTGGCAGGCAACTTCATGGAGCCATCCTCGATCGTGCTGATCATGGCGCCCATTCTGTTCCCTGTGGCAACCAAGTTGGGCATCGACCCGATCCACTTCGGCATCCTGATCGTGGTGAACATGGAAGTAGGCATGTGTCACCCTCCTGTCGGGCTGAACCTGTACGTGGCGTCGGGCATCACCAAGATGGGCATCACGGAACTGACCATTGCTGTTTGGCCATGGCTGTTGACCATGCTTGGCTTCCTGGTTCTGGTCACTTACTGGCCGCCCCTGTCGCTGTGGCTACCGAACTTGCTGATGAAGTAAGTTCAAACCTGTCGAGCAGGACAATGGTGGGGCCGTACAAACTTGCAAGCCCCACCATTTGCAGGCATCAGCCGCCCACGGTGGCCGGGCTGTAACACAAGCGACTGGGTCTGATGCCCATGCGCACCAGCGAAATCAGGTAACTGATACCTGCCTGATTCGGGTCAATCACCGGCACATAGGTCTGCAGGCTCTCACTCAACATCAGCGATAGCTTTTCCGCCACGCCAACAAAGCCGGTACACCCCAGCAGCAAAGACTGCGCCCCGAGATCCTGGATCAAGTGCAGGGCAACAGGCAGCGACTTGGCCACCACCACATCCACGTTCGACAACTGATCAACGGGGCAGTTGATCGGTGCAATGCCAGCGAAGCTGTCCTGTAAGCCGTAGGTCAGCACATGTCCTTGCTGCATGGCCAATGTACTGGACAGAATGGTCAAGATGCCAAAGCGCTGACTCAAGCCCAAAGCAGTAAATGCCGAGGTGGGAAACCCGCCAATGATGGGAATATCGATCACTTCGCGAGCTGCTTCCACTCCGCACATATCAAAGTCGCTCAGCCAGATGCCATCGAAGCCAGCCTCTTGCAACTGTTTTGCCAACTCGACGACCGGGTAGCCGTTTTGCAACCAATCGGTTCGGTTCTGAATACAGTCGTGGCCTTGGGTGAGGTTGTGCACCGACACATCCACATCGGGAGGCAAAACGGGCTTGACCGACTGAAGCAGCAAATCGTTGAATTGCGCAGTATTCACCGGCGCAATGATGGCAATGCGCAATCGGCGGGACGTGTCAACCATGGCGCACCTCCTCCTGGGTCATGCCAACCAGTCTTTCAACTGGAACGTAAAGCCCTCGGTAACCCAGTTGATTGACTTGCTGCATGAAGCTATCGAGGATCAGACCGTCAGGCTGACGCAAATGACGGTCTGCAGCCAGGCCAATCAAGGTCACAGGTCGTCCACTGTATGCCGGGTTCAGACCTCCGCTGGCCAGCACAATGTCACCATTCGAGGCCACTGCATCGCCCTTGCCTTCGAAGAACCAGCAGATGCTGTCTGGCGCCATACACAAGGGCTGGGCCCGGTCACTGGCCCATGCCAGCAACGATTCGTTCTGGTAGAGCACCTCGGCTGTCTCTTCCCCGGCCTTGATCGTCACGGTTCCCAGATCAAATCCGCCAGAGGTATCCACCGCGGCGCCCTGCAACGCCCCCGTGGGCGCGAGGGTAAAACCATGCACATTCCAGCGCTCGCGCAGCGTCTGCAACAAGTCATCGACTGATTTGATCTTCCCCTCAGAGACGGCTCGGCCGAATTCCAACGCACGTGTCAGCGTGCCGGTAATCGGCAGGGCCTCTTTCAACTTGCCGGGGGTCATTACCCACATGGCCAGCCCCCCAAATTGCTTGAACTCAGGATCAGCCACGATGGGACGCATCATCTGCTCGACGATCACCGAGACATCGACTTGATGCTGGCGATCACCATGGGTGCCCTTGGCGGGGGTCACGTCCAACTCCACCGTCAGACCATCCTGACTGACCAGCACAGCAGGACGAGGATCCACATGCCGAGCTGCAAAAGTGAGCATGGGCAAAGAGGGTACCGCACGTCCAGCGCCGTCGCCGTCCACCACCGACAAGCCCAACTTGGCTGCCACCAGGCATGCCACGGTAAAGCCCAAAGCACCGCTTTCCGGTGGCACCACGTAAGCCAGATGGCGCCCTTCCTTTTTCAGCCTGGCTTGAATTTGCTGAACTGCCATCACAGGGCCGATCGGATAAGCAGCGCCATCAATGGCTTCCGGTGACCCCATGTAAGCCACCATCACGGCATCGCCTTCAGTGGCCTCGTCTTTAGAGACCACTCGCACCTTGTCAGTAGGGTAATAGGCCCCCTTTTCAAAGTGCTTGACCAGCCCTCGGGCCGACTCGATGGTGCCCCCACCTCCACTGCCAAAGAAGCAGCCGCCCAACAGCAGGGGCTCCAGGTCGCCCCGAACAAGTGTGTGTGCCATCACCCTCTCCTACACCCCAAGCTCCTGGGGTTGTTGCAAGAGGAGCTATGGTGTCAGTCGTTCCCGCAGCGCCAAGGCTCGATTTAGTCCACCAAAGCCGGTCATCTTGTCGAACGATCGGAGCATCTTGTCGAGCACGTCAAAGGCTGAGCGACGACGCCCAGATTGATCCAACAATTCAGCCAGATGGGTCGTAGCACGGATGCGAGCAGGTACAGCCCCCAGAGCCAAAGCGGTCGACATCGCGCTACGCATAGACTCTTCCGCCCCCTCAAGATCACCGAGAGCTTGGCGGGCACGGCCCTGTACGTCGAGCAGCTCGCCCAGATAGGCCCGATCCTGATGATCCAGGCACACGTCCATCGCTTGACTCATCAGGCGATCGCTATCTGCGGGGTGTCCAGCCTCCAGCAAGACCTCTCCCAACTTCCAAGCGTAGAACGAGTAGAACAACTTGCCGCCATTGCGCAGCATGTGTACTTCGAATCCGTCACGTATGGCGGTCTCTGCCTCGTCGGTGTGCCCCTCGGAGAGCAAATACACCCCACGGAAGATCTGACCTACGCCTCGGTAAAACACGAAGCCATGCCTTGCAGACAAGTTTTCCAATTCCGTGGCCAATGGCCCCAACGCCGCCATGTCTTCAAACAAGCAAGACAGCCAGGCCGCACCTTGCAAGGCAATCGCCTGATTGAAAGGATGCTCCGCGGTCTGCTCGGCCCGTGCGATCAAACGACGACGAGCAAGCTCGGCACGTTCGAAATCGCCCACCTGAAACGCCGCCAAGCCTTCGAAATTCAGGGCCAATCCGACCAAGTCAAAACCTTGGGTACGACAGCGCTCCTGATCCCCCACGGGCACCAAACCTCCGCGCCCGAGGCAAGCCAAGGCTTCGGCACTGTCACCGAGCCAAAACAGCGTATTGGCCATCGCAACATGGGCCTCTGCCACCAGATCAGCATCACCGCTGCCCTGCGCGCGCTGCAGCATCTCTTGAACGGTGCCGCGCGCTTTACCCAAATCCATGGCCATCAACTGGGCCGTCCAAATGCCAAACAGAATCGAACTGAGTTCAGCGTTGTCAACCAAGCCATCGCCGGCACGGAATGCTTCTTCGTATGCTTGCAGGGCATCGGCGCTCAACCACCCTTCCAGCGCGCGCAAACTCACACCCAACAAGCGATACAAGTCGTAACTCAAGCGTTGGGACTCGGGTGCCGGAGGCGCAAGCCGAACACGATCCAGCCCCATGCGAAGCAGGGGTACCGCCTCCTTGAAGGCAGCCGCTTGAATATGGCGCTCGGCTTCCTCCAGGCAATCTTGTGCAGTGCGCTGACGGTCGCTGCGCGCCGCCAGTCTGCGCTCCACCGCTTTGCGACTAACCCCCAACAAACGCGCAGCGGCAGATTTGTTGTCGTCACTGAGCTGCATGGCACGATCAATTAGCAGTTGCTCGGCCACGGCAAGCTTGTCTTCGCCTGGCAGCGCCAAAAGGGCATCGGCCAGAGACACCGGGTCAACATGTTCGGCGATGTGCTGCGGAGCAAGGAAACGCCCCACTTCATCCGCTGTGACGTGAGACTTCTCCGCCAACACGCCCAGTCTGTCGACCACGCTGCGCAACTGCCGGATGTTGCCTGGCCACTGATGGTTCTGTAGCCTCTGCAAGGCCCCATCACTGAAGGTCAGCGAGCGAGGCTGGAGCGACGCGAAATGCTTGACCAAGTCGGGGATGTCTTCCCGTCTTTGATCAAGCCCTGGCACTTCCAGAACAAACACCGCCAGGCGGTAGTACAAGTCTTCACGGAAGGTTCCTGCCTTGACGGCTGCCTCCAGGTTTCTGTGTGAGGCAGCGACCACCCGCCCCGAGAAGCGTTTGACTTCTGTTGACCCGAGCGGACGAAATGAGCGGGTCTCCAATACGCGCAGAAGCTTCGGCTGCAGCGGAAGCGGCAACTCGCCAATTTCGTCCAGAAACAGCGTGCCAGCCCCAACCCGCTCAAAGTATCCGGGGTGACTGGAAACGGCACCCGTGAATGCTCCCTTCGCATAGCCAAACAGCTCCGCCTCGACCAAGTGCTCAGGCAATGCCCCGCAATTGATGTCGAGGAACGGCGCCTCAGGCTGACGACTCCGATGATGGATGAGCTGAGCCATCACCTCCTTGCCCGATCCTGTGGGGCCGGATATGAGTACGGCTCGATCGGTATGAGCCACGCGGTCCAGCACATTCAACAAATGCTGGAAAGCCGGCGAATGGCCAACAACACAGGGTTCGGCAGGGGGATGGACAGAAGTCAGTTCTCGCATACGGCAATCATCTTCTCCAAGAACTGACATCGTACCCAAATCGTCCACAAGATAACCTTCAGATGGACGCTTTCGTCCACATAAAAAGACAATATTGGGAATATCGGCCCTCCAGCCCCGGCAATCAAACCTGGCACGCCAGTTGCAGAGAAAGCGGCAGTGCCAGACCCGGCATCCAGATTTGCTGGCGCGCTTTCTGGACAAACCGAGGTCACATCACAACAAGGCATCTGCTCGGGGAATCTGCGCCAAACCTGAAAAATAAGACCGCTCTGGAGTACCGGCCCAATGCAAAGCGCAACATCAACAGCGAGTCTTGCCAACCCACACGCCTTGGCATCGATCATGAAAGCCAGCGAAAGCTGTCAGATCGTCGCCCACGAGGACATCCTTGACGAAAACGGCGTCAAGCTGTGGGCCAAAAACCAGCCGGTGTCGCACGCTTTGCAGCAAAAGCTGCTGGAGCGCAAGCTCAGCCAACCGATCGAATCGTGCTTGAGAGCGGAAGATGGTGTTACCCATGTCGAGCTGGTCTCCGCCGCTCGGCGTCTGTACGATAGCCGCGCACTGCTCGCTAGTGCCATCAGCCCATGGGTCAAAGAGCTGCTCGACGACATTCCTCGTCTACCGCTTCACCCCGTGGCACAACTGCTACTGACCGCTGCGCGCAGCAGCTCACCACAGGCCTACGAGCACGCCGTCATGTCGATGATGATGGCTGGCGCCATGGCGATCTACTCAGGCTCAGATCGATACCAGCTGCGCATGAGCATGCTGGGAGGCCTGCTGCATGACATTGGTGAGCTCTACATTCAGCCTGATTACCTGACTTGCGAAGGCGCCCTGACACCGGAGGCTTGGCGCCACATCTGCGTCCACCCTCGCGTGGGCGCCATCTTGATTCAACAGCAAACCGACTACCCCGCCGAGTTGTCGCGTGCCATCTGCGAGCACCACGAGCGCGGCAATGGCTTGGGCTACCCAGCACAAACACGCCACCTGACCTCTTTTGGCAGCCGCCTGAGTGCGGTCGAAACGCTGATGGGCATATTGAACACGGACCGCCCCGACGCCTGGGAACAAGCCGCCTTGGCAGTGCGCCTCGTGCCCGGAGAGTTCGACCCCGTCGCTCTGGCGTTTGCCAGCCAGGCAGCCAATCGCCACCAGCAGACCTTACCCGCAGACGTTGAGGACGAAGCCGACGCCATTTGGGAACACGCGTTGAGCTATCAAGGTGGTCTGCAGGTGTCCCTCAGAGAAGCGGCTCGCTTGGCAGTCACGTCAAGCTCAGAGAAAGTACGCAAATTGGCTGGCGGCATTGCCAGTAGCGCAGAACAATTGCTGAAGGCGTGCAACGCCTTGGGGATCTGGGCCCCACGACATCTTGCAGGCAAGCAATTGCACGAACTTCGACTGGCCAACATGGAACTCGACTTCCGAGTGCAAACCATCCAGCGCAACGCGTGCTGGATGGATGACCATTGGCAACCGCAAGAACAGGAAGAGTTGGACCGCCTGTGGACGGCTTTGCGCAACAGCAACCTGTCAACACAAAGCTGATGAGCTTTACCGGACTCGGCCAAAAATCACAGCGCCCTGCGATGGTCACTGCTACACTCCGGGTTTGTCAGGAGAGAGCCACCCACCGTGTGTGAGGCGGCCGCCGAAGGCGCAGGGCCCATCAGCGAGAGTTGACCGCCCGAACGCTCAGGCAAAAGGACTGGCAAACATGGTGATTCGCTCACCATGATCCTCACTGGAGAGAGTCTGGGCGACTGCGCTGAACGGCGCCGTGAGCCAGGCCACCGAAGGGGCAAGCCCACAACGCGCCGGCTGAAGTCAGCGCGAGGGGTCAATCTCTCAGGTAAAGCGGACAGCGAGGGCAGCACCAGATGGTGTGCTCTGCCATGCAGAGACATCGTTTGGGTTCTTCAAGAATGCCCTCTCGCTGGCTTCGCCGCCGGCCGCTTGTCATGTCTGCTGACCAGTCCGCTCCTTTGCTGAAAACGCCCCTGCACGCCCTGCACATCGAACTCGGAGCCAAGATGGTTCCTTTCGGTGGCTACGACATGCCCGTGCAGTACGCCACCGGCATCCTGACCGAACACAAACACACCCGCACTGCAGCCGGTTTGTTTGACGTGTCCCACATGGGGCAGGTCCTGCTCAAGGGCGAAGGCGCTGACGCCGCACTGGAATCCCTGGTGCCTGTTGACATCGTCGATCTGCCCAAGTTCAAGCAACGCTACGCGCTGTTCACCAACGAGCAAGGCGGCATCCTGGACGACCTGATGGTCACCCGCCGCGAAAGCGATTTGTTCGTGGTCGTGAACGCCGCCTGCAAGGTGCAAGACATTGCCCACATGCAACAGCACATTGGCAACCGCTGCACCGTTCAACCCCTGCCAGACCAGGCTTTGCTGGCGCTGCAAGGCCCGCAGGCTGTGACCGCACTGGCCCGCTTGAACGCAGACGTGCAAAAGCTCACCTTCATGACCGGCGGCCACTTCGTGCTCGACGGCATCGACTGCTTCTTGACTCGCTCGGGCTACACCGGCGAAGACGGTTTCGAAATCTCCGTTCCCGCTGACAAGGCAGAGCAACTGGCCCGCGCCCTGCTGGCTCAGCCTGAAGTCAAGCCCATTGGCTTGGGCGCGCGCGACACCCTGCGCCTGGAAGCCGGTCTGTGCCTGTACGGTCACGACATCGACACCACGACCACCCCCGTGGAAGGCAGCATCACCTGGGCGATTCAGAAGGTGCGCCGCGCCGGTGGCGCCCGTGCCGGTGGCTACCCTGGCGCCAGCGTGATCGACGCCCAACTGGCCAATGGCGCAGCGCGCAAGCGCGTGGGCCTGATCAGCACCGAGCGCATGCCCGTACGCGAAGGCGCCAAGGTGGTGGACGCCAATGGCACCGACATCGGTGTGGTCACCAGCGGCTCACCCAGCCCCAGCTTGGGCCAACCGGTCGCTCTCGCTTACGTCACAGCTGATCAAGCAGCCGTGGGCACCCAGGTGTTCGCCATCGTGCGAGACAAACGTGTCGCCATGACCGTGACCACCCTGCCCTTCGTGCCCAACCGCTACTACCGCGGCTGATCTCCATCACGGCTGAGCGATACTCTCGGCCGTTCGGCAAAAACAAACAATTTCAATCATTTAGGACGTCCATCATGACCATCAAGTACACGCCCGACCACGAATGGCTGCAAATCAACGCTGACGGCACCGCCACCGTGGGCATCACTCACCACGCTCAAGATGCTCTGGGCGACGTGGTGTTCGTGGACCTGCCCGCTGTGGGCGCCACTTTCGCCCCCAAGGATGTGGCTGGTGTGGTCGAGTCCGTGAAGGCTGCCGCTGACGTCTACATGCCTGTGACCGGCGAAATCGTTGAAGTCAACGAAGCCCTGCGCGACGACCCTGCCCTGGCCAACAGTGACCCCACCGGTGCTGGCTGGTTCTTCAAGGTCAAGCTGTCCAACCCCGCCGAAATCGATGGCCTGCTGGACAAGACCGCTTACGACGATCTGCTGAAGAACGCCTGATGCGCCAAGCCGGAAGGCACTGGGCCCGAGCCCAAGTGCCGACCGGCTTTTTTCTTGCGCGCCCCTCCTGCTGCCCATCGCTTTGCCGCCGAACACCATGCCGAACACCGTCACGCCCACTCTCGCTGAACTCGAAAACGCGACCGAATTCCATGCCCGCCACCTGGGCCCTTGGGATGCAGAACAAGCCGCCATGCTCTCCGCCATTGGCGTGGCTTCTCGTCAGGCACTGATTGACGGCATCGTGCCGGCCTCCATCAAGCGCGGCAACCCCATGGACTTGCCCGCCCCCTTGACCGAAGCACAAGCTTTGGCTGAACTCAAAGGCATCGCACAGCAAAACAAGCTGATGCGCAACTACATCGGCCAGGGCTACTACGGCACCCTGACGCCCGGCGTCATCCTGCGCAACATCTTGGAAAACCCCGCCTGGTACACCGCCTATACGCCCTACCAGGCTGAAATCTCACAAGGCCGCATGGAAGCCCTGGTCAACTTCCAGACCATGGTGACCGACTTGACCGGCATGGCGATTGCCAACGCCTCCATGCTGGATGAAGCCACGGCCGCCGCCGAGGCCATGACGCTGGCCGCCCGTGGTGGCAAGAGCAAATCCACCCGTTTCGTGGTGTGCCACGACGTGCTGCCGCAGACCCTGGAAGTGATCCAGACCCGCGCCAAGCCACTGGACATCACCGTCGAGGTCGTGCACGCCGCCAAGCTGACCGAAGACCTGCAAACCAAGGACTGCTTTGCCGCTTTGCTGCAATACCCTGGCGTCAATGGCCAAGTCCGTGACCTGAAGCCCCTGATCGACGCCCTGCATGCCAAGGGCGCGATGGCCATCGTGGCCGCTGACCTGCTGGCCTTGACCCTGCTGACACCTCCTGGCGAGCTGGGCGCAGACATCGCGTGCGGCACAACACAACGCTTTGGCATGCCCATGGGCAACGGTGGCCCACACGCAGCTTACCTCGCGACCAAAGACGAGCTCAAGCGCTCCATGCCTGGCCGTCTGGTCGGTGTGAGCGTGGACAGCCATGGCAACCCCGCCTACCGCCTGGCCCTGCAAACACGCGAACAACACATCCGCCGCGAAAAGGCCACGTCCAACATCTGTACCGCCCAGGTGCTGCCCGCTGTGGTGGCCAGCATGTACGCGGTCTACCACGGCCCAGAAGGGCTCAAGCGCATTGCACTGCGCGTGGCCAGCTACACCGCCATCCTGGCTGAAGGCCTGAAGTCGCTGGGCTGCCAGCTGATTCACGACACCTATTTCGACACCATCCAGGTCTTGACACCCAACCGCGACGCCATCGTGGCTGCGGCTGAGCAAGCGGGCATCAACCTACGCTTGGCCAGTGACGACACCGTGTCCATCTCGCTGGACGAGACCGTGACCCGCCAGGACATCACCGACCTGTGGACCGTGTTCGCCAACGGCAAGGCCGTGCCCTCGTTTGCGGCTTTCGAAGCCGGCGTGAAGCTGGGCCTGCCCGAAGCGCTGCGTCGCACCAGCGGCTACATGAGCCACCCCGTGTTCAACACCCACCACTCGGAAACCGAGATGCTGCGCTACCTGCGCGCCTTGGCCGACAAGGATCTGGCGCTGGACCGCACCATGATCCCCCTGGGTTCTTGCACGATGAAGCTCAACGCGACCAGCGAGATGATTCCCATCACCTGGCCGGAGTTCGCGCACATCCACCCCTTCGCGCCCCGCGCGCAACTCAAGGGCTACGACCTACTCAATGATCAACTGTGCGCCTGGCTGTCGCAAGCCACTGGCTATGCCGGCATCAGCCTGCAACCCAACGCCGGTTCCCAAGGTGAATACGCCGGTCTGCTGATCATCAAGGCCTATCACGAAGCCCGAGGCGAAGGCCACCGCGACATCTGCCTGATTCCTGAATCGGCTCACGGCACCAACCCAGCCTCTGCTCAGATGGTGGGCATGAAAGTGGTGGTCACCAAGTGCGATGCCGACGGCAACGTGGACCTGGATGACCTGAAGGCCAAGTGCGAACAGCACAGCGCCAATCTGGCCGCGGTCATGATCACCTACCCGTCCACCTACGGCGTGTTCGAAACCCGCGTCACCGAGCTGTGCAAGCTGGTCCACGCCCACGGCGGCCGCGTCTACGTGGACGGCGCCAACATGAACGCCTTGGTCGGCTTGGCCGCGCCCGGTCAGTTCGGTGGCGACGTCAGTCACTTGAACCTGCACAAGACCTTCTGTATCCCCCACGGCGGTGGCGGCCCAGGCGTGGGTCCTGTCTGCGTAGTGGAAGACCTCGCCCCCTACCTGCCCGCACACCGCTCGGCCCAACGTGGCACGGAGCAACAAGTGGGTGCGGTATCCGCTGCGCCATTGGGTAACGCCGCCGTGCTGCCCATCAGCTGGATGTACATCCGCATGATGGGTGCCGATGGCCTCAAAACCGCCACCGAAGTGGCGATCCTGAACGCCAACTACGTGGCCGCCCGCCTGGCGGACCACTACGACATTCACTTCAGCGGCGGCAGCCAAACCATCAAGGGTGGCGGCGTGGCCCACGAGTGCATTCTCGACCTGCGCCCCCTGAAGGAAACCAGCGGCGTTAGCGCCGAGGACGTCGCCAAGCGACTGATCGACTATGGCTTCCACGCACCTACCCTGAGCTTCCCTGTGGCGGGTACCTTGATGGTCGAGCCGACCGAGAGCGAATCTCAAGCCGAACTGGATCGCTTCTGCGATGCCATGATCGCCATCCGCGAAGAGATTCGCCTGGTCGAACAAGGCAAGCTGCCGCAAGACGACAACCCACTGAAGAATGCGCCACACACCGCCGCCAGCCTGCTCAAGGCAGAGTGGAACCACAGCTATAGTCGCGAAGTGGCGGCCTACCCGGTGGCCAGCCTGCGCAAGCAAAAGTACTGGTCACCCGTGGGCCGGGTTGACAACGTTTATGGCGACCGCAACTTGTTCTGTTCGTGTGTTCCCGTGAGCGATTACGAATCCTGATTGCGTTTGCTCTTCATGCTGCTGCACTGCAGCATGAAAATAGTCTCTGCGCTTTCAATAAAGCCGCCCCCAGTGGGCGGCTTTTTCTTTGCCCAAGATGGCTGCAACCCCTGTAGACGTGACGCATTTAATGAGCTAAAAAGAACTCTCTGCCGGTGCGCGGTGGCCAAAAGCTGATGTTGCGCACACCATCCTGCCCTGAACGACCACGGTCCACGAGGTGCGCGCATGCGAGGTCATCCCGTTATCCCCACGGTTCCCCGCCAGGCGAAAAGCCCGAGCTCGTCAACCAGAGGCATTGCCTTGCCACTGGAGGGGCGCACGGTTCTTGACAACCGATCACTGCGCCTGCTGGATGCACTTCCTTCGGCTACCCTCCTGATACGCTCCGATAGCACCATTGCTGCAGCAAACCCCGCCGCCGCAGCGCTGCTTGGGTATTCGCCTGCTCGAATGACCGGCATGGCCCTGGAATCGGTGCTGCCTGAGGCGGGTTTGGGCCATACCTTGGTTGCGGATCAACTGACCCAAGAAGCCCCCGTTCCAACCTTTCCCCTGGCCCCTCCGAAACCCAAGCGTGCCAAAGCCCGACTCGCCGATGGCTCAGATCGCTTAATTGACCTGACCCTCAGCACCTTCTGGGACGGCCAGGAGTTACTCATGCTCGCCAGCTTGAGTGCGCCCAGCGCGGACCTGACCGGATACAACCAAGCGGCCATCGAAGAGCTTCAAAGTGCACGCGACGCAGCCCAAGCGGCTGTCGAGGCCAAGAGCGCCTTTCTGGCCAACATGAGCCACGAAATCCGCACACCACTCAATGCCATTGTGGGCATGGCCCAAGTCGGCGAGCGCAATGTCGCAGGCTCGCCTTCAGCCAAAACTTTTCATCAGATCCTGGAGTCAGGCCATCACCTCCTGGCACTCATCAATGACATCCTGGACTTTTCCAAGATGGAGGCCGGCAAACTCAGCATTCAAGATGACGTGGTCCAGACTGCGGAGCTGTTACGCCACCTCGTCTCGGTCTGCGCCACACGGGCGCAAGCCAAGGGGCTGACCTTCTCCATTGAAGAGTCGCCTGCCGTTCCGATCTCCTTTGTGGCCGACGAAACACGCTGCGCCCAGGTCCTGATCAATCTGTTGACGAACGCCATCAAGTTCACTTTGCACGGCTGCGTCAAACTCAAACTATCGGTGCGGGACGACCGGTTGGTTTTTGATGTCTCCGATAGCGGCCCCGGTCTGAACGACACCGAGCGGGCCCGACTATTCCAGCCCTTCGAGCAATTTCACACTCACCTGCAGAACATTGGGGGTGGAACAGGCCTGGGACTGGCCATCAGCAAGCGGCTGGCTGAGTTGATGGGGGGCGAGTTGCTGCTCCTGCGCAGCAGTCCACAGGGTTCGGAATTCCGATTCGTCATTCCTTTGCGTGCGGCGCAACCTGCCTGCTGGCATCAGTTGGTGTCCATCCATGCATGGGGTCTGGATCATGAATTGAACAACCTGACACCGGCTCTCGCGGATCGCCAATGTGCCATCCAGGCCATTCGCTCACTGGACGAGGTATCAGCCCATCAGATCCATGTGCTGCTGGCGTCGCCCAAGGCCATTCACCGAGCCGACCAGCCTCACCTCATTGAACTCATTCGCCGCGGAGTCAAAGTCATCATCGTCGGGCCCGAGAGTGACCTAGGACACCTGCCGGAAGACGTCTTGAGCATGGCTACGCAACTGGCACTGCCCGCCAGTCCGTTGCGGCTGCTGCATGTGATCGAACATCACCACACCCCTACACCCAGCGCGGCCATACCGAAGCGCTTGGCCGGCATCCGGGTATTGGCCGCCGAGGACAACCCCGTCAACCGCCTCGTTCTCGAACAAATGCTGCTGCAAGAAGGCGCACAAGTCGCCTTTGGCCATGATGGCGCACAGGCACTGGAACTGGTCCGCACCCACGGCGCGGGCGCCTTTGACATCGTGCTGTGCGACATCCAGATGCCGGTCATGGATGGCTTTGAGACCACGCTGGCACTGGCTCGCATTGCACCAGGCCTTCCCGTCATCGGCCTCACCGCCCATGCCTTCGAAACCGCCAAGGCCCACGCCAGAGAAGTCGGCATGGTCGACTATGTCACCAAGCCCTACATGCTCGACACCCTTGTCGAAGTCATCCTGAAACACGCCATCAAACGAGCGACTCGCCCTGAGATGCTGCTACTCACAAGCGCCAGCAAAGCGTCAACACAGCAAGCGACCGCATCCGTTGGCGATCTGGTCACCTCAGATTGGGAAGCCATGCATGAACACTTCGCGCCACATCCGGCGCTGCTCAACAAGCTCATGCAGACCTTGGCGGAAACCGGACATGAAATCTTGAGCAACCTCGAGCGTGCCGTTGAGTTACGCGACTTTGCCAAACTTCGCAGCGAGGCACACAGCCTCAAAGGGGCGGCCTTGAACCTGCATACCCCCTCACTGGCCAAACAAGCAGCCGAACTACAGAACCTCGCATCACTGCAGGCTCCCGCCGCTTTCAATCAGGCCAAAGAACTGACACAAAGCCTCAGCCGCTTCCTGGCGCACCTCAAATCGGCCACGCCAGCGAACTGACCAGATCACATGCCTGCCCAATCACTTCAGTAGATGAGGCGGTCGGGGCGGATGTCTCGCAAAATCGTCGTGGCGATTTCCTCGATCGACTTGTGCGTCGATGACAGCCAGGCAATCCCCTCTCGCCGCATCATCGATTCAGCCTGATTCACTTCGGCGCGACAACTCTCAAGGCTGGCGTACTTGCTGCCAGGGCGTCGCTCATTGCGAATTTCAGACAAGCGCTTGGGGTCAATCGTCAAGCCGAAACACTTTTTCTTGTACGGCTTGAGCATGCTGGGCAAAAAGCCTCGCTCGAAATCTTCAGGAATCAAAGGCACATTCGCCGCCTTGATGCCATGCTGCATCGCCAGGTACAAGGAAGTGGGTGTCTTTCCGCTGCGACTCACCCCCACTAAGACCACGTCTGCCAGCTCCAGATTCCGAGAAGACTGACCATCATCGTGTTCGAGCGCGAAATTGATCGCCTCGATCCGATCGTTGTATTCCTGATCCACGCTGGGATCGCTGAACCGCCCGACCCGGTGGTTGGACTTCATATTGAATTCCTCCTCCAGGGGCTCCACAAAGGTCTTGATCACATCAAATACCTTGCCCTGGCAGCCCTTGAGGATGTCCAGCACGTCATCGTTGGCCAAAGTGGTGAACACAATCGGGCGCTTGCCTTCGCGCACACCCGCCGCATTGATTTCACGCACAACCTGATGCGCCTTGTCGACCGTGTCGATGAACGGCCGGCGAACGTGCCGGGGCTTGATCGCAAACTGAGCCAGGATGGAATTGCCCATGGTTTCGGCCGTAATGCCGGTGCCATCAGACACAAAAAAGACGCTTCGATCAGACATAAGCTACGTCGGCCCCGCGAGGTTTGCACGCAAACCCCCACATGCAGGCCCAATGATTGGAGGAACGGTAACCCACGATCATAGGCCTGACCCTACAATTCGTCCAACCGATGTGCGCACCGCTCATCCGTCAGGCCCATAACAACCACCAAAGGCCTCCGATTGACGCCGCCCATCCACCCATTTTTTGACCATCCTGGAGCTTTTGATGACCAACCGCTTTGAGCCGACCGATCTGGTCGTGCCCTTCGAGCAATTGCGCATGTCCGACGTTGAAATCGTCGGCGGCAAGAACGCTTCGCTGGGCGAAATGATCTCCCAACTGCCCACCGGCCCTGACGGCGTGCGCGTGCCCACCGGTTTCGCCACCACCGCTCACGCCTTTCGCGAATTCCTGAAGCACGACGGCCTGTCCGAGCGCATCAGCCAACGCCTGGCCACCCTGGACACCGAAGACGTCCGCGCGTTGGCCCAAGCCGGCGCCGAAATCCGCGGCTGGGTGGAAGCCCAACCCTTCCCAGCCGACCTCGAACAAGCCATCCGCACGGCCTACGCCAAACTGGCGGGTGACAACCCCAACGCATCGTTTGCCGTTCGCTCGTCGGCCACCGCAGAAGACCTGCCCGACGCCTCGTTCGCCGGCCAGCAGGAAACCTTCCTGAACGTCGTTGGCATCGAAGACATCCTCCACAAGATGAAGGAAGTGTTCGCCTCGCTGTACAACGACCGAGCCATTTCCTACCGCGTCCACAAGGGCTTCGCCCATGACGTGGTGGCCCTGTCGGCCGGCGTTCAACGCATGGTGCGTTCTGACCTCGGCGCCGCCGGCGTGATGTTCACCATCGACACCGAATCAGGCTTCAACGACGTTGTCTTTATCACCTCCAGCTACGGCCTGGGCGAAACCGTGGTGCAAGGCGCCGTCAACCCCGACGAGTTCTACGTCCACAAGCCTGCCCTGAAGGCCGGCAAGCAAGCCGTTATCCGCCGTAACCTCGGCTCCAAGCTGATCAAGATGGAGTTTGCCTCGGCGGAAGAAAAGGCCGCCAGCGGCAAGCTGGTCAAGACTGTCGACACCACCGTCGAAGCCCGCAACCGCTACAGCCTCACCAACGAAGACGTGATGGAGCTGGCCCGCTACGCCCTCATCATCGAGCAGCACTATGGCCGCCCAATGGACATCGAGTGGGGCAAAGACGGCACAGACGGCCTGCTCTACATCCTGCAAGCTCGACCCGAAACCGTGAAGAGCCAGCAGCAAGGCAAGGCCGAGCAACGCTACAAGCTCAAGAGCACCGGCACCATCCTGGCTGAAGGTCGCGCCATTGGCCAGAAGATCGGCACCGGCCCCGTCCGACTGGTTCACTCCATCACCGAAATGGATCGCGTCCAGCCCGGCGACGTCCTCGTCACCGACATGACCGACCCCAACTGGGAACCCGTGATGAAACGCGCCAGCGCGATCGTCACCAACCGCGGCGGCCGTACCTGCCACGCAGCCATCATTGCCCGTGAACTGGGGATCCCCGCCGTGGTCGGTTGCGGTAACGCCACCGAGCGCCTCAAGGATGGCACCCTGGTCACCGTGGCCTGCTCAGAAGGCGATACCGGCTATATCTACGAAGGCCTGCTGGAAACCGAGGTCACGGAAGTGACCCGCGGCGAAATGCCCCACATCGGCCTGAAAATCATGATGAACGTGG
Organism: Aquabacterium sp.; assembly: GCF_036273115.1. Classification (GTDB taxonomy): domain Bacteria; phylum Pseudomonadota; class Gammaproteobacteria; order Burkholderiales; family Burkholderiaceae_C; genus Aquabacterium. Next base: position 70,598 of record NZ_DASUIN010000028.1, read on the forward strand.
GCAACCCACAACTGGCGTTCGACTTCGCGCAGATGCCCAACAGCGGCGTCGGCTTGGCTCGCCTGGAATTCATCATCAACAACAACATCGGCGTCCACCCCAAAGCCATCCTCGACTACCCCAACGTCGACAGCGACCTCAAGAAAGCCGTTGAGTCGGTGGCCCGCGGCCACGCTTCGCCCCGCGCCTTCTACGTCGACAAACTGGCCGAAGGCATTGCCACCATCGCCGCGGCGTTCTGGCCCAAGCCAGTCATCGTGCGTCTGTCTGACTTCAAGTCCAACGAATACAAGAAGCTGATCGGCGGCTCGCGCTACGAGCCCGAGGAAGAAAACCCCATGCTGGGCTTCCGCGGAGCCTCTCGCTACATCAGCGAAGAATTCGGCGAAGCCTTCGCCATGGAATGCGAAGCGCTCAAGCGTGTGCGCAACGACATGGGCCTGACCAACGTCGAAATCATGGTGCCCTTCGTGCGCACGCTCAAGCAAGCCGAGCGTGTCACCAACATGCTGGCCGACCATGGTCTGGTTCGCGCATCCAAGGGCGGTACCGACGGCCTGCGCATCATCATGATGTGTGAAGTGCCATCTAACGCCATCCTGGCCGAACAATTCCTCGAATATTTTGACGGCATGTCCATCGGCTCAAATGACCTGACCCAACTCACCCTGGGTCTGGACCGCGACTCCGGCCTGGAATTGCTGGCCCACGACTTCGACGAACGCGACCCAGCCGTCAAAGCCATGATTTCGCGTGCCATCGCCGCCTGTCGTGCAACCGGCAAGTACATCGGCATCTGCGGTCAGGGCCCCAGCGACCACCCCGACTTCGCCGATTGGCTCGCCGCAGAGGGCATTGTGTCGATTTCCCTGAACCCCGACACCGTGGTTGAAACCTGGCAGCGACTGGCCGCCCAGTAAGCGCTGGGCCTGGAAATCACCTCAATTGCCGGAAACCCGGTCAATTGAGGCCAGCCAAGGCAACAAACAAACGCCGCCGCCCTATCGCTGGCGGCGTTTTTCTTGCTACAATCGTAGGCTTTCCGTATGTTGCCTGGGTAATTTCTACCCAGTCAGCCCTTGCCGTATGCGGGTTTGACGCTTCGCAACGGCTTCCATCAACTGGAATCCACAAGGAGTTTCCATGCGTCACTACGAAATCGTCGTGCTGATCCACCCGGATCAAAGCGAACAAGTGCCCGCCATGCTCGAGCGCTACAAGACCCTGATCACCACCAACGGTGGCCAGGTTCACCGCGTTGAAGACTGGGGCCGCCGTCAACTGGCTTACCAGATCAACAAGCTGGCCAAGGCTCACTACCTGTGCCTGAACGTCGAAATCAGCAAGGAAACCCTGGCTGAAATCGAAACCGGCTTCAAGTTCAACGACGCCGTTCTGCGTCACCTCACCGTTCAGAAGGACAAGGCTGAAACCGCTCCTTCCGTGATGATGAAGCAAGTTGAGCGTGAAGAGGCCCGCAAGGCCCAGCAAGAGCAAGCCGCTGCCTGATTGATGCCGCAAGGCATTCAGGCGCACCGTCCGAAACCGGCCCACTCTCCATGAATCGCGTGCTGTTATCAGCCCAGATCCTGGAGCGAAAAGCCCTGAGATACACCCCCGCTGGTCTTCCGGCTCTCGATCTCGTGCTTCAGCACGAATCGCAAGTTGTTGAAGCGCAGTTGACCCGAAAGGTTCAACTGGAAGTCAGAGCGGTGGCCATCGGTCCGATTGCCGAGCAATTGAACCGTCAGGCCATCGGCGAACCCATCGCGGTCGCAGGCTTTCTGGGTGCCACTCGAACCGGACGAGGCGTGCTGCTGCACATCACCGAACTCAACGAATCGTTTTAATCAAATCCATCTGGATACTGAGAGGTCAATCATGGCTGCTCCCCGCTCCAAGAACGGCAAGTTCTCCAAAGACCGCAAGGGTAAGCGCAACACGCAATCCCTGCTGTTCCGTCGCAAGCGCTTCTGCCGCTTCACCGTCGCTGGCGTCGAACAAATCGACTACAAGGATGTTGACACCCTGCGTGACTTCATCGCTGAAAACGGCAAGATCATCCCCGCTCGCCTGACCGGCACTCGCGCGATCTACCAACGTCAGCTGACCACCGCCATCAAGCGCGCTCGCTTCCTGGCTCTGCTGCCTTACAGCGACCAACATCGCGTCTAAGGAGTACACGACATGCAAATCATCCTGCTCGAAAAAGTCGCCAACCTGGGTAACCTGGGTGACGTCGTCCGCGTGAAGGACGGTTACGCTCGTAACTTCCTGATCCCTTCCGGCCGCGCTCGTCGCGCCACCGAAAAGGCTGTGGCCGAGTTCGAAGCTCGCCGCGCCGAGCTGGAAAAGGCTCAAGCCGAGAAGCTGGCCGCCGCTCAAGCCCTGGGCGAGAAGATCAACGGCAAGACCATCACCATCAGCCAAAAGGCTGGCGTGGACGGTCGCCTGTTCGGTTCGGTCACCAACTTCGACATCGCCGAAGGCCTGAAGGCTGCTGGCTTCGAAGTGGCCAAGCAACAAGTGCGTCTGCCTAACGGTCCTCTGAAGACCGTCGGCGAACACCCCGTGTCTGTGTCCCTGCACACCGACGTGGTGGTCGACGTCACCATCGCTGTGGTTGGCGAATCCGAGTAATCGGCTTTTCACCACACCGCAAAGCCGACCTGCTGGTCGGCTTTTTTTTTGAAGTTGTCCACGCAAGTCCCCAGGATTTCCCACGGAAACTCACAGAGTTGTCCACAGGGCCTGATGGCGGCTGCTCTTATCATTGACGCATGTCTGCCGTTTTCCCCTCCCCTTTTTCCTCCTCGACCAGCAGCAACGACGAAGTTGCCAAACTGCGTGTCCCCCCCCACTCGATCGAGGCCGAACAGAGCGTGCTGGGCGGCCTGCTGCTCGACAACTCTGCATGGGATCGAGCCGCTGACTTGCTGGTGGACTCCGACTTCTACCGACACGAACACCAGCTCATTTACACCGCCATCCGGCAGTTGATCAACGCATCCAAGCCAGCTGACGTCATCACGGTGTTCGAACAACTCCAAACGCTGGGCAAGGCCAGCGATGTCGGGGGGCTGGCTTATCTGAACTCGTTGGCGCAATCGATGCCGAGTGCTGCCAACATCCGCCGCTACGCCGAAATCGTTCGTGAGCGTGCGGTGCTGCGCAAACTCGTCACAGCCAGCGACGAAATTGCCACCAACGCCTTCAATCCCCAGGGCAAAACGGTTTCCGACATCCTGGACGAAGCCGAAGCCAAGATCATGAAGATCGGCGAAGAAGGCAGCAAGAACAAGCAAGGCTTCTTCGCCATGGACGGGCTGGTCGTGGACTTGCTCGACCGGGTTCAGGAACTGGCCGACAACGGCGCAGAAGACGTGACGGGCGTGCGTACCGGCTTCATCGACATGGACAAGATGACGGCCGGCCTCCAAAAAGGCGACCTGATCATTCTGGCGGCTCGCCCCTCCATGGGTAAGACGGCCTTCGCTCTGAACATCGGCGAAAACGTGGCCGTCAATGAAGGGCTTCCGGTTGCTGTGTTCTCAATGGAAATGGGCGCTTCTCAGTTGGCCTTGCGGATGGTCGGCTCGATTGGCCGCATCAACCAACAGAACCTGCGTACCGGCCGACTGACCGACGACGAATGGAGCCGGCTGAGCGAAACCGTTGAAAAGCTGCGCACCGCCAACGTGTTCATTGACGAAACGCCAGGCCTGTCGCCCAACGAGCTGCGCGCCCGCGCCCGCCGACTGGCGCGCCAATTTGGCGGCACATTGGGTCTGATCATCGTCGACTACCTGCAACTGATGAGCGGCTCAGGCGGTAACGAGGAAAACCGAGCCACCGTGATTGGCGAAATTTCCCGGGGCCTGAAAGCGCTGGCCAAAGAACTGCAATGCCCAGTGATCGCGCTGTCTCAGCTCAACCGCTCTGTGGAAACACGCCCAGACAAGCGCCCCATGATGTCCGACCTTCGCGAATCGGGCGCCATTGAGCAGGATGCTGACGTCATCATGTTCATTTATCGTGACGAGTACTACAACAAGGAATCAAAGGTTCCGGGCACGGCAGAGATCATCATCGGTAAGCAGCGTAACGGCCCGGTGGGCAGCGTGCACCTGGCCTTCCTGAAGTCGAATACGCGCTTCGAAAATCTGGCTCCTGGCACCTATATTGGTGAAGGTGACCAATACTGATGCGTCAAACTCCCTGGCGCCCCAGCCAGGCCTGCAACTGCGGGCCTGACAGCGCGCCTGAGATTCGGTCGATCTCTCGCCCATGATGGAAAAGGGCCAAAGTGGGAATACTGCGAATGGCATAGCGAGAGCCCAAAGCCTGCTCAACCTCGGTATTCACTTTGGCAAAACGAACTCGGGTGGAAAACAAAGCAGCTTGCTGCTCGAAAATGGGCGCAAACATGCGGCAAGGCCCGCACCAGGGCGCCCAGAAGTCCACCAACACCGGTAGCTGATTGCGGCTGACGAACCGATCCATGGTCGAAGACGTCAAGTTGACCGGCGCGCGCGGCAAGACAGCTTGCCCACACTTGCCGCAGGCCGGATCGTCTCCCAAGCGCGCCTGAGGCACTCGGTTGATGGCGCCACAATGTGGACAGACCAACTCCAGGCTGCTAGTTGTCATGCTGAAATCTCCTACAACGGTTTGCCAACCCATTTCCAGCTAAAGCGGTGGCCATTCATTCGGCCATTACTCAAGGCCTTTCAGCCGCTCACAGCAGGTGGGGCTAGCCTCAGAGATTTCAACCCAATAAAAAACGGGGCCCAACTGGCCCCGTTTTCAATCTGGCTTGCTGCGCGCAAATCAAGCCGCGCCGCGCTCCGGGTCACTCACGATCCCCACCAGCAAACGCCATCAGCAACTGCAGCAGCGAACTGAATACGTTGTACACATCCAAGTAGATCGCCAAGGTCGCGGTAACGTAGTTCGTTTCCCCACCATCGATGATCTGCTTGAGGTCATACATGATGAACGCCGAGAACACCAACACGGCCATGGCCGAGATGGCCAGGTGCAAAGCAGGCATTTGCAGCCAGATGTTGGCAACGGCGGCGACCAGGATCACCACAGCGCCCACCATCAACCATTTGCCCATACTGGACACATCACGCTTGGTGGCCTGCGCCCAAGCGGCCATGGCGACGAACACCAGGCCCGTGCCACCAAACGCCAAGGTAATCAGTTGTGCCCCGTTCGACAGGTGCAAGGCCACGCCAAGCAGGCGCGACAACATCAAACCCATGAAAAAGGTGAAGCCCAGCAAAAGCAAAACGCCCACGCCAGAGTTCTTGAACTTTTCAATTCCAAAAAAGAACCCGAACGAGATCGCCAGGAACAGCCCAACTGCAATCAGAGGACTGCCCGCAAAGAAGCTGAAACCCACGCTCAAGCCAAGCCATGCTCCCAACACGGTGGGCACCATCGACAAAGCCAACAAGGCATAGGTATTGCGCAGCACACGTTGGCGGTCCACGCCAATTGCCGAGCCGTACACCACATCCAACGGTTTCAAGGAACGATCCATTGACACTCCATCCACATTGCGGGCCTAGGGCCCGATGAAAATATTCTAGGGCTTTCCACCCGCCTGCGCACACCCGAGCATCACAGGCCGGCTCACAGCCGCCTGCGCAGGGATTCGTAAAGAACCACAGCCGCGGCGGCCGCCACATTCAAGGACTCCTCGCCTCCCGGCTGGGGAATCGACACGGTGTACTGGCACTGCGCCATCACTGAGGCCAATACCCCCTGCCCCTCATGCCCCATCACCCAGGCACAAGGATCAGGCAAAGGCGCTTGGTGGAGCGAAAAGTCAGCATGAGAGCTCGTCGCGATCAAGGGCACCGCCAGCTCACTCAAGGCCTCTGGTTCGAACTGCTCCACCAGATTCAGGGCGAAATGTGCCCCCATGCCCGCCCGCAACACCTTCTGCGACCACAAGGCCGCCGTGCCCTTGAGGGCGACCACTTGCTGCACCCCCAAGGCCGAGGCGCTACGCAAAATGCTGCCCACATTGCCGGCATCCTGAAGGCGGTCCAGTACCACTGTGCGCAAACCGGGTTGAACGGCCATCCGCCCACCAGCGTCACCAGCCAATGCGTCCAGAGACACCAGGAATCCGATTCGCGCAGGTGATTCCAGTCCGGTGAACCCGCTCCACAGCGCCTGGGGCACCGCCACGATCTTTCGGGCCTGCCGAGCCAACTCGCTCAGCCGCACCGCTTCGGGATCGTGCGACGCCCCCTGCCCCCCCTCACCCAGCCAGGCGACATCTGCGATCACGGCCGTCGCCACGGCGACCTTTCGCACCAAAGCCGCAGAGCATAGATGATCCCCTTCCAGCCAGATTTCGCCCAACTTGCGATAAGCCGTGGGGTCCTGGCTCAGCTTGCGCAAGCGCTGGATCAAGGGGTTGTCACGCGAGGTGACGAGGGTTGCTTGAGACATCGTGACTCACGTTCGTGAAAACCGCCTTCAACCACGGCGAGCGCGTAGCTGAACCAGCGTGGGGTCGGGTGCCAAACCCAGAACCACCTTGACCGGGCCAAAACTACGTCGGTGCGCGGGTGTCACGCCATGCTGCTTGAGTGCGGCAACGTGGTCAGCGGTCGGGTAGCCTTTATGGCCGTCAAATCCGTATTGAGGATAAGCCTGGTGCAGCTCGTCGCACAAGCGATCGCGGTGCACCTTCGCCAGAATCGACGCAGCAGAAATCGCCGCCACCTTGGCATCGCCTTTGACAATCGCTTCTGCCGGCACCTTCAGCACGGGCAACCGATTACCGTCGACCTGCACCAAAGAGGGCTTCAGACGCAGCCCCTCGACCGCTCGACGCATCGCCAGCATGGTCGCCTGAAGAATGTTGATCTCGTCGATTTCTTCCACCGAGGCCTCGGCAATGCAACAGCACAGGGCCTTGGCACGAATCTCGTCATACAAGCGTTCGCGCTGTCTGGCTGACAGCTTTTTCGAGTCGGCCAAACCTTCGATCGGCTGCAACTCATCCAGAATGACCGCCGCCGCCACCACCGGACCAGCGAGCGGGCCACGCCCCGCCTCGTCCACCCCAGCAACCAGGCCGGTCACTGGACGGAAAAGCAGGTCGAGTTGTTCGGGCTCTGTCGAAGCCTTAGCGGCCTTCGATGACTTGGGCGATGGCATCGGTAGCGGCCTGCGCGGTATTGCAGCGCAAGACGTGGTGAAGTTCGGTAAAGCGTTGAACCACGGCCTGGGCCCTGGCTGGCTGATCCAGCCAGGCGAGCACATCGGTCGCGAGTTGCTCAGGGGTTGCATCATGCTGCAAGCGCTCAGGCACAACGAAATCGCGCAGCAAGATGTTGGGCAAGCCCACCCAAGGCAGATAGCCCATGCGCTTCATGATCTGCCAACTCAGACCACTGATCTTGTAGCTGATCACCATGGGGCGTTTGAACAGGGCCGCTTCCAGCGTGGCCGTGCCACTGGCAATCAAGGTCACATCACATGCGGCCAAAGCGTCGTGCGACTGCCCATCCAGCACCATCAACGGCGCATCGGGCGCCCATTGAGCCACCATGGGCTCGATCATCTGACGCAACCCTGGCACGACTGGCAACACGAACTTCAGCTCGGGTCGCTGACGTGCCAGCAAGGCCACAGCTTGCAAGAATGCAGGGGCGATGTGCTGAATCTCGCCTCGACGGCTGCCCGGTAACACGGCCACCACCTGAGCCGCCTCCGTCAAGCCCAGGCGTTGGCGGGCGGCTGCACGCGGCACGTCCATGGGAATCGCGTCGGCTAACGGGTGTCCTACATAAGTGGCAGCAATGCCCTTAGCGTGATACAGCTCGGGCTCAAAAGGAAACAGGCACAGAATGTGGTCAGCCGATCGATGAATCTTGTTGATACGCCCCCCTCGCCAAGCCCAGATCGACGGGCTGACAAAGTGAACCGTCTTGATTCCGGCTTCTTTCAGGCGCGACTCCAACCCAAGGTTGAAATCAGGCGCATCGACGCCCACAAACACGTCGGGGCGCTGCGCCAGCAAGCGGTCACCCAACTCGCGGCGAATCCCCCAGATCTCACGGAAGCGACGCAACACTTCCATGTTGAACCCGTGCACCGCCAGCTTCTCATACGGCCACCAGGCCTCGAAACCGTGTGCCGCCATCTTGGGGCCACCAATGCCATGAGAATGAAGGTCGGGCCAGCGAGCCTTCAGCCCGCCCAGAAGCAAGCCGGCCAGCAAGTCCCCTGAGGTCTCGCCGGCCACCATGGCCACGTTCAGTTGCTCAGACATGCTCAGCGAACAATACCGCGAGCGGCCTTCGACAAGAAGGTCACCATGTTGTCGATGTCAGGATCTGCTTCGGGCAACTGACCGCGCAAAGCCTCGATCTCGGCACGAGCCGCATCGAGCGTCAGGCCCTTGCGATACAGCAAGCGATACATCTGCTTGAGCGTGGCCAGACGTTCATTCGAATACCCCTGGCGACGTGGCCCCTCCTGGTGGGCGCTTTGTGCTTCGGCAGGGTTACCTGCGGCCATGACAAACGGCGGCAAATCTTGCGACAGACGCGTCTGGAATCCCAGCATGGCGTAGTCGCCAATGCGCACGAATTGGTGAATCCCGCTGATGCCGCCGATCAACGTGCGGTTACCCACTTCCACGTGTCCCGCGAACTGAACCGAGTTGGCAATCGTGTTGTGGTCGCCAATGACGCAGTCGTGCGCCACGTGCACATAAGCCATGATCCAGTTATCGTTGCCGATACGGGTATAGCCCTTATCCTGCACAGTGCCGGTATTGAAGGTGGTGAACTCGCGAATGGTGTTGCGATCGCCAATGATCAACTGAGTCGGCTCGCCCTTGTACTTCTTGTCTTGTGGGTCAGCACCCAGCGAAGCAAACTGAAAAATGCGGTTGTCGACGCCGATGGTGGTGTGCCCCTCAATCACGCAGTGAGGCCCGATTTCGGTACCTGCGCCAACGCGCACGTTGGGCCCAATTAGGGTGTAGGCGCCCACGATGACATCGTCAGCCAGTTGTGCCTGCGGATCAACAATCGCGGTTGGGTGAATCTTTGCCATGTTGATCTCAAGCCACCTTGCGCTTGGTGCACATCAACTGGGCTTCCACAGCCAGATCGCCATCCACAAAGGCCTGGGCGATGAACTTATAGATGCCGGCCTTCACCCGATCAACCTTCACGTCGAGCACCAACTGGTCACCAGGCTCCACGGGACGCTTGAAGCGTGCGCCATCAATGCCCACGAAGTACACGACAGAGTCGTCTTCCACGGTGGTCCCTTGAGACGAAAAAACCAGCAAGGCAGCGGCCTGGGCCAAGGCCTCAAGCATCAGCACGCCCGGCATGACCGGACGCTTCGGGAAATGGCCCTGAAAAAAGGGCTCATTGATGGACACGTTCTTGACGGCCTTGATCTGCACGTTGTCTTCGATCTCGAGCACGCGATCCACCAACAGGAAGGGATAACGGTGCGGCAGCTTTTCGAGAATCTTGTAGATGTCCATCTTCATTTGTTTTGCTTTTCCAATGCACGGATGCGATCACGCAATGCGTGCAGATGCCGAAGCGTGGCAGCGTTCTTCTCCCAGGACGCGTTATCGTCCAATGGGAAAAAGCCCGTGTACTGCCCCGGCTTGTGAATAGAACTGGAAACCACCGTGGCGGCCGAAATATGCACGCCATCAGCCAAAGTGAGATGCCCCAGCACCATGGCTGCGCCACCCACTGTGCAACCCGAACCGATGCGGGTGCTGCCGGCCACACCGACACAGCCAGCCATGGCGGAGTGGTCACCAATCTGAACGTTGTGTCCGATCTGGATCAGGTTGTCGAGCTTGACCCCGACGCCGATGATGGTGTCATCCAGAGCACCGCGATCCACGCAAGTATTCGCACCGATTTCGACATCGTTACCAATGCGGACCGCGCCCAACTGCTCGATCTTGATCCACTGCCCTTTTGAGGGCGCAAAGCCAAAGCCATCGGCACCAATGACAACCCCACTGTGGAGGATACAGCGCGCGCCAATGTGGCAGTCATAGCCCACGGTGACGTGGGCTGCCAGACGCGTTTGCGCGCCAATAGTTGCCCGAGCCCCGACCACGCAATGAGGCCCAACCACGGCCCCCGCCTCCAAGCGAGCACCGGCCTCCACCACGGCCAGCGGGCCTATGGTCACATCCGGTTCAATGTGCGCGGTTGGATCTACGACCGCGCTGGGGTGCACCCCTTGCGGCGCTTTCGGACGAAAACGAGCAGCCCACCATTGCGTGAGATATGCGAAGTACAGGTAGGGGTCGTCTGTGAGAATGGCGGACGGGCGAACCGCCGCCTCTTCACGCAAACTGCTGTGAACGATCACGCATTGAGCTTGCGTCGTTGCCAGTTGCGCACGGTATTTCGGGTTGCTGAGGAAGGCGATGAAACCCGGTTCATTCGGAGCATCCAGCGGTGCGATCCGGGAGACGACGGTGTCTGTCGCCCCAATCAACTCCCCGCCCAGATCGGCGACGATCTGGGTAACGGGAACAGCCTGCTGAATCACTTCACCGACCCTGAATTCAACGCACGAATGACTTTTTCAGTGATGTCGATGCGCGGGGCCACAAACACAGCCTCTTGCAAGATCAGGTCGTACTTGTCTTGCTCGAAAATCTGCTTCACGACGCGATTGGCACGATCCAGAACCGTGGAAAGTTCTTCGTTCTTTCGCTGATTCAGGTCCTCTTGGAACTCGCGACGCTTGCGCTGCAGTTCACGATCTTGTTCGACCAGATCACGCTGGCGGCGATTGCGCTCACTCTCGCTGAGCGTCAACGCATCTTTCTCGAACTTGTCCGAAGCGGACTTCAAGCGCTGCTCCAGCTCGACCAGATCCTTTTCTCGACGGCCAAACTCGGACTCCAGCTTGGCTTGTGCCGCCTTGGCAGGCGACGCGTCACGCAGTACCTTGTCCAAATTGACGTAGCCAATCTTGAGTTCTTGAGCCTGAACGCCCATCGAACCCAACACGAGGCAAGTGGCCGCCAGGGCCTTGGTGATCATTTTCATGGTCAAAACGCGGTACCGATCTGGAACTGAAGTTTTTGAATTTTATCTTGGTCGAAACTGCGAATCGGCTTGCCGTAACTCAATTTCAGCGGCCCCACCGGCGAGATCCAGCTAACCCCCACCCCCACCGAGGCGCGCAGGTCGGCCAGCTTGACGGTTTGCTGCTCCCCCCAGACATTCCCTGCGTCAGCATAGGCGAACATACGCAGGGTCCGGTCGTTGCCCGCCCCGGGGAACGGCACATAGAACTCAGTGTTGATATTGAAGCGGCGCGCGCCACCGATGTAGGCCCCCTCGATGTCAGCCGGGCCCAGAGAGTTTTGCTCGAAGCCTCGCACCGTGCCCAAGCCACCGCCATAGAAGTTCTTGAACACCGGATAGGGCTTGCCCGACAGGCCAGTGCCGTAGCCCAGTTCCGTGTTCAAGCCGATCGTAAGGCGGTTGGTCAGAGGGAAAAACTGCTGGAACTGGTAGTCGCTGCGCAGATAGCGTGTGTCACCGGCCACGCCGATTTCGAGATTCAAGCGTTGGTAACGGCCCTGGGTGGGCGCGATCACACTGTCACGCGCATCGCGTGCCCAACCCACGGTCAGCGGCACAGACAGGCTGCGCTCACCAAACAACTCGCGGTGAACCTTGTAGCTCACGGGCAGACCTAAATTACCCTTGATAGCGGTCTGCTCCGCCCCCAGGCCGAAAAACACCGTGTCGAATTCCGTGAACGGCACACCAAAACGCACTGCGCCGCCAGGGGTCACGATCTGGTAGTCCCCCCCCTGGGTGCTCAGGGGGCGCGAGGTGCGATAAAACACGTCGAACGAGCGGGAAATGCCATCGTCGGTGAAATACGGGTCCACCGTGCTGACCACCACAGTTCGGTTGTAGCGACTGGTGTTGACTTCCAGCCCCAGGTAATTACCGGTGCCGAAAACATTGTCTTGCTTGATCGACGCTGTCAGGGTCAGCTTCTCAGCGGTCGAGAAACCGGCCCCCACCATCAGGTTGCCAGTCGGCTTTTCTTCCACCGTCACGGTCAGGTCGACCAAATCCTGCGTGCCAGGCACTTCAGACGTTTCCACGTTGACTTGCTTGAAGTAGCCCAGGCGGTCGACACGGTCACGCGACAGCTTGATCTTCTGGCCATCGTACCAAGCCGACTCGAATTGGCGGAACTCCCGACGAATGACCTCGTCACGCGTACGCGAGTTGCCCGCCACGTTGATACGCCGAACGTAAACACGACGCTGTGGTTGCGCCACCAGCACGGCAACGACCTGGCCCTTTTCACGATCAATTTCAGGGCGCAAATCAACCTTGGCAAAGGCATAACCAAAAGCGGCAAACCGATCCGTGAATGCTTTGATGGTCGACGCGACATCGTCTGCGCGATAGGCCTCGCCCGGCTTGATGGTCACCAGGTTACGGAACGCCTCGTCTTTGCCGAGGTACTCACCTTCCAGGCGCACACCGGTCACGGTGTACTTGGGGCCCTCCGCCACATTGATGGCAATCGAAATATCTTGCTTGTCTGGCGAAATCGAAACCTGGGTCGACTCAACCTTGAACTCGAGGTAGCCCCGATTCAGGTAGTACGACTTCAGCGTTTCCAGATCGGCGTTGAGCTTGGAGCGCGCGTACTGATCAGACTTGGTGTACCAGGTGAGCCAACCGCCAGTGGTCAGGTCCATCTGCGACAGCAGCGTGCTTTCTGAGAAGGCCTGATTGCCGGTAATGCGGATGCTGCGGATCTTGGTTACATCGCCTTCGGTGACGGTAAAGGTCACGTTCACGCGGTTACGCTCAGTCGGGGTAATCGTGGTGACAATCTCGACACCGTAGAGGCTGCGCGACAGGTACTGACGCTTCAACTCCTGCTCGGCTCGATCGGCCAATGCGCGGTCGAAGGGCTGGCCTTCGCCAATGCCCACGTCCTTGAGCGACTTGACAAGTGCATCCTTGTCGAATTCCTTGGTGCCCACGAACTCGACACGTGAAATGACGGGACGCTCTTCGACCACCACCACAGCCACATTGCCTTCAATCTGGATGCGCACATCCTTGAATAGGCCCGTAGCGAAAAGAGAGCGCAAACTAGCAGCGCCTTTGTCGTCGGTGTAGGTGTCGCCCACGCGGAACGGCAGGGCTGCAAACACGGTGCCCGCATCGGCCCGCTGCAAACCCTCGACCCGGATGTCCTTGACAACAAAAGGTTCGACCGCCCATGCCGACGTCTGACACAGGACTGCGAACATCGCAGCCGCAAAGGTCGGCTTAAGCCGAGACACTGTCTTGGAAGGAATATGCATGCAATGCTTAGTGCGCGCCCAGCAGCCGCGCCAGATCGTTGTAAATAGCCAGCGACATCATGGCCAGCATGATGGCCACGCCACCACGCTGCAACCGCTCCAGCCACAGATCTGAGACTGGTCGGCCTGTCACCGCTTCGAAAAGATAATACATGAGGTGTCCGCCATCGAGGACCGGCAGAGGCAACAAGTTCAACACCCCCAAGCTGACACTGACCAGCGCCAGGAAACCGAGGTAAGCCACCCACCCCATCTCTGCCGACTTACCGGCGTAATCGGCAATCGTGATCGGACCACTGAGATTCTTGATCGACGCTTGACCAATGACCATCTTGCCCAGCATTTCAAGGCTCAGGCGAGAAACATCCCAGGTATGCGTCAAGGCGCGAGTCAGGCCTTCTAGCGGCCCGTACTGAACCGTGACCATGGCCGGCATAGCCCCCAAAGCGGCTTCAATGCGAGGCACTTGCTGGCCTTGGACCTCCTTGAAAACGGGAGTCACAACCACTTCTCGGACTTGGCCCGCACGTTCGACCTCCATCGTCAGGGACTGAATTCGCCCATCGACCGAGCTGGCGCGAATCCACTGACGCAACTGGGTCGCGTCAGCAGGCACCCGGCCATCCACACGCAAAACGCGATCCCCCTTCAACAAGCCTGCCTGAGCAGCCGGACCGCCAGGCACCACCTCGTCGATCAGCGGCTCGGCATAAGGACCATTTAGCCCGACACGCTCCAGCAAACGCGAGTCAACATCGGACACAGGGATTTCCTGCAAAGGCAAAGACAAATGTCGAACACCTGACCCGACGCTGCCATCGGGACGGCGCGTCTGAACCTGAAGCTCCAACGCCTGAGCACTCAATGCAACGCGGGTGATGTGCCATTGCAAATCGGCCATCGATCGCAAGGGCTGCCATGCGTCATCGTCAGAAGCCTTGATTGCAACGATGTCGTCCTGCGCGCGCAGGCCTGCACGCTCAGCGAGGCTGCCCACCTTGGGCTGCGCCATCCACGGACGCAGTTCATCAACACCCGACCAGTTCACCCCGGCGTACAGAGCCACAGCCAGAAGCAGGTTCGCGATCGGGCCAGCAGCAACCACGAATGCGCGCTGCGCCAGAGACTTCCGATTGAAGGCGCGATGGGCCTCCGCGGCGTCCACCACACCTTCGCGCTCGTCAAGCATCTTGACGTAACCACCAAAGGGCAAGGCACACACAACAAACTCAGTCTCGCCTTTCTGGCGAGACCACAGCACGCGACCGAAACCCACAGAAAAACGCAGAACCTTCACCCCACAGGCCACCGCGGCTCGGTAATGCCCATATTCGTGAATCACGACCAGAACGCCAATCGTCACCAAAAATGCCAGAAACGTGGTGGCCATGCTTTCTCCGTTCAGACAGCCAGATTGGCTGCAATCGTACGCGCGGCACGGCGCGCGCTGGCATCCAATTCCAACAAACCCTCCACACTTGCTGTGCTGCGGGCTTGAGGCAAACACACAGACAGGGTCTCGGCGTTCACGGCGTGAATTTGATCAAACCGGATCTGTCGCGCCAGAAAAGCTTCAACCGCCACTTCGTTGGCGGCATTGAGCACGCAGGTACTGCCCTCTGGCCCCTCAAGGGTCTCCCAGGCCAATTGCAAGCCGGGGTAGCGACGGGCGTCTGGCGTTTCGAAGGTCAACGCCTTCAGAGTGGAAAAGTCCAGCAAATCTGCACCGGACTCAATTCGTTGTGGCCACGACAAACCGTACGCAATCGGGACTCGCATATCGGGTGTGCCCATTTGCGCGAGTACCGAACGATCTCGGCACACCACCATCGAATGGATGATGCTTTGGGGGTGTATCACCACCTTGACTTGCGAGGGCTTCAGACCGAACAGCCACTTGGCCTCGATCACCTCGAGCGCCTTGTTCATCATGGTGGCCGAATCAACCGAAATCTTGCGGCCCATCACCCAATTCGGATGAGCGCACGCCTGTTCTGGCGTGATCTCGCGGAAGGTCTGTGGATCGCGCTCCCGAAAAGGTCCACCTGACGCCGTCAATACGATGTGATCGATCCGATCCAGCCAGGTAGCACGCTCTTCCGGCAGGCACTGAAAGATCGCCGAATGTTCGCTGTCGATTGGCAAAAGCGTGGCTCCACCCATCTTCACCGCATCGATGAACAACTGGCCTCCAACGACAATGGCTTCCTTGTTGGCCAACAACAAGCGCTTGCCGGCCTTGGCCGCAGCCAGGCATGGCGCCAGCCCCGCCGCACCCACGATCGACGCCATGACCATGTCAACGTCAGGATGCGTGGCGACATCAGACAAGGCCTGCTCACCCTCCAGCACTTCTGTGCGCAAACCTGCTGCCTTGACTTGTTGACGCAATTGCGCGGCCAAGGCCGCATCGGGCATGACCGCGAAGCGAGGCTTCCACTGCTGACACAAGGCAGATAGCTCCGCAACGCGCGAGGCGCCTGTCAGCGCAAAAACCTCAAAGCGGTCTGGGTGCCGGGCCAAGACATCAAGCGTATTCGAACCGATCGAACCGGTTGCGCCCAGAACACAGATTTGCTGGCGACCAGCACAAGCAGAATTAGCCATGACAGAGAGACATCAACGCCATTTCAATGGGCAGCACGGGCAACAAGGCATCAATGCGGTCCAGCACACCACCGTGCCCGGGCAACAACTGGCTACTGTCTTTCACCCCTGCCTGCCGCTTGATCAATGACTCGAACAAGTCTCCCACCACACTCATGCAAGTCAGGAACATCAACGCCACGGCCATCCCGATGGGCCCCAGCCCTTGCAGCAAATGGCTGTACATGCTGGGGGAATCAACCGACAAGGACTGATCCACCCAGATCCAGATCAACGCGACGAGCACTACCGTTGCGAAGCCAGACCACACCCCTTCCCAACTCTTGCCAGGACTGATGCTCGGCGCCAGCTTGCGGCGACCGAAGGCTCGACCTCCAAAATAGGCTCCTACGTCGGCAGCCCAGACCAGAAACAGCATGGACAACAAAAAGTTGACGCCATGCCCGCGGCCTTCTGCCATGGCCAACCAGGCCACAGCGAGCAACGCCACCCCCATGACCTGACGCAAAGACACGGGCAAAGTCCGCCACGAGGTCTGACCGAACTTCAAGGCCCACGCGCCACCGCAAACCCAAATCAACAAAGCGCCCCACCAAATCTGCGGCGAAACCGAAAAACCGACCAAGGCGTGCCCGATCGAATGCACATGCGGTACTGTGACTTGCGTCGGAAACAGGCCATGCCCCAGCCCTTCCACACCCATGAACTGGGCCAGCGCGCCGCCAAGCAACACCGCGGCCACACCGATCACCCACTGAATCGCCCCTTCTCGACCACACAAGCGCGACCACTCCCAGCCGGCGGCACCAATCAGCACCAAGGTGAGCGCAGCGAAGGGCCAAATGGCTTGCACAGACAAGGTGCCCACAAACGCGCCAAACAAAATCAATGCCGTTACCACACGCTGCCACAACATATCAGGCCTCCTCGCGTGTGTTGCTCTGATCCGCCGTCACACCGCCAAAGCGACGTTCACGTCGGGCGTACTCGGCCAAGGCGCGATCCAGTTCAGCCGCGTCAAAGTCTGGCCAAAGACATTCGGTGAAGACCAATTCGGCGTAAGCGCTCTGCCAAAGCAGAAAATTCGACAAGCGCACCTCGCCACCCGTGCGAATGAACAAATCGGGATCAGGGGCATAGGCCATGGCCATGTACTTCGACAAAGCAGCCTCGCTGAGATCGGCTGGCTCCAGACCGGCCTCCATCGCTTTGCGGCAAGCTTGAACAATGTCCCAACGACCGCCGTAATTGAAGGCCACCGTCAACACCAGTTTGCTGTTGTGCTCGGTTGCACGCTCGGCATCATCCAGGGCCTGACGCACCTTGTCCGACACCTGAGCAGAATCACCCACAACACGAATGCGGACGCCGTCGCTCTTGAGCTTGATCAGGTGCTTGGACAGCGCCACGATCAACAGATTCATCAAGCCAGAAACCTCTTCCTCTGGGCGCTTCCAGTTTTCCGAGGAAAACGCAAACACCGTCAGGTAAGGAATTCCACGATCGACGCAGGCGCGTACGACATTGACCAGAGAGTCGACCCCGGCCTTGTGGCCCACCCCCCGCGGCATGAAACGCTTGCTGGCCCACCGACCATTGCCATCCATGACGATGGCAACGTGACGCGGTATTGAAGAATCTGAAGAAGGCGTGGCGCTCATGAATGCGACGACCCGGAGAGACGGAGCGACTACGCCCCGCTTGAAATGAATCGAGGCGGTCACACCGCCTCGGACTGCATGGAAGTTTAAGACAAAGCGACCGTCAGACCGCCATGATCTCCGCTTCCTTGCCCTGAATGAGCTTGTCGATTTCTGCAATCGTCTTGTCAGTCAGCTTCTGGATCTCATCCTGAGAACGACGCTCGTCATCTTCCGTGATGAGCTTGTCCTTCTGGAGCTTCTTGGCTTGCTCGTTCGCATCGCGACGCAGGTTACGCACTGCAACCTTGGCATCTTCGCCAGCGCTCTTGACCACCTTGGTCAGATCCTTGCGGCGCTCCTCAGTCAGAGGAGGCATCGGCACGCGAATCAGATCGCCTTGGGCCGACGGGTTCAAACCCAAATCAGATTCGCGAATGGCCTTTTCAATCTTCGGGCCCAACCCCTTTTCCCAGGGCTGAACACTGATAGTGCGTGCATCAAGCAAGGTCACGTTGGCGACCTGACTGATAGGCACCATCGAACCGTAGTACTCCACCTCCACCTGATCGAGGATGCCAGGGTGAGCGCGGCCGGTGCGAATCTTGGCCAATTCGTTTTTGAACGAATCAACCGACTTCTGCATCTTCTGTTCAGAATTTTTCTTGATATCTGCAATGCTCATTTTTGACTCCAAAATCCTTCGGACATCCTGGCTCAAACGTGAACCAGCGTCCCTTCATCCTCACCCATCACCACGCGCTTGAGCGCACCGGGCTTGAAGATGGAGAACACTTTCAGCGGCAGATTCTGATCGCGGCACAAAGCAAAAGCGGTCGCGTCAAGAACCTGCAGGTTCTTGATCAACGCCTCATCGAATGTGATGGAGCTGTAGCGTGTGGCCGAGGGGTCCTTCTTGGGATCAGCGGTATAGACGCCATCAACCTTGGTCGCCTTCAACATGACTTCTGCGCCAATTTCTGCGCCACGCAATGCCGCTGCGGTATCGGTCGTGAAAAACGGGTTCCCCGTGCCTGCTGCGAACACCACCACCTTGCCCTCTTCGAGGTACTGCAAGGCCTTGGGACGCACATAAGGTTCGACCACTTGATCGATACTGATGGCCGACATGACACGAGCTGTCATGCCCTCCTGACGCATGGTATCGGCCAACGCCAACGAGTTCATCACTGTGGCCAACATGCCCATGTAATCAGCCGTTGCGCGGTCCATGCCAACCGATCCGCCCGCCACGCCGCGGAAAATGTTGCCACCACCGATCACCACGGCAACTTCACATCCGAGGTTCGTGACTTCCTGAATTTCCTTGACCATGCGAACGATGGTTGCACGGTTAATACCGTATGCGTCATCGCCCATCAAGGCTTCACCGGAGAGTTTCAGGAGGATTCGCTTATAGGCGGGCATGCAAACGTCCTTGTTCACTGACTTATCAACCAGCCTTAAAGATTAGCGCAACTTCCAGGCCAGTTTTGTTATAGATACAAATTCACCGGAAGGTTCCCCTCCGGTCGCACCGAAATCACGGCGCATAGCAAAAGGGGGCTCCAGGCCCCCTTTGCTTGCTTCAGGCTTATTGGCCCTTGGCTGCAGCCATCGTAGCGGCCACTTCAGCAGCGAAGTCGTCTTGCTTCTTCTCGATGCCCTCGCCCACCACGAACATGGTGAACGACTTGACAGTCGTGTTGGCCGACTTCAGGTACTGCTCCACGGTTTGCTTGCCGTCGGCAGCCTTCACGAAGACCTGGTTCAGCAGCGAGACTTCCTTCAGATACTTCTGAATGGAGCCTTCGATCATCTTGGCTGCGATGTCGGCAGGCTTGCCAGACTCGGCAGCCTTGGCGGTAGCCACGCTGCGCTCAGTTTCGATCAGGGCGGCAGGCACTTCAGCCGAAGACAGCGCCACAGGCTTCATGGCGGCAATGTGCATGGCGACGTCCTTGGCAGCAGTCGCGTCGCCGTCGAACTCAACAACCACACCGATGCGAGCGCCGTGCAGGTAAGCGGCCAAGTTGCCACCACCGCTGTAACGCTTGAAGCGGCGGATGGACATGTTCTCACCGATCTTGCCGATCAAGCCCTTACGCACTTCTTCCACGGTAGGACCGAAACCGTCTTGCGACAGCGGCAGTTCACCGATCGCGGCCACGTCAGCGGGGTTGTTCTTGGCGACCAACTCGGCAACCGACTTGGTGAAAGCCAGGAAAGACTCATTCTTGGAAACGAAGTCGGTTTCGCAGTTGATTTCAACCAAGGCGCCGGTGGCACCATCAACAGATGCGGACACCACACCCTCGGCGGTCACGCGGGAAGCAGCCTTCGAAGCCTTGCTACCCAGCTTGACACGCAGAATCTCTTCAGCCTTGGCCATGTCGCCATCGGCTTCGGTCAGGGCTTTCTTGCACTCCATCATGGGTGCATCAGTCTTGGCGCGCAGGTCGGCGACCATGCTGGCGGTAATAGCAGCCATTTGAATTCTCCGTTTGATTCATCGGCAGCGTCATCTCGCTGCCATAGAAAATTGTCTGAAAAAAAGGGGCTGAAATCAGCCCCTTCGTGCCAGGTTCAGGCCGATCAGGCAGCGTCGTTGACTTCAACGAACTCGTCGTCAGCGGCAGCGGCTTGCACCACTTCGTTGACAGCGTTGGCCTTACCTTCCAGGACGGCGTCAGCCACAGCCTTGGCGTACAGAGCCACGGCCTTGGAGGAGTCGTCGTTACCGGGGATCACGTAGTCGATGCCTTCGGGCGAGTGGTTGGTGTCAACCACGCCGATGACGGGAATGCCCAGCTTCTTGGCTTCGGCGATGGCAATCTTGTGATAGCCAACGTCGATCACGAACAGAGCGTCAGGCAGGGTGTTCATGTCCTGGATGCCGCCGATGTCTTTTTCCAGCTTGGCCAGTTCGCGTTGGAACAGCAAGCCTTCCTTCTTTTTCATGTTGTCCAGACCGGCCTCGGTCTGAGCTTGCATGTCCTTCAACTTCTTCAGGGAACCCTTGACGGTCTTGAAGTTGGTGAGCATGCCACCCAACCAACGCTGGTTCACGAAGGGAACGCCAGCGCGGCCAGCTTCTTCGGCGATGATGTCGCGAGCTTGGCGCTTGGTGCCAATCATCATGACGGTGCCACGACGAGCAGACAGTTGCTTGATGAACTTCAGAGCCTCTTCGAACGCAGGTTGCGTCTTTTCGAGGTTGATGATGTGAATCTTGTTGCGATGGCCGAAGATATACGGGGCCATCTTGGGGTTCCAGAAGCGGGTTTGGTGACCGAAGTGGACACCGGCTTCCAGCATTTCGCGCATGGACACAGACATGTAGTGCTCCAGAGGTTGGATCTAGAAGCCGACAGCGATCTTGACCTGAGGAAACCCTCAGAAGGCCAAAACACCTTGGATTGCCGGCTTCGCGGTTTCAAAAGTTTTTCCGAACCATTTCGGGAAAACTCTCGAATTCTAGCACGATTCCGTCGCTCGACTTAACGTCGAGCTCTTGGTGCCTTTTTGGCCGCCGATTTCTTCCCCCCGAAGCCACCACCAGAGCCCCCTCGCCCCGAATCACCACCCTTACCTCGAGCCGAGTCCTTGGCTGCGCGCTTGACCGCCCGATCCCTGGACTGAACCTCCATCAATTCAGCGACAGCCGACTCGCCACGACGCTTCCGGCCCGGCGCCGCACCAGGGACGGCATCCCCGGCCTCTTTCACCACTCGAAAATCGATCTTGCGCGTATCCAAATCAACTCGACTGACCTGAACACGAACTCGAGCCCCCACCCCATAGCGAACACCAGTGCGCTCGCCCCGCAACTCCTGTCGGGCCTCGTCAAATTTGAAGTACTCCCCACCCAACTCGGTGATGTGAATCAAGCCCTCTACAAACAACCCATCAAGCAAGACAAACAAACCGAAGCTGGTGACAGCACTGACCGTACCCGAATACTCATCACCCAAGCGCTCCCGCATGAACATGCACTTGAGCCAGGCCTCAACATCTCTCGATGCTTCATCAGCGCGTCGCTCATTGGCACTGCAGTGAATACCAACAGTTTCCCAGGCCGCAGCCTCTTGAGGCGATAGTTTGAGCTTCGACTTGGGCTTTGGCGCATCAGGTAAGCCCCTGGAGGCGGACCCCGGCTTTTTCTTGACACTGCCGACCGAGTGCTGCACCGGAGGCAAAACCAAGTCATAGCGCCCCGCCCCCAACAACGCCTTGATCACCCGATGCACCAGCAAGTCCGGATAGCGCCGAATAGGGCTGGTGAAGTGCGTGTAGGCCTCATACGCCAACCCGAAGTGCCCACTGTTGACGGGGGTGTATATGGCCTGCTGCATCGAACGCAACAGCATGGTGTGAATCTGGGTGGCGTCAGCACGATCCTTGGTCGCCTCGGCCAGAGCCTGAAACTCACTGGGAGTCGGCTCGTCGCTCAACCCCAAACCCAAGCCCAAAGCTTTCAAATAATTCTTCAACAGCGCGCGCTTTTCAGGCGTCGGCCCTTCGTGCACCCGATACAGGGAAGGATGCTTGGCGCGCTCAATGAAATCCGCCGAGCAAACGTTGGCTGCCAGCATGGCCTCCTCGATCAGTCGATGCGCCTCCGTCCGAACGCGCGGCACGATCTTGGCGATGCGCCCGTTGTCATCGCAGACAATTTGAGTTTCGGTCGTATCGAAATCCACCGCACCACGTCCACCACGGGCCTTGAGCAAGACCCGATAGACCTCATGCAGATGCAGCAGGTGCGGCACCAGTTCCGCCCTCCGAAGCGCCTCCGGCCCCTTGGTGTTGGCCAAAATTGCAGCAACCTCGGTGTAGGTGAAACGAGCGTGCGAGCAAATCACTGCCGGATAAAACTGATAGGCATGAATCTGCCCCTCTGCAGTGATCAGCATGTCGCAAACCATCGACAGCCGATCGACTTCCGGGTTCAAAGAACACAAACCATTGGACAGTTTTTCCGGCAACATCGGAATCACACGACGCGGGAAGTACACCGACGTTGCCCGCTCATACGCATCGCGATCCAGCGGCTCCCCGGGCTTCACATAATGACTGACATCCGCAATGGCGACCAGCAGCCGCCAAGCGTTGGGCACCTTTGAACGCCCAAGCTTGGCCGGCTCGCAATAAACCGCATCATCAAAGTCACGAGCATCCTCACCATCAATCGTCACCAAGGGGACATCGGTGAGGTCAATGCGATGACGCCGATCGGCTGGGCGAATTTTTTCCGGCAACTTGGCAGCCTGAGCCAACACATCATCCCGAAATTGATGCGGCACCTCGTACTTGCGCACAGCGATCTCGATCTCCATCCCAGGATCGTCGATGCCCCCCAACACCTCGACCACCCGACCGACCGGCTGCGCAACCAACGAAGGCTCCTCGGTCAACTCAACCGATACAACCTGCCCAGGCTCGGCCTTGCCGGTCGCCTTGGCAGGAATCAGGATGTCCCTGCCGTAACGGCGATCCTCAGGAGCGACAAGCCACACCCCCCCCTCATGCAGCAAGCGACCGATGATGGGCACCTTTCTGCGCTCGACAATTTCCAGCACCTGCCCCTCTGGACGCCCCTTCCGATCGAACCGGACCACTCTCACCTTGACGCGATCTCGGTGCATGACCGAACGCATCTCTTGCGGCGCAAGATACAAAGACACCTCGCCGTCGTCCGACTGGACAAAGCCATGACCGTCGCGGTGCCCTTGCACCTGACCGATCAGTTCACTCATGAGACTCACAGAAAATTGCTTGGGACTTGTCATGGGCTTTATTTTGATGCTAGAATTTCATTCTTCGCTGTTGAGACACGAATTAAATCTTGTCGCAACAGATGAATGCCCAGGTGGCGGAATTGGTAGACGCACTAGTTTCAGGTACTAGCGGGTAACTCCGTGGAGGTTCGAGTCCTCTCCTGGGCACCAGATTCAAGCCGCATGATGTTCTCATCATGCGGCTTTTGTCTTTTCTGACGGCGATTTGATGCATTGCTGTACGCAACACTTTGCACACTCCTAAAGGCGCCCCAGCAGCCAGACTACAGACTGATTTCGAAATGCAACCGGACACTCGCGCCCGGCCTGCAACCCTACTGGGGCCGCCTGTCTCAGAGTACCGCAAGAGGCAGCCCCACAGAACCTTCTCGCGAAACCAAACGGGAACTCGGCAACACGTGATGCACAAACACCACACCCATCGCCGACACGCAAAAACACCACAGCACTTGACTCACCCACAAAAAATACGCTATACTTTCAGCTTCAGCAGTTAGCAACAACTGTTAAACAAGTACCTGCCCAGGTGGCGGAATTGGTAGACGCACTAGTTTCAGGTACTAGCGGGTAACTCCGTGGAGGTTCGAGTCCTCTCCTGGGCACCAATTGAAAAGCCGACCAATTTCCATTGGTCGGCTTTTTCATTTCCGCTTCATTTGTGTTGAGCGCCCTCTCAAGCAAGAGCACCAAAAAAAAAAGAGCCAGACGAGCGGGCTTCACTCGTGCTGACTCGTCACTTCCGCCCCCCCCCTGAAAAGGGAAGCGCCAATCCATCACATCGTCTGATGCTTTTTGAGCAAGGCATCCGGCCTGAGGTTGTCGTACTCCTCAAATGGCTGATGGATCCAGGGACTGGTGGGCAAGGTTTCCACAAAATAGTCAGGCGTGTAGCTCGACACCCCTTTGACCCAGATAACAGCGGAGCGCAACTCAACAATCGCAGGCATGCTGCGCAGTCGATCCACTACAGCGCGGAGCGTGACCCCGGAATCTGCCAGGTCATCAACCAACAAGACTCGGCCCGCCAACTCACCTTTCGGCATGGTGATGTACTTGGCCATATCGAGGCGCCCTTGCAGCGTACCGCCCTCATCACGGTAGGATGAGGTCGACATGATGCCCAGCGGCCGATCGAAAATTCGTGACAGCACATCACCCGGACGCATTCCGCCTCGCGCCAAGCACAGGATCTGATCGAACTCCCACCCCGACTCATAAATGTTCAGGGCCAGTCGCTCAATCAATCGGTGATATTGATCCCAGGACGCATACAAATGCTTGCCGTCATCTGTCAACATTGAAAAACCTCCGCGCTGAAAGACGAGATCAACCTTTGTAGGGGTGACGCAGCAAAATGGTGTGATCACGATCCGGACCGGTTGACACCATGTCAATTGGCGCCCCGATGAAAGCCTGCACACGCTCCAGATAAGCCCGAGCATTCGCGGGCAGCTTGTCCCACTCGGTCACACCGAAGGTTGTCCCCTCCCAACCGGGGAAGGTTTCGTAGATAGGCTCACAGGCAATGATGTCGTCTGCATCCAATGGCAGGATGTCGACTCGCTCGCCACGCAACATGTAGCCAGTGCACACCTTGATTTCGCTGAGCCCATCAAGGACGTCCAACTTGGTGATGCACAAACCGGAAATACCATTGATCAAGACGGAGCGCTTCAACGCAGCCGCATCGAGCCAACCACAACGACGCGCGCGACCAGTGACCGTACCACGCTCCTGACCAACGGTAGACAGGTGGTAGCCGACTGTACCGGGAACATCCCAATCCAACTCGGTCGGGAAAGGACCGCTGCCCACGCGGGTGGTGTAGGCTTTGGTGATACCGAGGATGTAGTGCAGCTTGTCAGGGCCCACACCAGAACCGGCCGCGGCATTGCCGGCGACACAGTTGCTGGAGGTCACGTAGGGATAGGTGCCGTGGTCAATGTCGAGCAAGGTGCCCTGAGCACCTTCGAACAGAACGCTGCCACCCGCCACGTTGTGACCATGAATTCGAACGCCGACATCGGCCAGCATTGGCAGAATCTGTTCGGCAGCCTTCATGGCTTGATCGAAAATGGGCTGGAACTCCAACGCATCAGATTTGAGATAGCCTTCGAGGGCAAAGTTGTGCAGCGCCAGCAACTCCTTGAGCTTGGCAGCAAACCGTTCAGGATGCTTCAGATCCTGAACACGCAAAGCGCGTCGTGCAACCTTGTCTTCGTAAGCTGGGCCAATGCCTTTGCCTGTCGTTCCGATCTTGCCACTGCCACTGCTCTCGCGCAAAGCTTCACGCGCACGATCTACCTCGACGTGGAACGGCAAAATCAAGGGGCAGGACTCGCTGATGTACAGACGTGAGCGCACATTCAGCCCAGCAGCCTCGAGGCGCTCGATTTCAGACAACAGGTGAGTTGGATCAACCACCACGCCGTTGCCGATATAGCAAGCCACGCCGTCGCGCATGATGCCCGATGGAATCAGCTGCAGCGCAGTCTTTTTACCGTTGATGACAAGGGTATGGCCTGCGTTGTGCCCGCCTTGGAAACGCACTACCGCAGCGGCATGGTCTGTCAGCCAATCAACGACCTTACCTTTGCCTTCGTCACCCCATTGGGTGCCTACCACCACGACATTACGTGCAGAGTTTGCGTTCGCGGGGCGCACGCCCACAGAGCTGTTTTGCATGACTGAATCCTGTATTACCAAATGCTGAGTCAATCCGACCGGCCTCAGAGCGGTCGCACCACCCACTGTCCATCCACGAGCGCCAGCTCGCGATCGCAATCAAATTCCTGAACCTCGTGCTCGTGGCCAGGCAATACACAAACAACCGTCTGCCCCTGCTGACGCAGCTGACGAACGGCTTGACGCAAGGCAAGGTCTTCCCCCCAAGGCGCGCGCACCGCAGGACGAGGGGCAACACCCCGCTGCCCCAGAACCAGCTCAGCCAGAATTTTGAGATCCAGGCTGAAACCGACCGCAGGCCTGCGCCGTCCGAAAACGGCACCGACCTCGTCGTAACGACCGCCACGCAGCAACGCGTCCGCGTGCCCCGCGCCATACACGGCGAAACGGGCGCCACTGTAGTAGGCGTAACCGCTGAGATCACTCAAATCAAAGCCGACACTGACTTCCGGGAACGCAGCACGCAGACGCTGCGCCAGAAGAGCCAGATCATTCAAGGCCGAGTCAACGAGTGGATGCGCGGGCAACACGCTGCGAGCCTGCGACAGAACCTCGTCACCACCGTAAAGACGGGTCAATGCAACCAAGGCTGTTGCGGCAGCACTGCCCCAAGGCTGAGCCAACTCACGCAGGGTACCTGCATCTTTTGCGGCCAAGGCTCCCAGAAGCTGATCACGCTGAGACGCAGACAATTGCGCCTCGACACCCAGACCGCTCAGGACACCCTGTACCAGGCGGACGTCAGACAGGTCGAGAACCAAGCCCGAAACGCCAATCGCCTTGAGCCCCTCAAGAGCCAACTCCTGCACTTCGAGATCAGCTTCGAGGCCAGCATGGCCATAAATCTCGGCACCGAACTGAAGCGGCTCACGAGAAGCGTGAGGACTGTCTGGACGTGTGTGAAGCACTGGGCCGCAGTAACACAAGCGCGTGACGGACACTCGGTTAAGCAAGTGCGCATCAATGCGCGCGACCTGTGGCGTGGCATCGGCGCGCACCCCCAGGGTGCGACCACTGAGTTGATCGACGAGCTTGAAGGTTTTGAGGTCTAGCTCGTGCCCGGTACCCGATAGCAGGGACTCCAGATGCTCCAGCAAGGGAGGCATGACGAGCTCGTAGCCATAACCGCGCGCCACGTCCAACCAGACACGGCGCAACTCTTCGACACGTCGCGCCTGAGCGGGCAAGACGTCAGCAATATGCTCTGGCAATAGCCAAGCAGACGACATAGGAATCGGGAGGGGGGTTAAAACCGGGATTCTACCGGTGTCCGGCCCGCTTGCGCGACCTAATGTGCAACATCAGGCCGAAATGAGGTGCCTGTTACTGAAAAATCCAGAGGGTCAGCAGGCCAACCACCATGCTGAGCAAACCGACAAAGCGAATCTGCTCGTCACGCAACTGCAGCAGTTGCTCAAACATCCGACGCCAGGCGGCCGGGTTGATGGCCGGCATCAACCCTTCCAGAACCAACACCAGGCCACAGGCCAGCCAAAGGGCGTCAGACAGACTCATGCTGCTGAAAAGCGGCCAGACGGTGGATTACTTCTTGCCCGACGATGCGGCCGGCGCTCCGCGCATCACACGGAAGAAGTCGCTGCTCGGATCGAGAACCATGACATCGCTCTTGCTGCGGAAGGTCGCACGGTAAGCGTCCAGACTGCGATAAAACTGAGCGAATTGAGGGTCGCGACCAAAGGATTCGGAGTAAAGCGCAGAGGCCTTGGCATCACCCTCGCCCTTCAGTTTCTGGGCATCACGGTAGGCTTCGGCTACGATGATTTCGCGTTGGCGATCTGCATCGGCACGGATTTTTTCGCTCTCAGCCGCGCCCTGCGAGCGCAGCTCGTTTGCAACGCGCTTGCGTTCCGACTCCATGCGGCGATACACCGACTCGGTGATATTGGCGGAGAAATCCACGCGCTTGATGCGAACATCGACCACCTCGATACCAAAAGATTTGGCATCGTCGGCGAGACGGCGAATCACACCCTGCATCACTTTTTCACGCTCAGTGGACAGCACCGCACCTACAGTGCGCTTGGTGACTTCTTCGTTCAAAGCGGCCTGCACAATGGGGGCGAGACGGTTTTCCGCATTGCGAATGTCCACACCATTATTGCGAATGAACTGGCGTGGCTCGGTCACACGCCATTTGACCAGCCAGTCAATCACCAGGCTTTTCTTCTCGGCCGTAAAAATGGGGCGCGATTCCGGGCTATCCAGGGTCTGGATGCGTCGGTCTAGCATGACCACGTTCTGCAATGGCGCCGGAAGTTTGATCTTCAAACCGGGCTCACTGATGACTTCTTTGATCTCGCCCAATGCGTACACCACTGCGAACTGGCGTTGATCGACCACGTACAGAGTCGAGGCGGCGAGGACGATGGCGAGCAAAAAGCCCACCACGATGGTTCCAATGCGGTTCATGTCAGGTTCTTCCTAGACTGTTCGAGCCAAACTGATCAACGAGCGTCGCGTTCGCGGCTGCGCAAGCCATCGCGAGAACGAGGGTCAGAGTTGGAACTGGTCGCGGGAGTGGCTGGAGACGATGGTGCCTGCTCAGCACCGCCAGCAGTCGATGCGCCAGAAGCCTGTGTGCCCGCAGTTTGTTGCAGCAGCTTGTCCAGGGGCAGGTACAAGAGGTTGGAACCCTGCTTGCTATCGACCATGACCTTGGTGACGTTGCTGTAGACCTGCTGCATGGCATCGATGTAGAGCCGATCGCGGGTCACTGCAGGCGCCTTCTGATACTCGGCCAACACGGCCTTGAACCGCTGAGCATCACCTTCGGCCGTTGCCACCACTCGCGCGCTGTAAGCCGCAGCTTCCTCACGCAGACGTGCGGCCGTACCCTGCGCCTTGGGAATGACGTCATTCGCATACGCCTGACCTTCATTCTTCAGGCGCTCGCGGTCAGCGCCTGCCTTGAACGCGTCGTCAAAGGCCGCCTGAACTTGCTCAGGAGCTTGAACACTCTGCACGTTGACATTGGCAATGGTGACGCCCGCCTTGAGGCGATTCAATTGAGCCTGGATCGACTTGACCAACTCGGATGCGATGGCATCCCGCTGCTCGTACAGGACCGAATCCATTGTGCTGTTGCCCACGATTTCTCGCACGGCTGATTCAGCCGCCTGCGAGACGGCCTCGTCTGAACTGCGGTTTTCGAACAGGTACTGACGCGCGTCGGAGAGCCGGTACTGCACAGTGAAGCGAATGTCGACGATGTTTTCATCGCGGGTGAGCATCGACGAATCACGCAAACCCGTGGCTTGCATGACGGAACTGCTCCCGACGTCAACTGACCGCAGTTGAGTCAGGTTGACGATCTCGTGGCTTTGGAAGGGATATGGTGCACGCCATTGAAAACCAGCCTCAACGGTGTGGCTGAAGCGGCCGAAGGACATCACGACGCCTTGCTGACCTTCCTGAACGATGAAGAAGCCACTGCCCAACCAGATCAGGCCCGCAACCCCGGCAATCAAGCCAATCCCGACGCCGGCACCCTTTGGATCGGCGCCACCGCTGCTGCCACCAGATTGAGGCTCATCGCCGCGACCGCTGAACAAGTTGCTCAGCTTGCGATTGATGTCGCGCCAGAGCTCATCGAGATCAGGGGGTCCATCCTGACGGTTATTGAAAATGCCCAGAGGTCTGGCAAGAACGCCACCGAGCTTTGGCAAGAACCCTCGCGGCAGCTTGTTGGAATCGAAAGAATTCATGTTCAGGTTCTGACAGATGTTGGGTCTTTTTCGTCCGAGGTATTCCAGCGGACGTCGATTTCCTGATTGTGCCCGTCTGCAGCGGTTTCCGTGCGCGGTTCCAGAATTTCCTCACCGAGAAGTCCCTCGGTGGCCGCCTTGGCGAGTATGCCGCGCAACACATCAAGGCCTGCCCCTGTGAGAGCACTGACAAAAACTCGCGTACAGCGTCTACCGCCAGGCAACTCGAACAGGTCCTGCGCGTGATGCGGAGTCTGATGCGCTTCGAGTGCATCGCACTTATTGAACACCAGAACCTGAGGAATATCGCCAGCGCCAATGCTGTCGAGTACTCGCAGCACTTCTGTGATCTGGTCGAGTACCACAGGGCTTGCGGCATCGACCACGTGCAAGAGCACATCAGCGTCCGCGGCCTCTTGAAGCGTGGCCTCGAATGACTCCACCAAGGTGTGAGGCAGATCTCGAATGAAGCCAACGGTGTCCGAGAGGGTCACACTGCGCTCAGCTTCTGCCAGGTACATCTGCCGAGTGGTTGTGTCGAGTGTGGCGAACAATTGGTTGGCCGCATAGGTACCGGCCTTGGTCAAGGCATTGAACAAGGTCGATTTGCCTGCGTTCGTGTAGCCTACCAAGGAAACGCGGAATGTACCTGTGCGCTCGCGTGAACGGCGTTGGGTGCCGCGTTGACGCTTGACTTTGGCCAGGCGCTCTTTGAGCGATTTGATGCGCTGCTCGATCATGCGGCGATCGAGTTCGATCTGTGTTTCGCCGGGACCACCTCTGTGCCCGACCCCACCCCGCTGGCGCTCCAAGTGCGACCAACGACGAACCAACCGACTGGATAGGTATTCCAATCGGGCCAATTCGACTTGCAACTTGCCCTCGTGGCTACGTGCGCGGGCCCCGAATATCTCGAGGATCAGGCCGGTACGATCGAGCACCTCGACGCCAAGGTGGCGCTCCAGATTGCGTTGTTGCGCTGGGGAAAGCGCCTGGTCAAAGATCACTCCGTCTGCTTGGTAAAGCGTGATGAGATCTTTGATTTCGTCCGCTTTACCTGAGCCAACGAAAAAAGCGGCATCGGGGGCTCGCCGCTTGGCGGTGACCTTGGCGACGGGCTGGTCACCGGCCGATTCAGCCAAAAGTGCGAGTTCGTCGAGCGTGGGATCGAACGACGAACTCGGACCGAAGTCGACCCCGACGAGAATGACTCGGGGTTCAGAACGGTTGTTCAGCTCAGGCCTCGGCAGAATCGTTGGCGTGGAAGTTCACGGCGCGTCCCGGAACCACAGTGGAGATGGCGTGCTTGTACACCATCTGGGTGACCGTGTTGCGCAACAACACAACGTATTGGTCAAACGACTCAATGTGGCCTTGCAGCTTGATGCCGTTGACCAGGTAGATGGAAACCGGCACGTGTTCGCGACGCAGCAGGTTCAGGAACGGGTCTTGTAGGAGTTGCCCTTTATTACTCACGATATGCTCCGTGTTAAAAAAAATTTCGGATAAACGGACCATAACACAGCCAGAAGAACTGCGTCAGGCGGCGGGCCAAGAGACCCACCAATGCTTTTATTCTTTTTCGGTAAATGGATTCTGAGAAGACTTCATTTCAATGCGCAATGGAGTCCCAGTCAGCTTGAAATGTTCCCTGAATCGACCTTCTAGGAAGCGCTTGTAGGCCGAGGTGACGTGCTCCAGCGAGTTGCCGTGAATCACGATCACTGGCGGATTCTGGCCACCCTGGTGGGCATACCGCAGTTTGGGACGGAAGGCACCCGCACGCTTGGGCTGCTGGTACTGAACAGCCTCCTGCAGCAGTCGCGTCAGCACTGGCGTGGGCATCTTGCGGCAAGCCGCCTCCCAAGCGTCGCTGATGGCTTTCCACAGCGGGCCAATGCCCTGCCGCTTGATGGCCGAAATGTGCAACAAAGGGGCAAACTTCAGAAACGCCAATCGCTGATCAATCGAACGTTGCAACATTTCGCGCTGGTAGCTGTCTACGGCGTCCCATTTGTTGATGGCAATGACGACCGCCCGGCCAGATTCCAGAATGTAACCGGCAATGTGCGCGTCCTGATCCGTCACGCCTTGCGTCGCATCAAGCAACAAGAGAACCACATTGGCATCGGAGATGGCCTGAAGGGTTTTGACGACCGAGAATTTCTCGATGGCTTCAAAGACCTTGCCCTTGCGACGCAAGCCAGCCGTATCAATCAACTCGAAGCGCTGACCATTGCGCTCAAAAGGCACAGTGATCGCATCTCGAGTGGTACCAGGCATGTCAAAAGCCACCAACCGCTCTTCACCCAACCAGGTGTTGATCAAGGTGGACTTGCCCACATTCGGACGCCCGGCTACTGCGAGCCGGATGGGACGATCTTCCAGGTTCTCTTCGAGCTCGTCTTCATCCTCTTCAGAGAAGAATTCCGACAAAGCTTCATCGATCAGACTACGGACGCCCTGACCATGAGCGGCGGAAACGGACAAAGGCTCACCCAGACCAAGCTCATAGAACTCAGCGAGTTGAACACCCTGAGTCATACCCTCGGACTTATTCGCCGCCAGCAACACCTTCTTGTTCGACGTACGGAGGTAGTTGGCAATGTCGTGATCTTGTGCAGACACACCCGCCCGGGCGTCGACGACGAAGATGACTGCGTCGGCTTCGGCAACAGCTTGACGGGTCTGCTTGGCCATCTCTTTGAAGATGCCAGACGTGCAGTCGGGCTCGAACCCGCCCGTATCGATGACGATGAACTCGCGGCCACCAGCTCGCCCCTCGCCATAATGGCGATCGCGGGTCAAGCCAGCATAGTCCGCCACGATGGCATCTCGGCTCTTGGTCAGACGGTTGAACAACGTCGACTTTCCGACGTTGGGACGTCCGACCAGTGCAATGACAGGTTTCATGAATTCAATCAGTAATCAGTTGGAGCGCAACGCGTAGACGGTGCCACGGCGAGTTTGCGCGAACAACAAGCCATTCTTGACCGTGGGAGCGATTTCCAGCGGCGCATCCAGAGAGAAACGCCCCACAGTGCGTCCGTCGTCGAGGGCCAGGAGGTGGAGATAGCCGTCTGAATCGGCCACAGCCAGGAGATCACCCCAGATGGCCATGCCACTCAAACCGCGGTGGGTAAAGCGATCGACACGCCAGAGAATGTCACCGTTCGACGCCTTCCAGGCACTGACCCGGTCAGCACTGTCGGCACCGACCACGACGTCAGCATTGGCCGCAATGGCACGGGCACCAGCCTGGGGACGCGTCCAACGCACTGCCCCATTCGAGGCATTCACGCACCCAACAGTCAACTGGAAAGCTCGAACGCAGACATCACCGTCCACCTGCGTCGAAGGCCCCACTAAGTCAGCGAGACGTTCGACCTCATTGGAACCACGTGGCGTGCCCAGATTGGCCTCAAAACGAGGCGTACCCTTGACCGGGTCCAAGGCAATCAGCCTAGCTCCCTGCCCTACCAGCAATGTGTCGCGGTAGTTGGTAACCACGCCCGGAACGGCCAGCGACAGTGACTCACCACCTGCACGCTGGTAATTCCACAGCCACCGCCCATCCGCTGCATCGTAGGCACGCACCGAGCGATCAACGGCTTGAATGAAGACTCGTTCGCCTGCGACAAACGGCGCCGTGGCTACACGCCCGGGCTGACGCTCCCTCCAGACTTCCTTGCCCTTTTCAAACACGACCAACTCATTGCCTGTCGTGACGACAGCGGTGAAGCGCCCGTCACTGCCAGCCGCTGTAGCGAGGCGCGACCGAACGTCCAACTCCCATTGGCGCGCGCCGGTTTTGACGTCGAGCGCAACGATGTCGCCCCCCGCCGCTGCGGCAACGACCGTGTCGCCGGTAAAGGTCAGGCCTGCAGCCCCCTCGACCGAACCAAGCCCCTGAGACCACACAACCGAAACGGTGCGGGTGGGCTGCAGCGACTCGAGTGGCGCAGGTTTGGGTTTAGAGGAACCACATGCCCCCAGGGTCACAAGGAGACCGACCCCCAATGCCAACCCGAAAAAACGAGTCAAGCGAACCGGGGAACCAGGCGACTGCACGCGTGTTTGCTGCATGGGTGAAGAGTTGAATATGCGGAAAATTACTTGGCGGCGCTGGCGGCAGCATCAACAGCTGCAACTGGGGCGTGCCCCAAAGCAACCAGCTTACCTTCCACAAAGCGACGGTAGTCGACGGCAGGATCGATCTGCTTCCAAGCCTTCTGGTAAGCCTCGATGGCCTGATCCTTCTTGCCTTGAACCATCAAGATGTCGCCGCGACGATCATTGGCCAAGCCTTCAAATTCTTCTGGCAATTTGACACTCAAGGTCTTGATGGCGTCATCGTACTGCTTGGCATCCAACTGAACCCCAGCCAGGCGCAAACGTGCCACGGCAACCAGATCAACATTACGACCCTCGTCAACCAGCCACTGCAAGGCCGCTTTGGCTTGAGCTGCATCTTGATGATCGGCCGCGACTTTGGCTGCGAGCAACGCACCTTGCTGGGCAAAGGTCGTGCCTGCGTAATCCTTACGCAGATCGGCGAAAGACTGCGTCACTTTTTTCGTGTCGCCCTGCGAAGCAGCCTTGTCGAGCTCTTCGTACAAGCCCGCAGCCTTGGTAGCTTGCTGGCTTTGCCACCAGTTATAGCCGTTCCAGGCGGCAAAGCCAGACAGGACCAGCAAAACCAGCCAAGTCAGCAAATTGCCGTACTGCTTCCAGAATTGCTTGAACTGTTCGAGTTGCTCTTGTTGTTCGAGGTCGTATGTCGCCATGACAAGTCCGCCATTGAAAGAAAACAGGATTATGACCGGCGATGAGCCATCAGGCTGTCAGCCCAAGACTCTACGTCGGCGATGGAGCGCGAGGCCTGCTCGGACCCGTCGCGCAATGGCTTGACGGAAACCTGCCCCGCAGCCATTTCGTCCGGTCCAAAAACGAGTGCATATTGGGCACCACTGGCATCGGCCTTCTTGAACTGCGATTTCGGGCTGGCAGGCCCTTCTTTGCCCGCCGGGTTGACCACCACATTGACGCCCCTCGCCCGCAAACGGTCGACGGTGGTCAGCACCTGAGGCAATGGCGTACCAGCCATCACGACTGCAAACGCGTCGGGGGCGGCGGAGGGAGGCTCAATGCCCAGCTCTTGCAACAGCAACAGCAGGCGTTCCATGCCCAAACCCCACCCCACGGCGGGAGCCGACTTGCCGCCCAATTGCTCAATGAGACCGTCGTAGCGACCACCACCACACACGGTACCTTGCGCACCCAGTCGCTCCGTGACCCACTCGAAGACCGTCAGGTTGTAGTAATCCATGCCGCGCACCAGACGGGGATTGACCTCGTAGGGCACGCCAGCGGCGTCAAGAACCGCCTTGACAGCTTCAAAGTGGACCAGCGATTCTGCACCCAGGAAATCCATCAAACGAGGCGCAGCCTCAACCACGGGTTGCATGGCTGGATTCTTGGTGTCAAGAATGCGCAATGGGTTGCTGTGCAAACGACGGCGAGCGTCTTCGTCGAGCAACTCCTGGTGGGCCTCCAGGTGGGCGATCAAGGCCTTGCGATGTGCCAGGCGCTCTTCTGGCTGCCCCAGGCTGTTGAGTTGCAGACGAACATCGGTCCCGATCTGGATGCCCAGATCGCGCCACAGTGCTGCGACCATCAAGATCAACTCGGCGTCGACATCGGGGCCATGAAAGCCCATGGCCTCTGCCCCAACCTGGTGGAACTGTCGATAGCGCCCTTTCTGCGGACGCTCGTGCCGGAACATGGGGCCGATGTAGTAAAGACGCTTGCCACCTTCGTAGAGGAAGGTGTGCTCGTTGATCGCGCGAACGACCCCAGCCGTGCCCTCAGGCCGCAGAGTGAGCTTGTCTCCATTGAGGCTG
Organism: Aquabacterium sp.; assembly: GCF_036273115.1. GTDB lineage: Bacteria > Pseudomonadota > Gammaproteobacteria > Burkholderiales > Burkholderiaceae_C > Aquabacterium. The sequence goes on from NZ_DASUIN010000028.1 coordinate 106,352, forward strand.
TCTTCAAAGGAATACATTTCCTTTTCGACAATGTCGGTGACCTCCCCCAGGCCACGAACAAACAGCGCGGTAGGTTCGACAATGGGGGTGCGAACGTTTTGATAGCCATAACGACGCATGAGCGCACGCACGGTACTCTCGAGCCATTCCCATCTCGCCGACTCGGGCGGCAAGATGTCGTTCATGCCTTTGATGGCTTTGAGTTGTTCTGCCATGTTCTAAAAACTGCTGAGTGATGTCAGGACCAGAGCGGATCAGCCAAAGCGACGCTCGATGTAGTCCTCAACGATTTGCTGGAATTCTTCGGCAATGCGCTCACCGCGCAGCGTCATCGCCTTTTCACCGTCGATGAAGACGGGAGCAGCCGGGGCTTCGCCAGTGCCGGGCAAGCTGATGCCAATGTCGGCATGCTTGCTCTCGCCCGGGCCATTGACGATGCAGCCCATGACCGCGAGCTTGAGCTTTTCCACACCGGGATAGCGTTCGCGCCAAACGGGCATCTGCGCCCGCAGGAAGTCGTCAATTTGTTTGGCCAACTCCTGGAATACCGTACTGGTGGTACGGCCGCAACCTGGGCAAGCCGTGACACTGGGCACGAAGGAGCGCAAACCCAGGGCTTGCAGAATTTCCAATGCGACCACCACTTCCTGTGTTCGCGCTTCACCGGGTTGAGGCGTGAGAGAGACACGAATGGTGTCTCCAATGCCTTCTTGCAACAAGATGGACAGCGCGGCAGCCGAGGCCACGGTGCCCTTGGCCCCCATGCCAGCCTCAGTCAGCCCAAGATGCAAGGGGTAGTCGCAACGCGCAGCCAACCCACGGTACACACTGATGAGGTCCTGAACACCACTGACCTTGCACGACAGGATGATTTGCTCGGCAGCCATGCCAAGGTCACGTGCAGCCTGCGCCGACTGGAGTGCGGAGCTGATCAGTGCCTGGTACATGACCTGCTGAGCATCCCAGGGCTTCGCTCGCCCGGCGTTTTCATCCATCAGGGACGCCAGCAACTCCTGGTCGAGGCTACCCCAGTTCACACCAATACGCACAGGCTTGTTGTAGCGCATGGCCGCCTCGATCATCTGGCCAAACTGCTTGTCCTTCTTTTCGCCTTTGCCGACGTTACCCGGATTGATTCGGTATTTGGACAAGGCTTCGGCACAGGCCGGGACATCCGTCAGCAGACGGTGACCGTTGTAGTGGAAGTCGCCCACCAATGGCACATCAATCCCCATCCGATCGAGTTGCTCACGGATGTAGGGAACCGCTTGGGCCGCTTCGGGCGTGTTAACGGTGATGCGAACCATCTCCGATCCAGCCTGCGCAAGCTCCTTGACCTGAATCGCCGTCCCAACGGCATCAACCGTATCGGTGTTCGTCATGGATTGGACACGCACAGGCGCATCGCCACCGATGGTGACCACACGATCTCCCCACACCACTCGCGCCTGGAGAGACCGACGAGGAGCAGGCGAAGCGACAGGAATCAACGAATCAGTTTGCGAGTTCATTTCAGTTCGATACGGGCCACGTTCATGCGAGTCACCGAAGCCAAGTCTACCGGCTGACCATTGAATTGCATGGTCAAGGTGGGTGCATTGCCGGCGTGGACTTTAAATGGGGCACGGCCCTGCAATTCGACACGCTCTCCGGCCGTCAACTGACGAGAAAATATCTTGGCCCCGCTGGCATCGCGGATTTCCACCCAGGCAGCCTCCTTCGCGGACATCGCAATCCGGCTTCCCCCATCCACTGCAGCAGAAGCGACCGCCCCAGCGGGAAGCACAGAAGAAGCGACAGGCGCAGCCGACGACGCCGCAACCACGGGCGCCACCGCGGCGACAGCCACAGAACTCGACGCCGAGGCCGGCGCCGCAGGCGTGCTGACCGCACTCGCAGCCGAATCAGCCGCCAGCGGCCCTGCATCGGCCGGAGCAGCCACTTCAAGCTGAGGAGAGGATGCGTCCGAGAGAGCGGCCTGGGGCGCAGAAGCAGCTTCGACCTCTACTGGGGCGCGATTCGGCAACAAACCCTGCCAGTCGATGTCATCGGGAACCAAGTAGATACCAGCCGCCACCAGAAGCAGGACGAAAGGCGCGACAAAGGTTGACGACAGCCGTGGCAGCCGAAGCGACAAGCGAGGAGACCGCTCGAACGTCAGCCCGGTATGGCTGAACTCCTTGAAGGGCTGATTCAGCGGCTCCCGCCCTGCCCCCAGTGAAATCGTCACAGCAGCAGGCATGCGAGACATGATCTGGGTCGAATCGACTTTGAGTGCTCGACAAACCGTCATGGCCAACGCGCGCGCCAGATTAGGGTCGGACAGTGTCGTCCAATCTTCTGACTCGAGGGCCTGCAACTTGCCCACCGGCACCTTGATCACAGAGGCAAGGTGCTCCAAGGACATGCGCTGCGACTCTCGCGCCTGCCGCAGCAAAGAGCCGGCCGTCCCTTCTGGCATAGGATTCACAGCTTGGTTCTCACTCATCGAACCGCCCCAACTCAAGTGCAGTGGCTTCCTTGGTTCCCACAAAGCGACTGCGCAACTGGTCAGCCAACTCATCACGGGCGGACATATTGCCCATGCGGTTTTCTATGCGAATGGCCAGCCACAAGGACGAAGCCGAGATCTGAGCTGGCACGCCGTTGACTCGGCGAATATAGAACCGCGCGCGCTCCAGCTCGCCGCGGCGATATTGAACGGCGGCCAGGTTGTAGGCCGTAGCGGGATTGGACGGGTCCAGTTCGTACGACTTGAGCAAGGTCTTTTCGGCCTCAGGGAACAAGCCCGCGTTGATCTGGCACACGCCACGCGCCAGCAACGCTTTGCTGGTTGCAACAGTCTGAGGCAGGTTCACCGCGCGCTCGAACAAAGCATCGGCCGCGGCGTACTGACCATCACGACACAGAAACCAGGCGTAGTTGTGCAGCACGCTGCCATCGCGCTCGTTGAGGCTCAATGCCTTCTTGAAGCTGGCCTCGGCCATGCTCTTTTCACCCATGGCGTCATAGATCAGTGCCCGTAATTCATGGACGGCCGGCAAAGAGGGGTCAATCGCCACGGCTTGCTTGAGCTCATCCAATGCGGTGGAAAACTGCCCCTGCGAATAGTAGGTGGTGGCCAACTCGAGGCGAATGCGCGCACGCTTGCGAACCTCGGTGTCATCAGACTGCGTGGGCAGATCGGCTGAACGTGCACCAGGGCCTGTTCCAGGGGCGCAACCCGACAGAGGCACCGACAAAATGGTGCCCAATGCGAGTGCCAGAGCTGGCACTCGGGCCATGCGAAGTAAGGTCATCCAACGATCTCCTGCAGAGATGGAAGTGCGTGCGATCGCGTCAGTGCGAGTGACGAGAGCCACCTTCTGGTCGATGTACCGTCACAGGCACAGCGACAGGCTTGCGCAGCATCCGATTTTTGGCGTTGGTGCGATCCTGTACCTCGCCAGCCAATTGACCACATGCGGCGTCGATGTCATCGCCTCGCGTCTTGCGAACAGTGGTCACGATACCAGCGTCTGCCAGGATTCGAGCGAAGGCCTGCACACGTGATGCTTCTGAGCGACGCAATCCAGAGGCTGGAAAGGGATTGAATGGAATCAAGTTGAACTTGCAGGGAATCTTCCCTTTGACCAGATCAATCAGCTGACGAGCATGCAGATCTGTGTCGTTGACACCATCGAGCATGCAGTATTCAAACGTGATGAAGTCACGCGGTGCAGCCTTCAGATACTCGCGGCAAGCCTGCAGCAGCTCGGCAATCGGATATTTGCGATTGAGCGGCACCAACTCATCACGCAAGGCGTCGTTTGGCGCGTGCAGTGACACAGCCAGTGCAACCGGGCAGTCCACCATGAGCCGCTCTATCATGGGCACAACGCCCGATGTCGACACAGTCAGACGGCGACGCGACAGGCCGTAGCCGTGGTCGTCGAGCATGATGCGCAAGGCAGGGACCAGCGCGGCGTAATTCTGCAAAGGTTCACCCATGCCCATCATCACGACGTTGCTGATGATGCGGTCGGAACGACCGAGACGTTTGCGCAAGGAATGCTCGGCAAACCAGATCTGGGCAATGATTTCACCCGTGGTCAGGTTTCGACTGAAACCTTGGTGCCCGGTCGAGCAAAAACGACAACCTACTGCGCAACCAGCCTGTGAGGAGATGCAAAGGGTTGCCCGATCGTCTTCCGGGATGTAGACGCTTTCGACGGCGTTGCCGCCTCCCACGTCGAAAAGCCATTTGATGGTGCCATCGGCGGACACATGCTCGCTGATGACAGGCAAGGCAGAGATGGCTGCGACGCCTTGCAGCTTGGCACGCAAAGACTTGGCCAGATCAGACATCTGATCGAAGTCGGAGGCGCCTTTCTGGTGAATCCAGCGAAACAGCTGGGTGGCGCGAAAGCGCTTTTCACCCAGCTTCTCACAGAAGGCAGCCAACCCGTCGAGGTCGAAATCAAGGAGGTTGGCCACAGTCATGATGGATTAACGGCTGTAAACGTTCAGCGCGGGGAAGAAGAAAGCGATTTCCACAGCAGCGGTTTCAGCAGCGTCAGAACCGTGAACGGCGTTGGCGTCGATGCTGTCGGCGAAGTCAGCACGGATGGTGCCCTTCTCGGCCTTCTTGGGATCGGTAGCGCCCATCAGTTCGCGGTTCTTCAGGATGGCGCCTTCGCCTTCGAGCACTTGCACGAACACGGGACCAGAGATCATGAAGTTAACCAGATCCTTGAAGAAAGGACGCTCTTTGTGCACAGCGTAGAAAGCCTCAGCTTCAGCTTGCGACAGTTGCACCAGCTTGGCAGCAGCAACCTTCAGGCCAGCGCCTTCGAAACGGCTGATGATTTGGCCGATGACGTTCTTAGCCACGGCATCGGGTTTGATGATCGACAGGGTGCGTTCGATAGCCATTTAGTTCTCCTTGAGTCCAAAGATTTGACAAAACCCAGCATTCTAATGCCGGGCAATGACAGATTGACAAAAACCATGCATGAACCCCGGGGCGTCAAGTCGCGCAAACCCGGAATTCGTTCACAACACGTTCATCAACGGCGACCGCGACCGCCACCACCGCCGCGCCCATTTCGGCCGCCGCCACCGGTTTTACCGAAATAAGCGTCCGCACCGATGTACCCAACCGATGTCTGCAGAGGATCGGGTTGACGGGGGCCCTGCCCCTTCTTCTGCCCACCATGATCCTGGCCATGGTTCTGATCAGGACGACCGAACCCGGAAGTGATTCGCTTGGACCCCTTGGCGAAGCGTCGATCGAAAGTCTGCTCCAACGGGTTCGGAATTGGCCCGATGTTGTCGAGGTCATCGTCGTCGCGAGGTCCTTGATGGCGGTCAGACTGCTGGGGACGTTGAGCGGGACGATTGCCCTGCTGATACTGCGACGGCCCTTGAGGACCTCGGCCTTGCTGAGGACCGCGGCCTGGTTGCTGTTGACCACCCGGCTTGCCTTGGCGGCCACCTTGCTGCGACTTCTGTTGACCGCCGCGCCCACGCCCGCCGTCGACGCGATCCATGCCGGCCAGAGACTTCACGGCACGAACATCCGACTCACCCAACTCCACCCACACGCCACGCTTGAGGCCACGCGGCAGGACGATGGCGCCATAACGGACTCGAATCAGGCGGTTGACAGTCAGCCCCACCGCGTCGAAAAGCTTGCGCACTTCACGGTTACGACCTTCGGTGATCACCACACGATACCAATGGTTCACACCCTCTCCACCACCGTTCTCGATGGACACGAAAGAGGCCGTCTGCCCTTCGATTTCAACGCCCTCGAGCAGTCGACGGCGGGAAGATTCGTCGAGCGAACCCAGCACGCGAACCGCGTATTCACGCTCCACACCAAAACGAGGGTGCATCAACTGGTTGGCCAATTCGCCGGAATTGGTAAACAGCAGCAAGCCTTCGGTGTTGAGGTCAAGACGCCCCACGGACATCCACTTGCCGTTCTGCAAACGAGGCAACCGACGGAACACCGTTGGACGCCCTTGCGGATCGTCGTGCGTGACCACTTCGCCCACCGGCTTGTGATAGGCCAGGATGCGAGCAGGAGGCGGCGCAATGCGCACCTTGATCGGCTTGCCCGCCACGCGGACCTGATCCCCAAAGGAGATACGTTGACCGATGTGGGCGACCTGACCATTGACCTCGATCCGTCCATCTTCGATCATCTGTTCGATGTCGCGACGCGAACCAACACCAGCCTGGGCCAGGACTTTCTGCAACTTGGGGGCATCAGGCTCTGGGCGCAATACGCGCTTGGTGACTTCCGCCTCGTCGGCCTCCACCACCTCCTCGACTTGCTTGTCAAAGTCGCCAGACACGACTTCGGCAAACACTTCACTGGCCTGCTCCGCGACAATGACTCCGCGACGTGATGGACGCTCGCCTTCTTCACCATCGGAGACAGACTCCCCTTCGGCCCCACCTTCAACGCGCCCCTCGGAGTCAGCATGACGGGGTCGACGTTCGCCACGCTCACCGCGCTCACCACGACCAGGGCGTTGACGATCGCGACGGCCTCGGCCCTGACGGAACTCACCCTCTGGACCAGCGCCTTCGCCCTCACCCGCCTCGCGTGACTCGCCGACAGCCTCTGCATCGGTGGCATCGACAGCGACAACAACCTCTACCGGCACAACCGCATCTTGCGCAACCGGTTCGCGCGGCGCCTCAACCGGGGCCACATCCACTGCAGCCACTTCTTCTACCGCCACGACTTTCTTGCGAGGCGCACGCTTGGGCTTTTCAACCACAGGAGCAGCGTCGGCCGCAGCAACTGCAGCAGACACCCCTTCGGCTGATTCAACCGTCTCGACAGCCTTACGGCGGCGAGTTGCCTTCTTGGCTGCCGGGGCAGCCTCGGCCGTATCGACCGCGGCGGTCGACACGGCCTCAACGGGCTCTGCCGCCTTGGGGCGACGAGTCCGCTTGGGCTTCACAGCCTCGCCAGCTTCCGCTGCGGCAGCCTGGGGATTGGGGATGGAATCGTTTTCAGAGCTCATGAGCTGGAGGAGGAAGGGCCGATTCGGCCGGAAATTCGGAGGATTCAGTGAATTCGGAAGGGGCAGCCTCTGATGCCGCATCAGCTGCAGGCAGCAGGGCATCGGGTTCAACGCCGAGATCCAGCGGTTGCTGCTGGTCGTCGTGAGCCGTTGCATCGGTCTCATCATCTCCCTCTTGGGGAGGCGTGACCTCAGCATCCACCAGCCCCGGCAGCAGGTCTGCACTCACGGGCAAACTGTCCAGAGCGGGCAATTGACTCAAGGAGGACAGACCCATGTCGTCCAGGAAATGTTTGGTAGTGGCATACAAGCCTGGGCGCCCGGGCGCATCGCGATGACCGATGACCTCCACCCACCCGCGGTCTTCGAGCTGTTTGATGATCTGGGAGCTGACCGTGACGCCTCGGATGTCTTCGATGTCGCCACGAGTGACCGGCTGCTTGTAGGCAATGATCGCCAGCGTCTCCATGGTCGCCCGTGAATACTTGGGCGGCTTTTCAGGATTGAGCCGATCCAGGTGCTCCTGCACATCTGAACTGGTCTGGAAGCGCCAACCTGACGCCAATTCACGCAGTTCAACACCCCGCCCGCTCCACTGCGAAGACAGCTCCGCCAGCCACCCCCGAATGTCTTCGGCGGAAACTTCGTTGTCGAACAGCTGACGCAAATCACGCACCGACATAGGCTGGTGCGAGCAAAGGAGCGCTGCTTCTAGGATGCGAACCGCACCCTGAGGGTTGACGACTTCCATCTCTTCAATCGAAAAACCTGAACCAGGAGGCAAAGCGGAAGGCAGACCATCCGACGAGGTCGATCAGATTCCGCATAGCCAGGCTGGACTGGCGAACATGTTGGGAAAACCAGGCGATCCGGCCCGGGAATCATCAAACTGAATTGGGTGGACGCACGCAGCGTCAGGTCTTCACAGATACAGAGTCGCTTTGGCTGCGACATTTCTGTATTTGGACAGGGCATCAACAGGCGCCGATCATGTCAGCGCGGTTGCTGGGCACTCATTATGCACCACGAATCGGCATTTGGGGGGCACGCGACAACTCGGCCCATGCTTGGGCCATGTCGGGGGGCATCGGCGCCTCCCAGACCATGGCCTCGCCTGACACAGGGTGAACCAAGGCCAACCGAGTCGCATGCAGTGCCTGGCGCGTCATCCCAAGAGCCTGCGCCCCACCATACAAGGCATCAGCCACCAACGGGTGTTTGCGATGACTGAGATGAACCCGAATCTGGTGGGTCCGGCCGGTATGCAGCGTGCACCGCACCCCACTGATGGGCTGAGACACCCCAGTCACCTCCGCAGTCAAGAGGCACTCAACATCGGTTCGAGCCTCCTTGCCCGATGCCAGAACGGCCATGCGCACGCGGGTGACCGGATCACGACCAATCGGCGCATCGACTGTGAAACGCGCAGCGGGCGCCCCATGGACCAGCGCAAGATACTGACGACTGACCGTGCGGGCAGCAATTGCACGAGACAAGGCGGTCACCGACTGAATTGTCTTTCCGACCACCATGAGGCCGCTGGTGTCTTTATCGAGCCTGTGAACAATGCCGGCGCGAGGCAAATCGACTGCGCCTGCGTGGTGGGCCAGCAGCCCGTTCATCAAGGTTCCCGTCCAGTTGCCGGCAGCAGGGTGAACCACCAAACCAGCTGGCTTGTTGATCACCAGGATGTGCTCGTCTTCAAAGACGGCGCTGAGATCCATGGCCTCAGGCGTGAAAGCCTGACTCTGAGGCGTGGGCTTGAGTTCAATTTCAACGCGCTGCCCAGCCGACACCTTGCGCGAAGCCGAATTGACGCAAAGGCCATCAACGCAGACCAAGCCGGACTCAACCAATGTCTTCAGATAGCTACGGGAAAAATCCGGTGCCAAAGTGACGAGAAACTGATCCAGTCTCTGCCCGAGCGTACCGACCGGAACCACGGCCTGCCTGCGCGGCCAGTCTTGGCCGGATTCAGCGTCGTCCTGCCAATCATCGTCAACTGGATCAAAGGCGGGCGAGCAGGAGGGCGGAGGCGCCACAACTGGCACAGGGCTGGAACGTTTTCCCATCGGGTGCTTCTATACTGGTGCATCGGCGCGCGTTTGCGCCATTTTTTCGAGTGGAGCCCGGCTCCACCTACGATCACGTGAAATTGCTGAAGACGACTGTTTTTTCTCGCGCAACCAGCGCCTTGCTGCTGGTTTTGGCGACTGTACTGACCACGGGCTGCGAAACCACGCCTCAGGACGAGTATGCCGGCATCAGTCCTGACAAATTGTATGCAGATGCCAAGGAAGATCAGACTGACGGTAATTACGACACCGCCATCAAAAAATTTGAGAAGGTCGAAGCGCGTGCTTCCGGCACCTTGTTGGCCCAGCAAGCTCAACTGGATCTGGCCTACACCTACTACAAGACAGACGACAAGCCACAAGCTCTGGCCAAGCTCGACCGCTTCATCCGCTTGCACCCCACCAGCCCGGCACTGGATTACGCCTACTACCTTCAAGGCTTGATCAACTTCAACGACGACCTGGGCTTTTTTGGACGCCTGGCACGCCAGGATCTGGCTGAACGCGACCAGCAGGCGTCCAGAGACGCCTACGATGCGTTCAAGCAGTTGATTGACCGTTTCCCGAACTCCAAATACGCCCCAGATGCGCGCTTGAGAATGAACTATGTGGTCAATTCGCTCGCAGAGGGTGAAGTCTCGGTCGCGCGGTATTACCTGCGCCGCGGTGCCTATGTTGCTGCGGCAAATCGAGCACAACAGGCCGTGAAAGAGTATCGCCAGTCACCAGCGATCGAAGAGGCGCTGGCCATCATGGTCAAGAGCTACACCAAGCTGGGGTTGACCGATCTGGCTGACGATGCCCAGCGAGTCCTGAAGCAGAGCTTCCCCAACAGCAAGGCGCTTGAGCAATAAGAGCCCCACCGAGCGCATTCGGCCAAAAAAAGGCGACCCCACGGGTCGCCTTTTTCTATTCGAGCACGGAAGGACTAGTCGGATGAGGTTCCGCCCGTGGCAAAGCCACTCAAGACGCCTTGGTCGTGGATTTCTGCACCGACAGGACGAACATCAACCGGCTCCTCCACGGGAGCCACATCGGCATTGGATTCCACTGCCAACTTGTCCTTCTGAATCAGGTGAATGAAACGACGGGAGCGGTCGTAAGGAAAGACATCGTGCACGTAACCCGCCTTGATCCGTTCCTTGTGCTGTTGCCAGAAATCAGCTTCAAGCAAGTCGGCATGGTGTTCCATGAAGATCTTGCGCACACGTGGATCGCCCAGAAGGAATGGCCCAAAGGTTTCCGGAAAAACGTCGTGCGGCCCGACGGAATACCAAACCTCCCCGGACATCTCGTCTTCCTCGTTGCGAGGCGCGGGCACCTTGCGGAAATTGCAGTCGGTCACGTATTCGATTTCGTCGTAATCGTAGAAAACGACCTTACCGTTACGCGTTACACCAAAGTTCTTCCACAGCATGTCGCCCGGGAAGATGTTGGCCGCAACCAGATCCTTGAGCGCATTGCCATACTCGATGACTGCGTGCTCTAGTGCCTCGCCTTCGGCCTCCTGAATGTAAATGTTCAGCGGCACCATGCGACGCTCGATGTAGAGGTGCTTGATGATGAGGGCGTCGCCCTCCTCTTCGATGACGCTGGGCGCGAATTTTCGCAACTCTTCAATCAACTCATCGTCAAAGCGATGCCGGGGGAACGCGACGTTCGTGAACTCAAGCGAGTCGGCCATGCGCCCCACCCGGTCGTGCTGCTTCACCAACTGGTATTTGCTCATGATCATCGCCCGCGTGGTTTCCTTCTGGGGCGGGAAGTAATCCTTGATGACCTTGAACACGAACGGGTAAGACGGCAGATCAAACACCAGCATGACCATGCCCTTGATACCGGGGGCGATGCGGAATTTGTCGCTGGAGTGACTGAGGTGAAACAGGAAGTCGCGGTAGAACAGGTTCTTGCCGTGCTTTTGCAACCCCAAGGCACTATAGAGTTCTGCGCGCGGCTTGCGGGGCATCAGGCTGCGCAGGAACTGCACATAGGCTGACGGCACCTTCATGTCGACCATGAAGTAGGCTCGCGCAAAACTGAACAGCGCCAACAGGTCATCTTCACCGAACAACGCCGCATCGATGTAGAGGCGGTTGCGGGAATTATGAAGAATCGGGATCGCAAATGGCAGACTGCGGAAGCCATTGATGACCTTGCCAACAATGTAAGCCCCCTTGTTTCGGAAGAACAGAGACGACAGAACCTGAATCTGGAAATTGGTTCTCAGCCGAACATTGCCAACCTGCTCTTGCAGTGCGTCATACACAAAGCCGATGTCGCGATCGAGATCCTCAAAATCGATCTGCAGGCCGAAGTTCTGAACCATCGTCTTGAGCACTTCCCGCAAGTTCTCCTTGGTCGGGTAGTACGCAATGAAGGTAGCCTTGCCGTCCGCCTCGTCTTCAATGTATTCGGTCGATACCGCCGGACGCACGAAGATGAAGTCGTTCTGGTAGTACTTGCGATGCAAGATCTTGATGGTGACCGAGTTGAAGAACGTTTCGGCCAACTCTGGTTGGTGATGCCCGGTCAGCAAGCCAATGTAGAAAAGCTTGATCTGATGCCAGACCTCCATGGGCAGTGCACTGGCCTGATAGTCTCGCTCGAGACGCTCCACGGCTTCATCGACACGAAGGTCGTAGAACTCGATCCGTGCGCGCTGGGCCAGTTGCTGTCCATGCCAGTCGGCCGCTTCAAAGCGGCGCTGCGCCTGGGCGCTGGTTTCGCGAAAGATCTTGTAGTGCTTGTCAAAGCCGTCCTGCAAAGCGCGGGCAATTTCGAAGACACGTGGATCGGTTAGCTGTTGAGGAAACATGGTTCTACCTGTTGTGACCTATTGAGGATGCTCAAGCCCGTCCGTTGCGCTCGGCATAGCGCGCATGCAGATTGGCCAGAGCCTCGGCGTAAGCCCCTGCCAGAGCATCCGGCGATTTCACCGACATACGCAAATCGTTGATGAGACCGTTATGCAAGCCGTATACCCAGCCATGAACCACCACCTCCTGCCCACGAGCCCAGGCATCTTGCACCACCGTGGTCTGGCACACGTTCAGGCTTTGTTCCAGCACATTCAACTCGCATAAAGCATCCAGCCGCAAGGGCCCATCAGGCAAGCTGTAAAGCCATTCGCGATGCTGGTTTCGCACATCTTGCACATGTCGCAACCAGTTGTCAGCTATGCCTATGCGCTGGTTCTGCATGGCAGCCGCCACACCGCTGCAACCATAATGCCCGACGACCATGATGTGTTTGACCTGAAGCGAATCAATCGCAAACTCCATCACCGAGAGGCAGTTCAAATCAGAATGCACGACCACGTTGGCCACGTTTCGGTGCACGAACAGTTCACCGGGCAGCAAACCAACAATTTCGTTGGCAGGCACTCGACTGTCACTGCAGCCAATCCAGAGGTATTGGGGCGACTGCTGTTGCAACAGGCGACTGAAAAATCCAGGGGTACGCGCCTCAATGTCACGCGCCCACTCTCGGTTTTTCTCAAACAGGGTATCGAGCTTCATGACACACAGTGTAACGAGCCCTGTGCCTCTGCATGGCGGGCACAATGACTGCCTGACGGCACTAACCGAGTGAAGATGGCTATCGAGCTGCATTACCCCTGGCAAGACGCGCTACCCGCGACTGGCGACCGAATGACTCTGCGCCCCGGCATCCAATGGGTTCGTATGCCCTTGCCGTTCGCACTCAACCACATCAATCTGTGGATGCTGGACGACCGGCAGGAGGAGCAAACAGGCTGGTGCGTGGTCGACGCTGGTGTCGCCACCGAGACCATTCGCCATGCCTGGCAACGTCTTCTCGCCCCGAAGGCTTCCACAAGGCCATTGTTGCGCATTGTGGTCACCCACATGCACCCAGACCACATTGGCAACGCCCAGTGGTTGATCGAGCAATTCAGCCGCGCAAAGCACCCCGCCCGCTTGTGGATGAGCGCCACCGATCATCTGGCCGCCCAGCTGGCCTGCCAGGAAACCACAGGCTATGGCGGCGAACATGCTGTGCGGTTCTTTGCTGCGCATGGGCTGTCTGACCGAGACTCCCTGGAGAAAATCCGGCAACGCAACGGGTACTACGCATCCATGGTGCCGTCGGTGCCTCGCATTTACGCCCGACTGATGGATGGAATGACGGTGCGCATTGGGGAACGCGAGTGGCGTTGCCTGGCTGGATATGGGCACTCACCCGAGCACATCTCGCTCTTTGACGAGTCAGACCACACCTTGATTTCCGGGGACATGTTGCTGCCGCGCATTTCCACCAACATCAGCGTCATCAACAGCGAGCCCGAGGCTGACCCGCTCGGTCTGTTCCTGACATCGATCAAACGACTCAAAGCCCTGCCAGCCGACACATTGGTTCTCCCCTCCCACGGCTTGCCCTTCGTCGGCATCCATGCTCGCGTGGATCAATTGCTCGCACACCACGCAGCGCGACTGGAAGACATTCGCCAAGCATGCCTCCAGGCTCCTCAGACTGCCGCAGACTTGTTGCCAGTCCTCTTCAACCGGGCACTGGACCTGCACCAGACTACCTTCGCGATGGGTGAGGCAGTGGCACACCTCAACCACCTCTGGCTGACGGGCGAGTTGAGCCGACACGAAGATAACGGTGTCTGGCGATTCAGCGCCCGACGTTGAATCAATCAGGAATGGTGACGTGCTTGAGTTGTTCGCGCATGTCGGCGTACTCAGGCATGACGGAGCGAACCACATCCCAGAAACGCGGGCTGTGGTTCATTTCCCGTAAATGCGCCAATTCATGGGCGACCACGTAGTCGATGATGCTGACACTGAAGTGCACCAGTCGCCAATGGAGTCGGATGGAGCCATCGGCGCTGGCACTGCCCCAGCGGGTACGAGCAGACGACAAACTGATCTTGTTGACCTTGACCTGCAACTGTTGCGCGAAGTGTTGCACACGCTCGTGATAGACACGGCGCGCCTCTCTTTGAAGCCACGACTGGACAGCATCACGGATTTGCTCTGTGGTGGCATGCTGCGGCAGGCCCAGATGAAGCGCCTGGCGCACCATGCCCGGCAAGGTCGACTCCCCCGCCTTCAATTGGGCCCCTGACACCCGGGGATCCAGCACGAGAACCAGTTGCTCCCCCAGGAAGGGCACAAGGGCACCTTCCTTCCATTCAATTCGCGAGGCCTCGAGCTTTTGTGCTCGCTCACGCTGGTCAACCAGCTTGGCGCAAATCCAGCGCTCCTTGCTTCGCAAGGCAGTTTCGATGTCCGACCAAGAGGCCCATTTCGGTGCACGCACACTGAGCCCATCGACCGTCACCACCATGCCAATGCTACGACGCCGGGCGCGCTTGAACTCGTACGCGACCAGCGCCTGCCCAAACCTGATTTCGTGCTGTGCTTGCGGGTGACGAAACGCCGCCCTGGGCGACTCGGCACGGACCGACTCGGCCAGAAGGGTGGCTTGAAGCCTCGACTGGGGCACATCGGACAGGGCCACGTCGCCCATGGACGACGTGTCGTCCCAGGGCAAACCCAACTGCAGATCAGAATCAGACTGCGATTGATCCATGCTCAGGTGATTTCGCCCATGTGTGTCGCAACCGGGCTGTCTTCGCCGATGTCGCGGCGCCCCCGAAGAATCAGAAAATCAGCGAAAGCCGACAGGTCCGGATGGATCGTCAGGTCTGGTACTCGCTGACGCAATTCGACCAATTCGGCATCTTGCATTGTGGCCGCCTGCCCTGTGCGCACAAGGTGGGGCTCGCACCCCACAGATTGCGCCGCCAACACGTCGCGCGGCAGGTCCCCTACCATCGGCACCCCTGCCAGCGAGACTCCGAAACGCTGGCCAATGGCCTGAAAGAGCCCAGGCAAAGGCTTACGACACGTGCACTGGTCCTCTGGCGTATGAGGGCAAAAAAACACCGCTTCGACACGCCCACCGACGCGAGCCAGCATCTGGTTCATCTTGGCATGCATGGCATTGAGCGCCACCATGTCAAACAACCCCCGGCCAATGCCGGATTGATTGGTCGCCACCACCACATGCCAACCCGCATGGTTGAGACGAGCAATGGCCTCCAGCGCCCCGGGCAGCGGCACCCACTCGTCGCTGGACTTGATGTAGTCCTCGCGCTCGTGGTTGATGGTGCCGTCGCGATCGAGGATGACCAGTTTCATGCCCTCTCCGGATGAACGTGCGGAATACAGATCAAGCCGCCAATCTGGAAATATCTGCAACCTGATTCATGGCCTGATGCAGCGTCGCCAACAAGCCCAGGCGGTTGGCCTTCAAGGCAGGATCATCCGCATTCACCATGACGCTGTCAAAGAATGCATCGACCGGTGCCTTCAGCACAGCGAGGGCCTGCAGCGACGCAGTGTAGTCACCCTGCTCGAAGGCCTGTTGGGCCTGGGGTGCAGCAGCCTGCAGAGCTTCATAGAGCGACACTTCGGCAGCCTCTTTGAGCAAACTGGTGTCCACCCGAGCCTCGACCGCAGTATCGGCCTTTTTCAGGATATTGCCCACGCGCTTGTTGGCTGCAGCCAGCGAAGCAGCCTCAGGAAGTGCGGCAAATGCACGCACGGCTGCCAAGCGGCGTGGCACCTCGCCCAAGCGAGACGGTTGCAGCGCGAGAACAGCGTCAACTTCCTGCGCGCTATAGCCCTGCTCACGCAAGGACACGGCCAAACGGTCAGAGAAGAAGCTCAGCAGGTGCTCGGCCGGGTTGCTGATGAGCTCACCAAACGCGGGCAGAACAGCCTCGATCAGGGCCGGCAAGTCGAGCGGCAGGTTCTTTTCCACCAGAATGCGAATCACCCCCAAAGCATGGCGACGCAATGCGAAGGGATCCTTGTCGCCTGTGGGGAGTTGCCCAATTCCGAACAAGCCCACCAGCGTCTCGAGCTTATCAGCCAGAGCCACGACTTCGCCGGTGTGATTACGCGGCAGAGAATCGCCCGCGAAACGGGGTTTGTAATGGTCTTCAATCGCAATGGCCACGCCGTCGCGCAAGCCTTCATGACGGGCATAGTAGCCGCCCATGATGCCCTGTAGTTCAGGGAACTCGCCAACCATGTCAGTCAGCAGGTCGGTTTTGGCCAACCGAGCCGCTTCCTGGGCCTTGCTGTCGAGCACATCGAAATGATCTTTGTCGTCAACCGTGTAGGGCACAGTGCCCAGACGCAGTTGGTTGACGATGGTGTGCGCAATCGCGCGCACACGCTCGGCGCGCTCGCCCTGAGTACCGAGCTTGCCGTGATACACCACCTTACCCAACCCCGAGACACGAGACTCCAACGTCTTCTTGCGGTCTTGATCGAAGAAGAATTTCGCATCGGCCAGACGTGGACGCACGACCCGCTCATTGCCTTCAATGATGGCGCTGGGATCGACAGGTTGGATGTTGCTAACCACCAGGAACTGGTTGGTCAACTTACCCGACGCATCCAGCAGCGGGAAGTACTTCTGATTGGCCTTCATGGTCAGAATCAGGCACTCTTGAGGCACTTCCAGGAAGGCTGCCTCGAAACGCCCGATCAGCACGTTGGGGCGCTCGACCAAGGCGGTCACTTCATCGAGCAGCGCATCGTCATCGATGGGCTTGAGATCGTGACCAGCACGGCCAGCAGCAGCTGCCAGTTGTTCGGCAATTTCCTGACGACGCTGGCTGAAGCTGGCAATGACAGCCCCCTCTTCCAGCAATTGCGCCGCGTAGCCATCGGCATGGCGAAGCACGACCGGCGACACCTTGGCCTCGAAGCGATGGCCTTGTGTCTCGCGGCCCGATTTCAGGCCCAGCGCCGAAATGGGCACAACCTGGTCACCATGCAACGCAACCAAACCGTGAGCGGGACGCACGAAATTCACACTGGTCCAACCAGGCTGGAAGCCTTCACCGTCACCTTGTTCCAACTGATAGGTCATGACCTTGGGAATCGGCAGCTTGGCCAAAGACTCGTCGAGCGCCTTCTGCAGGCCTTCGGCCAATGTGGCGCCCGGCTTCACGCTGTCGAGGAACAAGGCCTCGGCCTTGCCATCTGGGGCGCGCTTGAGTTGAGGCACCACCTCGGGGCCGACGCCAAGAGCCGACAGTTTTTTCAGCAATGCGGGGGTGGGCTGGCCATTGGCGTCCAAAGCCACAGTCACAGGCATCAACTTCTGCTGGATGGCCTGGTCAGCCGCTTTGGTCGCCACACCAGTCACGTGCACAGCCAAGCGCCGTGGAGACGCAAAAGGCGTAACGGCGGCATCCGCACCAGCCAGCCCTTGGGCTTTCAGGCTGTCAGCCAATGCGCCCGCAAAGGACTCGCCCAACTTCTTCAGCGCCTTGGGCGGCAATTCTTCAACAAACAGTTCTACGAGGAGATTGGCGGTGCTCATGTTCAGGCAGCCTTCTTGTTATTGAGTTGTTCGATGACCTCATCAGCCCAGGCCTTTGGCGCCATGGGGAAGCCCAAACGAGCCCGGCTGTCGAGATAGCTGGCTGCCACGCTGCGCGCGAGGTTACGAATGCGACCGATGTAGGCTGCACGCTCGGTCACCGAAATAGCACCACGGGCGTCGAGCAAATTGAAAGTGTGGGCAGCCTTGAGCACCTGCTCGTAGGCAGGCAAAGCCAATTGCTGCTCCATCAAGTACTTGGCTTGCGTTTCATAGTTGGTGAACGCGCCCAGCAGGAACTCGACGTTGCTGTGCTCGAAGTTGTAGGTCGACTGCTCCACCTCGTTCTGGTGGAAGACATCGCCGTACTTCACACCAGGGGCGTAAACCAGGTCGTACACGCTTTCCACACCCTGCAGGTACATGGCCAGACGCTCCAGACCATAGGTGATCTCGCCGGTGATGGGCTTGCAGTCAATGCCGCCGACTTGCTGGAAGTACGTGAACTGGGTGACTTCCATGCCATTGAGCCAAACCTCCCAGCCCAGCCCCCAGGCACCCAGCGTCGGGTTTTCCCAATCGTCTTCCACAAAGCGGATGTCGTTCTTCTTCAGATCGAAACCCAGGGCCTCCAGGGAGCCCAGATACAGCTCCAGAATGTTGGCGGGAGCCGGCTTCAATACCACCTGGTACTGGTAATAGTGCTGCAAACGATTCGGGTTCTCGCCGTAGCGGCCATCCTTGGGTCGACGGCTGGGCTGCACATAGGCGGCCTTCCAGGGCTCTGGGCCCAGCGCGCGCAGGAAAGTAGCCGTGTGACTGGTACCTGCCCCCACTTCCATGTCATAGGGTTGCAGCAGAGCGCAGCCCTGGGCATCCCAGTAGCTTTGCAAACGCAAGATCAGTTGCTGGAAAGTCAGCATGTTGTTGCCTTTGTTGTATTGCTCGCGCCGTTTTTTTACCGACGCAAAACACCGATTCTATTAAATGGGACGGCCATCAGGAGAGCCAATGCGACCAAGGGCCACAAACCCAGGCGCCCCGCCCACCAGGCGTAGGCCGTCACCCCCGAAAAGCCCTGCACCGCCCCCACCAACACACCGCGCTGGTTGGACGCGAGCTGATGTGTCACACGACCGTCCGCATCAACAATCATGGTGGCCCCCGTGTTGGTGGCCCGAATGGTGGGAATCTGGAATTCCAGAGAGCGCATACGGGCGATCTGGTGGTGCTGGAAAATGGCCAACTCCTCGCCAAACCAAGCCAGATTGCTCACGTTCGCCAGAATCGTGGGAGCCTTGGCGGAATCCGTGAAGCGTGCCGCAATTTCCTCGCCGTACAAGTCTTCGTAGCAGATGGTGGGCGCCACCCTCTGGCCTTTCACGGGAAAAGAATCAGGCGCCAACGGCCCTCGGGAGAAGTCACCCAAAGGAATGTTCATCAACTGCACAAACCAGTGGAACCCAAAGGGAATGAACTCGCCAAAAGGAACCAGATGGTGTTTGTCGTATTGATAGTAGCCCTGCGGCAGCTTGGCTGCCGAAGCCGACAAACCAACCACCGAGTTGGTGTAGCCATGCTCGAAACTGCCCAGCGGAACGCCAAACAAGGCGTGCTTGTCTCCGCGACGAAAGCCGTTGAGCAAGCCTGCCCAGTAATCCTCGGGTAGCTGGGAAGGCAAGAGCGGCACAGCCGTCTCTGGCGCCACGACCAGATCGGCCGAAGAAGCCAGCAACTCACGTCCGTGCCACAGCAACATCGGCACTTGCAACTCGGGGACGAATTTTTCGTCTTGCGGAACGTTGCCTTGCAGCAAGCTCACGGTCAAGGGCTGCTCAAACGGCTTGGTAAACGCCCATAGAGGACGCTCCGGTTGATACGACACCGAGGCAAGCAGCAATGAGGCCGAAAGCACAGCAAGTGCGCCCTGCTTGGTACGCCATAGCAACACAACGCACGCCACAGCCCAGGCCCAGACCGCCCCCACGCCATAGACGCCAAGCCATGGCGCCAGCCAACGCCACGACACGTCCACCAGACCGTAGCCGCTCGCTGCCCAAGGAAACCCGGTCAAGACCATGGCACGGGCCAGTTCAGCCAAAAGCCACAATGCCCCAAAAGACAAGGCATCACGCCACCAGATCTGTCTACGCCAACGCGCCCAGCAAGCAACAGCCAGAGCCAGGTAAACCGACAAAAACAGCGACAGCAGCAAGACGGATAACGCCGCCAACCACGACGGCAAACCGCCAAATCGATGCAAGCTGACATAAGTCCAACCCGTTCCGCCGACGAGCCACATGCCTCCATAGAGCCAGGCCAACCACGCAGCCTGCCCTGGCCGCGTCACAACGGACAAGACCCAAAGCAAGGTCAGCAAACCGGCGGTTTGCATCCACGCCGACAACGGGGCCCACAATTGCGCAGTCCAGGGAGTCAGGGCCACAGCGTGCAGTGCACCCGCAGCCAAGACCACCCAGTGCTTGCCGCCATCCAGCCTGTAACGCAACCTCATGCTCGATCAACAGGCCGGCATCACGACTCAGCGGCGTCGGATGCCGCCGCCCGAGTCACTTTGAACCAACGAACCGCCCCACCGCGGCCGAGCATGACTGTGAGGGTCAAGCCCCCCACATCCACCGACTCTCCACGCCGAGGCACGCGCCCCAATTCGTGCGCGACCAAACCGCCAATGGTGTCAAAGTCTTCGGTCGGCAATTGGGCACCGAAGGCATCGTTGACATCGTCAATCGTGGCGTCGCCGGCCACTCGCTTGCTTCCATCGGCCAACGTGAAGATGCTGGACTGGGCGTCTTCTGCATCGAACTCATCTTCGATTTCACCCACGATTTCTTCCAGCACGTCCTCGATGGTCAGAAGACCGGCCGTCTTGCCAAACTCGTCGATCACGATAGCCAGGTGACTTCGATTCGAACGAAATTCCCGCAGCATTTGATTCAGCCCCTTGGATTCGGGCACAAACTCGGGGGCGCGCAGAAGGGTCCGCAAATTCAGTTCAGGCGCGCGCTGCAGCTTGAGCAAATCTTTGGCCAGCAAAATACCAATGATGTTGTCGCGGGTGCCTTCGAAAACTGGAAACCGGGAATGGCCAGTATTGATCACCTGCTGAAGAATCTGCTCGTACGGCGCGTCAATATCAAGCATGTCCATGCGCTTGACGGCCACCATCACATCGCCGGCGGTCATATCGGCCATACGAATGACGCCCTCCAGCATCACTCGGGATTCGGGTTCAATCAACTCCCGATGTTCAGCCTCAGCCAGGGTTTCAATGAGCTCGTCTGTCGAATCGGGGCCGGGCGAAAGAAATTCAACCACTCGTTCAAACAGACTGCGCTGATCACGCTCACGCGCAGACGCGGCACCGGGTTTATCGGTCGGCTTGGGGCGACTAGGGGAAGGTTCGGACACAGCAGGGGTGCCTTGGTTACGATGCCCCAAGAATACCCCATACCCATGTCAATTCCGTCACACCGCCCCTCGACGCCCGCGTTTACGGGGCTACACTCAACATATGAGCCAGATTCCAGTCACCATCCTTACCGGATTCCTGGGCAGCGGCAAAACCACCCTGCTCAAGCGTGTCCTGACAGAAGCCCACGGTCAGAAAATTGCCGTGATCGAAAACGAGTTCGGTGAAGAAAACATCGACAACGACATCCTCGTTGCCGACACCGAAGAGCAGATCATTCAGATGAGCAACGGCTGCGTCTGTTGCACGATCCGCGAAGACCTGCGAGAAACGTTGGCCGACTTGGCCAAGCAAAAGCGCGCGGGCACGCTCACCTTTGATCGCGTCATCATCGAAACCACCGGCGTAGCCGATCCAGGCCCTGTGGCCCAGACGTTCTTCATGGACGACGAAATCGCCGAGCTGTACCTGCTCGACGCCATCGTCACTCTGGTCGACGCCAAGCACGCCGACAAGCAACTCGATGATCGTCAGGAAGCTCGCCGTCAAGTCGGCTTTGCCGACCAGATCTTCATCAGCAAGACCGATCTGGTTACGCCTGCCGAGGCGGATGCACTGGCGCATCGACTCAAGCACATGAACCCTCGCGCCCCTCAAAAGCGGGTTCACTTTGGTGAAGTACCACTGCAAGAGGTGCTGGATCTGAAGGGATTCAACCTCAACGCCAAGCTCGATATCGACCCCGATTTCCTGAACGAAGGTGGCCACCATCACGATCACCATCATGATTGCGGACACGATCACGCGCACGGCGATCACTGCGACCACCCGCATCATCACGCTCACGACGACGACGTGAAGTCATTTGTCTTCAAGTCAAACCGTCCGTTTAACGCCACAAAGCTGGAAGATTTCCTGGGCTCGATCGTTCAGATCTACGGCCCCAAAATGCTGCGTTACAAAGGCGTTTTGTATGTCTCAGGCATGGACCGCAAGGTCGTGTTCCAAGGTGTTCACCAGTTGATGGGCAGTGACGTTGGCCCGAAATGGGCCGCTGGCGAAACCAAGAACAGCAAGATGGTGTTCATCGGCATTGACTTGCCACAGGACCTGTTCAAAGCTGGACTGGAACAATGTTTGGGGTGAAACCAATGGTTACCCCGGAGCCTCGCGCCTGAAAATTTCCCGCAAGCGTGGCTACAATCCGCGCGCTTCTGGGATCAGGGCGAGAGCTCTCCCCCGAATTTCAAGAACAGAATCTGGAAGGACGGCGATGGTGCAGTTTCAGGCCATGCGTCAACATATCGACAACCTGTCTGTGGATCTCGCATTGAATGAAGGAGGATCCTGTGACCAAGTCTCCGACCCTCGCCAAAGCCACCGCCTCCGCGGCGAAAACTGCCAAGCCGGCTACCAAAAAGGTAAGCACCTCAACCAGTTCCCCCGCTGAATCCCGCAAGCCTGCGTCTGCGAAGACTCAAGCTTCCGCCAAGACTGCCGAAGCTGTCGTATCAGCCAAATCAGCGGCACCAGCACGATCGTCGTCTCCCATCAGTAAACAAGACAACATGCCTACCCCCGCAACCAAGGTTGACCCCAAACTCGCCAACGCCTGGAAGACCAAGTCTGGTCGCGAATTGACCGAGGCTGAACTGCTGGCCATGCCAGAGGCCGAGTACATGAACGAGAAGCAGCTGGATTTTTTCCGCGCGCAACTCGAGGCTCAAAAGGAAGACTTGCTGTCCAACGCGGGCGAAACCACCGAACACCTGCGTGAAGACACCTCGATCGTGCCCGACCCGGCCGATCGCGCCACCATCGAAGAAGAGCACGCGCTTGAGTTGCGCACGCGCGACCGCGAGCGCAAACTGCTCAAGAAGATCTCACAAGCCCTGGCTCGCATCGACTCTGGCGAGTACGGCTTTTGCGACGAAACCGGCGAGCCCATTGGCCTGGGTCGCCTCATTGCTCGCCCCACGGCGACCCTGTCGCTGGAAGCGCAGCAACGCCGTGAGCTGAAGCAAAAGATGTTTGGCGATTGATTCAACCGCTGAGGACAAACGTTTGACCTTTACCCTCCGCCCCCAGGAATCATGAGCAAGGACTCTGGCAGCTTTTTGCGCAAAGTGGTGAGATTCGTCGCCAATCCGACCACGGATTGGACCGAATTGGATGCCCCTGCGTCGGAAGATGACCGCGAAAGCGAATACGCCAAGAGTGAAATCAAGGCCATGATCGAGCGCAAGCGGCGCAATGACTTCGTGCGCAAGCGTGAACTCGACATGCTCCGTAAGATTCGCCGTGAGGGGCTGAGTCAAGACAACGCCTTGCTGCTGGGTTCCGCCTCGCGGCTGGACCCAGACTCGCGCCCCCAAAATGGCGCACGCTCCGACATCGCGGTCAAGGCCAAGATCGACGAGATTGAAATGCAGATGGTGGGCGATCCTGCCGCTCGCTTGATGCGCCCGCCTGCGGCAGTGGTTTCCGGTCATGGCCGACTGACCGAATTGAAACAACCCAAGCCGACCGTGTCACCGGTAGCCCCGACCCAACCGTCGGTTCTGCCTTCGGCCATGGACTCGATCCCCCGGGTCACGCAATCGGTCAACGAACCGCTTGATTTTGATCTGGCCGCTCAACCGGCCCCGACGTCTGTCCCCGCCCCCCCCGCCGAAGCACCTGTAGCCGCCCCCATGGCTGCTCCATCGGGTTTCCTGAACCCTCACGCTTTTGACGTGGCGGAGGTGGTACATGATCCGGAGTTGGACGAGGCCGTGATTGCGTTTGCCAACGCCGATTTCGACCTGTGCGAACGCTGCCTGCTGGACTTGGTGAACCCCGGTGGCCCGCGCCATGATCAAACCGAGACCTGGATGGTCCTGTTTGACTTCTACCGTTCTCTGGACCTGCCCGAGCCGTTCGAGAACCTGGCCGTGTCGTTCGTCCACAAATTTGGCCTGTCGGCACCTCAGTGGTATTCACTGCCACAACGCGTAGCTGATCATCTCGCAGCGAAGGCAGCGGCGAGCCCCGCCAGCCCCGAAGCGGAGCAACCTGCCGCGGCCCCGGCCGTCGAAACGCAAGAAGATGAAGGCCAGACCGTCAAGACGCTGGAGGGATGGATCTCCCCTCGCCTGCTTGATACGGAAGCCGTTTCGCAGCTTCGGGTGGAAATCCTGCAAATGCCCCGCCCATGGACCATGGACTGGAGTGACGTCGTCCGCGTCAGCCCCGAGGGCGCTGCCGGTTTGACCCAACTGATGCAGCAATGGGCCAAGGAAAAGCAGGACATCAACTGGATCGGCGTCGAGAATTTGCTCAACATTCTGGCCGACACCGCCCCAACCGGCGTTCGTGATGCCGACCCAGCCTGCTGGATGCTGCGGCTGGAAATGCTTCGCCTTTGCAATCGCCCAACCGACTTTGACGAAGTCGCGATTGACTACTGCGTCACTTACGAGCTGTCGCCCCCTTCGTGGGAAGCCGCTCAGGCGCGTGTCCGCGTCCTCGACGACTCCGTTAGCCCCCTCTCACGGCCACTGTCTCATGTCAGTGAAATCTCGACCAGCTTTGTGGAATCACAAATGCACAACGAGATCGAGTTCGTGCAAGTGGCGTCGCTTGAGTTGTCAGGCCAATTGATCGGCGACATTGGCAACACCCTGAACGAGCTGGACAGCCAGTTGGGTGAAAGCGTCTCGCTGGACATTGACTGCACCTATTTGCTTCGGGTCGACTTCATCGCTGCAGGCGACCTCCTCAACTGGGTCCTGGCACGCCGCGCCGAGGATCGTGGGGTGAACTTCATCAATCCCCACCGCTTGGTCGCCTTGTTCTTTGGTGCCATGGGCATCAATGAGCACGCCCGCGTCAAACTCCAGTTGGTTTAAAGGGGCTTGAAACCCCGCTGCCAGCCCTCATCTGGCAGCAAACTCAACTGCGCCCCGCCTTCAGCGGGCCCCTTACATGGACTCATACCACGGCACGACGATCGTCAGCGTTCGTCGGCAAACGCCCACCGGCTGGGAAGTCGCCATGGGCGGCGACGGCCAGGTCACCCTGGGCCACATCGTTGTCAAAGCCAGTGCCCGCAAAGTACGCAAGCTCTACCGAGAACAGGTACTGGCCGGCTTCGCTGGCGCAACCGCAGACGCGTTTACGCTGTTCGAGCGGTTTGAGGCAAAGCTTGAAAAACACCAGGGCCACCTGGCCCGAGCAGCCGTTGAACTGACTCGAGACTGGCGCACCGATCGTGTGCTGCGCCGCCTGGAGGCGATGCTGGCGGTGGCCGACCGCGAAACCTCACTCATCATCACCGGCAATGGCGACGTTCTTGAACCCGAGCACGGCATCATCGCCATTGGCTCGGGTGGCGCCTATGCTCAGGCGGCCGCACGCGCGCTTCACGCCAACACCACGCTGACTGCGGCCGAAATGGTCAAAAAATCGCTGGAGATCGCTGGCGATCTGTGCATTTACACCAATCAGAACCACCTCATCGAGACCCTGTCATGAGCATGACTCCCCAGGAAATCGTCAGCGAACTGGATCAACACATCATCGGCCAGAAGCAGGCCAAGCGAGCCGTCGCCATTGCCTTGCGCAATCGCTGGCGCCGCCAGCAAGTTGATGCGCAATTGCGCGGCGAAATCACGCCCAAAAACATCTTGATGATTGGCCCGACCGGCGTAGGCAAAACCGAAATTGCCCGCCGCTTGGCCAAGTTGGCTGACGCACCGTTCATCAAGGTCGAAGCCACCAAGTTCACGGAAGTCGGCTACGTGGGCAAAGACGTCGACACCATCATCCGCGATCTGGTCGAGTCGGCCATCAAACAGGAACGCACGCGGCAAATGAAACTGCAGCGAGCCAAGGCGGAAGATGCGGCAGAAGAGCGCCTGCTCGACGTGCTGGTCCCCCCTCCGCGCAGTGAATTCGGCCTCGCCCCGTCTGCCAGCGCCAGCGACAGCACCGCTCGCCAAGTCATGCGCAAGCGCTTGCGTGAAGGCTCACTGGACGACAAGGAAATCGAGATCGACTTGGCCGAGAACCGCTCGCCTGCGGTAGAAATTCTGAGCCCAGCCGGCATGGAAGACATGGCCGAACAATTGCGTGGCATGTTCTCGCAAATGGGACAGAACCAGCGCAAAACCCGCAAGGTCACGGTCGCAGACGCACGCACCCAACTCATCGAGGAAGAGTCTGCCAAACTGCTCAACGAAGACGACGTTCGCACCCGCGCACTGGAACGCGCCGAACAGAACGGCATCGTGTTCATTGACGAAATTGACAAGGTGGCGAGCCGCTCCGAGGGACAAACTGCAGAGGTGTCTCGCCAAGGCGTTCAGCGCGATCTGTTGCCCTTGGTCGAGGGCACCACGGTCAGTACCAAATACGGCATGGTCAAGACAGATCACATTCTGTTCATTGCCTCGGGTGCCTTCCACCTCAACAAGCCGAGCGACCTGATTCCAGAATTGCAGGGGCGCTTCCCCATTCGGGTGGAGTTGTCGTCGCTCTCTGTGGACGACTTCGAGGCCATTCTGACCCAGCCTACAGCCAGCCTGATCAAGCAATACCAGGCCCTTCTGTCCGCAGAGGGCGTGACCTTGAGCTTCACGCCCGACGCCATCAAGCGCCTGGCACAGATCGCCTACGAAGTAAACGAACGCACTGAAAACATCGGTGCTCGCCGCCTGTCGACTGTGATGGAGCGACTACTGGAGGAGTTGTCCTTCAACGCCCCTAATCTCAGTGGCCAGACTCACGAGGTCGACGCGGCTGAGGTGGATCGTCGCCTGGCCGAGTTGGCTCACAACGAAGACCTCTCCCGCTTCATTCTGTGACAGCAGACTCGGCCAGCGTCAGAAGCCCTTCGAAAATCAGGTTTTCAACGATGCTGCCGGGCAACTCTTCTACGTGAGACAGCCTTGAGACGGCGCCGCCAGACATGATCAACATCGGCTGGCGGCCCGTTTTCTTGGCCAGACGCCGCAGACTGCGCTCAATCGCACCGGCAATGGCATCGGTGCCCCCACTCATCAGTGCATCACTGGTGTTTGTAGGGAAATCGCGCACCTCACCCGTCGGCACCTTCAGGCCCGCTGTACCGCTTTCGAGTGCGCGATACATCAAACCGAATCCGGGCATGATCAAGCCCCCCAGGAAGCGACCATCCTGATCGACAGCGTCGACTGTGACCGCCGTTCCGACCATCACAGCCAAAACCGGTGGAGGGTTGCCGGGCTGGCTCGAGATGGCGCGCTGACGTGCCCCGATGATGGCCGCCCAACGGTCTGAACCCAGACGTTGTGGATGCTCGTAGCCGTTGATCACACCGCCTGCCTGAGCCCCCGAAACCAACCAGCGCGGCTTCAAGCCCCAGACCGACAACTGCTCCTCGACCCGACGCTTGATGACCTCACCCGCTACCACGCAACCCAGCATGGCCTGAGGTCGAGGCAAATCTTTCCAAGCCGTGTCCCAGAGGTGATCGATGTCCTCCAACACCACGGCCCCATGTGCCATCAAGGCAGCGCCAGGTGAGGCTTTTTCGTAGAGACCCCACTTCAGGCGGGTATTGCCAATATCGATGACGAGGAATGCCATGCAGTGCTCTTTCTAACGGTTCCGTGATTCTGCCTGCAAGCGAGCACTCAAACGCGGGATTCGTTGCCTTTCCGCCCCTCAAGCGGAGGGCTTCCCCTAGGGTTGCCCCAATTGGAGAAGGCGATTTTTGCGCTATGGTCGTCAACTCGAAGCAGGTAGCCACGTTAATAAACCTGCCATTCCCCTTTTTTCGGAGAGAAAGCAATGAAATCGTTCGCACGCTCGTTGATCCTGGCCGCCGCTGTCGCTGCCATGCCCGCCCTGGCCGCCGTTCAAGTCAAGAGCGCCAAATTTGAAGACAACCTGCAAGTGGCTGGCCAGAACCTGGTCCTCAACGGCGCAGGCGTTCGCGTCAAGATCATCGTTGACGTGTACGCTGCTGGCCTGTATCTGCCTAGCAAGGTGTCCTCCGAAGGCAAGGCACTGAACACCGCTGGCGCCAAGAGCATGCAGATCGTTTTGCTGCGCGAACTGACCGGCGAGAAGTTCGCTGAGGCCATGATCGACGGCTTCAAGGCCAACAACAGCGACGCTGACATCGCCAAGTTCCAACCCAAGCTGGACCAACTGCGCAACCTGATGCTGACCTTCGGTACCGTCAAGGAAGGCACCGTGATCCACATGACCAGCGTGCCTGGCGTCGGTCTGCGCGTGTCGGTGAATGGCCAACAAAAAGGCAGCGAGATCTCCGGCGACGACTTCTACAAGGCCATGCTGAAGATCTGGCTGGGCGAGAAGCCTGTTGACTCCGACCTGAAGTCGGCTCTGCTGGGCGGCAACTGATCGCCGCGAGCTTGAACTGTGGCCAACTTGACACGATTTATCGTGAAAAGTTGGCCCTCTTCATGCAGCAAAGCACAAACCGCGGGTGCGCCCTGATTTGTCACATCGCGGTTTGTGCCGATAAACAGATCATGACAGGCGCACCACATTGCAGCCCATGATCGACGAACCACTTTCATCGTTACGAGCCTGGACCCAGGCGTTTTCTGACGCTGAAATTCCCGTGCTGCCCGGCTCTGTCGCCGAAATGGCCCAACTTCATGCGATTGAAGAGGCCAACGGATCAGTTGATGCCCACACCTTGGCAGACAGTTTCGGCAATGACCCATTGATGACCCTGAAGGTCTTGGTGCATGTCTCTCGGATGTGCATGCGCCAGAGCATCGAGCCCCCAGAAGCACTGGTCGGGGCGATCGTGATGCAGGGGGTCGGGCCGTTCTTCAAAGCTTTTGCCAGCACCCCCGACGTGCTTTCTTGGCTGCGCCCCTACCCTGAGGCTCTCAGCGGCTTATTGAAAGTCATCACGCGTGCGCGGCGGGCATCCAACTTTGCGCTGCGGTTTGCCGTGCACCGCCAAGATGAAGACGTGATGGTCATGCAAGAGGCCGCCCTGTTGCACGACTTCGCCGAAATGCTGTTGTGGTGCCATGCCCCCAAGCTGGCCACGGAAATGGCACGGCGCCAGAAAGCAGATTTCCATATTCGCTCAGCCGACATCCAGAACGAGGTCTTGGGCATCGAGCTGGTCGACCTCGGACAATCTCTGATGCAACACTGGCACCTGCCCGAGTTGCTTCGCCAAACCACCGATGACCACAACGCCCACCACCCCAAGGTGCGCACCGTGATGTTGGCGGTTCGTCTCGCCCGTCACACGCAATACGGCTGGCAGGACCCCCATGCCTTGGCCGCACTGCCAGATGACATCGCGGACATCGCGCAATTGTTGACGCTGTCCAACGACGCCGCTCGACGCCTCGTAGAAGGGCTGGATAACGTCCAGCCCTCGGTGAAGCCTATTCAGTGAATCGAAGCGGATGAGCGTGCGGCACGAACCGCACCGGCGCCAATTGCCGCCCCAAATCGCTTGGCAAGACGCTCTGCGAGGTTTTCCTTCAGGGTGTAATCCACAATGTCTTCGGCCTTGACGATGTCACGGGCCACCTGATCGAGGCTGCCCAGGCCATCAGCCAGACCCAACTCAACCGCGTTCTGGCCATTCCAGAACAACCCGGAGAAGGTCTCGGGTGTTTCCTTCAAGCGCTTGCCTCGACCTGCGCGCACCACCTGGATGAACTGTTGATGGATTTGATCCAGCATGGACTGGGCAAAGCCATCCTGCCTGGGATTCCGGGGAGAGAACGGGTCGAGCATGCCTTTGTTTTCGCCTGCGGTCATCAACCGACGTTCGATACCAAGCTTGTCCATGATGCCCACGAAGCCGAAGCTGTCCATCAGCACCCCAATGGAACCGACCAACGAAGCCTTGTCGACATAGATCTGGTCCGCCGAAACCGCGATGTAGTAGGCCGCTGAGGCACACATTTCCTCACACACGGCGTAGACCTTCTTTTTATGCAGCGCCTTCAGGCGCCGAACCTCGTCGTTGACCAACCCTGCCTGAACCGGGCTACCGCCCGGCGAATTGATCCGCAGCACAACGGCACGCGCGCCCGCATCCTCAAATGCGCTGCGCAATGCTGTCATCAAGCTGTCGGCGCTGGCATCGGTTTCCGCAGCAATTTCCCCGCGAATTTCGACCAACGCAGTGTGAGGCTTCACAGGTGCCGTGGCGGAAGGCACGCTCTCGATGGTCGCCCAGATCATGCTGGCCGCAACCAGCAACCAGACCGAGCGCCAGAACCAACGCCAACGCTGCTCCCGGCGCTGCTGGTCCAGGTAGGCCCGCGCGAATTGGCTCAACAATGCATTTTGCGTCGCAGACAGGTCGACGGATTTGGAATCTTGATCGCTCATCAGATGACTCTAGATCGACTGGATTTGATTAAAAAACGGGTTGAAAACGATCTGTGGGGCGCCAGAACACCTCGCCCCCCTCTTCTTTCAACTCAATAGACAGGAGACGTGCTCCCGGACAGGGACCAGCCACGCAGCGTCCGTTCAATGGCTCATACATCGCGCCATGTATCGAACAGATGATGAAGCGCTTATCCTGGTCAAAAAATTGCCCCTCCTGCCAATCCATGGCTGTAGGGACATGCGCACACCGGTTCAGATAAGCCACCGCGACATTGTCATGCCGTACCGCAAAGGCCTGAACCGTATGCCCGAACTCGATGACATCAAACAGAACCGCGCGCCCAGACTCTTCCAGGTCGCTTGACTGGCAAAGCGGCTGCCAAACCATATTCAGTTCAGGCATGCTCGATCAACCACTGATGCAGATCAGCCATGGAGTGGGCAACATACCGCGGGCTGAACGCGGCAAACGTATCTGGCTGATGTGCCCCATAACTGACCGCCACGCTGTGTGTGCCGGCATTTGCGGCCAACTGCAGATCATGCGTGGTGTCACCAATCATCAAAGTTCGATCGGGCTCGACACCGAATTCCGCCATCAACTCTTGCAACATCATCGGATGAGGCTTGGAAGCGGTTTCGTCCGCCGTCCGGGTGCCATCAAACACGCCCTTGAGTTCGACATGGGTCAGCGCCTCATTCAAGCCTTGACGAGACTTGCCGGTTGCCACCGCCAACCAATGGTTACGAGCTTTGAGTGCGGCCAACAAATCGAGCGTGCCTTCGAACAAGCTCAGTTCGTGCTGGCTCGCGAAATAGTGATGCCGGTAGCGCAGCCCCAATTCAGGCACACGCTCAGGTGGCAGCGTGGGCGCCACGTGGGCCAACGCGTCGTGCAATCCCAGTCCAATCACGTAGGCGGCCTCTGAGCGCGGCGGAACGGGCAGACCGAGGTCCGCACAAGCTGATTGAATTGCCTTGACGATCAGCGCCGTAGAGTCGTAAAGCGTACCGTCCCAGTCAAACACCACCAGATCGTATTGACGCGGTCGCAGGACATCATTGGAAGCGGTGTTCATTGCGTAAGTACTCAAGAAAGGGTATCAAGCAAGGCTTGGCAATCCGGCGGAATAGGTGCCTCAAGCACGAGATCTTCCCCGGTCACAGGGTGAGGCAATCGAAGATACCGCGCATGTAGAAACATACGGACAAAACGGGCATCGCCCTTGGCCAACTGCTTGTTGAGCGCAAAGTCGCCGTATTTGTCGTCGCCCACAATCGGATGCCCCTCGTGCGACAGGTGAACGCGGATCTGGTGGGTCCGACCTGTTTTGATCGTGACGTCAAGGAGGGAATACTGCTCGTAACGCTGAACCACGCGCACGATCGAAATCGACCGTCTGCCGGCATCATCATCTTGCGCGACCGCCTTCACCCGACGCTCGCCCTCCGCCGTCAAATACTTGTGCAAGGCCACATCGATGACCTTTTTCTGCTCCGGCCAAGCGCCGATCACCAAGGTGGCATAGGTTTTGTGGGCTTGACGATGCCGAAAGTAATCCTGCAAAGCGACCAGAGCCCCCCGTTTCTTGGCAATCAACAAGATTCCCGAGGTTTCCTTATCGAGTCGGTGCACCAACTCCAGGAACTTGGCCTGAGGCCGAGCTCGTCGCAACTGCTCGATCACGCCATGACTGACGCCACTTCCTCCGTGTACGGCCACCCCGGCGGGTTTGTTGATGGCCAGGAGGTACTCATCCTCAAACAAGACCGGGAATTCTCTCGCAGGTGCGACGTTCTCGGTTTTCTCGGTCAAGCGCAGGGGTGGCACCCGCACCTCATCGCCAACCTCCAACCGGGTGTCAGCGGCCGCTCGCCCCTTGTTGACACGAACCTCGCCACTGCGAATGATCCGGTACACCAAGGTCTTGGGGGCGCCCTTGAGCACCTTGATGAGGAAATTATCCAGGCGCTGGCCAGCCCCACCCTCATCCACCGTGAGGTGTTGCACAGCCGCAGAGACCTGGGTTGGCGCAGCCTTAACCGCTGGCGCGGGCTGGGATTTCCCGGTTTTTTTGGCGCGAGAAAGTGCGGATTTCGCACCTATAATGGGCTGAGCCACGTTATGAAATGTATTGTTTGTTGATATTGCCTGCGCGATATCGGCAGCAAGAAACGGCAAAGCCAGACCGGAGTTTACCTTTTGAGATGGTCTGACTGAGCAAACATGACAAGGCTCGGCGGGGAGTCCCGCCAAAATCGATGGTGATGCAACAAGGGTTGCCGAGTCGGAGAAGACCACCCAAGGTGTGGCCTTGCCTTCTTGCAGCGCTTGTCAGAGCCGACGTAGATCGAACCACGAATCAAGGTTTTTCTGAGACCAGCGTGCCTAGCGCTGGTTTCTGTGTCGAGTGACTGCCCACGTGCAACGGCCCATCCTGTATCCGAATCTGCCTAGCCTGCCGCGCCCTGACACCCAGAAGGTGTCACGCAGCGCTTGCTATCGCGTCTCTGGATCGGATCTGATAGATGCGCCCGCTTCTTCCACCCCCTACGCTAGCTCAGCCGCCCCATTGGTTTTCGGGTGGCTATGGTGCATGGAGTGGCAACAGCCCCGTGTCCAAGTCTCGACGCGCGCGCCCCTGCGTCATTGACCCTCTCGGGTCTGACGCATTCACGGCAATTCCTTCCCGGTTCAACTTCGTTGCTCGTGCATGAAGCTGCCTCTGGCTGTAAAGCCTGGGGTGATTTGAGGCTGCGCCTGCGCCATCCAGGCGCGGTCTCGAACGAACTGTGGAGACCACATGAAGCGCATGCTGATCAACGCCACGCAGCCGGAAGAACGGCGCCTGGCCATTGTTGACGGACAAAAACTGCTCGATTTCGAAACTGAGATCGAGGGCCGAGAACAACGCAAGGGCAACATTTACAAGGCTGTTGTCACCCGCGTTGAACCCTCTCTGGAGGCCTGCTTCGTCGATTACGGCGAAGAGCGCCATGGCTTCTTGCCATTCAAGGAAATTTCACGTCAGTACTTCAAGGATGGCGTCGAAGTCCGCTCGGCGAAGATCCAGGACGTCATCAAGGAAGGCCAGGAACTGCTGGTTCAGGTGGAAAAGGAAGAGCGTGGCAACAAGGGCGCAGCTCTGACCACCTTCATTTCCTTGGCTGGTCGATACCTGGTTCTGATGCCCAACAACCCTCGTGGGGGTGGCGTGAGCCGTCGCATTGAGGGCGACGAGCGCGAAGAACTCAAGGAAGCCATGGATCAGCTCGAGTACCCCAAGGGTATGAGCCTGATCGCCCGCACCGCCGGCATTGGCCGCACCCCTGCCGAGTTGCAGTGGGATTTGAACTACATGCTCAAGCTGTGGACGGCCATCGATGAGGCCGCACAAGGCAGCAAAGGCGCCTTCCTGATTTATCAGGAATCGTCCTTGGTCATCCGCGCCATCCGCGACTATTTCACTGCGGATATTGGCGAAATCCTGATCGACACGGACGACATCTACGAGCAAGCCAAGCAGTTCATGCTGCATGTCATGCCCGACACAGCCAACCGCGTCAAGCGCTACCGCGACGACGCCGCACTGTTCGCCCGCTTCCAGATCGAACACCAGATCGAGACCGCCTTCAGCCGCACGGTGAACCTGCCTTCCGGTGGCGCCATCGTGATCGATCACACCGAAGCACTCGTGTCGGTTGACGTGAACTCGGCGCGCGCCACTCGAGGCGGCGACATCGAAGAAACCGCTTTCCGCACCAACCTGGAAGCGGCCGACGAAATTGCCCGTCAGATGCGTCTGCGCGATCTGGGTGGCCTGATCGTCATGGACTTCATCGACATGGAGGACAGCAAGAACCGCCGTGAGGTGGAGCAGCGCCTGCGTGACGCCCTGCGCTATGACCGCGCGCGCGTGCAGTTCAGCTCAATCTCGAAGTTCGGCTTGCTGGAAATGTCGCGTCAGCGTTTGCGCCCCGCCCTGTCGGAAGGCTCGCACATTACCTGCCCGCGCTGCAACGGCACCGGCCACATCCGTGATACCGAATCGTCGGCGCTGCAAATCCTGCGCATCATTCAAGAAGAGTCCATGAAGGACAACACCGCCGCCGTGCACGTCCAAGTGCCCGTGGAGGTAACCTCCTTCCTGCTCAACGAGAAGCGCACGGAAATCACCAAGATCGAACTCAAGCAGCGCGTCACTGTGCTGCTGGTGCCAAACAAGCACCTCGAGACCCCGAACTACAAGCTGGAACGCCTGCGTCATGACGACCCTCGCCTGGAAAACATCCAAGCGAGCTACACCATGATCGAAGAACAGGACGACGAAGTCGGCATCACTCGTCGCGAGAAAGCCAAGCCCAAGCAAGAGCCGGTGATCAAGGGCGTGCTGCCCGATCAACCTGCGCCAGTGGCGCCGGCCAAGCATGAGCCAGCCCTGGAGGCTCCCATCGCTGTGGCCCCACCCGCAGCCCCAGCTCAAGCCAAGCCCGCTACCGGTGGCTTCTTCGGTTGGCTCAAGCGCCTGTTCAGCGGTGCGAGCGCAGCCCCTGCCGTGGCCGCCCCCACGCCCGAACCCAAAACCGAAGCCAAAGAGGCCGAGAGCACC
The DNA here is from genome assembly GCF_036273115.1 of Aquabacterium sp. Taxonomy (GTDB): domain Bacteria; phylum Pseudomonadota; class Gammaproteobacteria; order Burkholderiales; family Burkholderiaceae_C; genus Aquabacterium. The sequence goes on from NZ_DASUIN010000028.1 coordinate 141,240, forward strand.
AAACCCGGCAACCGTGGCGGCAACAGCCGTCGTGACGGCCAACGCCGCAATGACCGTGGCGAACGCGGTGAGCGCGCTGAACGCGGCGGTGAGCGCAGCCCCCGAGGTGAACGCGGTGGCGAAGGCCGTCAAGGTCGCCGCAACCAACGCGAAGACCGCCAACAGTTGGCGACCAGCGAAGTCGGTGCGCAAAGCCAGAATGGCGACGCCCAACGCGACGAATCGACCAACAGCCGTAACGACGGCCGTCGCGGTCGCCAGCGTGGTGAACGCACCGAACGCCCGAACCGCGAGGCCCAGGCCGCAGCAGAGACCAGCCTGACCACCGCTTTGACGAATGAGCCTAGCGCCGACAGCACCACCGACACCAACGGTGGTGAGCGCGGTGATGGCAACCGTCGTCGCCGTCGAGGCGGTCGTGGTCGCGGCGAGCGCGAAGAGGGCCAGAACACGGTTGAAACCACCGACATCGGCTCTGAAGCAACTGGCGCCGCCGCAACCGAACAAGCCCCCGTCTCGAGCGACGAGCGCACAGAAGAAGACGGGCGCGCTCGTCGTAGCCGCGATCGCTATCGTCGCGACCGACGCGAGCGCACCGAGCAAGGCGAAGCCAACGTTGAAAGTGCCACGCAAGATCAGGGCACACCAGCGACTACAGAAGTCGAGGCAGCAGTTCAGGCGTCCGTGACCGAAGCCGCCGCCAACACCGCTGTTGCACCCGCTCAGCCTGATCTGGTGGCTCCCGCTGCGACGGAACCCGCTCCTGCGCCCGCCCCGGTGGAGCAAGCGCCTGCTCCTGCAGCAGTTCGCGCTGAGCCATATGTGCTGCCACTGCAAGAATTGCACGGCATTGCTCAGTCCGCCGGCCTGGAATGGGTGAATTCGGATGCGGACAAAATCCGTGCCGTGCAGGAAGCCATCGCCAACGAGCCCAAGCCCGTTCATGTCCCGCGCGAACGCAAGCCCGTTCAAATCGTGGATGAAGGCCCGCTGGTTCTGGTCGAGACGCGCAAAGATCTCAGCCACATCACCTTGCCCTTTGAGCGCCAACACTGAGCGCCCGAGGCAACAAGGTAAAGCAGAAAGGGGACCTGACGGTCCCCTTTCTTCATTGGGCGCGATGCATCTGACTCGCCCCAAGACCTGCTGTGAACAGCAGGTCAGCTCAATCAACCTTACCGAGGCAATTTGCTCAGCGCCTGCTGGTAGACCGGGCTGTGCATCAGCTCGTCCCAGGTCATGGGAGCCGTCTGCGGCAACAGATCGAGGCGGCGCGCCTCGCTATCAGGGCTGGCAACCCAATCGCCAGCAGCCAGCGCCTCGGTCAAGCCATCCAGCAACGCGTCGACCGCTGCGCCACCGTTGAGGGATTGATTGCACAGCAAGACCATGTCACACCCTGCGTTGAGCGCGGCAATCGCGCCCTGGGTATGGCTGCCCGCCACACTGGCGCCTTCCATGCTCAAGTCATCACTGAAGATCACGCCAGTGAAGCCCATTTGAGCTCGCAGAATGTCTTGCAACCAACGCTGCGAGAACCCTGCTGGCTGACTGTCCACCTTCGGATAGATCACATGCGCTGGCATCACGCTGGTCAGCGAGGTGCTCATCCATTCATAGGGCTTGGCATCGTCTTGCAAAATGGCTTTGAGGCTGCGCTTATCGACTGGAATGTCGACATGAGAATCAGCTTTCACGTAGCCGTGCCCGGGGAAATGCTTGCCACAATTGGCCATGCCAGCCTGCAGCAGTCCATGCATGACGCTCTTGGCCAGCACGGTAACCACTTTGGGATCGCGGTGGAAGGCACGATCGCCAATGACACCGCTTTCGCCCCAGTCCAGGTCGAGCACAGGAGTGAAGGTCAAATCGACCCCACAGGCACGCAACTCGCTGGCCAGAACATAGCCGCAGGCGGTTGCAGCATCGGTAGCGGCCATGGCACCGGCCCCCTCGCCGCCCTTGCCATCATTCATCCACATCTCGCCCAGGCTGCGCATGGGAGGAACATGGGTGAACCCGTCCGTCTTGAATCGTTGCACGCGCCCACCTTCGTGGTCCACGCAAATCAGCACATCCGGGCGAATGGACTTGATTTCCGTGCACAGTGTGGTCAGCTGCGCCCGGTCCTTCCAGTTGCGGGCAAACAGAATAAGGCCACCGGTCAAGGGGTGCATCAAACGGCGCCGATCATCGTCATTCAGGGTCAAGCCTTCGATGTCAAGCACCACTGGGGCGTGCGAGACGGCCATAGCCAACTCGCTCGTACCTTTGCTCTGAGATCTTTTCTTTTTGCTCATGTGATCAAACCGTTTCAATCAGGACAAAAGCCAGCGCATGAGCCCCTTCGTCGGAAACACTGACATGCGCTCGCCACTTTTTCTCGTTAAACCAATACGCCAGATCCCCACCCAAAACAAACGCAGGTTGACCTGACTCCTCGTTCAATAGCTGGCAGGAGTGCCACCCCATGGGATGCACCATGCCCAAACCGATGGCTTTCGAAAATGCTTCTTTGGCCGCGAAGCGAGTACCCAGAAACCTCAGGCCTCGCTCAGGGGCACGAACGACTCGATCCTGATAGATCGCCCATTCGTCATCGCCCAAAATCTTCCGCGCAAACGCGTCGCCGTGTCTAGCCAAGGCCTTGGCTAGGCGACCGGTATCGCACAGATCGGTTCCGATACCGACAATCAACTGCGCACCTCTCAGCCCACCATCGCAGCAGCGCGTCGGGCTCGGATGGCTTCAGCCTTGAAGTCAGCGATGGCCTGTCGCATGCCGACGAAAACCGAGTGCCCAATCAAGGCGTGGCCAATGTGCAATTCAGCCACCTCAGGCAAAGCTGCAACCAAAGCCGTGCTACTCACCCCTCCCGACACAGCGGAAGCACTCAGTGCATTGGACAAGGCCAACCCATGCCCTGCATGTGTTCTGAGTCCCTGGGCCCTTGCATGCTGCAAACCGGTTCGCAGTCGCGCCAGTTCCGCCTGCACTCGGGCCTCGTCCTTGTCCCACCAGGCATGCGCGAGCGGGCCTGTATGCAACTCCACACAGGTCGCCCCAGCCTTGGCTGATGCATCAATTTGGGCAGGATCGGCGCCAATGAACAGTGACACGCGACACCCAGCCTGAGCCAGCCTCGAACAGGCTCCTTGAACGCGAGCAAACTGGCCCACGACATCGAGCCCCCCTTCGGTGGTGACTTCCTGGCGCCGTTCGGGCACCAGGCAAACGTGTTCGGGGCGAGTGTGCTCAATGATGTCGAGCATCTCGTCCGTCACGGCCGCTTCGAAGTTCAGCGGCACTTGGATCTCAGCCTTGAGCCTGACCACATCTTCATCCTTGATGTGACGACGGTCCTCACGCAAGTGGAAGGTGATGATGTCAGCGCCCGCCTCCACCGCCAACTGAGCCGCAGCAATGGGATCCGGGAAATAGCCGCCGCGGGCATTGCGCAGTGTGGCCACGTGATCAATGTTGACCCCCAGCAGGGGCGCATCCATTGAGGTCAATTGAGAACCAGAAAATGTCATGGTTGTTGGAGTTCGATCATCAACTGCCGCGTGCGAAGCGGCTGCGAACCAAGATGATAGTGAATCAAGGCCCGAGAAATGGCTTTGAGCTCAGCCAAAACCGGAACGCAAACCGCCATCAAGCCCGGGAATGTTCGCACCGGAGACTGAAGGGCCAGTTCCAACTGCGACAAGGTGTCGCCACCCAGTGTCACCGGCTTGTTCTCGTCGTCGCCCCAGCGTGCAGCGACCACGCCGAGTTGCGCATGTAGCTCGTAGGCTTGCTCGGCACGAACCGGTGCGTGAGAAACGGTCTCAGCCCCCAGATCCGGAAGATGCCCCAACTCCCGAAGCATGAGCAACTCAAAGGCGCGCAGGGCCGCCTGAAGCAACGCCGGCTCACGCATGGCTTGCAGTGCCTGAGCATAGGCATCAAACAGCGCAGGGTGAGGATCGTGACGCGCGGTCAAGCGCATGATGAGCTCATTCAAATAGAACCCTGGCAGCAAAGCAGCGCCGCCAGGCCACGCCGCACCACCCGCCCACTCGGCGTGCCGCAGCAGCCAGACCTCGGCGTCGGTCGTCCGCTTGGCACCGAACGCAACATGAAGTTGCTGAAATGGCATCAGAACAGGGCGAAGTTGGGAATAAGGTCTCTTGGCCCCTTTCGCCACAGCCACAACCCGACCGTGATCGCGCGTCAACAACTCCAGAATCAGGCTGGATTCACTCCAATCATGGCTGTGCAAGACAAAGGCAGCTTCCCCCTGCCGACTTGCTACCTTGGCCACACCCTTCGCCCTGATTACTCGTAGCCGTAGGTGCGCAGGCGAGCGTCGTCATCGGCCCAGCCAGAGCGAACTTTCACCCACACTTCCAGAAACACTTTGGTTCCCAGTAGGCGCTCGAGCTCGGTGCGAGCTTCGGTACCAATGCGCTTGAGGCGCTCGCCCTTGTCGCCAATCACCATGCCCTTATGAGGCTCACGCTCGACAATGATGGTGGCAGCAATCCGGACCAGACCCGTCGCCTTCGGCTTATTGGGCGGCGGAGGCTCCTCCGCATAGGCGTCGATCACCACCGTGGAGGTATAGGGCAGCTCATCACCGGTGAGGCGAAAGAGCTTTTCACGGATGATCTCGCTGGCGAGAAAGCGGTCTGTGCGATCGGTCAGGGCATCAGCGTCGTACCACCAGCCCTGCTCAGACAGGTAGGGACGGACGATATCAAGCAAACGCCGCGTGTCCGCCTCTTTTTGGGCTGACAGGGGAATGAACTCTGTAAAGGGGTGGTGCTGCTGCATAGACTGCAGCCAAGGGAAGAGGTCTTCGCGTCGATGCACCAGGTCCAGCTTGTTCGCCACGAGCATGACGGGCTTGTCCTTGGGACACAAGGCCAGAACCTTCGCATCGTCAGGCCCGAACCGCCCCGCCTCTACCAGGAAAAGCACGACATCCACATCGGCCAAGGTCGCCTGAACCGTCTTGTTCAGGTTCCGGTTGAGTGCGGCCGTGCCTCGGGTGGTGTGACGGGTTTGAAAGCCAGGCGTATCGACAAACACAAATTGTGCGGAACCCTCGGTGCGGATGCCTGTGATGCGATGCCGGGTTGTCTGGGCCTTGCGCGAGGTGATCGACACCTTTTGCCCAACCAATGCGTTCAGCAAAGTCGACTTACCGACGTTGGGGCGGCCAATGATGGCGACCATACCGCATCGTTGCGCCTGCTCAGGCGCAGCGACCTCACCGCCCCCTTTGCGCGCCATGGCCAGGCTGGCCAACATCTCATCGAGCGATGGGTTGAGTTCATCGCCAGATGCACTGGCTGGATCCACGGGCTTACGGGTCATGAAAATCAGTTCCTGGGAGACTTGGCTGCTTTACGCGCGGCCACGGGCGGCTTGATATCGGGCATTTGCATAAGCTGTTCGAGCGCCAGCTTCGCGGCGGCCTGCTCGGCCGCGCGACGCGACAGACCTTCACCCAGAACAGATGCCGGCAGCACCTGCACATCACAGGCTACGACGAACAGCTGTTCGTGGGCTTTGCCACGGGTCTCGACAATGCGGTAGGTCGGGACTGGCATCTTGCGCCCTTGCAACCATTCCTGCAAGGCAGTTTTGGCGTCTTTACTCCAGCCTTCCAGTGTGGTTTGGGCCACGACGGGCTCAAACAAGCGAATGACAAGTTGGCGCGCCGATTCAAACCCGGCATCGAGGTAGACAGCGCCGATCAAGGCCTCCAAGGCATCGGCCAGAATGGATGGGCGCTGCGCCCCTCCTCCTTTGGCTTCGCCTTCGCTGAGCCTCAGAACATCGGGCAAGCCGAGGGACACAGCCAGCTTGTGCAGCATGTCCTGACGAACCAAGTGAGCACGCACGCGCGTCAACTCACCTTCGTCACAACGATCAAACCGAGCGTAGAGCAGATCGGATACGCCCAGATTCAAAACCGAGTCGCCGAGAAACTCCAGGCGTTCGTAATGGTCGGAGCCAAAGCTTTTATGGGTCAGCGCCCGTACGAGCAAGGCTGGATTGGCAAACTCGCACCCAATGCGGGTCTGCAGCGCTTTCAAAGAAGGAGACAAAACCATCAATTGCGGCAGCTCAACGAGACTGCCCTTCGAACTTGATCAAGAGGTAAACCGGCTCGATCAACGGAATTTCCTTGTCATAGGCAAACTTGATGACGATCCTGTCGTCTTCCTTCGAAATATCGAGATCGCGACCTGTGACCGAGGTGACGCCATATTCGACCGTACGCGCTTTCTCGAACGCAGCACGAATTTCGGGAACGGAAGCTGCGCCTGTCTGAGCGATCTTGTTGACCATCGACTGGATGGTCCGGTATTCGTTGATGGCGGGGAAGACCTTCATCGCCACGAGCACAACCGCGCTGAGTAAAACAGCCCAAAAGATCAGGCCCAACAGCGTGATACCAGACTGAGACTGGCGCTTAGAACGATCACCGAACTTCATGGTCATGTCGTCTCCTGACAGCAAGCATTACTGGAAAAAGCCCAAGCGCTTGAGGTTGCCAAAATTCATCCAGATGACAAAAGCCTTACCCACGATATTTTCGTCGGGAACAAAGCCCCAGAAACGGGAATCTTGGGAATTGTCTCGGTTGTCGCCCATGACGAAATAGTGTCCGGCTGGGACCTTGCAGACAACGCCCTCACCGCTGTAGCGGCAGTTTTCATCTTTGAATGCAAACTGCTCGACGAACTGTTGAGGGATGTAGGGGGGACGGTTCTTGTCAATCAGTAAGCGATGGGTCACAGCATCGACCTTCTCGGAATACTGCATGAAGTAACGCATGGTCTCGTCGTCGTAGAAGTCCTCCAAAGGCGTGGACTCCACCGGCTTGCCATTGATGGTCAACTTCTTGTTCAAGTAAGCGATTTCATCGCCTGGCACACCAATGACCCGCTTGATGTAATCAAGGCTGGGGTTGACGGGGTAGCGGAACACAATGACATCCCCGCGCTTGGGGTCGTGATTCGGAATGACCTTCTTGTTGATCACCGGCAAGCGGATGCCATAGTGAAACTTGTTCACAAGAATCAGGTCGCCCACCAGCAAGGTCGGCACCATCGAACCTGATGGGATCTTGAACGGCTCGAACAGGAACGAGCGCATCAGGAACACGGCACAAATGACGGGAAAGAGACCCGCAGTCCAGTCCAGCCACCAGGGTTGCGCCAACAGCTTCTCACGGGCTTCAGCCACATTGCTGTCGACCTGCGCAATACCTTGGCTGGCCAGTTGCGCACGACGTGCTTCATCTTGCGCAACCAGATTCGCCGCAGCGGCTTCACGCGCCGGACGGAACTTGAACCGCTCAGCCAACCAGTAAGCCAAGGTCACCAAAGTCAGCAACAGCAATAGCAGCGAAAAATTGCCTTGCCATTTACCCACATACCAGCCGCCCAGGTAAACAATCAGGACGGCGTACAACGCACCAGTAATGAAACTCATCAGTCTTCCACTTGGAGAATGGCCAGGAATGCTTCTTGTGGCACCTCGACGGCACCAATTTGCTTCATGCGCTTCTTGCCGGCCTTTTGTTTTTCGAGCAGCTTGCGCTTACGGGTGATGTCACCGCCATAGCATTTTGCCAGCACGTTCTTGCGCAACGCTTTGATGTTCTCGCGAGCGATGATGTTGCCGCCAATCGCCGCTTGAATGGCCACGTCGTACATCTGACGAGGAATCTGCTCACGCATCTTGGCGGCCACGGCGCGACCACGGTACTGCGCCTGTGTACGGTGCACGATGATGGACAAGGCGTCCACGCGATCACCGTTGATCAGCAGGTCGACCTTGACCACGTCAGAGGCACGGTACTCCTTGAACTCGTAGTCCATCGAAGCATAGCCACGCGACACTGACTTGAGCTTGTCGAAGAAGTCGAGCACGATTTCAGCCAAGGGCATTTCGTAGGTCAACATGACCTGACGACCGTGGTAGGCCATGTTCATCTGCACGCCACGCTTCTGATTGGCCAAGGTCATGACCGGGCCGACATAGTCCTGTGGCATGTACAGGTGCACAGTCACGATGGGCTCGCGAATTTCACGAATACGCCCCACGTCCGGCATCTTGGATGGGTTTTCCACGTCGATGACCGTGCCATCCATCAACTCGACTTGATAGACCACGCTGGGAGCGGTGGTGACCAAGTCTTGATCGAACTCGCGCTCCAGACGCTCTTGCACGATTTCCATGTGCAACAGGCCCAGGAAGCCGCAGCGGAAGCCAAAGCCCAGCGCTTGCGAGACTTCCGGCTCGTATCGCAGCGAACTGTCGTTGAGCTTGAGCTTCTCCAGCGCGTCGCGCAACTGGTCGTATTCAGAGGACTCGCTGGGGTACAGCCCTGCGAACACCTGCGGTTGAATTTCCTTGAAGCCAGGCAGCGGCTGCTCAGCAGGCCCCGCATTGTTGGGCAGCTTCTTTTCAACGGTGATGGTGTCACCCACCTTGGCTGCGGCCAGTTCCTTGATACCGCAGATGACAAAGCCCACTTCGCCTGCGTTCAACTGAGGCCGGTCAACTGACTTGGGCGTGAACACGCCAAGGTGGTCGACAGGGTAGACCGAGTTGGTCGCCATCAGACGGATGCGCTCGCCCTTCTTGAGCGAACCATCGACCACGCGCACCAGCATGACCACGCCCACGTAGTTGTCGAACCAAGCGTCGATGATCATGGCTCGCAAAGGGCCATCGGCGTTGCCCTTGGGGGGCGGCATCTTGGCCACAACCGCTTCCAGAATGTCTTCCACGCCCATACCGGTCTTGGCAGAGCACGGAATGCCGTCGGAGGCGTCGATGCCGATCACGTCTTCGATTTCAGCCTTGGCGCGATCAGGGTCCGCCTGCGGCAAGTCCATCTTGTTGAGCACCGGCACCACTTCCACACCCAGATCAAGCGCGGTGTAGCAGTTGGCCACGGTTTGGGCTTCGACCCCTTGGCTCGCATCGACCACCAGCAAAGCGCCTTCGCAAGCAGACAAGGAGCGGCTGACTTCGTACGAGAAGTCAACGTGCCCAGGCGTGTCAATCAAGTTGAGGTTGTAGACCTTGCCGTCTCGGGCCTTGTATTCAAGGGCCGCTGTTTGCGCCTTGATGGTGATGCCGCGCTCTTTCTCGATGTCCATCGAGTCGAGCACCTGCGCCTCCATTTCACGGTCGCTGAGACCGCCACAGCGCTGAATGATGCGATCGGCCAAGGTGGACTTACCGTGGTCGATGTGAGCAATGATCGAGAAATTACGAATGTGGTTCATAAAAAAAAGGCACGTCAAAATCAATGACGCGCCTTCCAACAAAAACGTATGGCAACTGCTTGTTGGACTTTCATTGTAGCCAAAAGGCCCCGAATGGAAGTCGGCCGTTGCCCTTGTACAAGCCGTTGCAGGCCGCCAACATCCAAGTTATCAACAACTTATCAACAGGTGGTTGTGGGTAACTGAATGCGCGAAATTGGAAGGTTTTCGCCGAAAACCGCCTTCAATGCATGTCTGGGCTTTCAACGAAAAGTCCCGTGATTGTATCCAGATTCGGCCCCCGACTGGCCGAGTTATCAACAGTAGGTCGCCTGAAAAAGCGGCCCTGCAACTGTTACAAAATAAGGGTTTTCACCAAGAAAAACCCCGACCGATCACAGGGATTCGGCCGGGGCGACTCGGCCGTCAGGCCGACTTCATCCCAATCAAAGTCACTTCGTCGTTCACTTCACCACAGGTCGAATCACCGCATACTGGGCCCATTCGCCGCGCCGCACCAGCACACTCACAGGCTTGGTTTTGTCGAGCTTGGACAAGATGGCGTCGAATTGCTTGATGTCGGCGATCTGGATATTGCCAATCGCCAGCAACACATCTCCAGCGCGCAGCCCTGCTCGGGCAGCGGGCCCCTCGACTGCATCGACACGAGCCCCCCCCGTGAGTTTGAGCTCCTGCTTCTGCTGATCGGTCAGATCCACCAAGGTCAGACCAAGGGAGGTCGCAGCGAGCTTGCCGCCGTCTGCTTTGGCCGTCGCTTTGGGTTTGTCTGCATCCAACTCAACCACAGTCAGGGTCAGATCCTTGTAAGCACCGCGACGGAACACCTGCAGAGTCGACTTCGATCCCGGCTTTGTCCCTCCGACCAGGCGAGGCAGGTCAGAGACCTTCTCGATGACCTTGCCGTCGAACTTCGTGATGATGTCACCCGCCTCGACCCCAGCCTTGTCTGCCGGACCGCCCGCCTCCACCATGCGAACCACAGCGCCCTGAGCCTTGTTCAAGCCCAGTGAGTCGGCCACGTCCTTGGTCACCGGTTCGATCTGAACCCCGATGCGACCACGCACCACCTTGCCAGCAGCACGCAACTGGTCGGCCACCTTCATGGCATCGTCAATCGGAATAGACAGCGAGATACCCATGAAGCCACCGGATCGGCTGAGAATCTGCGAGTTGATGCCCACCACTTCGCCGCGCATGTTGATCAGCGGGCCTCCAGAGTTGCCAGGGTTCACCGCCACGTCTGTCTGAATGAACCGAATTTCTTCGCCGGTGTCACGGGCCTTGGCACTCACGATGCCCGCCGTGACGGTGTTTTCCAGACCGAATGGGGTGCCAATTGCCATGACCCACTCACCCACCTTGAGACGGTTGACGTCGCCAATGTGAACGGCAGGCAAAGCCGAGGCTTCGATCTTGACCACAGCCACATCGGTACGCTTGTCGGCACCAACCAGCTTGGCCTTGTATTCACGCTTGTCTGTCAGAGTGACATAGATCTCGTCAGCCCCGTCGACCACGTGAGCGTTGGTCATGACGAAGCCATCCTTGCTGACGATGAAGCCCGAACCGACACCGCGAGGACGTTCTTCGCTTTGCTCGCCACCCTTCTTGGGGGCGCCACGACGCGGGTCCTGCTTGGGAATGGGTGTGCCAAAAAAGCGGCGGAAAAACTCACGCATCTGCTCATCGGCCTCGTCGCCCTCCTCACCCTCGGCAGACACGCGCTGGGTGGTTCGGATGCTCACCACAGATGGCCCAACTTGGTCGACCAGTTCGGTGAAATCAGGCAAGCCTTTGACCAACAAGGGCGCCGCATCGGCGGCAGGAGTGGGGGGCGCCGTTTGCGTTGCAGAGGCGGCTACCACCAGTGCCGGCGACTGCTGAGCCTGCGAGTTATGAGGAAACAAGCTGGAGCTGAGCAACAAGGCCACAGCTGAGACCACTCCCCCCACAACCAGGGTACGACGAACGATGGACGATGCGGAAGAATCAGACTGATGAGACGACGCCATTGATGAACCCTTCAACAAGAAGAAGCAGACTATCGGTATACAACCGTCAACGTTCGAGCCTGCCCGCTGGACGACAGTTCACTGCGCCACCCCAGGCAGATCGTAAATGTGCGTAAAGAAGGCCACCGCCTGATGCAGGCGGATTGAACTGGCAACAACGCTCAGGGCTGCTCGACCACTGCAGCGCGAGCCAAGCCACCTTGGCTGGCAAAGCTGGTGTCTGCGCCGCCATTGGCGTGACGCGGCAAGGTCGCCAGCAACTGATCGACCTGCGGGTCGCGAATCAGGATGGGCGCAGCGGGATCAGGGCGACTGAATGAAGCGCCCTCCACACTGACATTGCCGCTGCTTTGGGTTGGCAACCCTGCAACCGATGTGCTGGACGCCAAGGCCAGGGAAGACTCTGGTGAAGACGCAGCCGCGATGCCACGATTCACCACTGCGGATCCTTGTGCCATTTGATTGGAAGACGATTCAGCGGAACCCCCCATCTGGAGCGAAACCACCGCCCCTAGAAGCATCACAAAGGAGGCCGCCACAGCCATCGGCCCCGCCCAGGCGCGACGCTTGAGGGTAACAGCCACCTCACCAATCGGGGCGACCTGACGGTCCGCCACACTTTGGGCTGCCACGGGCGCCAGGACCACAGGCTCTTGCGCCAGACGACCACGGAGCTTGTTCAGGAAATCGCCATCCCCTGAGGCTCGCACCAGATCATCCGATCGCATGACATCGCCAATGAGGTGATAGGTGCGCCATGCCTCTTTGGCTTGAGCATCATCTCGCCAAGCTGCACACGCTCGAGCCACATCGGACGAATGAGCCTCACCATCAGCCAAAGCGGACAGGGCCTCACGGGCCGCCTGAGAATCATTGAATCGGTCGTTCATGCGCAAAGACTCCTGCTTGTGCAATCGCTTGTCTGGGAGTGTAGAAAAGCCGTGTTCTGGTAATGGATCTGCGCACTGGCAAAAAGTTCACTGAACTTTACAAATTACCAGCGCTCGCCTTGACGGGTATCGAGCAGAGGACGCAAGCGAGTCGCGATCGCCTCACGGGCCCGGAAAATTCGCGAACGAACTGTGCCAATCGGACAGTTCATCAATTCTGAAATTTCCTCGTAACTCAAGCCCTCGATTTCACGAAGCGTGATCGCCTGGCGAAGGTCGTCCGACAGAGCCTCGATGGCCTGGTTGACCGTTTCGGCAATCTGCCGACTCGCCAGAACCGACTCGGGGGTTTCGCCGTCACTCAGTTCATTTTCGACGCGCGAGGCGCCATCATCTTCTTCCGCCGAAGCCAGAGCAGCCTCGGTCACCAGGGGATCTCGCTTGAGGTTGAGCAAGGCCTTCTTGGCCGTGTTCACACCAATGCGGTAAAGCCAGGTGTAGAACGCACTCTCGCCACGAAAGTTTGGCAGCGCCCTGTAGGCTCGGATGAAAGTTTCCTGAGCGATGTCCTCAACCAGATCGACATCGCGGACCATCCGGGCAATCAGCCTCTCAATTCGGCGCTGGTATTTGACAACCAGCATTTCAAATGCCCGCTGGTCTCCACGCTGAACACGCTCGACCAACGCAGCATCCACATCCACGATCGCTGTCGCCGCAGAATGCACCGCATTCACGGGTGAAGCCGCATCATCAACAACATGGCCGAGGCTGCGCTCTACCGGTACAGGCTGGTCAGGCAAATCGATGGGGTCTTTCGTCATGTCCGCCGGCCTTCCCGCTGGGAGGAGCGAATGGCGGGCAAGTCGGCCAAGGGCTCGGCCCTGGGCAACCACTGCGTTGGAGGGAACTCGGTCGCGGACCATGGATGTGCGTGCTCGTTCTGTTGCGCAACGCCAGAAGAAGATGTGCCGGTTCGAGATCGTTGAAATACGGAGCGGAACAAAGAATTTCTTCCAGAAGTTTTGCCCACCGCAGATGATGCCAGCGATCGATTGCCAGTCTGTGAAATGGGAGACTCGCCCACAGGGGTGTCCGCGCCCATTTCCAAGCCGCTTTTTCGATACAACAAGGCCCGTAAGCGGTGAGACGTCGCAACGGGGGTTTCCAATTCCCAGGAGCGGCCATCGTCTTTGCCAGGCACCCACGACCATACAGAACGAGAAGCTCGCCCATGCAGCTGACTGGATTTCACTTCAAGCAACATCCAATCTTGCAAGTCACAGGCAATTCGCACTGTGACAGGCTGATCCCATTCAATCACACGCCAGTGAGGTGACTCGGCGACATCCCCGGTCCAGTGCAAGCGCAAAGGCGCTGCGATCTGAGACCAGTTACGCCAAAGACGACCGACCTGAAAACACCATGCCAGACACCCGACCACCAAGGCGGGTATCGCGACATAGCGCCATGGATGGAACCACAAATCGCGACAAAGTTCCGCAGACCAGGCGACGGCCACCGAGGCAGACCCCAGAAGAAACCCTTGTCCGATACGGCGAATGAGGGGTGCCCCGGACGCCCCCTCAGGCAACGCCCAGACTCCGGCCTGCTTGGTCAAAGAACTACCAGCCAAGACAACCGCCCCTCAAAAGGGAAATCAGGCGCGCTTGAAGACGAGCGATCCGTTGGTACCACCAAAACCGAAGTTGTTCTTCAGTGCAGCTTCAATCTTGAGGTCACGAGCGGTGTTGGCGCAGTAGTCCAGATCACACTCGGGGTCTTGGTTGAAGATGTTGATGGTCGGAGGGGACACCTGGTGATGAAGCGCCAGCACGGTGAACACCGACTCAATGCCGCCAGCGCCGCCCAGCAAGTGCCCTGTCATCGACTTGGTCGAATTGACCACGAGGTTCTTGGCGTTGTCACCGAAAGCCAGTTTGATGGCATTGGTTTCGTTGACATCACCCAAGGGGGTGGACGTACCGTGGGCATTCAGATATTGAATCTGATCCGGATTCAGACCCGCATTGCGCAGCGCTGCCAGCATGGAGCGCTTGGGGCCGTCGACGTCAGGGGCCGTCATGTGATAGGCATCGGCGCTCATGCCAAAACCAGCCAGTTCGGCATAGATCTTGGCACCGCGCGCCTTGGCGCTTTCGTACTCTTCCAGCACCATGACACCAGCGCCCTCACCCAACACAAAACCATCGCGGTCTTTGTCCCAAGGGCGAGAAGCGGTTTTGGGATCGTCGTTACGGGTGGACAGGGCTCGCGCAGCGGCAAAACCACCGATTCCCAGAGGGGACACGGTGGACTCGGCACCGCCAGCCACCATGATGTCGGCGTCACCGGACTCGATCATGCGGGCCGCCAGACCAATCGCATGCAGACCAGTGGTACAGGCGGTGACCACGCCAATGTTCGGGCCCTTGAAGCCGTAATGAATGGACACGTGACCGGAGATCATGTTGATGATCGAAGCCGGCACGAAAAACGGCGAGATCCGGCGGGGACCACGCTCGCAATAATCTTTATGGGTCTGCTCGATCATGGGCAGACCACCAATGCCAGAGCCGACGATGACGCCAATGCGTTCCGCCAACTCAGGAGCCAGGGCTTCGCCCGTAGGCAAACCGGCATCCTGTACCGCCTGCATGCTGGCAGCCAAGCCGTAATGGATGAAGGTATCCATGTGGCGGGCTTCCTTGGCAGGAATGTAGTCTTCGATGTTGAAGCCTTTGACTTCACCTGCGAATTGGCAGGCGAATGCGGAGGCATCAAACTTGGTGATGGTGTCGATACCGGACTTGCCAGCAACCAGGTTGGTCCAGGATTCTTGCACGGTGTTACCCACGGGGGTAACGAGGCCTAGGCCGGTGACGACAACGCGACGACGGGTCATACAGGATGCGCGGATAAAAATTGAAATGCCGACAAACAAGGCCCCGAAGGGCCTTGAATTCGCTTAGGCCTTGGCGTGGGCCTTGGCGTAGTCGATCGCCAACTGAACAGTGGTGATCTTCTCAGCTTCTTCGTCGGGGATTTCGATGCCGAACTCGTCTTCGAGGGCCATCACCAACTCGACGGTGTCCAGGGAGTCAGCGCCCAGGTCGGCCACGAAAGCCTTCTCAGGGGTGACTTCAGACTCTGCTACACCGAGTTGTTCGGCAATGATCTTCTTGACGCGTGCTTCGATATCGCTCATGACTCCTCCAGGAGGGTTTGCAAACAAACCAGGGATTTTACCGGCACAGTTGTGTCAAAACCGTTGATGCCGAAAAAACGAATTTGAGATTCCCTAGTTAACGATCTCAATTCATGAACATGCCACCATTGACATGCAATTCGATGCCGGTGATGTAACCGGCTTGAGGGGATGCCAGGAAAGCCACCGCATCGGCGATGTCCTGAGGCTGACCAAGGCGGCCCAACGGGATTTGTGCCTTCAAGGCCGACTGCTGCTCTTCGCTGAGGCTGCGGGTCATGTCGGTGTCAATGAAGCCCGGGGCCACGCAGTTGACGGTGATGTTGCGACTACCCAGTTCGCGCGCCAGCGCACGTGTCATGCCCGCCACACCGGCCTTGGCGGCAGCGTAGTTGGCCTGCCCTGGGTTGCCGCTGGCACCCACCACGGAGGTGATGCTGATGATGCGACCGTAGCGCTGCTTCATCATGGGGCGCATCACGCCACGCGCCAGTCGGAACACCGCCTTGAGGTTGGTGTCGATCACGGCATCCCAGTCATCGTCCTTGAGACGCATGGCCAGGTTATCGCGGGTGATGCCGGCGTTGTTGACCAGGATATGAATGCCACCGAATTCCTTGACGATGGCATCAAGGGTAGCGTCAACGGCAGCGGCATCGGTCACGTTCAGAACGAGCCCACGGGAAGCACCAAAGCCTTGAAGCGCCTCGGTGATGCCTTGTGCACCCGACTCGGTCGTGGCTGTGCCCAGCACGGTGACACCGCGACGCGCCAATTCCAGCGCGATGGCACGGCCGATGCCGCGACTGGCGCCCGTGACCAGGGCGATCTGGGTGTTCATGTCGGCGCTCATGCCAGCAAACCTTTCACTTCGGCCAAAGAGGCCGGATCAAAAACAGTGCCTGTAACCAGGTCAGCCTCGATGCGCTTGACCATGCCGGCCAGCACTTTACCCGGACCACATTCGATCACGTGGGTCAAACCGCGAGCCTTGAGCGCCTGAACGGTCTCAACCCAACGAACCGGACCAAAGGCCTGACGGTAAAGGGCATCACGGATGGCATCAGGCGAAGTAGCCTCTGCCACGTCGATGTTGTTGATGACAGCAATGCTGGGCACCGCAAAGGTGGTGGCCGCCAGTTTTTCGCGCAGGCGTTCAGCCGCTGGCTTCATGAGACTGGAATGAAATGGCGCGGAGACAGGCAAAGGCAAAGCTCGCTTGGCACCCGCCGCCTTGAGCAGCTCGCAAGCCTTTTCGACACCAGCCTTGGTGCCCGCGATCACGGTTTGCTTCGGGTCGTTGAAATTCACGGCCTCAACGGCCTCTCCCGTTTCGGCAGCAGCCTGAGCACACCCAGCCTTCACGCCTTCGGCGTCCATGCCGAGAATGGCGGCCATGCCGCCCACCCCCACAGGCACGGCCTCTTGCATGGCTTGTGCACGGAAACGCACGAGAGGCAAAGCATCCTTCAAAGACAGGGCACCTGCGGCAACCAAGGCGGTGTACTCGCCCAGAGAGTGCCCTGCCACGACGGCGGGCTGCAAGCCGGTTTCAGCCAACCAGGCACGCAAGCAAGCCACCCCGGCGGTCAGCATGACAGGCTGGGTGTTGGTGGTGAGGTCCAGCGCCTCTTTCGGACCCTCTGCGATCAGGCGGGCCACATCTTCACCCAACGCGTCGGAGGCTTCGACCAATGTGTCTCGAACTGCGGCATGACCTTCCCAGGCATTGAGCATGCCGACGGACTGAGAGCCTTGCCCTGGAAACACAAATGCAAACGCTGTCATTTACAAAAATCCTTCAATAGTCGATCAAAACGGCGCCCCAGGTGAAACCACCTCCGACGCCCTCCAGCAACAGAGACTGCCCAGGCTTGACCGTGCCGGAACGAACCGCATGATCGAGAGCCAAGGGAATCGATGCCGCCGAGGTATTGCCATGCTGGTCTACCGTGGTGACCACGCGGCTGTTGGGCAACTTCAGCTTGCGGGCTGTGCCCTGCATGATGCGAATGTTCGCTTGATGTGGCACGAGCCAGTCGATGCTATCAGGGGTCCGCCCAGCCGCATCGAGCACTTCGTGCGCTACTTGATCCAGCACATGCACGGCCAACTTAAAAACAGCCTGGCCATCCATTTTAAGAGTGGGATCTCCCAGAACTTCCCCGCCGCGAAACGCACCCGGGGTGCAGAGAATATCCGAATACTGCCCATCGGCGTGGAGTCGAGACGCCACGATGCCCGGCCGATCAGACGCCTCCAGCACCACGGCGCCAGCCCCATCACCAAAAAGCACGCAGGTGGTCCGATCGTTGAAATCCAGGATGCGAGAAAAGACCTCGGCCCCGATGACCAGCGCGCGGCGCGCACTGCCGGCCCGAATCAGGGCATCAGCCACGGTCAGGGCGTAAACAAAGCCCGAGCAGACCGCTTGAACATCAAAGGCGGGACAGCCATGAATGCCCAATTTCTTCTGAATCAGGCAGGCCGTGGACGGGAACACCATGTCGGGCGTCGACGTGGCGCAAATGATCAGATCGATGTCAGCAGGCTGACAACCGGCCGCGGCAAGCGCCTGCAGCGATGCCTGCACACCCAGGTCACTGGAGGTGACATCGGGATCGGCAAAATGGCGCGCCTCGATGCCGGTGCGATCGACGATCCAGTCGCTGGAAGTTTGCACCCCACGCTCGGCCAACCAGGCAACGAACTCGTCGTTGCTCCAGCGTTTGGGCGGCAAATGGCTGCCCGTGCCAGCGATCCGTGCATAGATCGGAGAGGCTACGCCTCCGGAGGTGGAAGCTGGCGCCTCGTGTCTTGATGACATGTGTGGGGGACCGACGCCCCCAACCTTCATGCAGCGCTGCTTTGGGAATCCTGCGAGGGCAGGCTTTCCAGAGTAGCAGCGATGCGATCGTGGACGCGATCTAACAAACGATGACGGGCCGCATCATAAGCCCGATTGAGGGCATTCTCAAACGCGAAGGCATCGGCTGAGCCATGGCTTTTGAAAACGAGTCCACGCAAACCGAGCAAAGCTGCACCGTTATAGCGACGGTGATCGACCCGTTTCTTGAACTGATTGAGCACCGGCATGGCCACCAACGCGACCATTTTGGTCAGTGCGTTGCGGGTGAATTCCTGCTTGATGAAATTGGCAAACATGGTGGCCAGACCTTCCGCGGTCTTCAGCGCCACGTTGCCCACAAAGCCATCGCACACGACGATGTCGGAAGTGCCCTTGAAAATGTCATTGCCCTCCACGTTGCCATAGAAGTTGATCAGGCCACGACTGCCCGCGGTGCGAAGCAATTCACCGGCCTTCTTGATGACTTCGCTGCCCTTGATGGCTTCTTCGCCAATATTGAGCAAGCCGACGGTGGGGTTGTCTTTGCCTTCCACGGCGGAAACCAAAGCGCTGCCCATCACTGCGAACTGCAGCAGATGCTCAGCGGAGCAGTCGACGTTGGCTCCGAGGTCGAGCACCGTGGTGTATCCATCGCGCTGGTTGGGCATGACCGAGGCAATCGCCGGGCGATCAATGCCCTCCACTGTTTTGAGCAGGTAGCGGGCAACCGCCATGAGCGCACCAGTGTTTCCGGCTGACACGCAAGCGTGAGCGACAGCGGGCTGATCCGCTGACGCCTTGACCTGATTGATGGCCACACGCATGGACGAATCTTTCTTCTTGCGCAGAGCGACCTCAACGGGGTCATCCATGGTGACCACTTCGGAAGCATGCACCAAGGTCACCCGAGCCCAGTCTTTGGCGGGAGCCAAGGCCTCAGGCAAGCCAACCAGGACCAACTCGGCCTCGGGATGCTTGTCGAGGAAGGCGCGACAAGCAGGCAGAGTCACTGACGGGCCGTGATCACCCCCCATGCAATCAACAGACAGACGAACGGGCGAAACGGTAGCGTGGGATCCGGAAGCAGTCATGAAATCAGGCGCGAGTACACAGCGCAAAGAAAGAGACCCAATGACAAAAGGGCTGGAAACCGAGGGAATCGGTCAATCCAGCCCGCTTGATGGCGTATTGAGCCCAACCGATGAGGTCAGGCCATGACGACTTACGCGTCAGCCTTGGTCTTCAACACCTTGCGGCCACGGTAGAAACCGGTGGGGCTGATGTGGTGACGCAGGTGCACTTCACCGGTGGTGGACTCAACGGCGGTACCTGGGGTGGTCAGCGCGTTGTGCGAACGGTGCATGCCACGCTTGGAAGGCGACTTTTTATTTTGCTGAACGGCCATGATGGACTCCGAAAGCCGGGCTCAGGGCCCGTATGGTTGCCAGACCACACCGTTGCCAGCCAACTCGAATCCGAAAAACGGAACGGTTTGAAACCAGCCGCTTGCAGTCCGCAAGTGTTAAAAATTACTCGAACACAGGCCCAAACCGCTTGTTTGCGCAGAACCTATACCCGGAAAACTCGCGATTCTAGCACGGCTATACCGCGCAATTCAAATCGCGCTTCAGTTTTGATTCTTTTTCAGGGCCGCCAAAGCCGCAAAGGGATGAGGTTTGCCACCCGCATCGGAACCGGATTCGGGCGCTTCTGGCTCGTCCGGATCGAAAGAGCGCATGTGGCGCTCGACATCGGTGGGGCACTGCTCGTGTCTCGGCACCAGGGGCTGCGCCATGATCAGCTCGTCTTCCAACAAAGCGAGTAGATCAAACACACGACTGACGGCCAGAACGTCATCGTCGCTGTCGGCATCGAGGGCTGCAGCGGCGGCTTCGTCGTCGACAAAGCGAATCGAGCGAGCCACTTCGATGGGCAGGTCTACCGAATGAAGGCAGCGCTGGCATTCCCAGGGAAATGTGCCCTTGACCTCGACATCAAGCCACCGGTGAGGCTGGCCCACGCGTTGTTTCACAAGCCGCCCCTGTACGCGCCACTGAACCGGAGGCAGAGCAGCGAGGTCGGCCTGGGCGTAGAGGCCTTCTGCGAGGCGCTGCAGATCGGCCACCGACTGGGTGCCCTCCAGAACTTCGCCTGAATCGATGAAAGCCCCGATATCCAATTTACGGGGCACAAAGGTGCGTGGTTTCATGTCCGCAAGTGTAGAGCCACGCTGCCATGCGGCGACAATTCAGGCATGGCTGTTTTGAATACTTCGCACCCCGCATTGATTCTGGGGTCTACATCTCGCTATCGACAGGAGCTACTCTCCCGTCTACGCCTGCCTTTCCTCTGCCAGGCACCCGAAGTGGATGAAAGCCCCCTGCCCGGAGAGGCGCCTGCTGATCTGGCCAACCGGCTGGCCCTGGCGAAGGCAGAAGCGGTGGCGCAGGCCACGCAACAACCTCAGCCACGGGATGTGATCGTGATTGGCTCAGATCAGGTAGCCGACTTGAACGGCCTCGCGATTGGCAAGCCGGGTGGGCACGAGCAGGCCTTGCGCCAGCTACAGGCGATGCGCGGGCAAACCGTGGTGTTTCACACCGCTGTGGCGGTGATTCGGCCTGCCACGCACTTTCGGCAACAGGCAATGTCGAGCGTGCGCGTGACCTTCCGCGCCGATATCAGCGACGAAGAACTCGACCATTACCTGCATCTTGACCAGCCCTACGACTGTGCCGGCAGCGCCAAGGTGGAGTCGCTGGGAATCACGCTGCTGGAACGCGTGGACTCAGACGACCCGACCGCCCTGGTGGGCCTCCCCCTGATCGCAACCTCTCGCCTGCTGCGCGCTGCAGGCCTGCCTCTTTTCTCTGGTATCTCCGCATGACGTCACCCCACACGAAGGCCGACAAGGCTGAACAGCCTCAGCCCCCCAATCAGCCCCCAA
This sequence comes from Aquabacterium sp., assembly GCF_036273115.1. Taxonomy (GTDB): domain Bacteria; phylum Pseudomonadota; class Gammaproteobacteria; order Burkholderiales; family Burkholderiaceae_C; genus Aquabacterium. Next base: position 162,447 of record NZ_DASUIN010000028.1, read on the forward strand.
AAGGCCGCTTGATTCTGATCCCCAACACCCTGGATCTGGGCTGCGTGGGGGGCGATGGGCAGCCTCCGGCGCCAGATTTGCGCGATGTCATCCCCTTGGGAGCCCTGCAAGCCGCGGCGCGCCTGCGCCACTGGATTTGCGAAAATGCCAAAACAACACGCGCTTTCCTCAAACGCGTCAACGAAATCACCCCTCTGGTGGCCCCTTTGCAGGAACTGGATCTGCAAACACTGCCCCGACCGAACAAAGGCGGTCAGCACACCAAGGGCCAACCCAATCAGGAGCAGGCCGCCATGTCTGCCCTGCTCGCCCCCGCCCTGCAGGGGCATGACATCGGACTGATTTCCGAAGCAGGCCTGCCAGCGGTGGCCGACCCGGGAGCCGCCGTGGTGCTGGCCGCACACCGGGCCGGCATTTCAGTTCTGCCGCTGTCCGGACCGAGCTCGCTGGTGCTGGCCTTGGCTGGCAGCGGGCTGCATGGACAAAGCTTTGCGTTTGTGGGCTACCTGCCCACGGACGCAGTCCAGCGCACGCAACGAATCAAGGAACTGGAGCAACTGTCGCGGCGCCACCACCAGACGCAGCTTGTGATCGAAACGCCCTACCGCAACCAGGCCTTGTGGGACGCCCTTCTGGCGCAACTGCACCCCGACACGCTTTTGAGTGTGAGTTGTGGCTTGACCCTGGAGAGTGGTTTCAGCCGCACCGACAGTGTGGCGCACTGGCGAAAGCAAACGTTGACGCTACCGAGCGACACCCCTGCGGTCTTCTCATGGCTGGCACACTGAACGCGCGCCTTCTTGCCACAATGGACCCCAACACCGATCACATGTCTGACCAAGGTTTTTCCGTGACCCACGACCCGAACCCACTGGCCCGCAAATTGGGCTATGCCGGCATCTTGCCCTTCCTGGGCTGCACTCTGTTCATCTGGCTGCTCATTGACCGAGTTGACCCGGATGTGATCGTTTTTCTGGCGCAAGCACTGGCCGCCTACGGAGCGCTGATCGTGTCCTTTCTGGGAGGCACCCTGTGGGGCTTGGCGATGCCGGGTGGCGACTACCATCAGGACCCAGCCGACGCCCAGCGTCATGCGCAATGGACCGGCATCAGCTACAGCCTGGCAGCTTGGGTAGGGGTGCTGATGCCCCCGCATGCCGGCCTGGTGTGGCTGGGCGTGCTGTTGATCGTTTGCTATGTGTCTGACCGCAAGCGCTTCCACGAACTGCACATGGAGGGGTGGCTGACCATGCGGTTCCGCCTGACTGTGGCAGCCAGTTTGTGCTGCTTCCTGTCTGCCGCACAGATCTGACCGCGCCACGCCCATCCTCCACCCATTCGATTCAGGCTCTGCCGTATCCACATGATTCAACATCGCATCGAGGTTGCCGACGCACACGCGCATCGATATCTGGTCACCTTGAAGGTGGATCGGCCCACTCAAGTGCAGCGCGTGTCGTTGCCCGTCTGGATTCCTGGCAGCTATCTGGTGCGGGAATTTGCCCGCCACTTGTCACCTCTGCGCGCCAGCCAGCAAGGCCATGCCTGCGAGGTCACGGCGGTTGACAAATGCACCTGGGACATTCATTGCCAAGGCAGCGCCGCCCTGACGGTGCAATACGAGGTGTATGCGTTTGACACGTCGGTGCGCGCCGCATTTCTGGACTCACGCCGCGGCTTCTTCAATGGCACCAGCGTTTTCCTGAAAGTGGAAGGCCGCGACGAAGAGCCCCAGCAATTGCGCATTGCCAACCTACCCAAAGGCTGGGAGGTGGCTACCGCATTGAAAGCCGTGAAGGTAACCCGAGCGGGGACGGGGGATTACGAAGCCCCCTCTTACGACGACCTGGTGGATCACCCTGTCGAACTGGGGACGTTCTGGCGCGGTGCCTTCACCGCGCGTGGTGTGAAGCACGAGTTTGTGGTGGCCGGCGCACCCGCCGACTTTGATGGTGAACGCCTGTTGGCGGACACGCGCAAGATCGTCGAAGCCCAGATTCAGTTCTGGCACGGCAAGCGCAAATGCGCGTTTGACCACTATGTTTTCATGCTCAATGCGGTGGAAGACGGCTACGGCGGGCTGGAGCACCGGCGCAGCACGGCTTTGATCTGCAGCCGCAAGGATCTGCCGCGCGTGGGCAACGGGGCCAAATCAGATGCCTATGTGACCTTGCTCGGCTTGATCAGCCATGAGTATTTCCATACATGGAACGTCAAGCGGCTCAAACCGGCCGAATTCGCCCCGTATGACTTCACCGGCGAGAACCACACGCGACTGCTGTGGTTCTTCGAAGGCTTCACCTCGTACTACGACGACCAGTTCCTGCTGCGCACCGGACTGATCGACGCAGCGACCTATTTGAAGCTGCTGGGCAAGACCATCAACCAGGTCTGGAGCACACCGGGACGCCATGAGTACAGCGTGGCGCAAGCCAGTTTCGATGCCTGGACCCGGTACTACCGACCGGACGAGAATTCAGCCAACGCCACCGTAAGCTATTACACCAAGGGCAGTCTGGTAGCGCTGGCGCTGGATTTGAGCCTGCGGCAACTGCCCCCCGTTGAGGGCCATCAGCCCACGCTGGACGGTGTCATGCTGAAGCTATGGCAGCTGGCTCGGCCCATTACCCACGCTGACATTGCCAAGGCGCTGGCCGATGAAGCTCAGCAGTTGCCGCCCAAAGACCTCCCCTTCCAGGCACGCAACGCCAGTGGCGCGTGGGCTGAAGTACTGCACGCCTGGACAGAGACGACCGTGGAGTTGCCGCTGCCCCAACTGCTGCTGGGCGCCGGTGTGGCATGGAACGCCAAGCCAGCCCCCCTGGCTCAACGGCTGGGCGTGAGGCTGAGCGAAAGCGCAGGCACCCTGAAGGTTCAGGCCGTGATGCGCCACAGCGTGGCTGAACAAATGGGCTTGAGCGCAGGAGACGAGCTATTGGCCCTGGACCCATGGCGATTGCGGAAAGTGGAAGACCTCCAGACCTGGCACACCCCCAAGGCTGACCAGCGCCTGCTGATCTCGCGCGATCAGATTGTGATGACCTTGACCTTGCCCGCACTGGATGCCCAGGCTCAAGGCAAAGGCAGCCGCCGCGCCGCATCGGCACCCATGATGGGCGCAAGCATTGAGCTGATTCAACTGCTGCCAGCCACCAATCCTGAACCGGGGGCGACACAACTTCGACAGGCATGGCTGAGGGCATGAACCCAACACAGACCTCACGCCGCCGTCGACAAGGCTGGGTGCTGGCGGGTTTGACTGCGGCATCGGTGCTATTGCATTTCCTGGTCACCGACCAGGTGGGGCGAACTTTACCCACGACGGAAGATGCCAACGAATCGAAGATCAAGCGGATGGAAGCGACCTACGTCAAGGAGGTCAAGCTGACCGCTCCGCCTGTCGGCGTTGCACGCCCCGCGCCGGCCCCTCAAGCGCCTGGCGCATCTGGCAAAGCAAAAAAGCGGAAAGTGCTCCCTCCCGCCAAGAAGGCCTCACAAGAGGAAGACAAGCCTGCCGTCGTGGCAGAAGCGGCATCGGCCGCGTCCGCAGCTGACCCAGCTGCCTCGGCCCCCACGAAAGTGGCTGAAGCCCCGCCGGCACCTGCTTCCACGCCAAGCAGCCCAGCGAAGGGGCCAACATTTGAATGGCCCAAAGCCACCAAGGTCAGCTTCAAGCTGGATGGCTACTTCCGCGGCCCCATCACGGGCACCTCGGCCGTGGAATGGCTTCGTCAGGACAACCGATACCAGGTCCACATGGACATTCAGGTCGGTGGCGGCCTCTTCACCGTTCAAGCCACCAGCGAAGGGGAGATCACACCCGATGGGCTTTACCCCACCCGCAATGAGGCCAAGGGGCGCCGCATGTTCATTGACGCTCCCGTGCGATCCATTGTTTTTGACCGCGACGAAATCACATTTGCGAACGGCGACAAGGCACCCCGCCCCCCGGGCGTTCAGGATCTGATCAGCAACATCATCCAGCTTGCATACCGGTTCACTTTGGACCCGAGCCTTCTGAAGCCCGGCAACTCGATTCCCGTGAAGGTGGCGACAGCCAAGCAATTGGAGGACGTTGTGCTGGACATCGTGAATGAAGAGACGATCGATTCACCCATGGGGCCGCTCAACACATTCCACGTCAAGCCACGCAAGCTGATCGACACCGGCAGCCCGTTGCCCCCGATTGAAATCTGGTTTGCACCGAATCTGCAATATCTGCCGGTGCGCATCTATGCCGAACGCAAAGACGGACCGCGTGACAAACAGTTCACCATGGACATGCAGATGGAGCGCCCGCCTCAGCAGGTAGGCGCTCAGGATTGAATGTAGGAATAGGAATGGCTCAATTCGAGCCACTCACCTCATTCATTTGGTCGCGGCTCTCACCAAGCGCTGCTCGATGACCGAAGCGGCAGCCGCACCACCAATGCGAGTGCCGTCTTCAAAGAAGATCGCCGGCGTGCCGCGAATGCCCAAGCGCTGTGACAAGGCCAGGTTGCGCTGAGCGGGCGAAGCGCACATGCCGAAGCTGCGCGCCGGCTGAACACCTGCCAGCATCCAATCACGCCACGCCTGAGTGCGGTCTTGCACGCACCAGATGTTGTCGAGCTTGACTTTCGAGTCGTCACCCAGAATGGCCACCATGAAGGTGTACACCGTCACATCCTTGAGTTGCTGCAGGTCTTTTTCCAGGCGTTTGCAGTAGCCGCAGTTGGGGTCAGCAAAGACGGCCAAGCGGCGCTTGCCCGTGCCGGTTTTCCAGACGATGGCATCACGCAGGGGCAAGGTGTTGAAATCAATGCGGCTGATTTCTTCGATACGGGCATCCGTGAGGTCCCTGCCCGTGCGGGTTTCGATCACATGACCTTCGATGAGAAAATCGCCGCTCGCGTCGGTGTAGTAGATGTTGTTGCCCGAACGCACTTCGATCAGCCCGGCAAACGGCCCCGTCTGCGCGCCATCAATGGGCGGCGCATCAGGAAGGCGCGCCAGCTTTTGCTTGATCGCAGCCAACTGGGCCGCAGGCAGCTCTCCGGCATGAACCGACCAGGCACAACATGCGGCAGCCAAAGCAACAGACCATTTGGCAAAGCGCCCGACAGCTTGGCGACGAAGTGAAAGCACTGACATGGATACCCTTTTCAGGAAGCGTCCAACGCTCGCCCAACCAGCCACTGCTTGATCGGCGTCGCGCGCTGAACCATGGACATACCGAGATTGCGCAGGTCTTTGACAGGACCACGCGAGTCGGCAAACAACTTGAGCAAGCCATCGGTCAGACCTTGCATGGCCTGAGTGGGCAACTGACGCTGACGCACATAACGATTCAAGGTGCGCTCATCACCGGGTTGACGCCAAGGCTCACGCTTGCGGGCGTCGGTCAGCACGGATACCAGGGCATCGACGTCGGCCAAGCCCAGATTCAGACCTTGACCGGACAGAGGGTGAACCTGATGTGCGGCATCGCCCACCAGAACCCAGCCGGCTCCAGCCCATCGATTGGCTTTGGCCAAGGCCAACGGCCACCCAGCCACGGACGAAGTCAAAGACAAGGCCCCCACCCGCGCGGCCAGTTCGCTGTCTGACTGATAGATGGCGTCGTTCAATTCACGCTCGAAGTCCTCGGGGGCCAAGGCCAACAGGTGCTCGGCCCGTGCTTTAGGCACAGACCAGACCAGGCCGTAAGAAGCCAAGGGATCAGGGTCGTTGAAAGGCAGCAAAGCGAGGATATCGGGCGAGCGAAACCATTGACGCGCCACGCCATGATGGGGCTGTGTGGCCTTCAAGCGGGCTGCCACGCCCCAATGGCCATAATCTTGGCGGGTGAATTCGACTCCAAGCGCAGCGCGTGTGGTGGACTGTTTGCCCTCGCACACCGCCAGCAAGTCTGCCAGCACTGACGGCCCCTTCTCGGTCACAGGAGGAACCACCTCAACCCGAGGCGCGAACTCCAGCGCCTGACCCAGCAAGCGCTCCAAGGCACCGGCATCGACAATCCATGCCAGCTCACTGACCTTTTGCTGCCAGGCCGAAAACGTCAGGGCGCCGGACTCGTCACCGCGGATGTCCATTTCCAGCACCGGAGCAGACCACTGTTTCAAAGCTGGCCAGACCCGCAAACGCTCGAGCAAAGCGATCGAACGGGCGTTGAGGGCGTAGGTTCGGATGTCGGTCGACCCCGTCGGCACGACTTGGGGCGATTTGGCCCAGGCCACGCTCCACCCCTCGCGAGACAGAGCCAGCGCCAGGCTCATGGCCACGGCACCAGAGCCGCTCACACACACATCGAATTGATTCGCCGACATCACGCTTACCCACACCGCAAGCCCAACAGGGCCGCTCATGAAAACACATCCTGACACCGCAAGATGGCCACCCGCTAATCTAATATGGTTTTGTGTCGTTACACCGAAATGAGCCAGCCATCATGGGCACCACCGCCAGCCACCAGCGATATCTGTCGCTGATCGAGCGCAAAACGCTGTTGCGCTTGTACCTGATCGCCTCAGTGGCCACCATGGCGATGTGGATATTCGAAGGTCTCTTCGAAGTGGCTGCCCCGCATGATCGCTGGGCGCAGCCGCTGTTTGCACTGGTCATGCTTGGGCTGTATGCCGGCCTGAAGCGCTACCCCGACGCCATGGTGACCACCCAGAGAATTGGGGTCTTCACATTTGCGGCCTACTTCGTCGCCAGTTCGGTCAGCGTGCTGTTCATGGGGACAAGCACCCCTTCGCCCTACTTTCTGGTCAACAACCTGATGTGGATGCCGGTGATCGCCCTGGCGTTTCAACTGGCCTTTCCCTGGCGTTGGGCCGTGGCCCTGTCGCTGGGTCTGTTGGTGCTGGTCGCGTTGCCTGCGGCCTTGCTGGAGTCGATTCACGGTGACCCCGCCTGGCGAGACGCCATGAAGTCGTTCATGATCAATGGCGCCTTGATGCAGTTGACCTTCCTGCTTTGCCTGACCAGCGTGGACCGACTGAAGAACGGCATTGGCCTGATCGTGGCTGGACGTGAGGACGGCACGCAAGACGCCCGACAAGCGCTGGAGCTCTGGGTTCAAGATCGCACCGATGAGCTGGCACAGGCCAAAGAAGCGGCTGAGGCAGCCTCACAGGCGAAAAGTCGTTTTCTTGCCGTCATGAGCCATGAACTGCGCACGCCGCTGCATGCCATGCTGGTCTCGGCTGATTTGCTTTCTGACCGAGAAGGACTGCCGCCCGATGAGGCTCGAGACAAGAGACTGCTGGACACAATCCAGACCAGTGGGCACCACCTGCTCAGCCTGATTGACCAGATTCTCGACCTCTCGCGCATCGAATCAGGCCAATTGACACCCCAGGTCCAGGTTGTCGATCTGGAGCAGGTCATGCGAAAGGCGTGCGATGCCGTCAAACCCATGATCGAGGCCAAAGGCCTGCGCTTGCTAACGGGACTGCCCGAGCACTTTGCCCGCACCCGCATGGGTGACGAGTTGCGCCTGACTCAGATTCTGATCAACTTGCTGGGCAACGCCAGCAAGTTCACCCAGCAAGGCCATGTGGCCGTGTCGATTGGCCCCACACCGGAAGGCGACGAGAACACCAGATCGGAGCCAACCAGCCAATGGGTGCGATTCAGTGTCATCGACACCGGCCCCGGAATGGATCAAGCCCACCAAGGCAAGGTATTCGAGGCGTTTTACCAGATCGACAGCGCCAGCACACGCAAGAACTCGGGCGTGGGCCTGGGGTTGACCATTACCAAAGAACTGGTGGCGCTGATGGGCGGCCACCTGAGCTTGCGCAGCACACCTGGGCTGGGTACTCGGATCGACATTGACTTGCCCCTGCCGGAAGTTGCGTCATGCGCCCCCCCCTCATCGCCCTCCAGCGAGGCAACGCTGACCACCTTGCGTGGCCACACGGTGCTGGTGGCCGATGACGATGAGCTCAATTGCATGCTCGCCAGCGACGTCCTGACACAGGCGGGTGCCTTGGTCCACACCGTCGCATCTGGCGCGGCTGCCCTGGCATTTCTGAAGTCTCACCGCCCCTCGGTGGTGCTGATGGACTGGCAAATGCCCGACATGGACGGGCTGGAGGCCACACGACACCTGAGAAACGGTGAAGCCGGTGAGCTGTCACGCGATGTGCCGGTGGTGGGATTGACCGCCAACGCCTTCCCGCAAGACCGACAACAGTGCCTGCAGGCTGGCATGAACGCCATCCTGACCAAGCCCGTGAACCGACAACAATTGCTGCGCGAACTGGCGCAATGGGCGGTGCACGCACCTTTGAGAGACACACCCGAACCGGGTAAGCCAGGGGGGGCGTAAAATGCCGGGTTTTGAATCCAACCCCCTCAGGAACATCCATGAGCCTCAAGTGCGGCATCGTGGGTCTGCCCAACGTCGGCAAGTCCACCCTCTTCAACGCCCTGACCAAGGCCGGCATCGCGGCTGAGAACTATCCCTTCAAGGGCTAAGGCCAAAAGTTCCTTTTAAATCAGTCACTTACGTGCTTTCACAAGCATTTCCAAAGCAAGACTGAGACAAAAACGACTCAGGTAAGTCTACATCTGCGATGGAAGCAGAAGGCCGCGACATCCTTGAGGCCCGCCATGAATCGATGACGTATTGCTGTCAGCGGTGACCACGCCCAAGTTTTGGGCTTCCGAAATTGTGACCGATTGACCTAACTGTCCGAATTCCTCGTTCACGATGGACAACATGCATCTCTGCCGCACGCGGCCAGTATTGAACTAAGTAAATCGTGAATGACAATTCACCCTGAAACGCAATATTTATGCATCCCCAATAGTTGGGTCAGGGCAAAAAAAGATGTCAGAGTTCAACGCTTTACTGCTGGATGTCAACAAGATCGAAGGGGCCATTAGAGGCTTTCCTGGAGTAAAAAGTGTCAATGGCCCTACATCCACCCTTGACGGGAGGGGACAAACATACGAAATCGAACATCAGGATGGCGCAGTCGCTCTACTCATGGTTTATCTGAGAGGAGATGGTCGGACCACGCTTCAATACAAGGTCGGGAAAAATCAAGCGTTGTCGTTGTCCATCGCCGAACACGTTCGCCAAACAGCAGCAAAAATTCAGTTTGACCCTAAACCGCTCGCGCTGAAATTTATTTCTAAGGAAGATTGGGACTATCTTAGAGAGGCCCTGGCTGCTGACGGTTTAACCCTATCGGCAGAGGCGCTCGCCCATGGTGAGCGCTACAAAGTGACAAGCAGTGGAACTGATTGCGTTTACGTTCATCGCTACAACACTGGCAAATTTCTCATGCAAGGGCGTCCTCACAACGCCTACAGCAAAGTGGTTGATTGCCTAAGCTACATCTCATCAGAGAAGAAGGAGCTCATCGACGCTCAGCTGGCCACTGTAGAGATCACATCAATAGACAGCACGGGGCTGTTACGCGAGCTAGAACAGAGACTACCATCAGCATGTAAGCGAATGGATGAGACATTGAAGTTCATCCTCGCGCCGGCTCTCGCAGTTCAAAAAATTTCCATAGATTTGCCAGATTACAGCCTGGTTGCATTCCCCGCCTTAAGGGGGCTTGAGGGCTGCATCAAGCACTTATTTGCGTCTCGGGGCTATAGTCTCGGCACGAAGCTGAACATTGGCGATCAGTTCGACAGCAACAGAAATCTGAAACCGTCTGTGCAAGCAGCGCTGAGCTGCACAGCTACGTCGGCATCAATTGAACTACTCTATGCCAACTTCAGCAAACATAGAAACAGCCTAATGCATGTTGACAGCTTTGTTCCGATGACGAGAATTATTGAGAAGCAAAGCGAAGCTATCGGAATCGTGGATAGCGCTCTGTATGTGATCGAAAAAGCCTACTCAAACATTCCGTAAAGCAATAACATGGCCAAGCCGTTTGAAGTCAAAGCAGTAAAAGCAGGTCGCTTTCAAGCGGTCAGCTTTTCGCTCGACTCAACGCGGCCGGAAGAGTATTTTCATAGCTTAGAAAGCACGCTCAGCCGTATGAAGGTAGACGGTGACGTGCTTCTGGATCTGCTTGCGTGCAACGGCCAGACGACTCGACGCTTTTTCGCCGTTCATTTTGATGGGCGAAAGTTGCTTTTCCATACCATGCGTGTTGAGAGAGCACCCCTGCTAGATCCTGCTCTTCTAGATATCTGCGGTTCGTTCTACGCGAAGAACAAATCCAAGCTATCTAATAGCGTTTTGTCCTCTATGGCTATTCAGAAATTGGGATCGACTGCTCATTGACGAGCACGATTTGCAATCGGCACTAGGCGATATAACGAGGCCCCGCGAGGGTCATTTTTGCGCGTGTCTTATGCTCCGTTTACATTGCTAGCTCTTCTTGAATTGCGTGCTTCTTCAAGCGCGCTTTAGAGGTGATGCTCTTTGCCAGTAACCGCTGTAATGGCGACTTCATCAATACTTTCAAGTAAAACTGAGGCGGCTGAAAGTTTTGAGACAGTTCTCTCAACTCAGTCAGTTTTATGGGCGTTTCCAATGCTCGTGGGTTCTTCAAACCTAACGCGAACGCCTTGGTGGAATCAGCAAAATAAGATTTGAACTCTTTGTAGTGCAGCCCAGTCACTCCGCCCAGCTTCCTCCAAATCGTGGACGGCGCGGCGTATTGATGGTCGCTCACTTCGGCATACCCGACGACAGCGGCAATCGGTGTCTTAACGTAGAGCCAAACAATGGCTCCTTCTTCAACATGCATCTTTCGGCGGCGTAACTCAACTGTCTTCTTACCAGAGAGGATGTTGTTCGCATGCCTTTCTTCAAGCGAAATGAGAAGCTGGTTGCTGTTGTCCATGAATGCCTTTACCGATAATCGCCTGAACTTGGTCAGAAGAAAGTCTCTGCGTTGAAATCAACTGATGAGCCTCCCCACATCCTATTTCTTTGAGCGCGAGTTGGCTCACTGGATGTGAGAGTCTGATCAAGTTGTCGAAGGCCGTGATTGTCTTAGTCTTTGATGTGCCAATCGCATTAAGTTCGCGGATCGAAAGCACAGATCCGGCTACGTCCTCTTCACTTGCCTCTGTCGCCTGCAGCACGTAGCAGCTAGTCACGCGGCCTACTGCGATCACCGCCCCTCTTCCTCTTCGCTTTCCTGATTCGTAGAAAAAAATCAGATCGCCTTGGGCAAATTTCCGTAGCGTGCGAGAGTCGCTTATGTATTGTCGCTGAGGCGCAAGTTGTGCCTTGTTCATCGGGAGCAATGAGCCTTGGGGAGAATCATGAAATAGCTGCTCGGCGAATGGACGCAGTATAGGAACAAGCACTCCGGATCGACCGGGAAGACAAAACAGAGCCGGAGCCAGGAGCGATTCGAGACGCGTTAAGGAGATATGCGCTTGCTCACCATCTACTCGTTTGACCGGTAGCTCCTGTTCGGGGCCTCGGTAGCTTCTAGGACAGTCAGGCAACAGAATGTCGCACGCCAAGTTCAAGTCATGCCTTACCTGCTCCCAGTTTGACGGCGTTATCAAACGTCGAACCACGATCTTCTGCATCTCGTTGGGGCGACTTGCTGACTGTGTATAGCCAAATCCCACCGCAAGCTCTTTAACCGACACTTGTTTGTCGGCGCAGATAAGCCGAATGCGTGTTATGTGTTCGTCAGCCGGCTGAGCTTGCAGGTGTATGAGCATCGCGCGAATGCCGTCTGCACCGCCCTCGCTTTTCTCTGATGACGCTATATGCGCCCAGATCTGATCCGAGGAGATGCTCCGAGTCCAGGACATGTAGCCAAGTAGCGCCCCGTCGCAGCGGGTCACCATTCTAGCGACCACGGAACTATCTCCCCCGAATGCCGCCCAAGGGCCAGCTTGCTCTGACTTTGGTATACCAACATCCGTCAACAATGATTGGATTTCACGCTCATCCTCTACCGTGGCGCTTTCAAGGGTAATCAGATGAGCATCAGACGACTCGAGAGCAGAAGCGGCTCCACGGTCCTCCTCCGATATTTGAAAGGCCTCAGGAGAGATCGCCTCAATGCCAAACTGCTTACGCAACTGAGGCGAGCAATCTTGAATCCGTCGCTCATTGGTGACAAGCCCCGGCAGCTTGTGGTAGATGGCCGTAGCAAGGTGACGCAGGTCTGATTTATCGTTAGAGGTTAGCCTGTTACCCGAGGCTCTCTCAGGAAAAACTATCAAAGCCAAGCGCGGGAGAAGATCATCTAAAAAGCTTTGATCCGGGATAGGGAATTTTGGGAGCGTGCCTGCAAGCGCTTGCATGGGATCAGTCTTGCCAGCGTAAGCATGCCGCTTAAGTTCAACATCGATTTCCGTGCTAACAGCCAGTGAACACGCCTGGATCCTCTCAGCTTTAAAAATGGACACCGCGCTTTCGTGTCTCGGTCGCCTTGGACCTAGATCGAAAAGAACGTTGAGGTCAAGAAGGTATTGCGGCGCCCCTTCGACGTCATTGAACGTCAATCCAAGAGGGTTCGCACTATCGATGCCGCTGGTCGCAAACAGTTGCAAAGTGGGGAGCTCGTGAGCGCGAACATGAAGCATTCGCTTTCGTGCAATACCGCCCTGGGTGACTCTCTGTGTATAGAAACCTTGACTCTCCCAAAAGACGTTTGCGCCACGCAAGTCGTCAGCCACTCTTGCGTAGATGGAGATGTAGTTCAGATCGGCCAAGTGCCTTTTGAGGGCATCAACGAGTGCTCGCCCTACACCTGCAGATCTTTGCGTAGGCAGCACGAACAACTGTCGGACAGTTGCCTTTGGGGCGCTTGCGCTAAAGAGCAAATGTCCGGCGTAGGCTTCGGTGTTATCTGAGGCTGAGTGGATAAGCGCTACCAGTAACTGCTCTTTGTTTGCGAACTCTCGATAGACCGCGCTGGGGAAAAAGCCCAGTGAGTCCTTATCGCTATCCGCTGCCTTGTTTACTTCGTCAACCCATGGCTGCACGTCGTTACGGCTGATGACTATCCGAAAACCTGTATTGTTGAGACTCATGCACGCCCCTGATTGCTTATTCCTTCATCAACGCCTGGACACATTCACGTTGGCTTTTATCAGGTAAATATAAGGGGTTAACAGCGGAATGTTCAGCCTTACAAGGCAGCCATCACAGACACACTGTCCGCTCAGAGCCAAGAATTTACTTTGACAGCGTTGACAACGGCTCTCCACTCCGCCTAGGCCATTGCATGGCTACCGATCTGCAGAGGTCGCAAACGTGACGGATATCGCCCGACTGCTTAACCAAGGTCTACTGGAATGGCGGCTTGGCAGGCACACCGACACTTCAAGATCAAAGCCAAATCATCAACGCCTCAAATGCACTCCTGAGGATTGGCACTTCCGCGTTGGTTTCTGACAAATGTGCTCACGTAGTCGCGCACCATGGGCTTTTCCCGTTCACTGGAAGGCAAACGACAGAACTTACGGTAGCGAACCAGCTTGTCCTCGGTGTTGCGAATGGATGCCTCTGGCCCCCAACGGCCACCGACCATCTTGTTGTATCCATTCAGATGCTCCAATGCATCCCAGGCCAAGATGAGCATTCGCTCAAACCGACGGCGGGTTGCCACGCTGCCTTTCACTGGCTGTTCATAGAAAACGAATGCACCGGCACCAAAGGCAACCCAGTCCTGCTGCAAGCGAGGAAGGTGGAAATGATCCCCTGCACGGAGGCGTGCTTTGTGCTCTCCGATGCGCTTATTTAGGTCTGCAGATGAACCAACGTAGATCTTTCCATTCGCCAGGCACCGGATCGCGTAGACCCCTGACACAGGCTTGGCATTTTTAGTGCGACTAGCCATCACAAAGTCCATCTGATTACGAACAAAAAGCACGTTCAACCAAACGCTGGACTTGACAAAGTGACCAGCATCCACCGCGCGGAGCCTTGATGCCAAGCTCATTCAGGTGCGACACCATCCCGCGTCTCGTCAGGCCTTGCTGTGACATCCCCACGACCAAAGGCTTCAAGCGCGCAGCAAAAGCCAAGGCGTCTGCGGCACGTGCATCAAGGTGTGGACGCAAGTTCTTTGGACCAGACACACCCAACACGACACCCCGAGCCTTGGCCGCAGCCAACGCTGCCTTGGTTCGCTCGCTGATCTGGTCACGCTCCCACTCCGACATGACCGCGTGCATCTGGATCATGACCTTGTTGGCTTGGGGCATGTCAGCCGCGACGAAGTCGACACCTGTCTCAATCAAGCCCGATACGAAATGCACGTTGCGGGCCAAGCGGTCCAGTTTGGCAATCAGCAACGTGGCCCCCTGCCGCCTACACAGATCCAGCGCCTTACGCAGCTCAGGACGTTTCTGAAGGGCGTCGGCACCCTTCCCTGTCTCAACCTCAACAAACTCAGCCAAAGCCGTTCTACGGCCTTCCGAGAGGTATCGGCACACCACCTCACGCTGCGCATCCAACCCCAAACCGGATTGCCCTTGCCGTTGAGTGCTTACCCGGTAATAACAAACGAACTGCTTTTCCATACCCCCACCCTTTTGTTCACATTTCAGAACCACCGTTCAATATGTGAACAAGCATAGGAGCTCGCCGCTTGCAACGCACAGCAACATGTTGTTTTGGCGAGGACTGCCATACCGGGCTTGACGCCGATGGAGCGACGTCCTAGGTGGATTCAAGACTGATTAGGGGTGCCCGTTATTCAACTGGATGAAGGCCACGAGGCTCTTATACAGGCGGAGATTTTGGTTGAAATAAGTTGTATGTAAGTTGAGTGATTTCCGCCTTAAAAAACTCTTACAGCTCAACTTTCTTAGAGCTTTTATAAGAGATCACTGCGGACAACCTACTCTGTTCTTTGAATAGCCTCTACCACCGAGACTCTTATACAAGGCTCCACTCGACCTAACCATCCAATTAATGTTACGCCTCACTATCTAGGCTATCTAGGCTATCTAGGCTATCTAGGCTATCTAGGCTATCTAGGCTATCTAGGCTATCTAGGCTATCTAGGCTATCTAGGCTATCTAGGCTATCTAGGCTATCTAGGCTATCTAGGCTATCTAGGCTAGCTAGGCTAGCTAGGCTAGCTAGCACCCCTAGTAGCAAGGCGCTGTTCGCGCATACTGTGTGGGACCACCGTCCGTCTACCTCACCCGGTTACTCATCCCGTTTCGCGGCCGACTCGGCCGCAGTCATCTGGCGAGTTGAACGGCTCTCAATGAATGTAGCCAGAGCCATCTCAATCAATTGATCCAACGATGTGCTTTGGGCAACAAACAGCATGGCTTTTTCCAATAGGTCGTCCTCAATATCAACATCCACTTCCATGTCATCCTCCGCTTCAAAAGCTCGTCTGTCCGGTCATCATATTGACGCAAGCGGATCCAATGACGTCATGGCTGCGCTTGCGCAGCCATCTTCAACACCGAACCGATGGGGGTGAGCCGAAGTCTCTCTCCCGGCGTGGGTCCTAAAGACACAGAGAAATCAATGGGGAGCGAAGCTCCCCAACGCCGTCTGCGTTAGCAGCGGCGTAAGGCTTCGCCCTTCAACTTTCAAAGTTATTCACTACTGACTTACATCTTATGGCGGGAGTGAGCCACGCAGCGCATCAGCAAGTGATTGATTTCAATAGCCTTTTTCCACACCGCCTGATTTGAAGTCCCCGCGAAGTGCCTGCGGGCTAGCCACACCCAAGCCTTCGACGTAATCCAAGATGTGCCGCTGAATGTTTTTCAGCTTGCATCGAATGGTCTTGTCATCCAATTGCGGCAGGCCTTGCATCAGGGAAGCCAGTTCCCCGATCTGACGCATCGATGCAGATGCGCCAAGGTATACCGCAGCGCGCCAAACTGCTTCATAGCCACGCCGGTGAGCGTAGATACGGCGATCACGTTCACACCAAGCGTTGAGGCCCTGAATGAAGAGAGACAACGGAGCTGGACGAAAGTGGCCATCCTTCCGGGATCCTTTCTCGATACTTTCAACTTGGCATTTCAACTTCGATTCGCGAAGCGCCAGAAGCTGAATTTGTTGCAGCCTCGTCAACCTCAACATGTCAACCACCCGGTGATCAGATTTCCATTTCTCTTTGGCAAAGTCCCATGCCAAAGCAATTGGAAACGCCCTGTCGTGACAAAAAAGCGGCTTGTATTCGATGTCCTTGGGGCGCAAGACGATGCTTTGTTTGGTGGAGTGCAACCAGTGACAATCGATCACGATCTGGTCTCGATGGATTTTGTTAAAAACATCATCACCTTTTTTTTTGCCTGTAAACAATGCCGGGCGGAAGGCTGGGGCCATGACGCCTTCAAGGTTCATAAGAAGTGACAGGCGGCAATATTCGGCACGCACCTCGGCGTAATCGCCGTGCTTCGCAAGATCTTCTACCAAGACACTCATTCGCCCGTAAAGATCATCAACCACGGGAATCTCACTCACATCCAAACAAGGGAAAGTGTTGAATTGCTTTGAAGTTCTCAAAGCGCGGGCCGCTCGAACAGCCAGCGCATCGCGTTCCGTAGGTTCGTCAGAGAGCTGACTCAACAGAGCCTCCGTATCTGGATCCAGAGGTTCATCCTGGTTATCTGGCCTAGCAAACTGCAGTTCACTGGGACAGTGTTGAGCGGCATCTTCGTTTTTTTCAATCATTGCGCATCTCCTATATGGCGTTTTGATCCAATAGGTATAGAGGGCAAAAAATTATTGGGCACAAAAAGGTGTAGGCAGTTTTGGCCCAAAAGCCTCAGTCATCTCTCATCCGGCAAAGATGGAGCAACTGACCTTGGATGCGACTTAGTCCGTCCGCAACGTCTGTGGTCGTCAGCTCCACATAGTGCCGATACATGACGTCCGTTCTGGGTGGCGTGTGGTTCAAGATGCGGCGCATCACGGCGTCGGTAACACCCATCTTTTGGCCGGTGGTGGCCAACAACTTACGCAGGTCATGGAGCATGAACTTAGGCGCACCAGCACGCTGTGCCATCTGCGCAGCATGGTCAGCACTCACTCCAGAAAAGACTTGGTCAGTCGGCTTCAGAGAAGCACATAGAGGCTCCAGAAGTGATCGTAGGACCTCTGATATGGGTAGGGAGTGTGACCGTCCGTTTTTCGTCTCAGGAGCCGTTAAAACGAGTTCGTGCAGGTCTACGTCGCGACGTGTGAGTCCACGAACTTCGTTCTTGCGCATCCCGGTCAACAGCGTGACAAGCAGATAGGCGCGAGGTCTTTGTTCCAGCCTGTCCAGCGCTGCAAACCACACAGGAAGAGACTCAACCTGAAGCAGCCTCGGCCTCGGCTTGGCTCGATCCGGCAAGAGTCCAGCACTGGCTAGCCGATCAAACGGCGATGCCAGCTTCAATCCATAAACGGCATTGATGTAGCGAATCAGGGCTCCGATCAGGCCACGAATCAACTCAACCACTGCGGCGCCCTTAGTTTGGCCCAGCTGCTTGCAGTGCTCGCCAAACTTCGGTGTGCTCATGACATCGACTAGACGGTCCTGCCAATCGGTGAAGTGGACGCGAAGAACGGACTCATAACGCCTCTTGCTGGAATCCTTGATTTTCTTGGCCTTGCAGTAGTCCGGCAGCAGCTCACGAAGCGTCGGCAGCGTTCGCTGAACAGAAGTCACGGGGCGCCTTCCTGCCCGGCATTCACGCAGCACAGCCATAGCTGCCACCCTGGCCTCATCCACGCTCATCAATGGCCAATGACCAAGCGTCATCCGGAACTGCTTTCCAGCGACGCTTGTGGCCACCATGAATGTGCGACGACGCGCGCGCAAACACACACAAAAGCCGCAAAGCATGCGGTCGCGAAGGATTCGACCGTCCGTAGCTCGCTCTCTAAGTAGAAGCGCCTCGCTGATCATTACAATCGGCATCTAGAAACCGGGACAAAACTGGAACAAAACTTTGCGAAAAGTTCGCAAAACGGCTTTGAGTCGTTGTTTTGTCCGCCCGGCCCGAATACACACCGATCAGGCACTTCCACCACGCCCACATTGGGTTCGATGGTGCAGAAGTCTTTGATTTATAAGGAATTTTCATGAGCCTCAAGTGCGGCATCGTGGGTCTGCCCAACGTCGGCAAGTCCACCCTCTTCAACGCCCTGACCAAGGCCGGCATCGCGGCTGAGAACTATCCCTTCTGCACGATCGAACCCAATGTGGGCGTGGTGGAAGTGCCCGATCCGCGCCTCGACAAGCTGGCCGAGATCGTCAAGCCCGAGCGCATCCTGCCCGCCATCGTGGAGTTTGTGGACATTGCGGGCCTCGTGGCCGGCGCGTCCAAAGGCGAAGGTCTGGGCAACCAGTTCCTCTCGCACATTCGCGAAACCGATGCCATCGTCAATGTGGTTCGCTGCTTCGAAGATGACAACGTGGTGCACGTGTCGGGTAAGGTTGATCCGATTGCCGACATCGAAGTCATTCAGACCGAACTGTGTCTGGCCGACCTGAGCACAGTGGAAAAGAGCCTGGTGCGCTACAACAAGACGGCGCGCGCTGGCGACAAGGAAGCCCAGGCCCTGGTGAAGGTGCTCGACAAGTGCCAAGCCGCCTTGAACGAAGCCAAGCCCGTGCGCTCGATCGATTTCAGCAAGGAAGAACTCGCCCTGCTCAAGCCCCTGTGCCTGATCACGGCGAAACCGGCCATGTTCGTGGGGAACGTGTCGGAAACCGGGTTTGAGAACAACCCACTGCTTGACCGCCTGAAAGAATATGCGGCAGCCCAAAAGGGTGAAGTCGTGGCCATTTGCGCCAAGACCGAGGCCGAACTGGCTGAAATGGAAGACGAAGACCGCGCCATGTTCCTGGCCGAGATGGGCCAGGACGAACCCGGTCTGAACCGCCTGATCCGCGCCGCGTTCAAGCTGCTGGGCCTGCAAACCTACTTCACCGCTGGTGTGAAGGAAGTGCGCGCCTGGACCATCCACATTGGCGACACAGCACCGCAAGCCGCCGGGGTGATCCACACCGATTTCGAGCGTGGTTTCATCCGCGCCCAAACCATTGCGTATGAAGATTTCATCCAGTACAAGGGTGAAGCTGGCGCCAAAGATGCCGGCAAGATGCGCGCAGAAGGCAAAGAATACGTGGTGAAGGACGGCGATGTGCTGAACTTCCTGTTCAACGTCTGATCTGCTTTCAATGAATTCCGGCCACATAGCGTGGCCGCCGTTAAGCCCAGCTTCGCAAATGCGAACTGGGCTTTTTTCATGGGATTCACTGCGGTTGTGCGCCTTAAGTCGGCTTTGAAAATGCCGAAACGCCAGGGGTCAAGGTGTCCTGACTGGTTTGGGCATCGAGTGCACGAGCACAGCTTTACCGGAAGATCGTCATGAATTTCTCTCGAATCATGCGTGGGTTCACCATCCAGACCCGCATGTACAGCGCCATCGGTGTCGTCCTGAGTCTGCTGGTCCTGGTTGGCGGCGTTGGGGTCGTCGGCATGAGAGTCAACCACCAGACCGTCGCCGTTTGGCAAGAGGCCGCGACCGAAGCGCAAACCATGGCCACGCTGCATGCAGCCGTGGGTCAGATGCGGATGCACGAAAAGGACATGGTGCTCAATGCAGGCCATGCAGCCCAAGTCGACACAAGCCACAAGCTCTGGCAAGCCGATGTTGCACGCATCCAGAGCATCGCGGCCAAGATGCTGGAAGGCGAAGAGGACGAAGACAACCCACTGGTGAAGTCGGCCATGGCCCAGCTTGATGAATACCGTCAGGGCGTATCGGCGCTGAGTGGCCAGTTGGCGCAAAGCGATATCACCATTCAGGACGCTGCGTCGCGCATGGCTCCTTTCGCGAAATTGGCCAACAAATTCGACGAACAACTGGAAGGCGTCGACAAGATCGTCAGCCAGGAGTTGCAGACCTCCGCACAAGCCGAGGCCAACAACCTGAATGCGACCATGGCTTGGTTCGTGGCTTCAGTTGTTCTGGCCATCGCGGTGGTGGCGCCAACAACCATCCTGAACCAGGTGTCGATCTGCCGCCCCATTGAACAAGCTCGTCAGATGGCCTTGGGCATTGCACGAGGCGATCTGGGCCAGAGAGTTGAGGTCATCGGGGAAGACGAGCCTGCTGAGCTGCTTGCCGCACTCAATGACATGCAGGAGTCGCTGAAGGCCATCGTAGGAGAAGTTCGTCGCTCGGCAGAGTCGATTTCGATTGCCTCCACAGAAATCGCCAGCGGCAACATGGATCTGTCGAATCGGACCGAAAGCACCGCTTCGAGCCTGCAGGAAACCGCGTCGTCTATGCACCAGTTGACTGAAACCGTTCAGCAAAGTGCAGACTCGGCCAGCCAAGCCAATGTGCTGGCCAGCGGTGCCGCAACGGCGGCCGAACGTGGCAACGCCATCGTGTCCGAGGTGGTCGCCAACATGGGCGAAATCGACAGCACCAGCAAGCGCATCAACGACATCATCAGTGTCATCGACGGCATTGCATTCCAGACCAACATTCTGGCTCTCAATGCTGCCGTTGAAGCCGCGCGTGCCGGCGAACAAGGACGCGGCTTCGCCGTGGTCGCCGGAGAAGTGCGCAGCCTGGCACAGCGCAGCGCTTCGGCCGCCAAGGAAATCAAGCAACTGATTCTCGCTTCGGGAGAAAAAGTGGAATCGGGTACCCGCCTCGTTCACGACGCTGGGGCCGCCATGCAAGAGATCCTCAGCAGCGTACAGCGAGTCTCCGACATCATCGGCGAGATCACCAGTGCTTCGAACGAACAAAGCCATGGGATCAACCAGGTCAACCAGGCTGTCACAAGCCTCGACCAGATGACCCAGCAGAACGCCGCCCTGGTTGAACAGTCGGCCGCAGCGGCCGCCAGCTTGAAAGAACAGGCTGGAAAATTGACTCAGTCTATGGCGGTGTTCCGAGTTTGAATGCCCAATGCTTGCGAGGAATACAAAATGAGAAGCATTTTTATTTGCATCGCAGGCGCTTTATTGGCCAGTCAGGCCAGTTGGGCCGCGCGCCCGTTTACGGCTGAAGACGCGGCAGTGGAAGACCCAGGTGTATGCCACCTTGAGGCTTGGATCGACCACGCCGCCGAATCTCAGCACAACCACGTGGCCCCGGCCTGTGGGCTGCCCCACGGCCTTGAACTGGTTCTAGAGCTGGACGCCCCCTCTCAACACCGCACCGAAGTCCACGCCATTGCATCGGCGTTGCGCTGGGCACCGGAAAGCTGGGTCTGGCAGGGCTGGCGCTTCGGGGGCAAGTTATCGAGCGCACATGAACGCGCCCCGGGCGACGGCAAACACCACTACGCTGGCTGGAGTGCCTTGGCCATCGCGTCTCACGCCTGGAACGATCAATGGAGCACGCACCTGAATCTGGGGCATGCACACGATCGGATCGGCCGCGAGGATGCCACCGTCTTCGGCGCAGCGCTCACCTATTCGCCTCATGAACGGGTGATGCTGTTTGCCGAGATCAACGGTGACAACCACTACACGCCCACACAGGCGGCCGGCATGCGCTACTGGCTCATTCAGGATGTCCTGGGCCTCGATGCCACGGTGTCCAAAGCCAATGCCACACCCAATAGCACCACGTGGGGTATCGGGTTTGGCTGGTACGGCTTGCGGTTCTGAGTCCCATGGTCACGGGGAACAGAAATCGGAGCCATTGCCCCTTAAGTTTTCCCGCACCAGACCGATAGTCCTACTGGAAAGTCAAACACGGTGTGCGCCCCGCTCGGCGCACGACGATTGAATCGAGGACGAGCATGGAAGCCCTAAAAGAAGCCCCCACCAAGGCACCCGCAGTATCCGGGGTTGCCCCGCACGGTTTCGGTGCGCGAGCCAATCAGGCACGCCAAGTCCGTCATGCGGCATCCGGTCGCGAATACCTGACCTTCCGCCTCGGTACCGAAGAGTACGGCATCGACATCCTGAAGGTGCAGGAGATCCGCTCGTACGAGCCCCCCACCAAGATTGCCAACGCCCCGTCCTACCTGAAGGGCGTGGTCAACCTGCGCGGCGTGATCGTTCCCATCGTCGACCTGCGCGTCAAGTTCAACTGCCTGAACGAAGATGGTCAGGCTGGCATTGACAGCTTCACCGTGGTGATCGTGCTGAACGTGCGTGGTCGCGTGGTCGGCGCTGTGGTGGATTCGGTCAGCGACGTGATGCAACTGGCTGAGCAAATGGTGCAGCCCGCGCCCGAAATGAGCACTTCGGTGGTGGACACCACCTACATCACTGGCATTGCCAATGTGAACGAACGCCTGCTGATCTTGATGGACATCGAGTCTTTGATGAGCAGCTCGGAAATGGGCTTGATCAACAGCCTGGCTGATCACTGATCGGACTCAGTCTGCGCGGCGCAGCACGGTCATGACTGGCCGCTGGAGCACACCGCGCAGACTCCACCAACCTGCCCCCCCGGCCAGGATGGCACCCACCAAGGCCCCCAGGATGGGCCACCACCACTGAGCATGCCACTCGAATTCGAACACCTTGGCAGCCAGTGCCCAGCCGATGATCAGCGACGCTGATGCGGCCAGCGCGCCAGACAGCGCCCCCAGCATCCACAATTCTCCCCACTGAACACGCGACAACAGCCCCTGCGTGGCCCCCATGGCGCGCCAGATGGCCCAGTCAGCAGCACGCCTTTCGCGCGTGGTCAGCAGCCCAGCCATGAGCACGATCAGGCCGGCGGCCAGGGTGAAAGCGAACAGAAACTCCACCGCAGTGATGACCTGCCCCAGGATGGCCTGGATCTGCGCGAGCGTGGCCGATACATCCACCACGGTCAGGTTCGGGAAGGCCTGCACCATCTGGCGGTCCAAGGTGCCGCTGGCAGGTGAACGAAACGCGCTGATATAGGTGATGGGCCACTGCGGCATCTCGGCCTGGGGCGCAATCACAAAGAAGTTGACCCGCATGGAGGACCAGTCGACCTTGCGCAAACTGGTGATCCGCCCTTCCTGCACCTGCCCGGCGAAGTCGAAGCGCAAACGATCGCCCAGTTTCAGCCCCAGGGTTTTGGCCAACCCTTCCTCCACACTGAAGGCGTCGGGTTCGTTGGGTACATAGCGCCCTGCCACCACTTCGTTGTGCGTGGGTGCCTGCGCCGCGTGGCTGATGTTGAACTCGCGCTCGACGAGGCGTTGCGCCCGATCTTCGCTGTAGTCGGTGGCGTGCACGGCTTTGCCGTTGATCGCCACCAGGCGCCCTCGCGCCATGGGGTACCAGTCAAATTGCTGAACGCCCCCGGTTTTCAGCATGGCCTTGAAAGCCTCTTGCTGATCGGGCTGAATGTTGATGACGAAGCGATTCGGCGCGTCAGGTGGCGTGGCGTTGCGCCAGCTGTCAATCAGGTCAGTACGAAGCAACACGAGCAGCATCAAAGCCAGCAGACCAATGGCCAGCGCAGACACCTGCACCATGGTTTGAACAGGTTGAGCGGTGAGTTGCCGCACAGACAAGGCCCAGGCCGTCGCCCCCGCAGTCCACCGCTGGCTCCAGCCTCGCAGCAAATACACCAGCAGCCAAGTCAGCAAGGCAAAGACCAGCACCGCGCCAGCAAAGCCCCCCAGGGCAATGCCGCCGAGCTTCCAGTCTCGGGCCACCAGCAACAGCAGGCCGGTCAAACTGGCCAAGCCCGAAAACCAGGCCAGCAGCGACAAAGGTTTCAAGCCTCCCAGATCACGTCGGATGACGCGCAAAGGCGGTACCTGAGCCAACTGCAGCACCGAGGGCAGGCCAAAGCCCAGGGTCAGCAATATGCCCACCCCAGTTCCCACCGCAAACGGACGCCAGGTGGGGCCAGGCAAGCTCACGGAAACCAGGTTGGCCAACAGGGCCACAAACACCTGGTGGCAGAACCAGCCCAGAACCAGGCCGACTGCGCTGGCCAACACCCCCACCAGAAGGAATTCGACGGTGTAGATGCGGGCCATCAAGCCTTGGGGCACGCCCAACACACGCATCAAGGCACAATCGTCCAGCCGGTTTTGCGCGAAATCGCGGGCCACCATGGCAACCGCTACCGCCGACAACAAGCCCGCCAGCAAGGCCACCAGCCGCAAAAACAGCCCCGCCCGGTCCAGGGTGGTGCGCATTTCCGGTCGGCCCTGATCCATGGTTTCAACCCGCACGCCACGCAAGTTCTCCACGGCCTTCTGCGTGTCCGACACAAACCGATCAATGGCCTCCTTGCGGTCAGGCTGCAGCAAGGCATCCGGCCTGAATCCGGCATCCTGCGAGCGCGCCGGGCCAGCGGTCAGCAAGCGATAGGTCACACGACTGGCAGGCTGAACCAGTTGCGTGGCTGCCAGATCGCCCAGGCGAATCATGACGCGGGGCGCGAAGGTCATGAAGCCTGCGCCGCGATCGGGTTCCGTTGCAATCACGGCCTCAATGGGAAATGACTTGTCACCCAACCACAGGCTGTCGCCCACCTGGAGATTCAATGCCAGCAAAACACCGGCATCCACCCAGGCTTTGCCAGGTGAAGGCCCCCCCACCGGGGCCACGCGCTCGGGCTTGACCGTGCCGTCAGGCAGCACAGAACCCAGTTGCAGGCGCCCTCTCAGGGGGTAGACCGAATCGACCGACTTCAGTGCCACCAGTTTGCTGTCGCCGCCTTTGTCGTCTGGCGCACGGGCCATGCTGGCCAGCACCGCAGTATGTGCCACCCGCAACCCCGCCTGACGGGCGCGCTGTACGATCGAATCTGGCACGGGCTGGTCGGCCACCACCACGGCATCCCCCCCGATCAACTGAGCGGCGTCGCGGGCCAACCCGGCTTCAATGCGATCGGCAAAGAAGGCCACCGCGCTGAGGGCTGTGACGGCCAACACCACCGAAACCAACAGGAAGCGCATGCTGCCCGAGCGCCAGTCACGCCGCATCTGTGTCCAGGCCCAACGCCAAACAGAGACTTTCACCCCAATGAAATCACTCATGGAAACCTTGCTGACGCCGCAATTTCGGCGATGATGGAAGCGTGATTGTGACGTCACCCGATCAGCCCTGCCATGCCTGTTGATTACCTGAGAACCCTGACCGCACCGGAGCGCACACGCCGCACCAACATTCACCTGGGCACTTCCCTGGCGTTCATTGCAGGCGCCACCAACGCGGGCGGATTTCTGGCAGTGGGGCAGTACACCTCGCACATGACAGGCATGGTCTCGAGCTTTGCCGACGCCCTGGTCATGGGTGACACCTCGTTGCTCAAGGCCTGCGTGGTGGCCATGGTGGCCTTCATCAGCGGGGCCGCCACCTGCGCCATCATGATCAACTGGGCACGCAGACAAAAGAGTCGGCACGAATACTCCATGCCCTTGCTGGTTGAAGCCTTGTTGCTGCTGGCCTTTGGCCTCCTGGGCGATGATTTCAACGACCATGGGTTTTCCGCCACCGTTTACTGGACGGTGGCGCTGCTGAGCTTTGTCATGGGCCTGCAAAACGCCATGATCACCAAGGTTTCCAACGCCGAGATTCGTACCACCCATGTCACCGGCATGGTCACCGACATCGGCATCGAGATCGGCAAGCTGCTGTACTGGAACAGGTCGTCGCCCTACCCTGATGCCCCCAAAGTTGAGGTCAACTGGACACGGCTGGGCTTGCACTCACTGCTGGTGGGGTCATTTTCGATCGGCGCCATGGTGGGCGCGTTTGGCTTCAAATACGTGGGTTACGGGGCCACCGTTCCACTGGCCATCGCTCTGGCCGTGCTGTCATCGGTGCAGTTTTTGCCTGCCAGCCCACCCAAATTGATCGAATAGATCGTGCCCATGCCTGATCACCTCCGCCCCACCCTGTTTCTATCGCATGGGTCGCCCATGATGGCCTTGGAGCCTGGCGCTGCCGGCCTCTTCTTGCACCGTCTGGGCCCTCGCATGAACGAGATCTGGGGTAAGCCCAAGGCGTTTGTGGTCGTGTCGCCGCATACGGCCACCATGGCGCCTGTGGTGTTGGGTGCCAGCCGCCACGAAACCGTCCATGACTTTGGCGGTTTCCCGGAAGCTCTCTACCATGTTCGCTACGACACCGCTGGCGAGCCCGATGTGGCCAGACGCGTGGCCGAACTCATGGCCGGTCTGCCAGGAGGCTGCCGCTGGCTGGACCGAGGCGGTCTGGATCACGGCATCTGGACTTTGCTGATGCACCTCCACCCAGCGGGCGATGTGCCCGTGGTGCCCTTGTCATTGACACCACGGGCGACACCCCAGCAGTTGATGCAACAGGGGCAAGCTCTGCAAGCCCTGCGGGCAGAAAACGTTCAGATCATTGGGTCGGGGAGCTTGACCCACAACTTGCGCCGCTTCTTCGAGTCACCCGAACCGGTCGATGCAGACGAAGACGATGACTGCCTGGCTTTCCGCGAATGGGTTCGCGAGAAAACCGAAGCGGGCGACTGGGATGCCCTGTTTCATTACCGATCTCGGGCTCCGTACGCGACGGAAATGCACCCCACCGACGAACATTGGCTGCCGTTTTACCTGGCGGCTGGCGCAGCCTGCAATCCAGGTGAAGCGACGCCGAACGTGGCCCGCCGCATTCACTCAGGCGTCACCCACGGCCATTTGGCCATGGATGGCTATGTGTTTGCGTCAAGCAGCGAAGCGCTCGAAGGTCTCGTCTAGGCGACGAATCCACTCCGCCTTTTCCGCAGCCGAGGCAAAACTGGCCTCGAAGCTGTTGCGAGCCAGCACATAGGCGTCCTGGGCGTTCAAGTCGAGCGCCTGCGCAGTTTCCACCAGGTTCTGGTTCAGGTAGCCACCAAAGTAGGCCGGATCATCGGAATTGATGGTGACCTTCACACCTTGGTTCAGCAGCGACTTCAGGTTGTGCGAACGCAGATCCTTGAACACGCACAGCTTCACGTTGGACAGGGGGCACACAGTCAAAGCCATGCCCTCGCGAGCCAGGCGCTGGACCAATGCGGGGTCTTCCACACAGCGCACACCGTGGTCGATGCGTTCCACCTTCAACACATCCAAGGCGTTGTAGATGTACTCGGGCGGGCCCTCTTCGCCCGCGTGGGCGACGAGGTGCAAGCCCAGTTCCTTGCAACGAGCAAAGACCCGGGCAAATTTTTCGGGCGGGTGGCCGCGTTCGCTCGAATCCAGTCCCACGCCAATGAACAAGTGTCGATAAGGCAAGGCTTCTTCCAGCGTGGCCAGCGCGGATTCCTCCGACAGGTGCCGAAGGAAGCACAGAATCAACGCTGCACTGACACCCAGCTCAGTACGCGCACGCTCGCAAGCCGAAGTCAGCCCCTTGATGACGACCTCGAACGACACCCCGCGATCGGTGTGAGTTTGCGGGTCGAAAAACATCTCGGTGCGCAAGATGTTTTCCTGCTTGCAGCGGGTGAGATAGGCCCAGGCCATGTCGTGGAAGTCCTGCTCCTTGAGGAGAACCGAGGCACCGGCGTAGTAAATGTCGAGAAAGCTCTGGAGATCGGTGAAGGCATACGCCGCCCGCAGGGCATCCACCGAGGGGTAACTCAGTGAAACGCCATTGCGTTGGGCCAGGGCGAAGATCAACTCAGGCTCAAGTGAGCCTTCGATGTGCATATGCAGCTCGGCTTTGGGCATGGCCTGCAACAACGCAGGCAGCTTGTGCGAGTCAATCTTGGCGGCGGATGCGATCCCCATGCTGTCTCCTGGCCTTGGGCTTTACTTGCTGGACGGGATCGACCCTTCGACCCCTTGAACGTACACATGCAGATCCAGCAGGAATTTGTCGTCGGCGACCACATTTTGCGCCAGCAAGTCCTTGCCATCCTGTGCCTTGATCGGCCCCTTCCAGATCACGAAGCTGCCATCTTTCAAACCCGCCTTGATGGTGTCGATCTTGGCCTTGACCTCAGCAGGAACGCGATCGGCGATGGACACCACATCGATGGCGCCTTCCTTCACGCCCCACCACACACCACCGGTTTTCCAGGTGCCTTCCAGGACATCTTTGGTGGCCTTCACGTAGTAGGGCCCCCAGTTGATGACGGCAGAAGCCAGATGAGCCTTGGGTCCGAACTTGCTCATATCGGAATCCCAGCCGAAAGCGAACTTGCCGGCCTTCTCGGCGGTTTGCAGCACCGCGGGCGAGTCGGTGTTCTGGAACAGCACGTCAGCACCCTGGTTGATCAGGCTTTGCGCACCTTCGGTTTCCTTGGGCGGATCGAACCAACCGTTCACCCAGACCACCTTGGTCTTGATCTTCGGGTTCACGCTTTGCGCGCCCAAAGTGAAGGAGTTGATGTTGCGGATGACCTCTGGGATGGGGATGGAGCCCACCACGCCCAAGGTGTTGGACTTGGTCATGCTGCCGGCAATGACGCCGGCCATGTAGGCGCCTTCATAGGTGCGCGAGTCATAAATGCGCATGTTGCCGGCGGTCTTGAAGCCAGTGGCATGCTCGAACTTGATGTCCGGGTGGTCTGCGGCGACCTTCAGCATGGGCTCCATGTAGCCAAAGGTGGTGCCGAAAATCAATTGGTTGCCCTGCCCGGCGAGGTCGCGAATCACGCGCTCGGCATCGGGCCCTTCAGGCACCTTCTCCACGAAGGTGGTTTTCACCTTGTCGCCAAACTCCTTTTCGATGGCTTGGCGACCTTGGTCGTGCGCATAGGTCCAACCAGCATCACCCACAGGGCCCACGTAGGCGAACGCGATCTTGAGTTGCGCAGGCGCACTGGCAGCTGCGGTGGCCGATGCCGCTTCCGAGGCACCCTCGGCAGGGGCTTCCGCCTTCTTGCCACAGCCCACCAGCGCGGCGGTGGCAGTCAAACCAGCCAAACCGGCCCACTTCAACCAGGCACGTTGAGACACCAAAGAAGCCATGTCATCTCCAATCCAAGTTTGATTCCAACACAAAACAGATAACAGCCGTTCAAGCCCCAGGGTGGAAAGGCTTTCCAAGCGAGGCCGGCATATTGATGCGGATCCACAGCGGGTTGCGAGAAATCAGCACCAACACCACGATGGTGGCCAGGTAAGGCAGAGCCGTCAGCAACTGGCTGGGCACATTGATGCCCTGCCCTTGCATCTGGAACTGCAACATGGTCACCCCACCGAACAACAGAGACCCAAGCAAGACACGGGCCGGACGCCAGGTGGCAAAGGTGGTCAAAGCCAGCGCAATCCACCCCTTGCCTGCGACCATGCCCTCCACCCAGAAAGGGGTGTAAACCAAGGACAGATAGGCCCCTGCCAAACCACACAGGGCCCCACCTGCCATCACTGCCGCCAGTCGAATGCGGCGAACAGGATAGCCCAGTGCGTGGGCAGACTCAGGTGCTTCGCCCACCGCTCGCAAGACCAAGCCAGCACGAGAGCGGTACAGGAACCAACTCAAACCCAGCGTCAAAAGCAAACTGCCGTAAACCAGCGGATGATGCTGGAAAAAGGCCGGCCCGACAAATGGCAGATCGCTCAGGTACGGAACGGCGAAATGCGCGCGCTCCCCCAATTTCTGCTGCGTATAGGGCAAGCCCACAAACGCTGACAGGCCCGCACCAAACAGACTCAAGGCCAGCCCGGTGGCGTATTGATTGGTGTTGAGGTAGATGGCCAGCAAGCCGAACAAAGCCGCCATGACTGCCCCGGCCCCGGCTCCAGCCAGAAAGCCCAGGCTGTCACTTCCCGTATGGACACCCGTGGCAAAACCGGCAACAGCGGCCACCAGCATCATGCCCTCGGCCCCCAGGTTGACCACTCCGGACCGTTCGTTGAGCAACAAACCCAGCGAGGCCAGCGCCACCACGGTGCCGGCCTGCAAGGTGGCCGACAACAACAGCGCGGCAGATTCAATTGGCAGCACGCTCATGAGGCTCGCCCCCAGCGCAAACGTTGATGAATGAAGGTGTCGCAAGCCAGCAGGCTGAACAACAGCAGGCCCTGGAAAACCCCTGTGAGGGCTTTGGGCAAACCGAGGCGCGACTGGGCCAATTCGCCCCCGATGTAAAACATGCTCATCAACATGGCTGACAACACGATGCCCACCGGGTTAAGCCGCCCCACAAATGCCACGATGATGGCGGCAAAACCATAGCCCATCGGCACATAAGGCGTGAGTTGCCCCTGGGGCCCCGCCACGTCCAGCGCCCCAGCCAGACCCGCCATGGCGCCAGACAGCAGCATGCCCGTCCACAAGGCCCGGCCAGACGAGAACCCGGCATAGCGCGCAGCAGCGGGGGCCAAGCCACCTACCTGCAATTGAAAACCGGCATAGGTTCGGTACAAAAACACCATGAACCCGACGACCGCCACGCCAGCCAGCAACAAACCGATGTGAGCGCGGAAGCCCGGCACCAGACGTGGCACGCGAGCCGCCTCCAGGAAGGTGATCGTTTGCGGGAAGTTATAGCCGTTCGGATCTTTCCAGGGCCCGTAGACGAGGTAGCTCAACACCATCTCGGCCACGTACACCAGCATCAGGCTGACCAGAATTTCATTGGTGTTGAAAGACTGGCGCAGCCACGCCACCACCCCACCCCACACAGCGCCCCCCAGTGCGCCCGCCGCCAGCACGCCCAACAGCAGGACAGGACCTGATGTGGGTGTGGCCTGCATAGCCACCCAGCCGGCAAAGACCGCCCCCATGACGAACTGCCCTTCTGCCCCGATGTTCCAGAGATTGGCCCGAAAGCAGACAGCCAGCCCCAAGGCAATCAACACCAAGGGCGTGGCCTTGACACTTAGCTCAGACCACGCATAGGCCGAGCGAACAGGCTCCCAGAAGAACATGCGCAAGCCCTGCACTGGGTCTTTGCCCAACAGCGCAAAAAGCAAGGTCCCTATCAGCACGGTCACAGCCAAGGCCAGAAAGGGCGAAGCCACCGCCAACCAACGCGAAGGCACGGGCCTGGGCTCAAGCCTGAACATGGGCACCTCCCGCGTTGGAGGGCCACAGGCCGCTCATCCACACGCCGATCTGGTCGACCGAGGCCTGTTCGATCGGGATACCAGGTGACAAGCGGCCCTTGGCCATCACCATCAGCCGGTCAGAAATCGCAAACAACTCGTCCAACTCCTCGCTGACCACCACAATGGCGCAGCCTGCATCACGCAGGCGCAGCAACTCGCTGCGAATCTGCGCCGCGGCGCCCACGTCGACCCCCCAGGTGGGTTGAGAGATCAGCAGTACCTCGGGCTCGGCATCGATCTCCCGGCCCACGATGAATTTCTGCAAATTGCCCCCCGACAAGCTGCGCGCAGGGGCGTCGGGTCCACTGGCCTTGACCTGAAAGCGTTCGATGAGCTCCTGCGTCATGCCACGCACGCCTCGCAAGCGCAGCCAGCCTCCGGGGCCGATGGCGTCGGTGCGGGTCAATAAGGTGTTTTGCGCCAGCGACAGGGTGGGCACAGCCCCCCGCCCCAAACGTTCTTCGGGCACGCTGTTCAGACCCAGATGACGACGCGCACGAGGCGCAGCTCGGCTGACGTCGTGATCGAACAGGCGAATTGACCCAACCGGGGCTCGCAAGTCTTCCCCGCTGAGCAGGGCCATGAGGGCTTGCTGACCGTTGCCCGACACACCAGCAATGCCGAGAATTTCACCGGCGCGCACTTCGAACGCAATGTCGCTCAGATCCACCCCGAACGGGTCGTGCCGAGGTACCGTCAGCCCACGAACAGACAGGGCCACTTCACCCAAGGTAGGCGCGGCCCGCTGCAACTCCTGGGGCTCGTGCCCGATCATCAGCCGCGACAGGCTGGCATCACTTTCCTTGCGAGGATCGACTTCACCCGATACGCGCCCCCCTCGCATGACGGTGCACCCCTCACACAAAGCCCGAATCTCATCGAGCTTATGGCTGATGTAGAGAATCGAGCAGCCCTGGGAAGCCAACTGTCGAAGGGTCACGAACAGCTTTTCGACGGCTTGCGGGGTGAGTACCGAGGTGGGCTCATCCAGAATCAGCAACTGGGGGTTGGTCATCAAGGCCCGCACAATTTCCACGCGCTGGCGCTCCCCCACGGTCAAAGCGTGCACCGGTCGGTCTGGGTCCACCTCCAGGCCGTAATCGCCCGAGACAGCACGAATTCGGCTGGCCACATCGTTCAAGGTGTAGCGTTGGTCCAGCCCCAGCCAGACGTTCTCTGCCACGGTCAGCGTGTCGAACAGCGAAAAGTGCTGAAACACCATGCTGATACCCAGCGCGCGGGCCTCTTGGGGCGAACGTATCTGCGTGGCTTCGCCGTTGAACAGCATGTAGCCGGCATCGGGCTTGACCGCTCCGAAAATGATCTTCATCAGGGTGGACTTGCCTGCCCCGTTTTCGCCCAGCACGGCATGAATCTCACCCGGTTTCACTTTCAGATCGACCGCATCATTGGCCACCACGCCAGGGTAGCGCTTGGTGATGCCCTTCAACTCCAGTCTGTACGTCATGCAGCAGATACCTCCGAAGAGGAGGCCATATAGACCGGTTGCCCAGCCACCCAGGTTGAAACCAGATTGCGTTCGTCGGCCAGGGTCATCCAGGCGAACACTCGTTCATGCAGCACATCACGTGCCAGCGCATCGCGATGCTCGGCCACCGGCCCCACCGCCCAGCGCCACACGGCCAGATCAGCCATGCAACCCGGTTCGATGCGCCCGATCTCCTGGCTCAGCCCCAAGTGGCTGGCCGCGCCCAGCGTGGCGGTGTACAAGGCTTTCCAGGCTGTCAGCCGCGTGCCCTGCAAGGCCTGAATCTTGTAGGCCTCGGCCATATTGCGCAGCAGGCACAGACTGGTGCCACCGCCCACATCGCTAGCCAGGCTCACGTTCACCCCATCGCCCTGGGCCTGGGCCCAGTCAAACAGGCCACTGCCCAAGAAGAGGTTGGACGACGGGCTGTGCGCGATTTGCGCCCCCCGCTCTCGGAGCACGGCGCGGTCACGTTCATCCAACCAGATCCCGTGCGCCAGAACCGCTCGCGGGCCTATCAGTCCGTCACGGTCGTACACGTCCAGATAGCTTCGAGCGGTTGGGAACAGTTCGCTCACCCATTGCACTTCAGCGCGGCTTTCGGCCACATGGGTCTGCATATAGGTTCCGGCATGGCTGGCACACAGAGCGCCGGCCATGGCCAGTTGCTCGGGTGTGCTGGTCACGGCAAAGCGCACCGTCACGGCAAAAGCCTGCCGCTGCTTGCCATGCCATTGGGCAATCAGATCGACGCAATCACGTTCCGCTTGTGCCACGTCATCTCGCAGGCCGTCGGGGGCGTGGCGATTCATGAGAACCTTGCCCGTGATCAGGCGCATCTGCACCTGCGAAGCTTGTTCAAACAAGGCTTGCGCACTGGTTTTGTGCACGGTGGGGAATACCACTGCGCTGGTGGTGCCATGCGCCCACAAAGCGTGCAGGAAACGCGCAGCCCCTTGGCGCGAGACCTCGGGGTCGGCATACCGCTGCTCAGCGGGAAAGGTGTAGGTGTTGAGCCAATCGAGCAGCTCAGTGCCAAAACTGGCGATCACATCCAGCTGAGGGCAGTGAACATGCGTGTCAATGAACCCCGGCAGAATCAACCGCCCCCGATGGTCAGCGACCGGCACGTTTTCCCAAGCGGGGGGCAGTGGCTGCGAAGCAGACTGGACCGAGTCAATTCGCCCCCGTTCAATCAGAACCAGGTGGTCCGACCGAAAGCGCACGCCCTGCGCCTCGTGGGGCGGCGCAAAACCCGGGTCCTGAACAAAGTCCAGCAGGTCGCCACGCAGAATCCGTTTGTCGCTCATGTCGTTCATCGAACCCAGTTGGAGTTTTCAGAAATGGGTGGGGCGCTGTACACGATGGTAGTTCATCAAGCAGGCCAGCTGAGAGACCGACCCAACAGGATGTGAGACCTGTGGCGCATACCCCGCACTCGCGGTGCGCTCTTTTGACCCCAAACCCGGCACGCGGTACAAACCTTGCGTAGTCCGCTTGCATTGGAGCCTGTCGAAATGAGCGAATCCTTGTTGACCTATCCTCCTCGCCCGATCCGCTTCGTGCACCGAGGGCAGGTGCAGCAGGTTTCGGGCCTGCCCCCCACCACCAGCGTCCTGCAATGGCTGCGCGAGCACGCTCACTGCACCGGTACAAAGGAAGGCTGCGCCGAAGGCGACTGCGGGGCCTGCACCGTGGTGGTCGGCGAACTGGATGATGAAACTGGGCAACTCCGCACGCGCACCGTCAACAGCTGCATTCAGTTCCTGCCCACGCTGG
This sequence comes from Aquabacterium sp., assembly GCF_036273115.1. Lineage (GTDB taxonomy): Bacteria > Pseudomonadota > Gammaproteobacteria > Burkholderiales > Burkholderiaceae_C > Aquabacterium. Next base: position 196,566 of record NZ_DASUIN010000028.1, read on the forward strand.
ATGGCAAGGTGCTCTACACCGTAGAAGACGTGGCCCAGGGATCCGAACTGCACCCCTGCCAACAGGCCTTGGTGAAAGAGCATGGCTCGCAGTGCGGTTTTTGCACGCCCGGCTTTGTGATGTCCTTGTGGCATCTTTACGAAACCCACACGGAAGCACCACCCCGCTCGGAACTGGCTGATGCCCTGGCAGGCAATCTGTGCCGCTGCACAGGTTACCGCCCCATTCTGGATGCCGGGCAAGCCATGTTTCAACTTCCGCGGGTGCCACGAGATCACTCAGCGGACATCGCCCAGCTCCAGGCCCGTCAACCACATCAGGATGGCCCCCTGCTCTATGTCGGGCCCAGCGCCATACATGGCGGCCACGCGCAGCGGTTTGTCGCGCCTCGCACGGTGGACGAGGTGGCCTACTGGTTGGCCCAGTGGCCCCATGCACGGCTACTGGCGGGCGGCACCGACGTCGGTTTGTGGGTGAACAAGCAGTTCAAGGATCTGGGCGACATCATTTACCTGGGGCAGGTCAAATCGCTGGCCCGCGTTGCCACCACCGCCACCCATCTCGAAATCGGCGCCACGGCCTCGCTGGAAACCGCCTGGGCTGCGTTGGTTGCGACCTGGCCCACCCTGCGCGAGATCTGGCTGCGGTTTGCGTCACCGCCCATTCGGCATGCCGGCACCCTGGGCGGCAACATTGCCAACGGCTCACCGATTGGCGATGGCGCACCCATCTTGCTCGCCCTGAATGCGTCCGTCGTGTTGCGGCACGGGCAACACCAGCGAGAGGTGCCCTTGTCAGCGTTCTACGTGGACTACATGCGCAACGTGATGACCCCAGGAGAATGGGTGGAATCCATTCGTGTGCCACTGCCGCATCCGTCCCGACCCGACACGGTTCGGGCTTACAAGGTCTCGAAACGGCGCGACAGCGACATTTCTGCCGTGTGCGCCGCCTTTGCCTTGCAACTCGACGGCCCCACCATCGTGTCAGCCCGCTTGGCATGGGGGGGGATGGCTGCCACCGCGAAGCGTGCGCCGCTTGCGGAAGCGGCCCTGCTGGGCCAACCCTGGTCCGAGGCCACCATGCGGCAAGCCCAATCTGCCCTGGCTCAAGACTTCACACCACTGACCGACTTGCGAGCCAGCGACCGACACCGCCAGCGCGTGGCCGCCAACCTGCTGGAACGATTCTGGTTGGAAACGAGGCCCGATGCGCCCCTGGAAGCAGAGCAGGTTCAGGTCTGGCCAGCCAGTGTCTCGGGAGCCAACCCATGAGTGCAGGCCGCCCCACACCGCATGAATCGGCTCACCTGCATGTGCAAGGGCAAGCCACCTATGTAGACGACCTGCCCGAACTGGCGGGCACCTTGCACGCTGCATTGGGCTGGTCGCCTGTGGCGCATGGCACGCTCCACGCCATCGACGTGGCGGGTTTGCGAGCCCAAGCGGGTGTGGTAGCCGTGCTGACGGCGGCCGACATTCCTGGCCTCAATGACTGCGGCGCCATCATTCACGACGACCCCATCCTCGCTGACGGCGAAGTGCACTATCTGGGTCAACCCCTGTTCGTGGTGCTGTCGGCTCACCGAGACACCGCCCGCCGAGTGGCCGCACGGGCCCAAGAGTTCGTCACCATCACCCCTCTGCCCGCCTTGTTGACTCCTGAACAGGCCCACGCCGCAGGACGCCACGTGGTGCCCCCCATGCATTTGCGCAGGGGAGACCCGGATGCCGCGCTCAGCAGCGCCCCCCACCTGCTGGCTGACAGCCTGCACGTGGGAGGGCAGGAGCAGTTCTACCTGGAAGGGCAGATTTCCTATGCCGTTCCCAAAGAAAACGACAGCCTGTTCGTGCATTGCTCCACCCAGCACCCCAGCGAGATGCAGCACGTCATTGCCAAGGCCTTGAACTGGCACGCCCACCAGGTGCAGGTGGAGTGCCGTCGCATGGGCGGTGGCTTTGGGGGCAAGGAATCGCAATCGGCCCTGTTTGCCTGTGTTGCGGCCGTGGCAGCCTGGCGGCTGAAGCGACCCGTGAAATTGCGTCTGGACCGCGACGATGACTTCATGATCACCGGTCGCCGGCACTGCTTTGTGCACCAGTACCGCGTGGGCTACGACGAAGCAGGCCGCATTCAGGCCGCCCGGATAGACATGATTTCCCGGGCGGGGTTTTCGGCCGACCTGTCGGCCCCCGTGATGACCCGGGCGATGTGCCACTTCGACAACGCCTATTGGCTGCCCCATGTGGACCTGCATGGCTTTTGCGCCCGCACGCACACACAGAGCAACACCGCCTTTCGCGGCTTTGGCGGTCCCCAAGGGGCCTTGGCGATTGAATACATCCTGGACTCGGTCGCCCGCCAGCTGGGGTGTGACCCGCTCGACGTGAGGCTGGCCAATCTGTACGGCCAAGATGAGCGCAACACCACTCCTTACGGCCAACTGGTGGACGACAACGTGTTGCCCGCCCTGCTGGATGAACTGGTGCAGAGCAGCCAATACCGCGAGCGCCGCCTAGCGGTGGCGCAATTCAACGCCAACAGCCCCGTACTGAAAAAGGGCCTGGCGCTGACGCCGGTGAAATTCGGCATCTCTTTCAACGTGGTTCACCTCAACCAGGCCGGGGCCCTGGTTCATGTCTACAACGACGGCTCCATCCTGGTGAACCACGGCGGCACAGAGATGGGCCAAGGGGTGAACACCAAAGTCGCGCAGATCGTGGCCCAAACTTTGGGCGTGTCGCTTGACCGAGTTCGCGTCACGGCAACAGACACCAGCAAGGTGGCCAACACCTCGGCCACGGCAGCCTCGACCGGCTCTGATCTGAATGGCAAAGCCGCCGCCGATGCGGCCGCCCAGATTCGCGAACGTCTGGCCGCGCACCTCGCGGAGGTGCATCACACCTCCGCGGCAGACATCGTGTTTGAAAACGATGCCGTGCATGTGGGAGGCGGCTCGGATGCCACCAGCCTGCGATTTGAAGACGTGGTCATGAGCGCCTACACCGCGCGAGTGCAGTTGTGGTCGGACGGCTTTTACGCCACCCCCGGCCTGAGCTGGAACCGCGAAACCATGCAGGGCCGGCCGTTTTACTACTTCGCCTACGGCGCGTCAGTCAGCGAGGTTCTACTCGACACCCTCACCGGCGAATGGAAGCTCTTGCGCACCGATCTCTTGCACGACGTGGGCCGCTCCATCAATCCGGCCATCGACATTGGTCAGATCGAAGGCGGCTTCATCCAGGGCATGGGCTGGTTGACCAGCGAAGAGCTGTACTGGCACCCCACCACGGGGCGGCTGATGACGCACTCGCCTTCCACCTACAAAATTCCCACAGCCAGCGATTGCCCCCCCGATTTCCGCGTCAAGCTGTTCGCCAACGAAAACCGCCACGACACCATTTACCGCTCCAAAGCGGTGGGGGAGCCCCCGCTTCTGCTGGCTTTCTCGGTGTTTCTGGCTCTGCGTGACGCGGTGGCCTCTCTGGCCGCACCTGGAGTGGCGCCCCCCTTGCGCGCCCCCGCCACCCCCGAGGCCTTGCTCGATGCCATCGAAGCGGTTCGCCAGACATGACACCCAAGCAGCAGCTTTTCCTCGCACGCGAATGGCTTGCACAAGCCCGCCCCGCCTACGTGGTCGAGATCGAACAGGTTCGAGGCTCCACCCCCCGGGAGTCGGGCGCCCGGATGCTGGTTTCCTTGCAAGATGTGGTCGGCACGATAGGCGGCGGGCACCTGGAATGGCAAGCGGTGACCATGGCTCGCCAGGCGTTGGCTGAATGTGCACAACACCATCGCCCCCTCACCGCCTGGTCGCACGACTTTGCCTTGGGCCCGTCCTTGGGCCAATGCTGTGGCGGAGCCCTGCGCCTGAGTTTTCAGCCTGTGGATGCCGCTTTGCTGGAGGCCTGGGCCCTTCGATTGCCCCGGCCCCGCTTTCACCTGGAACTGCACGGAGCCGGACACGTGGGGCAAGCCATCATCCACATCCTGCGCGACATTGACTGCACGGTTCGATGGATCGACGAACGTGATCCCCCATCGAGGCAGCACGAGAGCGACCACCACAGCAGACAGGACACCTCAACGATTGGCCTGCCGTCTCCAGACACCCTGGTCTCTCTGCCCGATCACATCACCTGGTGCCCGACCGACGATGCTGAGGCCGAAGTCGCTGTGGCGCCACCAAACGCATGCCATCTGGTGCTGACTCACCGGCATGACCTCGATTTGCGCCTGGTTCACGCCATCCTGAAACGCGGGGGGGCCAGCTTCGTCGGCATGATCGGCTCGAAAACCAAACGCGCGCAGTTCCGCAAACGGCTCGCCGAGCGAGGCCTCCCTGAGGCAGTCGTCGACCAACTTCACAGCCCGATTGGCTTACCCGCCATCGAAGGCAAAGAGCCGGGCGTGATTGCTGTTTCCGTTGTCGCGCAACTGCTCAGCTCGCAGCCACGTCCGACGCAGTGACCGTGCGGTTGCGCCCATCTGCCTTGGCGATATAGAGCGCCTTGTCGGCTCGCTCAATGGCCTGCTTGACCTCGGAATGCTCATCGTAGGCAGCCATCCCGGCAGAGAAAGTGATCCGAAGATGAGGCACCGACTCACTGACCTGGGCGTCGGCCAGCTTGGCACGCAGGCGCTCCAACCCGGCATGAGGATCGTGCGGCGGCACAGACAGCATCACGGCCAGAAACTCCTCGCCCCCCCAACGTCCAATGACATCAGTCTCGCGCAGCACGCTTGCGGCCATCTGCGCAAAACTGCGCAGCACCTCGTCACCCACGTGGTGCCCCCACGTGTCGTTGACTTGCTTGAAATGGTCCAGGTCAAGCACGGCCACCCAGAACTTGACCACACCGCGGTTACTACGCGCCGCATGCTCGCCCAGCACCTGGGTGATCTGCCGACGGTTGTACAAGCCCGTCAACTCATCGCGAGTGGCCAGTTCCTGGATCCGCACCACCGCCGATTCAAGCTCCCGCTTCTGCTCTTTCAAGCGCCCTCGCATGCTGTTGAGCTGCGTGGCCAGTTGAGAAATCATGGGCATGACGGTGACGACGAACACGAAGTACATCAGCTCGACCTTGGCCGGATAGTGCAGTGGGTCGGTCACCGATTTGAAAAGCATGGTTCCGCCCATCGCCACAATCGCATACAAGGTGGACAAGCGGGCCCGCCGCGCATTCATGTTGAAAATGCCAAACACCAGGACCAGGGCAAACAGAATCAAGGTGCCGCCGTGGCCTTCGTTCGTGATGGCATAGGCGCCACAGATCCAGGTCAGCGCTGCCACAATTTGCGGCAAGGTCAATGAGGGATCGGAAAAGCGCTCGTTCCAGCCGCTGCGCAAGGCAACGTAGAAAGCGGTGCAGGACACCGCAATCAGCCCGGCCAACACGCCCCCATGGGCAGGGTTCATGATGCCGATGATCGAGCAGTACACGATCAACCCGACACACACCACAAACACCAGTGCCGACATCAGTGAGCGGACAATACGCAGCCGCTGCTTCGGGTCTGTGGACAAAACCCGATCCAGAAACGATGCCCACAGCGACGCTGGGGCCGAAGCGTTATCGGTGAGGCTCAAGACAACTCAACAATGCAAAAAATGAACATCAGTGCGCAATGTAGCGATTTCATCGCAATTGCCCGCACCTAAGAGCGCGGATTCGCCCTTACCTCGCATCAGGATGCCGCTTGCTGAGCACAAATACCGGTATCACCTCAAGGCGAGGTCGGCGCCTTCAGCTGCGCCCCGGCCCACCGTGCAATGAGCTCGCGCTCGGCCGGGGTCATTCGCGTGGCATTGTTCATCGGCATGGCCTTGAGCACGACCACTTGTTGGTAGACCCTTTGAACGTGACTGGTCAGCAACTCAGGGCTGTCAAGCGCCACCCCCTTGTTCGGTGCGGCCGAGCTATGACACACCACACAGCGCTCCTTGACCACCACCAGAACCTGGGGCAACAGCAAGGAAGCGTTGTCTGCCGCCCCCGTCTGGCGCACTCCGTCAGGCACTTGGGGCGCGCTTGCGGTGGGCGCCTGCCAAACACCTACAACCACAAGCATGGCCACCCCTGCTGCGGCCCAGCCCCAAGGGGCGGCCTGCCCAGCCAGTCGCGCCTTGTGGCGAGCCACAAAGCTGTGCCGAATCAACGCTCCCGCCAGCATGACCGCCACCAACACCAACCAGTTGTGCCGGGCCCCGGTCAGGAACGGATAATGATTGCTGAGCATGGCGAACAACACCGGCATGACGAAATAGGTGTTGTGAACGCTGCGCTGCTTGCCACGCAGGCCGTGGTTCGGGTCAACGGGCTCACCAGCACGCATGGCCGCAACCACTTTGCGCTGCCCTGGAATGATCCAGAAAAACACATTCGCGCTCATGGCTGTGGCGATCATGGCGCCCACCAGCAAAAACGCCGCACGCCCGGCGAACCATTGACAGGCCAACCAGGCCGCACCCGCCACAACAGCGGCGACCAGCGCGCCCAAAAGGCGCTCCTGCCCAGGTCTGCGCCCCACCGTTCGGCACAGCAAGTCATAAACCAACCAGAACCCGACCAGGAACCCCAAGGCAGCGCCAACGGCTGAGGCGGGTGTCCACGCCTTGACCTGTGGGTCAATCAGAAACGTACCGGCGTTAAACAAGTACAAAGCGGTGAACAGCGCAAACCCGGTCAGCCAGGTGGAGTAACTTTCCCAGTAGAACCAATGCAGTTGATCAGGCAAGCGCTTGGGCGCCCCCAGATACTTCTGCGGGTTGTAGAAGCCGCCTCCGTGAACGGCCCACAACTCGCCGCCCACGCCCTTTTCTTTCAGCGCCTCATCCTGTGGCGGCGTCAGGTTGTTGTCCAACCAGACAAAGTAGAAAGAGGACCCCACCCAGGCAATGGCCACCACCACATGCGCCCAGCGCAGCAGCAGATTGGCCCAGTCCAGGGCGTAGCCAAGCCACGGTCCCCAGTCGGCCATCGTCAGCTGCCCCGATAAGTGGAGTAGACCCACGGACTGATCAACAGCGGCACATGGTAGGCCATGTAGGGCTGCGCCACACCGAAATCGATGGGAACCAGACTCAGGAATGCCGGCTCCGGCATCTCGACGCCCTTGGCCCGGAAATAGGCTTCGACGTCGTATTCGAGTCGATAGCGACAGGCTTTGAATTCAGGCCCGGACAGCAGCGGCGAGTCCGTGCGCCCATCGGCATTGGTCTGCACCTGTTTGATCATCTGCCATTGCCCGTTCCACTCGTAAAGCGTCACGGTCATCCCGGCGGCGGGGCAGCCGTGCATGGTGTCGAGCACGTGGGTGGTCAGCTTGCCTGTATGGCTCATGGTTGTCCTTGCGTCCCTCTCGCGAAACTGTATACACTTTACCCACGATGCGTGCCCGCCGCAAGACTGCCAGCCCGACACCTCGTCTTCTCAAGGTGGATGCTGCTGCATTCGCCACAGACTTGTCAAAGAAAACTGAGGCGGCCGTCGCCGATCTGCACACTGCCACTGATCAGATTGTGGGCGCGGTGATTCAAGCCATCGTCGAACACCGACTGAAGCCCGGCACCAAGCTGGTTGAACAGACTCTGGGCAATCGTTTCGGTGTGTCGCGTACCGTGGTTCGCCAGGCCCTGTTTCGACTGCAGCAAATGCGTCTGGTCACGCTCGAGCCCGCCCGCGGTGCCTTTGTCGCTCAGCCCTCCGTCACGGAAGCGCGCGAGGTCTTTGCCGTTCGCCGCATGCTGGAAGGCCAATTGCTGCAGTCGCTCGCCGGTCAATTGCAAGGCACATCTTCTCAACGCTTGAAAGCCCATTTGCGCGCCGAGCAAGACGCGGTTGCCCGAATCGATGTCGCCGCGCGAACGCGCTTGCTGTTTGACTTCCATGTGCTGTTGGCTGAACTCAGCGGTAACACGGTGTTGACTGAACTGATGAAGGAACTGGTGTCGCGCTGCGCCCTCATCAGTCTGATGTACCAATCGGCCTCGCACGCCGGTCAGTCTCATGCCGAGCATGTGGCCCTCGCGGCCGCCCTGGAAAGAGGCGATGGCGCCGAAGCCCTTCATTTGCTCGATGCCCACCTGTCGGGCCTCGAGCACCAACTGACCGCGCACCCCCGCGTGCCCAACTGACCATGCCGACACGTTCACCCACACCCAGCCCGGTTTCACACTACCCACGCGACCTGGTAGGTTACGGTCGTACACCACCCCATGCGCGCTGGCCAGGTGGGGCGCGCATTGCCGTTCAGTTCGTCTTGAACTACGAAGAAGGTGGCGAAAACTGCGTTTTGCACGGCGACGCTGGCAGCGAGCAGTTCCTCAGTGAAATGGCCAACCCGCCCGCCTTCCCGGACCGACATCTGAGCATGGAGTCGATTTACGAATACGGCTCTCGTGCCGGGGTGTGGCGACTGCTGCGCGAATTCGAACGCCGCCGCATGCCCTTGACGGTGTTTGGCGTGAGCATGGCCCTGGCGCGCCACCCGGATCTGACCCAAGCCTTCGTAGAGTTGGGCCATGAGATTGCCTGCCACGGCTGGCGCTGGATTCATTACCAGCAAATCGACGAAGCCACCGAACGCGAGCACATGCGCATTGGCATGCAGATCATCGAAGAGCTGACCGGCCAACGGGCCCTGGGCTGGTACACCGGTCGAGACAGCCCCCACACACGCCGACTGGTCGCTGACTACGGCGGTTTCGAATACGACAGTGACTACTACGGCGACGATCTGCCGTTTTGGACCACAGTCAAACGCAGCGACGGGCAATCGGTGCCCCACTTGATCGTGCCCTACACGCTCGATGTGAACGACATGCGCTTCAGCCTGCCGCAAGGGTTCAGCCAAGGCGACGACTTCTTCACCTACCTGCGAGACACCTTCGATGTGCTCTACGAAGAGGGCAACCCGCAGGGTCTGAACGCCCCCAAGATGATGAGCATCGGCATGCATTGCCGACTACTAGGCCGCCCTGGCCGCATGCGCGCCTTGCAACGATTCCTGGATCACATCGAGCGCCACGACGGGGTTTGGGTGGCGCGTCGCATCGACATCGCTCGACACTGGCGCGCGTGTCACCCCTACTCTGCCTGACTCAACTTGGGAATACCGATGGCATCACACTCGTCAGCGACCCAATCCGCATCAGCCGTGACACTGACCCAACTCAATGCAGCAGACCAGGCCGAGTTCACCCAACTGCTTCACGGCATCTACGAGCATTCGCCCTGGATTGCCGAACGCACCTGGGCAAAGCGTCCGTTTCAAACGCTGGCCCAACTCAAATACGCGCTGGCTGAAACGGTGCGAATCGCCTCGGCAGTTGAACAGGTGGACCTGATTCGCGCTCACCCTGAACTGGCGGGCAAAGCCGCCATTGCCGGTCAACTCACCACCGAATCCACGCAAGAACAAAATCAGGCGGGCCTGACCCATTGCACCCCGCAGGAATTTGAGCGCCTGCAGGAACTCAACGCTGCCTACAAGCAGCGCTTTGGCTGGCCCTTCATTCTGGCCGTGCGGGGCCCGCGTGGGCTGGGCTTGAATCGCACCGAGATCATCGATACGTTCGCGCGCCGGTTGCGCAACAGCGCTGAATTCGAACGGGCCGAATGCTTGCGGCAAATCCATCGCATTGCCGAAATCCGCCTCAACGATCGGTTTGGCGTCGTCCCCACACTGGGCAACCAGGTGTGGGACTGGGCAGCCGATCTGGCTCGGTTCACTGACGCCCCCCCGTGTGATCAAGGCACAAGGCCGTTGACGGTGACCTATCTCACCCCAGCCCACCAGGCCTGCGCACGCCAACTCAGCGACTGGATGCGGGCGTGCGGATTCGATGAGGTGCGCACCGACGCGGTGGGCAATGTGGTGGGCCTTTATCACGGTGAAACCGAAGGCCAAAGTCACGGCGCCGAGTCCAAGGCCCCACGCTTGCTGACCGGCTCCCACTACGACACCGTGCGCAACGCCGGGCGATACGACGGTCGACTGGGCATTCTGGTTCCCATGGCTTGTGTTCAACAACTGCACCAGCAAGGCCGCCGCCTGCCCTTTGCCATCGAAGTGGTGGGGTTTGCTGAAGAGGAAGGGCAACGGTACAGCGCCACCTTCCTGGGCTCCAGTGCCCTCGTGGGCGACTTCAACCCAAGTTGGCTGGATCAGACCGACGCCGATGGCGTCAGCATGCAGCAGGCCATGCGTGAGGCGAACCTGCCCGGCACACTGGACGCCATCAGAACTGAAAAACGAGACCCAGCGCAATATCTCGGCTTTGTAGAACTCCACATCGAGCAAGGCCCTGTGCTCGATGCGCAGGACATGCCCTTGGGCGTGGTCAGCTCGATCAACGGCAGCACACGCTATGCCCTAGACATCATGGGCACGGCCGCACACGCTGGCACCACACCCATGCCCTTGCGACACGATGCAGCCACGGCCGCCGCCGAGCTGATCTTGTACGTGGAGCAGCGCGCACAGGCCGATGCCGACAGCCCCCATGGTCCCTCGGTGGGCACGGTCGGCATGCTGCAGGTGCCACAGGGGTCGATCAATGTGATTCCAGGCCGTTGCCAACTCAGTCTGGACCTGCGCGCCCCTGTCGATGCCCAACGCGAAGCACTCACCCGCGACGTGCTGGCCCAGTTGGATGCCATCTGCCAACGCAGAGGCGTGCAATACGAGGCCAAACACCTCCTCACCGCGCCCGCCGCGCCGTGTGATGCACGCTGGCAAACCCGTTGGCGCCAGGCCGTTCAGCAATGCGGACTGCCTCCATTCACTTTGCCCAGTGGGGCTGGGCACGACGCCATGAAACTGCACCAGATCATGCCCCAGGCCATGCTGTTTGTGCGAGGCGGCCATGCCGGCATCAGTCACAACCCGCTGGAAAGCATCACCAACGACGACGCCCAGTTGTGCGTCGAAGCCTTCACACACTTGCTGCACAAGCTGGCCCTGGGAGCCTGACATGGATCGAAACGCTGCCTACGCCGCGGTAGACGCCTGGATTGAGTCGCACTTTGACGAAGAGGTGCGGTATCTGCAGGAATTGGTGCGCGTGCCCACCGACACCCCACCGGGCAACAACGCCCCACACGCTGAGCGAACCGCCGAATTGCTGGCTGCCATGGGGCTGAATGCCGAAAAGCACCCGGTACCCGCCGCACAGGTTCACGCATACGGCCTGACCAGCCTGACCAACCTCATCGTGCGCCACCGGTTTGGCGATGGACCCACCGTGGCCCTCAATGCCCACGGCGATGTGGTGCCCCCGGGCGAAGGCTGGACGCACCCTCCCTACGGTGGCGAAGTGGACCAAGGCAAGCTCTATGGCCGCGCCGCGGCTGTCAGCAAAAGCGACTTCGCCACCTACACCTTTGCGCTGCGCGCACTGCAATCTCTGGCTGCCCAAACACCCGGACTGGCCTTCAAAGGCAGCGTGGAGTTGCACTTCACCTACGACGAGGAGTTCGGTGGCGAACTGGGGCCAGGCTGGCTACTGGCCCACAAGCTGACCCAGCCTGACTATCTGATCGCAGCAGGATTCAGCTACCAGGTCGTCACGGCACACAACGGCTGCCTGCAAATGGAAGTCACCGTGCATGGCGTGATGGCCCACGCCGCCATTCCCCACACCGGCGTCGACGCCCTGCAGGGCGCGGTATGCATCCTCAATGCCCTTTACCAGCAAAACGAACGGTATCGCTCGGTGCGATCGGCTGTGGCGGGCATTGACCACCCTTACCTGAATGTGGGGCGCATCGAGGGCGGCACCAACACCAATGTGGTCCCGGGCAAAGTCGTGTTCAAGCTTGACCGGCGCATGATCCCCGAGGAGAACCCCGTCGAGGTGGAGCAACAGATACGGCGGGTCATTGAAGACGCTGCCGGCCAATACCCCGGTATTCGGGTCGAGATCAAACGCTTACTTCTGGCTCACCCCCTGCGCCCTCTGCCGGGCAACGCCCCCTTGGTCTCGGCCATTCAAAAGCATGGCGAAGCCGTGTTTGGTGAACCCATCCCAGTCAGCGGCACGCCGCTGTACACCGATGTGCGCTTGTACAGCGCCCACGGCATTCCGGCGGTGATCTATGGCGCTGGCCCACGCACCGTGCTCGAATCCAACGCCAAGCGCGCCGACGAACACCTCGTTCTGGCCGATCTGCGGCGCGCCACCCAAGTCGTTGCCCGTTCCCTAATAGACTTGCTGACTTGAACAAGATCAACCAGTCAGGGAACGCCACATGACCGTCAAACACATTTTCTGGGGCCTGCTGCTCATGGTGCTGGCCAGCATGGGATGGCGCTACAAGAACGCCGATGCCGTGCAAAACCTGGTCAACCCACCCCCCAGCCCGGCGGCCGCCATTGAGTTTGACAACATGCCGCCCCCCAGCGCAGGGCCAGCGCCCGCCACCGGCGAATCGCTCGCACCCCGGCCTCCAGTCGTGACCCGTGTTGCAGGTGCCATGCGCAAGTGCAAAAAGGGACGCGAAATCACCTACACCGATGGTGACTGCCCCGCTGGCAGCAAGGAATTCGGCGTGCAAGGAGGCTCGGTCACCGTGGTACCAAGCCCCAGCGCCACCGCCGCACCTGAAAAAGACGGTGCCCCGCGAGCCAATGTACGCAACCTGCTGGTAGACCCCGAAAAAGACGCCGAACTGCGCAACAAGCGCATGGACCGCATCGTGAACCCCTGATTCACCGCCATGAAGCGCCTCCCCGGCATCATTCTGGCTCTGGTCGCCAGCCTGTTGATGGCAGGCTGCGCCCAGAATCTGTTTTATCAGCCAGATGACATCCTGTACGACGTTCCCACCCACTTGGGCTTGAACTTCGAAGAGGTCACCTTTCACAGTGCCGACGGAACTGCCCTGACGGGCTGGTTCATTGCGGCAACAGGCGTCAGCGATCCGAAGCAGGCCAAGGGCACGGCCATCCACTTCCATGGCAACGCCCAGAACATCTCTGCGCATTGGCGCTTTGCACAATGGTTGCCCCAGAACGGCTACAACCTGTTCGTGTTCGACTACCGCGGCTATGGCACGTCCAAGGGCCGCCCTCATGTCAAAGGTGTGTTTGAAGACAGCCGTGCCGCCATTGACTACATTCGCCAGCGCCCCGATGTGAATCCGGATCGACTCGTCATCTTCGGTCAGAGCCTGGGCGGTGCCAATGCCATCGCGGCGGTGGGCTCAGGAGATCGAAATGGCGTGCGCGCCATGATCATCGAGGCCACTTTTACCGGCTACTCAGACATTGCCAGCGAGAAAGTGCCTGGCGCCGGCCTGCTGATGAACGATGACTACAGCCCCACTCGCTTTGTGGGGCGCATCAGTCCGATTCCGCTGTTGCTGATTCATGGCACGGCCGACAAGGTCATTCCCTACTCGCACGCACAACACCTGTTCGAGCTGGCAGGCGAGCCCAAACAACTGATCACGGTGACCGGTGGCGAGCACATCCAGGCCTTTGCTCCCCGATTCGGCTCAACCTATCAAAGCGAGGCGCTGCGCTTTCTGGACCAAGCGCTGAACACCCCAGTCACTTCCAGCGCGTCCGCAGCAAGCCCTACTCCATCCAGCCCGAACCGCCAGAGCATCATTCAGCCATGAATCGCAAGACCCTCGCCACCTGGGCCTCGGCCCTGTCCATGCTGCCAGCTTTCGCTGCGCCCTCGGCTCACGCGGCAGAGAAGTTCACCTACCTGACCAACTGGTATGCCGAAGCCGAACACGGCGGCTATTACCAAGCCCTCGCCACCGGCTTGTACAAGCAAGCGGGGCTGGATGTGACCATCAAGATGGGCGGCCCGCAAATCAACATCATGCAAGTCATGATGGCGGGCCAGGCCGACTGCATCATGGGCTACGACGTTCAAACCATTCAAGCCTGGGAACAGGGCATCGACGCCGTCACCGTGGCCGCGGCGTTCCAGAAGGACCCCGTGGTGCTGATCGCCCACCCCGATGTCAAACAGTTCCAAGACCTCAAGTCGCGCACCCTGTTCATTGGCAGTGCAGGCATGGTCACCTACTGGCCCTGGTTGAAATCGAAATTCGGTTTCAGCGATCGCCAGATGCGCCCCTACAACTTCAACATCCAACCCTTCCTGGCCGACCCCAAATCAGCCCAGCAGGGCTATCTGGCGTCGGAACCCTTCAGCATCGAGCAACAAGCCCACATCAAGCCGTCGGTGTTCATGCTGGCTGATCAAGGCTGGCCCCCCTACGCCATGACGATTGTGTGCTCCAGCAAAACGTTGCAAGCCCGCCCTCAGGCGGTGTCGGCGTTTGTCAAAGCATCCATGCAGGGCTGGAAAAGCTATCTCACCGGTGACCCCAGCCCCGCGCATGCTCTTATCAAGAAAGACAACCCCGCCATGACCGACGCCTTGCTGGCATACGGCATCCGTACCATTCGCGATTCGGGTTCGGTGCTGGGGGGCGATGCGGCCCGCATGGGCATTGGCACCATCACCGAAGCACGCATGAAGCAAACCTACGATCTGCTGGTGGCGCATCGCTTGCTCGACCCCAAGAAAGTCGATTTCAAGAAGACCTTCACGACCCGCTTTGTGCAAGATGCCAAGGTCATGCCTTGAGCTCAGCCATTGTCCTGAAGCACCGACAAACTGATGCCCGCCTCACTCGATTCCACTGCCGGCCCATCCACAACCGCGATCGAACTGCAAGGCGCAAGCCTGACCTATCCCAACGGCACCATCGCCCTGGCAGCCACTGACCTTCGCATCGAACCCGGCCAGTTTGTCAGCCTGCTGGGCCCATCCGGGTGCGGCAAGAGTACTTTGCTCAAGCTGATGTCGGGTTTGCTGGCACCCAGCGCCGGCCGTGTGCACACAGCCGCAGGCCCCGAGGCGCTTTCCTATGTCTTTCAGGATGCAACACTGATGCCCTGGACAGACGTCTGGCATAACGTGCGGCTCCCACTCGATCTGGCGGGCACGCCGAAAAGTCAGGCCAACGAACGGGTACACGAAGCCCTGAAGCTGGTGGGCCTGGACGGGTTTGCCCGCCACAAACCGCATCAGCTGTCTGGCGGCATGCAAATGCGTGCCTCCATCGCCCGCGGGTTGGTAACCCGCCCCAAGTTGTTGCTGATGGACGAGCCCTTCGGGGCCCTCGATGAAATCACCCGCCACAAGCTTGACAGTGACCTTCATCGCCTTTGGCTGCGCGAGCCCGAGCTGACCGTCGTTTTCGTGACCCACTCGGTGGCCGAGGCGGTTTACCTGTCACAGCGGGTCATTGTGATGGGCACGAAGCCGGGGCGCATCGTCGCTGACTTGATCATCGACGAGCCTCATCCGCGTGAAGCCGATGTTCGCACCAGCGCCGCCTTCAATGAGCGGGTCAGAACGCTGCACCACCTTCTGAACAAACCATGACCACCCTTGCCACTCGTTCCTGGCTGTTCCGCTTGCTGCCCTGGTTGGTTTTTCTGGCCCTCCTGGGGCTGTGGCAAGCGTGGACCACCCTGGCCGACATCCCCGCCTACCTGCTGCCCTCGCCCTGGCTGATTGCGCAAACCCTGCTCAGCGACTGGCCCATGCTTCAAGACGCATGGTGGTCCACCTTGTCGATCACCCTTTGGGCCTTTGTCGGTGCGGTTGTTCTGGGGACGCTGCTGGCCTTTCTGATGGTTCAAAGCCTTTGGCTGGAAGCCGCCTTGCTGCCTTACGCCATCTTGCTGCAAGTCACCCCCATCGTGGCCATTGCCCCCTTGATCATCATCTGGGTCAAAGAGCCGCAATCGGCCCTGGTGATCTGCGCCACGGTCGTCGCCTTGTTTCCCATCGTCTCCAACACCACGGTGGGCCTGCGCAGTGTGTCGCCCGGCTTGCGCGACTACTTCCGCCTGCAAAGGGCCAGCCGCCTGCAAACCCTCTGGCGCTTGCGACTGCCCAGTGCCCTGCCCTATATGCTGGCCGGCTGGCGCATCTCCGGCGGACTGGCCCTGATCGGCGCCATCGTGGCCGAGTTTGTGGCGGGTACCGGTGGCACGCAATCTGGGCTGGCCTATCAGATCCTGCAGTCTGGTTACCAACTCAACATTCCACGTCTGTTCGCGGCCCTGACCCTCATCACCTTGACTGGCGTCCTGATTCACACAGCCCTGAGCGCCCTGACCCGCTGGTCTCTGGCCGGTTGGCACGAAAGCGAACGACATGGCCACTGATCCCACGTGGCGAGGAAGCTGGTCGGGTAGCGAAATCCGCGAGGTCAAACTCAGCCCGCAGGGGCAGTTACAGGTGATGTTTTCAGTCGTCACGGCCCAATCTCCCAGCGGCGTCGATGGTTATCTGACCAGCGTGGAGCTGACCTTGCACACCAGCGCCCCGCCCACCTGCATCGATGACCATGGCCACACCCTGGCCCTGAGCGAACTCCTGGGCGCCATCGCCAGTGGCCATGCCCTCATCGCAGGCAGCCCGAAGCTGCAACACCATGTCGACATTCCGACATGCCACGACGCCGCAACCCTATCGTGGCAACTGATATCCGGCTCTTCGCTGGAGGTTCAGGGCACGCACCTTCGAATCACCTTGTGCGATCAAGGCCAGTTCCATGAGTCGTTCAACTGCTGAGTTCACAGGCCCCTGGCAGAACGGCGGCAAACTGAAGAACTCAATTGAAGGCATTTCGTGAGCTTGTTCCTCGCCTGAAAGCGAGCAGGCCTCTACGATTTGTCTACGTTGTTGTACTGAATGGATCTGGCCCATGCGTGCTGTTTTGACGTCTGCCCTGGCCCTGGCATTTGCCAGCCCCTCCGCCTTCGCCTCCTCGGGCTCGCTCGAGCAGTTCAGTTTTCATATGAGCACCGCCTCGCAGGTTTTGGCTGGCTTGGCCACACTGGCCTTGCTGTACGTCGTGAAGGCACGCCCGCAACGTGTGGTCAAACTCGATGCACCTGGCCGACGCTACGATCCAACGGTACGCGGCCTGTTCGAAGACTGAAACTCTTTTGATCCCTCGCTCAAGCCGCCATGCGCGGCTTTCAGTGCTATTGTCGACAGCATTGACCAGACCAAGGAGCAAAGGGTGACCACCCGCGCATTGACCGCCATCGAGGCCCGCGTGCTCGCGGTCCTTGTTGAGAAACAGCACACCGTCCCAGACAGCTATCCCCTGTCGCTCAACGCCCTGACCCTGGGGTGCAACCAGAAGACTGCGCGTGAGCCAGTCATGAACTTGAGCGAAGCCGACGTCCTGCAGGCCATCAACGGTCTCAAGGAACTCAGTCTGGTCACCGAAGTCAGCGGCAGCCGTGTCGTCCGGTTCGACCACAACGCCGCCCGAGGCTTGGGCATACCGAGCCAATCCGTGGCGCTGCTGACCTTGCTGATTTTGCGTGGCCCCCAAACCTCTGCCGAGTTACGCCTGCATACCGAGCGACTGCACCGCTTCGCGGACATCTCATCGGTGGAAGGCTTTCTCAACGAACTCGCCGAGCGCGAGCCGCATCGTGTCGTTCGGCTCCCCCGTGCCCCCGGAGAACGCGAAGCTCGTTGGGCTCATCTCTTGTGCGGCGAAGTTCAAACGGCTGCCCCTGCGCCGTCTGCAACAGGGTCCTCGCCCGGCAGCGCTGAGGCGCAGGCGGAGATGCGCGAGGAAATCGACTCACTCAAAGCCGAGATTGCCCAGCTGAAATCGCTGGTTCATCGTCTTGCTGCCGAACTGGGCATGCCAACCGACACCGACCCACAGGCATGAGCTGGCACGGACACCTCGATCTTCACTACCAACGCCAAGGCCACCGAACCACAGCGCTCGATCGTCATGATGGGCCCTTGCGTGTGTTGCAACGTCTCTACCCTGAAGGCGACGCCATTTGCCACCACGTACTGGTTCACCCACCTGGCGGTCTGGTAGGCGGCGACACGCTGGAGTTGGCTGCCCGGCTGGACACCGGCACCCATGCGCTCATTACTACGCCTGGCGCCACCCGTTACTACCGAAGCGCCGGTGGCGAAGCCACGCAGTTCGTGCATGCCACCCTGGCAGACAACGCGCGCCTCGAGTGGCTGCCTCTGGAATCGATCGCCTATCCGGCTTGCCAGGCCGTGAACCGCATGCGCTTTGATCTCGCCCCCAGCGCACAAATGATGGGCTGGGACATCGTTGCCCTGGGTCTGCCCGCGGCTGGGCAGGAATTTGACGGCCCCAGCGCCGCGCCCGGGCATTTCACCCAGGAAATTGAACTGCCTGGCGTCTGGCTGGAACGTGGAACGATTCGCAGCCAGGACAGCCTGTTGCTAGACAGCCCCGTGGGGTGGGCGGGTAACCGCGTCATGGCCACCCTGTGGCTGGCAGCGGGCTCCGCTGTAGAGCGCCCTCTGGCACACGCCCTGCTCGAGGCCAGCCGTGAACTGGTGGTGCAAAGCCCTTTAGCCAGCACCGGCGGCTGCACCCAGCCTCATGATCAAGTCCTCGTGGTGCGCGTACTGGCCGACCGAGTCGAGCCAGCCATGGCACTGCTGACCCGCATCTGGGCGTCATGGCGCACCCTTGCATGGGGGGTGCCTGCCTGCCCACCGCGAGTGTGGCGCACCTGAAACAGCCCTATCATCGCCCGTTCACCGACCAACAAAAACTCAGCCAGGAGAACGCGGCCATGAAAGTGCTGCTGATTGACGACCACCCCTTGATTTTGTCTGCCCTGAAATCCGTGATCCAGGGGCTTGGCCAGGGCATTGAGGTCTCTTCAGCCGAAAGTGGTCAAGCCGCCCGCGCGGCCCTGAAGGCTGACTCCGGCTACGACTTGGTTCTGCTCGACCTGCATCTGGGCGACACCCATGGGTTTGACCTGCTGGCTGAATTGCGTGAGGTCTACCCCGCCATTGCCGTTGTGGTCATTTCTGCATCCGACCGCACCAGCGACGTGATTCGAGCCATTGACATGGGCGCCATGGGCTTCGTGCCCAAGCGAGCCAGCAACGAAACCCTGGTGGCGGCACTCAAGCAGGTGATGTCTGGCGGCGTTTACGTTCCGCCCATGACCATGGGCTCAGAAAGCCAAGCCACCGCGGCGGCCCCTGCGAGCAACATGAGCGACGACC
The DNA here is from genome assembly GCF_036273115.1 of Aquabacterium sp. Lineage (GTDB taxonomy): Bacteria > Pseudomonadota > Gammaproteobacteria > Burkholderiales > Burkholderiaceae_C > Aquabacterium. Next base: position 215,662 of record NZ_DASUIN010000028.1, read on the forward strand.
TGCACGCCGCCATTCATCTGCCGCAATGGGGCCTCACCCCGCGCCAGACGGACGTCCTGGCCTCCTTGCTCAAGGGCCACCCCAACAAGCTCATTGCCCGCGAATTGAACCTCTCGGTTGAAACCGTGAAAGACCACGTTGCAGCGGTGTTGCGCGCACTGGGTGTCAGCTCGCGTACCCAGGCCGTGATTGCCGTGAGCCAGGCACTACAGAAGCAACAAAACGGCTTTTCGGCCTGGCGTCCGGCGTCGCGCTGATCACCAAGTGGCCACGGCCTGTTTGGCAGCGTCGTACTCGGCACGCAAACGGGCCACCAACTCAGCGGTCGACACCACCTGCTTGACCGCGCCAATGCCCTGCCCACACCCCCAGATGTCCTTCCAGGCCTTGGCTGGTGTCGCGCTGCCAAAGCTCATCTGGCTAGGGTCGCCATGGGCCAGGTTGTCAGGGTCCATCCCGGCCGCCACGATCGAGCCCTTCAGATAATTGCCATGCACCCCGGTGAAGAGACTCGAGTAGACGATGTCTTCACTGCTGCTGTCGCAAATCATCTGCTTGTAGGCATCTGCCGCCCTGGCTTCATGGGTGGCGATGAACGCCGAGCCCATGTAGGCAAAGTCGGCGCCCATGACCCGCGCCGCCAGCACAGCCCGTCCGGTCGCCATCGCCCCTGACAGTGCCAAAGGGCCATCGAACCACTCGCGGATTTCCTGAATCAACGCAAACGGGCTGGTCGTGCCAGCGTGCCCGCCTGCCCCGGCGGCAACGGCAATGAGGCCATCAGCCCCCTTCTCCACCGCCTTGCGTGCGAACTTGTTGTTGATCACATCGTGGAGAACCACACCACCATAGCTGTGAACCGCATCGTTGATGTCGGTGCGTGCGCCCAGGGAGGTGATGATGACCGGCACCTTGTACTTCATGCACAAGGCCATGTCCTGCTCCAGGCGGTCATTGCTCTTGTGCACGATCTGATTGATGGCAAACGGCGCCGCCGGGCGATCTGGATGAGCCGCGTTGTAAGCCGCCAGCGTTTCCGTGATCTCTGCCAGCCATTCATCCAACTGCGATGCCGGACGAGCATTCAATGCCGGCATCGAGCCCACCACCCCCGCCTTGCATTGTTCGATCACGAGCTTGGGGTTGCTGATGATGAACATGGGGGACGCAATAACCGGAAATGGCACCTTCTGCAAAACCGCTGGCAACATGAACGCTCCTTCCATACTGGACGGCGTTCAGCATACAAAGAAACCGACGCCAAAAACAAAAAAGCCACCCGAAGGTGGCTTGTATCTGACAGAACAGGACTGCGTCCTGCTCGATCAATCAGGCTCAGAAAGCCTCAACAGGCAAGGCCGTCACGCTGTCACCGCCAGCCAGAATCATTTCGCGCAGCGAAGCGATGCGAGGCAGGATGTGGTCGCCGTAGAAACGCACGGTGGCGATCTTGGCCTTCATGAATTCAGCGTCTTCACCAGCAGCCAGCTTGTCTTCGGCCACGATCAGGGCACGACCCATCTGCCAGCCAGACACCAGGTTGGCGGCCAGCATCAGGTAGTTCACCGAACCGGCAAACACGGCATTGGGGTTGCTCTTGACGTTGGCCAACACGAAGTCGACCACTTGCAGGAAGGACTCGCGGCCAGCCTTCAACTGAGCTGCGTACTTCTTGCAGACATCGCCACGGGCAGCCAGTTGGCCTTCCAGATCGGCGATCTGACCTGCGATGGCCTTGGCCACAGCGCCGCCGTCACGGGCGGTCTTACGACCGACCAAGTCGTTGGCCTGAATGGCGGTGGTGCCTTCGTAAATCGGCAGAATGCGCGAATCGCGGTAGTACTGAGCTGCACCGGTTTCTTCGATGAAGCCCATGCCGCCGTGCACCTGCACGCCCAGCGAGGTCACTTCAACCGAGTTTTCGGTCGAGAAGCCCTTGATCAGCGGCACCAGGAACTCGTAGAACGCTTGAGCCTTCTTCGCTTCTTCCTTGTTGGGGTTGAAGTGGGCGTTGTCGTATGCGGCAGCACCGACCAGAGCCATGGCGCGTTCACCTTCGATCAGGGCACGCATGGTCAACAGCATGCGCTTGACGTCTGGGTGGTGAATGATGGCCACGGATTCCTTGGCGGAGCCGTCCACAGGGCGCGATTGCACGCGGTCCTTGGCGTAGTTCACAGCGTGCTGGTAAGCGCGCTCGGACACGGCAATACCTTGCATGCCCACGTCGTAGCGAGCCGCGTTCATCATGATGAACATGTACTCGAGGCCGCGGTTTTCTTCGCCAACCAGGTAGCCGATAGCACCGGGGCCGACTTCGCCCTTGTCGTCACCATAAACCAGCACAGCGGTAGGCGACGCCTTGATGCCCAGCTTTTCTTCGATCGAGGCGCAGTACACGTCGTTGCGCTTGCCCAGCGAGCCGTCTTCATTGACCATGAACTTGGGCACGACGAACAGCGAAATGCCCTTCACGCCTTCAGGCGCGTCGGGGGTGCGAGCCAGCACCAGGTGGACAATGTTTTCCACCATGTCGTGCTCACCGTAGGTGATGAAGATCTTCTGGCCAGAGATGCGGTAGGTACCGTCATCTTGCTTGACAGCCTTGGAGCGAACCAGGGCCAGATCCGAACCGGCTTGGGGCTCGGTCAGGTTCATGGTGCCGGTCCACTTGCCGGAAACCATGTTGGGGATGTAGCGGGTCTTGAGCTCATCGCTGCCAGCGGTCAGCAGGGCCTCGATGGCACCACCGGTCAGGATGGCGCACAGCGAGAAGCTCAGGTTGGCAGCCATCATGTGCTCAACGCAAGCAGCACCGATGGACTTGGGCAGGCCTTGGCCGCCGTATTCGGCAGGTTGACCCAGACCTTGCCAGCCGCCTTCGGCCAGCGCAGCGTAGGCTTCCTTGAAGCCCTTGGAGGCGCGCACGACGCCGTTGTCCCACGAACCGTGATCCTGGTCGCCAGACCAGTTCAGAGGAGCAACGACGCCCTCATTGAACTTGGCCGACTCTTCCAGAACGGCTTGAGCGGTTTCAAAACCAGCATCTTCAAAGCCTGGAATGGTAGCGACTTGGTCGATGCCAGCCAGTTCCTTCAAAACGAACAGCTGGTCTTTGACGGGGGCACGAAAACTCATGTGTGTTCTCCGATAAACGACAAAGGGGGCGCCTCGAAAGACGCCCCCGCAGGCTCAAATGTACAGACCGGAATCTGTCATCTTGCCCAAATTACAGAGCCTTGACCAGTTCAGGAACAGCGGCGAACAGGTCAGCTTCCAGACCGAAATCGGCCACTTGGAAGATGGGGGCTTCTGGATCCTTGTTGATGGCCACGATGACCTTCGAATCCTTCATACCGGCCAAATGCTGGATGGCGCCGGAGATACCGCAAGCCACGTACAGCTGAGGCGCAACGATCTTGCCGGTCTGACCGACTTGCAGGTCGTTGGGAGCGTAACCAGAGTCCACGGCAGCGCGCGAAGCACCGATGGCGGCGCCCAGCTTGTCGGCCAGGGGGGTCAGGACTTCGTTGAACTTCTCAGCAGAGCCCATGGCACGACCACCAGACACGATGATCTTGGCAGCAGTCAGCTCAGGACGCTCGGACTTGGTCACTTCGCGACCCACGAACGAGGACTTGCCGGAGTCAGCCACAGCAGCCACGGTTTCCACAGCAGCGGAACCACCGGTGGTGGCTGCAGCGTCGAAAGCGGTACCACGAACGGTCAGCACCTTCACAGCATCAGCGCACTGAACGGTGGCGATGGCGTTACCAGCGTAGATGGGACGCTCGAAGGTGTCAGCAGAGATCACCTTGGTGATTTCAGACAGCTGAGCGGAATCCAGCTTGGCGGCCACGCGAGGAGCCACGTTCTTACCAGAAGCGGTCGCGGGGAACACGATGTGGCTGTAGCCCGAAGCCACGGCCAGCACTTGAGCGGCCACGTTTTCAGCCAGGCTGTCAGCGAATTGAGCGCCGTCAGCGTGCAGCACCTTGGTCACACCAGCGATTTGAGCGGCAGCAGCAGCGGCGGCACCGGCGTTGGAGCCTGCGACCAGCACGTGCACGTCGCCACCAGCAGCCTTAGCAGCGGTCACGGCGTTCAGGGTTGCACCCTTGATGCTGTTGTTGTCGTGTTCAGCAATAACGAGAGCGGTCATGCGTTATCTCCTCAGATCACTTTGGCGACGTTCTTCAGCTTGTCGACCAGGGTGGCCACGTCGGGCACCTTGATACCAGCAGAACGCTTGGCGGGTTCAGCCACGCTCAGGGTCTTGATACGGGGGGCCACGTCCACACCCAGGTCAGCCGGCTTGACGGTTTCCAGGGGCTTCTTCTTGGCCTTCATGATGTTGGGCAGAGTCACGTAACGTGGCTCGTTCAGGCGCAGGTCGGTGGTCACCACGGCAGGCAGAGCCAGCTTCACGGTTTCCAGACCGCCGTCGACTTCACGGGTCACAGCGACCTTGCCGTCGGCCACTTCCACCTTGGAGGCGAAAGTACCTTGGGGCAGGTCAGCCAAAGCAGCCAGCATCTGGCCGGTTTGGTTGCTGTCGTCGTCAATGGCTTGCTTGCCCAGGATGATCAGATCGGGCTTTTCCTTGTCGACCAGCGCCTTCAGCACCTTGGCCACGGCCAGAGGCTGCACTTCAGCGTCGGTTTCAACCAGGATGCCACGGTCTGCACCGATGGCCATGGCGGTACGCAGGGTTTCCTGGCACTGAGCCACACCGATGGACACGGCGACGATCTCGGTGACCACGCCCTTTTCTTTCAGGCGAGTGGCCTCTTCGACGGCGATTTCGTCAAAGGGGTTCATGGACATCTTGACGTTGGCGATGTCGACACCAGAGCCGTCAGACTTCACGCGAACCTTCACGTTGTAGTCCACAACCCGCTTGACCGGAACCAGAACCTTCATGCGTTGTTCTCCTGCGTCATGAGGAAGAGTTAGTAGGGAAATTGCCGCGCCAAAAAAGCACGATCGTTCGATTCTAGCGCGAGTTCGAGGGGTGTACACCCCCCTGTTTGCGCAAAACGCAGACAATAAGCGACTTCTGCCTGTTTGGGCCTGATTCGCTTCAATTTTTTCTGGCATGTCCACGCTTTCTGCTCACTACGACACACCTGTCTCCACAACTGGTCAGGGGCTTCGGATCGGCGTATTCGATTCAGGCGTGGGCGGGCTGTCGGTGCTGCGAGCCATTCGCGAGGTGATGCCGCAAGCCGATCTGGTCTACGTGGCCGATTCGGCAAATGCCCCCTACGGTGAACGCAGCGACGCCTTCATCCAGGAACGCAGCCGAGAAATCAGCCATTTCCTGAAAAATCAGGATGTCAACGGCATCGTGGTGGCATGCAATACGGCCACCGCTGTCGCGGTCCAGGAATTGCGACAGAACCTCCCTCAGCTGCCAATCATCGGGGTTGAGCCAGGAATCAAACCCGGCATTGCCCAGTCGCAGAGCAAGCGCGTGGGTGTCCTGGCCACACCAGGAACGCTGGCCAGCCAGAAATTCAAGTCGCTGGTAGCGCGACACGGGGGCGACGCCGACTTGTTTCTGCAGCCTTGCCCCGGTTTGGCCAAGGCGATTGAAGCAGGCGACCTGAACCGGCCTGAATTGCTCGACCTGGTGGACCATTTCTGCGCCCCCCTGAAAGCCGCGAAGGTCGACACGGTGGTGCTGGGTTGCACCCACTACCCGTTCATTGCGCAGCAATTGCGAGCGGCATTGGGCCCCGACGTCGAACTGCTGGACACAGCCAGAGCTGTAGCCCGCCACACAGCGACCCTGCTGGGCGGTCTTCACGATGCAAAAAATCCGGTGCGCGCCACCCATGGCTCGGTCGAGCTGTGGACCACCGGCAGCCCGGAACATTTGCAACGGGTGGCTCAAAGCTGGCTGGGCTGGCCATTGGCTGCGCGGGTCATGCCACATTCCTTGCCGGCAAAGTGAGGCGGCACGCCTCCACATGGGCCGTCACCAGACATAAGCAGCCCCAGCCCGTCCGACCGAGCCAGCCGTGAGATTCGCCTGACATCACTGCGTCAGATCCCCTTCCATCGCCAATCCACACCGATTTGACGTGATCTTCATCACGAAATTCGGGGGGCCAGACCCACTGTGTAAACAGATTGTGAAGTCAAGTCTGCATAGCGCGCACCGATAAATCCGTAGATCTGGAGGAAAGGGCTCGGGCCAGCGCGTGGATGTGATGCCGGCACAGGCCTTTTTTCTCCCCTTTGGTAGCAAGGACAAGTCTTTAGCCTCCTTCTACCGTCGAGTTTCTCTGTCAGTCGAGCGCAGACGCCGCCTGGCAGATATATGGAGTTAGAACATGGCCTCACTGATCCCAATGCTGTCGACCACGCAAGTGGCCTCGCTGTCGACCACGACCATTGCCGGGCTGACCACTGCCGACTGGGCCTTGTTCACCACGGCACAGATCCAGGCTCTGACGACGGATCAGATTCAAGCCATTGAAGTCGCCGATGTGCGCGGCCTGACGACCACGTCGATGTCGGCGTTCAAGACAGACCAGATTGCCGCCCTGACTTCGGCTCAAATCGGCAACTTCACCTCGACCCAGGTCGCAGCGCTGAGCAGTTCGCAGGTGCAGGCCATCGAAACCAGTGACATCGTCGGTCTGAACACCGCCGACCTGCGAGCGCTGAGCAACACGGTGGTCGGAGCCATGACGACCGATCAGATTGCCGCCTTGAGTTCCAGCCAGATGGGTGGACTGTCTTCGACGCAAATGAGCGCGTTGAGCACCACACAGATCCAGGCAATTGAGACGACAGACCTGGCCGCGCTGACATCCACACAATTCGGCGCACTGAACACGGCACAGATCCAAGCCCTGACAACAGCGCAAATTGGTGTCCTCAACTCGAGCGCCATCCGTTCCCTGAGTACCGCTGCGGTCGCCGTGCTGACGACCGATCAGATCGACGCGATGAGCACGACGCAGATTTCTGCGCTCGACACACGCCAGGTCGGCGCACTGAACACGGCACAGGTCACCGCGATCGACACCACAGCCATTGGTGCATTGAGCACCGATGGCATTCGTGCTCTGAGCACCGCCGCTGTGGCAGTGCTGGGCACAGACCAGGTCGCCGCCCTTAACACCGCGCAAGTGGCCTCGCTGAGCACGCGCCAGGTGGCTGTACTCAACACCAATCAGGTCTCGGCAATTGAAACGGGTGACCTGGCCGCGATGACCACGGCTCAGATCGCGACCTTGAATACGGATCAGGCCGCCTCGCTCACCACCGCCCAGATCGGGGCGTTGAACACGGCTGATGTTCGTGCTTTCAACACCAGCGTGATCAATAACCTGACGACCGATCAGATCGCAGCGATGAGCTCGAATCAGATCGGCGCGCTGAGCAGTACGCAAGTCGGGGCGCTGAAGGCCACCCAGGCCGCAGCCATCGAAACCACCGACGTCGCTGCGCTGAACACCTTGGCCGTTCGTGCAATGAGCACCGCAGCCGTTGCCGCGCTGAGCACCGATCAGATTGCCCAACTGAACACCAACCAGGTCGGTGCATTGGCCAATAACCAGATTGGCGCACTGGACACCAACCAGGTTCTGGCACTGAACTCCAATCAGGTGGGCGCCCTGAGCTCAGCTCAGATTGGCGCACTGAACACCGCACAGGTTGCCACTCTGGAAACCGGTGAAATTGGTGTGCTCAACACCTTGGCCATACGCGCCTTCAATACGGCCGCCACCGCGGCTTTGACCACCGACCAGATTGCGGCGATGAACTCGGCGCAAATTGGCGCGCTGAGCACCACCCAGGTGGGCGTTTTGAATACGGCACAGGTTGCCGCCATTGAGACCACTGACCTGGGTGCGATCAACTCTGCCGGTGTGCGCGCACTGACCACCGCAGCAGTGGCTGCACTGACGACCGACCAGGTTGGTGTGCTCAACACCACTCAGATTGCGTCCTTGAGCACCAATCAGATTGGGGCCCTGAACTCCAGCCAGATCGCAGGTCTGAGTTCGGTCCAGGTTGGCGCCTTGACATCAAGCCAGGCTGGCGTGCTCAACACGAACCAGGCCAGTGCCATCGAAACCACCGACATTGGTGCTCTGAGCACATCTGGCATTCGCTCGATGAGCACCGCCGCAGTGGCTGCACTCGACAGCAACCAGATTCAGGCGCTGAACTCGGCTCAAATCGGGGCGCTGAGCACCACACAAGTCGCCGTTCTGAACACGAATCAAATCGGTGCCATCGAAACGACTGACATCAGCGGGTTGAGCACGGCTTCCGTTCGCTCGCTGAACACCGCAGCCGTGGGTGCCCTCTCGACGGCCCAAATTGGCGCACTGAGTACCGCTCAAATCGCTGCGCTGAATACCGCCCAGGTTGCCAATCTGAATACCGATCAGATCGCCGCATTGACGTCGACGTCGTTTGCCGCTCTGGGTTCCACTCAGATCGCCGTTCTGAACACAGCGCAGGCTGCCGCCATCGAAACCACCGACATCTCGGGGATTTCAACCGCCGGCATCCGCGCTTTGAGCACCGCTGCGGTCAATGCACTGAACACCGAACAGATCGTGGCACTGAACTCGGCGCAGGCCGCTGCGCTGTCGACCAGCCAGGTCGCGGCCATGACGACCGACCAGATCAACGCGATTCAGACCGCTGATTTGCGCGCCATGGGCACCGCTCAAATCGGTGCACTGAACAGCACTCAAGTCGCTGCCCTGAACACGGACCAAATTGGCGCGCTGAGCACAGCTGCCGTTCGCGCCATTTCGACGACTGGCATTGCAGCCATGAGCAGCGATCAGATCGCAGCCATGGATTCGGCCCAGATTGGTTCATTGAGCACCACGCAAGTGGCTGCCATGAACACGAATCAGGTCGCCGCCATCGAAACCACCGACATCGCCGGGTTGAACACCGCAGACATGCGCGCGCTGAACACCAATGCGCTGACAGCACTGTCTTCTGAGCAATTGGGCGTTCTGAACACCGCGCAGGTGTCTGCCTTGAGCAGCACCCAGGTTGCCGCACTGACCACAGACCAGATTGCTGCGCTGAATTCGGCTCAATTCGCCGCATTGAGTTCTTCGCAAGTCGGGGCGTTCAACACAGCACAGGCCGCGGCCATCGAGACGTCAGACATTGGCGCGATCTCGACATCAGGCATTCGCGCTCTGAATACCGCCGCCGTGGCGGCTCTGAGCACTGACCAGATCGCGGCGCTGAGCTCGACTCAAGTCGGCGCACTGAGCACCACACAAGCCGCCGTCATCAATACGGCTCAGGCCGCGGCCATTGAAACCACCGACATCGCCGGGCTGAACACCGCCTCGATTCGCTCGCTGTCGACTGCTGCTGTCGCCGCCCTGACAACCGACCAGGTTGGTGTGCTGTCGACTGCTCAGGTCAATGCGCTGACGACCGCCCAGGTGGCCAATCTGACAACCGATCAGATCGCCGCACTGAACTCGGCCGATGTAGCCGCACTGGCGACCGCACAGGTCGGGGCTTTGACCTCGACGCAGGCCGCAGCCATCGAGACGAATGACATTGGAGCCCTGACCACAGCGGGTGTTCGCGCCTTGAGCACCGCTGCAATCGCCGCGCTCAATAGCGATCAGATTGCCAACCTGACCTCGACACAAGTTGGCGCCCTGAGCACCACACAGGTCGGCGTGCTCAACACGGATCAGGTTTCTGCCATCGAAACCCGCGACATAACGGCTCTGGGAACGGCCGCCGTGCGTGCACTGACCACCGCAGCGGTGAATGCCATCACCACCGATCAAGTCGGGGTATTGACTACAACACAAGTCGCCGCGTTCGGTACCGATCAAATTGCCAATCTGAACACCAATCAGATTGCTGCACTGAACTCGGCTGATGTCGGTGTACTGACTTCGACGCAGGTCGCTGCACTGAACACCAACCAGGTTCTTGCGATTGAGACCACCGACATCAGCGCACTGAGCACCGGTGGCGTGCGTGCCCTGACTACGGCTGCCATCAATGCGATGAGCACCGACCAGATCTCGGTGTTGCGCACCACCCAGATCGGCGCTCTGAGCACCGCTCAGGTCGCGGCCATGAACACCGATCAGGTCGC
>NZ_DASUIN010000029.1:0-338012 GCF_036273115.1 Aquabacterium sp.
CAGACGATGATGACCTGATGCTCGCGCAAGGCGGCTTCGATCTCGTCGCGTTTGCCGCTGACGGGCAGCGATTCGGGGAAGGTGATGGGGGGGAAGGTGGCAGACATGGCTCAAGCATCAGGCAAGAGCGCGATTATCCCCACTCCCCGGGGATGGCACGCAGTTTCGTGCTCAGTAGGTGGTGACCGCAGTGAGGCGGCTTTGCATTTCGCCTAGCGAAATTTGCTCAATGACGTGGCCCAGAATCCACTCGTGCCCGAAGGGATCGCGAATCATGCAGGCTCGCTCACCATAGAACTGGTCTGAGGGCGGCCTCAACAGGGTGGCTCCTGCTGCCACGGCCATACTGGCCAGTTCATCCACATTGTTCACATGCAAGTGAAAGGCACAACCGACCAGCCCCGTCTGGGGGCCGAGTAAACCGTACTCCGGGTACTCTTCCGATACCTGCAGCACGGTGTTGCCCAGTTGCAGTTGCACATGGCCAATGCGTCCGTTTGACTCGGTCAGGCGAAACAACTCAATCGCCCCGAACACGGCTTTGTAGAACTCGATGGCTTCTGCGGCTCCCTTGACCCGCAGATAAGGAAAGAATTCCTTCACTGGTCCAGTCGATAGGTTCACGGCGAATGTCCTTTGTTCAGATTCTTGTCGTGGGAAACAAACCACCTGAAAGCAGTAGGCCACAGTGGCCTGTTTTTCAATCACTGAAATACCAGCCCATTCGCCCCCCTGCCTTTTCCATTTACGATGCGGGGTTGACGCCCGATTTTGTCGGGACCATTTTTTGGCCTTTAGTTGGCCTCTTTGTTGGCCCTTTTGCTCAGCCTGTTGCTTGATGAGGCAGTTCACCCCGTGATGGACCTGGTCTTCCCCCACACCTTCGTGCCGTGGTTTCGCTCCGTGGCTCCCCATATCCACTCGCACCGTGGCAAGACGTTCGTGGTCGGTCTATCCGGCGAGCTGATCGCAGCAGGCAAGCTGGAAAATTTCGTTCAGGATCTGGCGCTGATGCAGGCCATGGGCATTCGCATTGTGCTGGCCCACGGTTTCCGCCCCCAGTTGGAAGAGCAACTGCGCGCCAAAGGTCACACATCCAAGTTCAGCCACGGCATGCGCATCACCGATTCCGTGGCGCTGGACTGCGCCCAGGAAGCAGCCGGTCAACTGCGCTACGAAATCGAGGCGGCGTTCTCGCTGGGGCTGCCCAACACCCCCATGTCGGGCGCCTCGGTCAGCGTGATTTCGGGCAATTTCGTCACGGCTCGGCCCGTGGGCATCGTGGACGGCGTGGACTTCATGCACACCGGCCTGGTCCGCAAGATCGATGCGGTCGCCGTGCGCCGCGCCATCGACACCGGCGCCATGGTCATGTTGTCGCCCTTCGGCTTTTCGCACACGGGCGAGGCTTTCAACCTCAGCATGGAAGACGTCGCCACCAGCGCCGCCATTGCCCTGCAGGCGGACAAGCTGATCTTCGTGACCGAAGTGCGTGGCATCTTGCAAAGCATCGTGCAAGAGCCAGCGCGCGCCAAGGAGCTGGAGGCCGCCCAGAACGACCCTGATGCCGAAGTGGATCAGGAACTCGCCCTGCTGGATGCCAAACGCCTGCTGGCGGCACTGCCCAACCCCTTGCAACCCACCGACACGGCGTTCTACCTGCAACATGCGGTGAAAGCCAGCGAAGGTGGCGTAGAACGGGTGCACATCATTCCGTTCTCGGTAGACGGCGCCTTGCTGATGGAAGTGTTCACCCACGATGGGGTGGGCACCATGATCGTCGATGAGAAGCTGGAAAGCCTGCGCGAAGCCACGCCGGACGACGTGGGCGGCATTCTGCAGCTGATCGAACCGTTCGAGAAGGATGGCACCCTGGTCAAACGTGACCGCACCGAGATCGAACGCGACGTGTCGCAATACACCGTGATCGAGCACGACGGCGTGATCTTCGGCTGCGCAGCGCTCTACCCTTTCCCGGAAGCCTCGACCGCCGAAATGGCCGCCCTGACAATTTCGCCTGCCGTGCAAGGTCAAGGCGATGGCGAGAGAATTCTGAAACGCATCGAGCAGCGCGCTCGGGCCATGGGCCTGTCAACCCTGTTTGTGTTGACGACCCGCACCATGCACTGGTTCATCAAGCGAGGCTTTGCCCCAGTGGACCCGGACTGGCTGCCCGAGGCCCGCAAACGCAGCTACAAATGGGACCGGCGCTCACAAGTGCTGGTCAAGAATCTGAAGTAAACCGAACTGGAATATCGAAATGGCACGCACCATTCACTGCAAGCACCTGGACAAAGAAGCCGAAGGCCTGGACTTTCCTCCCTACCCTGGCGAACTGGGCAAGCGCATTTACAACGAGATCAGCAAGGAAGCCTGGCAAATGTGGATCAAGCACCAGACCATGCTGGTCAATGAGAACCGCCTGAGCCTGGCTGACGCCCGCGCCCGCCAATACCTGGCCCGCCAGATGGAGCAGTTCTTCTTCGGCGCCGGCGCCGAGCAGGTGCAGGGTTACGTCCCGCCCACCCAAGGCTGACGGGACGCTCTAGCCCGATCAGGCCGGCATCAGGAAGTCACGACTGATGCCGTAGCCCAAGTCACTGACGCGGTCCAGGAACTGCGTCAGGTAGGCATGCAGGCCTGTGGCCATGATTTCTTCAATCCGGCCATACTGCAGGTCAGCCCGCAAGCGCCCAGCGCGGCGCAGGGTGTCATCGCTGTGGTCATTGGCCACCGCTTGCAGGTTGGACACCACCTCGTTCATGCAAGCCAGCAGCGAACGAGGCATGTCAGGACGCAGAATCAGCAACTCGGCAACTTTCTCCGGCCGGATCACGTTGCGGTACACCTTGCGGTACACCTCGAAACCCGACACGCTGCGCAGCACCGCTGACCAGTGATAGAAGTCGACCTCTTTGGTCTCGCTGTCTAGCCCCGAGCCGAAAAACTCCGTGTTGCGTGCGTGGAACTTCACATCCAGCAGCCGCGCCGTGTTGTCGGCACGTTCCAGGAAGGTGCCAATACGCTGGAAGTGGAAAGCCTCGTCTTGCAGCATGGTGCCCAGAGTCACGCCGCGCGAGAGGTGCGAGCGGAACTTCACCCATTCGAATAACTCGCCGGGATCGCGAGCCAGCGCCCCACTCTTGATGAGCCGGTTGAACTCCAACCAGGTCTGGTTCATGGTTTCCCAGACCTCGGTGGTCAACGCCCCCCGCACGGCTCGGGCGTTCTCGCGCGCCGCTCGCAGGCAACTCAGAATGCTCGACGGGTTGCGCGACTCGGACACCATGAACTCCATGACGTTGCGTGCGGTGACCTCGTCGTGCAAGCGCGCGTAGTCGTTGGTCAGCTCACTGATGCTCAGCAAACCGCGCCACGCTTGGGCAACCGCTTCGGCTGATTGCGGCAACAGCGAGGTCTGGTAGTTCACATCGAGCAAACGCGCGGTGTTTTCAGCACGCTCCATGTAGCGCGCCATCCAGAAAAGGTGGTCTGCGGTGCGTGACAACATGGGCTTGGTCTCCAGGTTCGATACGGTACGGGTAGCCTGCGTCAGGTGGGCAGGCAGGTGTTGCTCGATGCGGTCGTTGAACATGCTCAGCCCTCCAGCACCCAGGTGTCTTTGGTGCCGCCCCCCTGGGAGCTGTTCACCACCAGAGAGCCTTCCTTGAGGGCCACCCGGGTCAGCCCACCGGGCACCATCTGAACCGTCTTGCCTGAGAGCACGAAGGGCCGCAGGTCAATGTGCCGAGGGGCAATGCCTGACTCGACGAACGTGGGGCAAGTTGACAAAGACAGCGTGGGCTGAGCAATGTAGTTCGATGGGTTGGCCAACAGTGCTTGGCGGAAATCTTCGATTTCTGCCTTGGTGGAAGCCGGCCCCACCAGCATGCCGTAGCCACCAGCCCCGTGGACTTCTTTGACGACCAGGTCGCCCAGGTGATCCAGGGTGTACTGCAAATCGTCCTTTTCCCGGCAGATGTAAGTGGGCACGTTCTGAAGGATCGGCTTCTCGCCCAGGTAGAACTCGATCATCTTGGGCACATAGGGGTAGATCGACTTGTCATCGGCAATGCCGGTGCCAAACGCATTGGCCAAGGTCACGTTGCCTGCGCGGTAGGCGCGCAACAAGCCGGCCACACCCAGCGTCGAATCCTTGCGGAAGACTTCCGGGTCCATGAAGTCATCGTCAAGGCGGCGGTAGATCACATCGACCCGCTGCGGCCCCCGCGTGGTACGCATGTAGACGAAGTCGTCTTTGACGAACAGGTCTTGCCCCTCGACCAACTCGATGCCCATTTGCTGCGCCAGGAAAGCGTGCTCAAAGTAGGCCGAGTTGTACATGCCAGGGGTCAAGACGACCGCCGTGGGTTCGTTGACCCCGTTGGGCGTCATCGCCCGCAGGGTGTCGAGCAACAGGTCGGGGTAATGGGCAACCGGGGCGATGCGGTGTTCGGCGAACAACTCGGGGAACAAGCGCATCATCATCTTGCGGTTTTCCAGCATGTAGCTGACGCCGCTGGGCACGCGCAAGTTGTCTTCCAGCACGTAGTACGTGCCCGAGCCATCGGGATTGGCTGCGCGAACAATGTCGATACCGGCGATGATGGAATAGATGCCACCCGGCACATTGAGCCCGACCATTTCCTTGCGGAACTGGGCGTTGTTCAGAACGGGCTCGGATGGCACCACCCCGGCCTTGAGAATCTCCTGGCCATGGTAGACATCGTTGAGGAAGAGGTTCAACGCCGTGACGCGCTGGCGCAGGCCCTTTTCCATTTCCTTCCATTCCTGGCTGGGAATGATGCGGGGAATCAGGTCGAAAGGAATCAGGCGTTCTGTGCCAGCACCGTCTTCGTCCTTGTCGCCATACACCGCGAAGGTGATGCCAACTCGGCGAAAGATCATTTCGGCTTCTTCACGGCGCGAGGCCATCAACTCGCCAGGTTGACGCGCCAGCCAACGATCGTAGCCCCGGTAGTGTTCACGCACCTGGGCGCTGCTTGCATGCATCTCGTCAAAGTATTTCATTGACTCTGCCCCGTCATCAGGGCCCCTCAAAAAACGCGGTCAGTCCCATTCATGCATGGACCGTGCCAGCTCCCTGCCAGCAGCAGGGGTAAGCACGGTTTTGGGGCTGACGCACGGCACCCATGCATTCATGCTACGCCCGGAAGGATGACCACACCACTGTGGTGCATCAAACCGGTGCCGGTGCTGTTGCCTTCAGTTCACGGGTGGTGACACGCACCAACAAGGTGTGCTCACCGCCGCCTCGGATCACCCCGCGCAAAGGCGTGACGTCGCCAAAATCCCTGCCTTGGGCGACACGCACATGCTGCCTGCCAGGAATACAGCTGTTGGTGGGGTCGAGGTCAAGCCAATCTCCCGCCCCATCCAGCCCCAAGCCTGGCACCCAGACGCTGACCCAGGCATGCGAAGCATCGGCCCCGACCAAGGGGGCCTGACCTGCAGGTGGTGTGGTGAGCAAATACCCGCTGACGTAACGCGCGGCCAGCCCATGAGCACGCAGACAGGCCAGCATGAGGTGAGCAAAGTCCTGACAGACCCCTTTTCGCTCGATGAAGACGTCGAGCACAGGGGTGGAAATGCTGGTAGAAGCAGGCGCGTAGTCGAAATCAGCGTGAATGCGCTGCATGAGTTCAATGGCGGCCTCGGCCAGGGGGCGATCGGGCTGCAGCGATGGCGCCGCGTATTCGATCAAAGGCTCAAGACGCGGCACATAGGGCGAGGGGTAGAGGAACTCGCTGGCAGCCTGGAACGGGGCACTGGCCCGATAGCCCAGGCACTCACGAACATCCCCACAGGTGGCTCCTGTTGCTGGCATCAGATCCACATAGCGGTCGCGGACCCACACCTGGCTTCGCGCAACCACACGCAACTCACGGTGCGCGGCATGCAAGGCAAAGTACGCGCGGTCGTTGCCTAGCGCATCAAGCCGATGGTGCAATCGCTGCGGCTGGGGGCTGACATCCAGCTCAAAACGCTGCAGGCGCTGGGCCGCGTCTTCCAGCGGACGCAGACAGGCCATGTGGTGAGATTGGTCCACCGCATGGGCGTACTGGTAAAGCGTTTCATGCTCAACCGACAGCAAGGACCACAATGACGACTCGGCGGCGGGGCTCATGTGCTTTCCATCAGGTGCTGACCATCGAGTCCGTTGGCTCGGCGTGCACGAAATAGCGACGCCCCACTTCGTCAGACAAGCGCCAGCCCAAGGTCACCAGGGATTCCAGCAACTGTTGCATGGCCGCGGCCCCCGAGGCCGGATCGGCCAACAGGGAGAGGGGCAGCCCCACGCCCTCGGCAGGCAACAGGGTCAGCCAGTCGCCTGACTCCCCGGCTTTGATTGGCAATTTACCCAACTCGGTTCGCAGGCGGCGCAAGATGCAGGCCAAGGCTCTGGGGTTGCTTTCGTCCATCACCAGGAGGGCCAGCACAGCGGGCACTTCCAAGCGGCGCTGGAAACGGGCACGGAAGGTGATGGTGCTGTCAAAGAGTTCGAGCACACGGTCAAACCCGTCAGGATGAGCCAAGGCACGATGCGACCAGAAGGCTTGCAAGACCGTGGCGTGGTTGACCAACCGCTCAATGAGCCGCCCTACGGTTAACAGACGCCAGCCCGGGTCACGGGTCATGCGGTCTGTCTGTGCTCCGGTGATGGCAGCCAGCTGCAAGCCCAGGCGATCTAGCGCCGGTTGAATCTGGTCAAGCGAAGCCACACCAGCCGGCGCTTCCTCGGCAGAGCGACCCAGCACCTCGACAAACTCGCTCCCCATGGCGCGCAACCAACGCGCGTGCTCTGCCGACAGACGATCGCGCAAGACCTGAGCCGACCGATCCAGTGCCGAGAGGTTGTACGCCAAGCTGTATGCGCCCTGCTTGGCTCGCGCATCGCTGAGTGCGTCGAGCAAGGCACGCTCGAATACACGGGGCGCTTGCAGCAGATGCGGCGTGCCAGCAGGCACCAGCCCATGTTGTTCGCACAGTTCTGCGATGGCCTGCAAAACAGAATCGTGGGGCTTGTCTTCACCCGAAGGAAGATCTTTGAGGGTCTGAAGCAAGCGCAATTGCTGCTCACACCGCTCGGTGTAGCGCCCCATCCAGAACAGGTTCTCGCCCGTGCGGCTGGACACGGGGCGCTGGCGCTGAACCAGTTCGTCTCCCCGAACGGAGGTCGGCATCATGGAGAAGGTGTCCACCGGGCCATCAGTAAGCACCCAGGTATCGAGTGAGCTGCCACCATGCTGCATGGACATGGGGCCAGTCTCGCGGTTGGCGATGCGGGTCATGCCGCCAGGCAGTACCTGCCAGCCCCCTTTGCCATCTGACAAGGCATACACACGCAAGGCCGCGCTTCGCATGTTCACCTGCCCTGCTGACCACACGGGTGCCTGCGCATAAGGCACGAAGCTTTGCACCGTGTAGGCCGCAGGATCAAGCTCAATGCAGGCGCGCCATGCGTTCAAGGCTTCGGCCGAGAGCTGATTGCCCAGCACGACTTCGCCGCCCCCTGGGTAACTGTGGCGAATGACCTGCTGGTGTAATCGGGGCTGAATGTCTTGCCAGGCGCTGGCCTCTCCACACCACCAGGTTGGCAGGGATGGCAAGGCCAGAGGTTCGCCGAGCAGATGGTCTGACAAAGCCGGCAAAAAGCCATGCAAGGCCGGTGATTGAAGGAAGCCCGTGCCCAGGGCGTTGGCCAGCACCACTTTGCGTGCCCTCACCGCTTGCATCAGCCCAGGCACGCCCAAAGTGGAATCGGCGCGCAACTCCAACGGGTCGCAGTAGTCGTCGTCCAATCGGCGCAGCAAGCCATGAATGGGCTCCAGCCCCTGCACGGTCTTGAGGAAGAGGCTGTCCTCTCGCACCACCAGGTCCCCCCCTTCCACCAACGGCAGACCGAGGTAGCGCGCCAAGTAGGCGTGTTCGAAATAGGTTTCGTTATAAGGACCCGGGGTCAGCAAGGCCAGGCGGGGCGGCTGCCCCCCCGCACACTCTTGCGCGAGATCGGTGAGCGTGTCGACCAACTGGCGATAACCGCTGGCCAGATGCTGCACGTGCAAAGCCCGGTAAGCCTCGGGAAACAAGCGAGACACCAGCAGGCGATTCTGCATGACATAGCCCAGGCCGGAGGGTGCCTGGGTGCGCTGGGTTACCACCCACCAGTTGCCATCATGGCCACGCGCCAGATCGAGTGCCAGCACATGCAAGTACACGCCACCGACCGGCTGTACCCCATGCAGGCCACGCACATAGCCAGGGTGACCCAGCACCAGCGCAGAGGGCAATAACGCCTGTTTCAAAAGGCGCTGCTCGCCATAGGTGTCTTGCAGGATCTGATTGAGCAAACGCGCACGTTGCGCCACACCACGCTCCAGACCGCGCCACTCTTGCGCCGACAGAATGAGCGGCAATGCTTCCAGCGACCAAGGACGGCTTTGACCGCCCGGCGCGCTGTACACGTTGTAGGTGATGCCGTCTTCCTGAATCTGACGGGCCAACCAGGCTTGGCGACGCGTGAGATCGTCCAGCGGCGCACCAAGATGGTTCGCAAACCCTTGCCAAACTGGACGCAACGTTCCTGCCTCGGTTCGAAATTCATCGTAATGCCCGGCATCTGCTGGCAGGCCGCGGCGAAGCATGTCCTGCGCCAGCGCATCAGACAAATCGGTTTCGTCGAACAAGGGCAAATTGGAGGCCATGGGAAAGGAGGTCACCGGGTCATTGTGACGCAAGCAAGAGCCGAGCCGAAGGCTTCACCGCTTCGAGAGCTGCTCTTCCAGGCATTGCAACAACTTCGCCACATTCAAGGGCTTGGTGATGTAGGCAGCAAACCCGCGCTCCCGTGCCGCATGCACACGATCGGGCATGGCATCGGCCGACAGGGCCACCTTGGGAATGCCTCGGGTTGCCGGGTCGGCATCCAGTTGATCCACCAACTCGAAACCGGTCATGTCCCCCAGGTGCATGTCAAGCAGCAGGAGATCAGGTCGGTGCTGTCGCACCATGTCGAGGGCCTCGGCGCCGCTCTTGGCCACCAACAGGTGCCACGATGGTCGCAAAGCCATGATCTGCCTGACCAAGACCACATTCACCTCGTTGTCTTCAACGTACAGGACGGTGGCAGCACTGGAGGGCTCAGGCAAATCCAGCAGAGGGCCGTGATCGGATTGGAGATCTTCATCGGACGCAGGCAGCTCCACGGTGAAGCTGGTTCCCACCAGGGGCACGCTGCGCACCAACAGCTGGCCTCCCATCAGATCGACCAGGCGTTTGACGATGACCAAGCCGATCCCGGTTCCATCGATGCCCTTCTGATCGGCCCCCAGGCGATTGAACGGCTCGAACAGATGCTGTTGCTGCTCCTCGGTCAAGCCCAGGCCCGTATCGCTGACTTCGATGGCGATGCGGTCGCCCGATTGCCACGCCCGCACACGAACCATGCCCTCTGGGCGGTTGTACTTCACCGCATTGCTGACCAGGTTGACCAGGATCTGGCGCAGGCGAACGCGATCGGCCATGACAGACGACGCCAGTTCGAATTGCGGTGGCGCCAATTGAACGCGCGCAGCCTGCGCAGATTCCGCCACCATGGCCAGCACATCCAGCACCACGGTATCGACATGCACGGGCTCAAGTGAGATGGGCATGTCACCGGCTTCGATGCGAGACAGATCGAGCACGTCGCTGATGACCGCCAGCAAATGTGCGCCTGATCGCTCGATGAGCTCGACCTTGCGAATTTGCCCCTCACTGAGGCGAGGTTGCGTGTCGATCCTCAGCAGTTGGGCAAACCCGATCACGGCATTCAATGGCGTGCGCAACTCATGGCTCATCCGGGAAAGGAACTCGGACTTGGCTCGCGACGCGCGCTCGGCCGTTTCCGCTGCCACCATGGCTTCCTGATAGAGCTTGTGCTCGGTGATGTCAGAAATGTAGCCACAGCGCACTTCGAGCCCGTCCGGGTCGATCCCTGCGACCGAGTCCGCCGAGCACCAACGCATTTCACCCTGGCTGTTGCGAACCCGGAATTCGCTGTGCAGGCGCCCGGAACTCTCGACCGCCAAGTCACGCTGCTGGAAAAACTGATTGAGGTCTTCCGGCACCACCCGGTTGTACATGGCCCAAGGGGAAGCCAGGGCCTCTTCCGGCGAACACCCGAAGAGATCGCGGGCCCCTTCGCTGACAAATTCCAGACGCCCGCCTTTATCCGGCCCAGGTCGGAACACATAAATCACCCCGGGCAGATTATTCGACAGTGCCGTGAGCAAGGCATTGCGCTGGGTGAGCCACGCATCGTGCCGTTTGCGCTCGGTGATGTCGGCAAACACGACGTACCAGGTCTGAGCCCGATCCCCCTGGAAGCCAGGCTGGAACTGCACAGAAAACCAGCGCCCCACCGAACCTGAGGCAGGCATGCGGCAATCGACCTCGACTGTGTGGCGATGGCGTGCGCTGTCTTGAATGGCGGCGTTCAGTGCAGGCCGATCTTCCTCAAAAATCAGCTCGGCAACCCGACGTCCGACCAGGGCATCGCGCCCCATGCCCAAGAGCCGACAGGCTTGCTCATTGATTTCAATGACGACGCCATCGCGGTCCAGGATGGCCTGGGCCGCAGGAGAGCGCTGGAAACAATCCAAATAGTCGGGGAGATCTGAACTGGGCATGATTGAATTTAACCCGAGCAAAGACGGTATGACAGCCGACAACCTTGCGGGCAAACCCGAGGACCATGACTGACACTGGCGGAGCCAGTCAACGCCGCTGGCGGTCATTCCAAAACAAAACAATTCAGGACAACATGAACCCAGATGCCATCGATGCCCTGCTGGATCAGGCCTTCGACGCCATGGATGCAGGACAGCCACTTCAGGCTCGCACACAGTTCCAACACGTCTTGCAACAAGCCCCCGATCAGTTCGACGCTTTGCACATGCTCGGCGTGCTGGCCATGCGCGACCACGACTTCCCTCAGGCGATGGCGTTGATCGGCCGCGCTCTGGCGCAAGACCCCGACTTCGCCACCGCACAACTCAATATGGGCCTGGCCTGCATGGGGGCCAATCGCCCCCAACAGGCCGTGCCCCACTTTGAACGGGCCCTCGCTCTGGAACCCCAAAACGAGCAGGCCCGTGGCGGGTTGATGGCGGCCCGCCTGTCACGCGCACATGCCTTGCGGGTGGCCGGACTGCACGAAGCAGCATGGAGCGACTATCAGGCGGCCCTGCCCGCTTTCGCCCAGGACCCGGCTGGCTGGAGTGGGCTGGCCCAGACTCAGGAAGCCCTGGGCCAGCACGATGCAGCCCAGGAGAGCTATCGGCGCAGCCTGGCCCTGGATGGCAATCAACTGGCCCCCTTGGTCAACCTGGCGGGCCTGCTGCGCGACGCAGGTCAAACCACTGAGGCCATCAGTCTGAGCCAACGCGCAGTCGACCTGGCCCCCGACCTGGCGGAAGCCCACATGAATCTGGGCGGCGCCCATCTGGATGCAGGCAACCTGCAAGCTGCCCGCGATGCGTTCGCCCGCGCGTGCGCCCTGCAACCCGATAACGCCGAGGCCCAGTGGGCGCTGGGCTGGGTGGCCCTCCTGGCGGGCGACTGGGATCAAGGCCTGCCCCAACTCGAATGGCGCTGGAAGAAAGACAGCTTCACCAGCCCGCGCCGACCGTTCAGCCAGCCGCAGTGGCTCGGCCAAATCAACCCGACGGGGCAAACCCTGTTGCTGCATGCCGAGCAAGGTCTGGGCGATACCTTGCAGTTTTGCCGCTATGCCGCAGCCCTGGCCGACCAGGGTGCAAAGGTGGTCCTGGAGGCCCCTGGCTCACTGGTCGGTTTACTGCAAAGACTGCACCCCAGCGTTCAGGTGGTCCAAACCGGTTCGCCCCTGCCCCCGTTTGACCTGCACTGCCCACTGATGAGCTTGCCGGCCGCCTTCCGCGCGCGGCCAGATGCGCTGCTGGCGCCTGAGGCCTACCTCACAGCCGACCCGCAACGGGTTCTGACCTGGCAAACGACCTTGGGCCCCAAAGCCGCTTTGCGTGTGGGACTGGTGTGGTCGGGCAACACCGCCCATAGCAACGACGGGCTCCGTTCCATGCCTCTGAGCACCCTGGTCGCCCACCTGCCTCCCGGCCCGAGCTACCACAGCCTGCAAAAAGAGATTCGTGATGGCGACCGCTCGACTCTGGCGTCGCACCCCGAGATTCGCCAACACGCCTCGCAGTTGATCGACTTCGAGGACACCGCCGCCTTGATCGAGCACATGGATGTGGTCATCAGCGTGGACACGTCGGTGGCCCATCTGGCTGCCGCCATGGGCAAGCCCACCTGGATCCTGCTGCCCCACAGCCCAGACTGGCGCTGGCTGATGCACCGCAGCGATTCCCCGTGGTACCCCAGCGCCCGCTTGTTCCGTCAGACGCAAAGAGGCCAATGGCACGACCCCTTGCAGGCCGTGGCCGCCGAGCTGGCCAGACTCGCATGATCCAGCCACCACTCGGCGCTCGCCAGGCACAGACCCCTTACTGCGCTGTTACTGCGCTTTGAGCGCGCGCAAATCCAACGTCAGCGGGTGCTCGATGCCCGGCGGCAAGGGCTTGAGCGTCATCACGCCAGGGGTGTGCCCCATGCGGAAGAAGCGCGCCAGACGCCGACTTTCGGCCTCGTAGGCATTGATCGGGAAGGTGTCGTAGTTGCGCCCGCCCGGGTGGGCCACATGGTATTGGCACCCGCCAATCGAGCGGCGCAACCAACTGTCGACCACATCGAAAGTCAAGGGCGCATCGGGTCCAATGGTGGGGTGCAGACAAGAAGGCGGCTGCCAGGCACGGTAGCGCACCCCGGCCACGAATTCGCCCACTCGCCCAGTAGGATGCAGAGGCAGGATGTGGCCATTGACCGTGATCACATGGCGATTGCCGTTCAGGCCGGTCGCTCGCACCTCCAGACGCTCCAGTGAGGAATCAACGTAGCGAACGGTTCCGCCTGCAGCCCCCTCCTCACCCATCACGTGCCAAGGCTCGAGCGCCCCTCTCAGGGTCAGGCGCATGCCCGCCGCAGCGATTTCCCCGATGTAGGGAAAGCGGAATTCAAAGTGCGGGGCAAACCACTGCGGATCGAAATCGAACCCGGCTTGACGCAGCTCGGTGAGCACATCCGCAAAGTCTTGCTCCACAAAGGCGGGCAACATGAAGCGGTCGTGCAATTCGGTGCCCCAGCGAGTCAAACGTTGGGCCCCATGGCCCTGATAAGGCTCACGCCAGAACCAGGCGACCAAAGCGCGAATCAGCAACTGCTGCACCAGGCTCATGTGGGCATGCGGAGGCATTTCGAACGCACGCAACTCCAACAAACCCAGACGCCCCGTCGGGCCATCGGGTGAGTACAGCTTGTCAATGCAGAACTCGCTGCGGTGGGTGTTGCCTGTGGCGTCGATCAGCAAGTTGCGCAGGGTGCGGTCAATCACCCAAGGCGGACATTGCCCCCAGATGGCCTCTTGCCGCTCCACCTCGCGCAAACCGATTTCCACCTCGTAGACCTGATCAGTCCGCGCCTCATCCACCCGCGGGGCCTGACTGGTCGGCCCGATGAACAGGCCCGAGAACAGGTAGGACAAGGAGGGGTGGTTGTGCCAGAAGGTGATCAGGCTCGTGAGCAATTGCGGGCGCCGCAAGAAGGGGCTGTCTGCCGGAGTGGCCCCGCCCAGCACAAAGTGGTTGCCCCCGCCGGTGCCGGTGTGGCGTCCGTCGATCATGAACTTCTCGCTCGACAACCGGGTTTCGTGCGCTGCCTGGTATAGGAACTCGGTATGGTCCACCAGTTGCCCCCAGTTGCGCGCAGGGTGAATGTTCACCTCGATGACACCGGGATCTGGCGTGACCTGCAACACCGTCAAGCGTGCATCGCGGGGCGGTGGGTAACCTTCCAGCACGATCTGCATGCCCAGGTCGGTGGCGGTGGACTCCACTGCGGTCAACAGGTCCAGATAGTCATCCAGACTGGACAAGGGGGGCATGAACACATACATCACACCGCCGCCATCACCTCGCGACTCCACCTTCGGACCATTGGCCCGATCCGGGTTGCGAACCTCCACGCACAAGGCCGTCCGTGTGATCCAGTGGGCCGACTCAAACCGATCAGGAACGCGATGGGGGGCCACTGAGGCTGCCGTGGCCGGGCCCGCCGCCCCCAGGATGGGATTGGCCCGCAAGTTCCCCCACTCGCCGTTCTGGCCCGCGCCACCCAGGCCACTCACGGTTTGCCCCTGAACGCTGACCGCGCCACCTTGCGCAAAACCAGCACCAACCTGGTGCGAAGCGTATTGCCCCTTCAGAACACTGGCGTCCAGCAGGTCCGGCTTGGGGGCAAACGGGTCATGTTCATGAACAAAGGGATACTCGCTTTGACTGACCCAGGGCAGGGAGTCCAGCGGCAAGCGGTAGCCCATGGGCGAATCACCAGGGATGAGGTACATGCGCTCGTCGCGGAAGAACCAGGGCCCAGACACCCAACTGGGCCCACTCAGGCCAACGGGCCAGTCTCTCTTGAGCGGCAGGGCATAGCCGACTTCATGGTTCAGCCCCTGGTCAAACACCCGGCGCAGGCGTACCCGTTCGAGTTCATCGTCCAGGCGGGCATCCAGCGGATCCACGTTCACGGGCAGGCGTCGTTCACGCCACAGGTAGTACCAGGTGTCTTCGTAGCCTGTTTGAATGTGATCGCTGCCCACGCCCAGCTTGGTGGCAAGGGTGTCGATGAACAAGCGGGCATCGGCGCTGGTATAGCGAATGGAGTGGCGTTCGTCAGCAAACAGCGTGGGGTCATGCCAGCAGGGCTGGCCATCGGTACGCCAGAAAATGGACAAAGCCCAGCGCGGCAGCTGCTCGCCCGGGTACCACTTGCCTTGGCCAAAATGCAGAAAACCGCCCTGCCCGTAGCGTTGCCGCAAGCGGTGAACCAGATTGGTCGCCAGCCCACGCTTGGTGGGGCCCAAGGCATCGGTGTTCCATTCGGCACCATCGCGGTCGTCCACCGACACAAAGGTTGGCTCGCCCCCCATGGTCAGTCGCACGTCTTGCTGCTGCAGGTGCTGGTCAACCACCTTGCCCAGCGCATCGATGGCCAGCCATTCGTCTTCGGTGTAAGGCTTGGTCACCCGGGGCGACTCGTAAATACGCGACACCGACATCTCATGGTGGAAGCTCACCTCGCATTCGTCGACCGCCCCAGTCACAGGGGCGGCCCCAGTGGGCTCGGGCGTGCAGGCCACCGGAATGTGCCCTTCACCTGCCAGCAGGCCGGAAGTCGGGTCCAGCCCGATCCAGCCCGCACCGGGCAGAAAGACCTCGCACCAGGCATGCAGGTCGGTGAAATCAACCTCTGTGCCGGAAGGGCCATCCAGCGCAGCCACGTCGGCCTTGAGCTGGATCAGATAACCCGACACGAACCGCGCAGCCAAGCCCATGTGACGCAAGGCCTGAACCATCAACCAACCGGTGTCGCGGCAAGAACCTGACTGCAAGGTCAAGGTTTCTTCCGGGGTCTGCACCCCCGGTTCCATGCGAATCGTGTAAGCAATCTCGCGCTGCAGGCGCTGGTTGAGCCCCACCAGGAAGTCGATGGTTCTCACCTCACTTCGGTCGATGCTGTCGATGAAGGCCTGAAAGCGCGGGGTGAGCTCACTCTTGACGAGATACGGGGCCAGATCTCGTGCCGAGGCATCGTCGTAGACAAAGGGGAAATGCTCGGCGTGCGGCTCCAGGAAGAAGTCGAAGGGGTTGTACACCGCCATCTCGGCCACCAGGTCCACCGTGATGCGGAATTCCTGAGTGCGCTCGGGAAAAACCAGACGGGCCAGATGATTGGAAAACGGGTCCTGCTGCCAGTTGATGAAATGCACCACCGGCTCGACCTTCAGCGAATAAGACAGGATGCGGGTGCGGCAATGCGGGGCTGGCCGCAAACGTACAACCTGCGGCGACAGGCTGACCAGCCGGTCGTACGTGTAATGCGTGACGTGATTGAGGGCAACGTGAATGGACACTCGGATCTCCAGTCGAACCAGATGGTTTCAAGCCTGCAGATGTGCAGCAAGTTACGGGCCAGATCGGTGCATGTCAATCTCGACCCAGGAATCAGGCACACTCTCGCTTTTCCCGGATAACGGCTCGACGCATGTCTGACACCCCTTCTCAAATTGCACCCACCGGCACCGCTGCCAGCGAAATGACGCCCGCCGAATGCGGCCAAAAGCTCAAAGAGCTGTTTCCCGCGCTGTTTGGTGCAGACAAGCCGCTGCCCCTGAAGTTGCGAATTCAGGCTGACATTCAGGAGCGCGCCCCTGGCGTCTTCACCAAAGCCGTGCTGTCGGCTTTCCTGCGTCGCCACACCGGCAGCTACGCTTACCTGATCGGCCTGACCAAAGCCACTCAGCGTTTTGACCTCGATGGTCAACCTGCTGGTGACCTGACCGACGAGCACCGTCAGGCGGCGTCCGACGAACTCAAGCGCCGTCGTTCGGTGAAAGAAGCCCAGCGCGAAGAGCAGGAACAGGCCATCCGCCAGCGCGCGGGCCTGCTGCGCGACTTCGAGCGCACCACCCTCACCCAGGCCAACTTCTGCGCCCTCAAAGGCATTGCCCCCGAGGCCCTCGAAGGCCTGCTGGCTCAAGCCCGTCAAGACCGCATTGATCACCCCGAACTGCTGGCCCCCAAGCGCCCTGCCACCGGCCCTGGTCGCAAGCCCGGAGGTCCTCGCCGCCCAGATGGCCAGGCGCGTGCCGATCGATCGGACCGCCCTGACCGTCGCGGCAATGGTCGCCCTGACCGCCCTCGCCAAGATCAGGCCCGCCAGGCTGCAGCTCCGAAGAAAGACTGAGGCGCACCATGAACAAGACGCTGACCAACCGACTCACACGCGTTGTTTTTGTGGCGGGAACGGGTCTGTTCAGCGTCTTGCTTTGGCAAGTGGCGCACATACCGTCGACCGACGACGCCATCGTGGCCGATCAACTGGGCAAGCTCATGGCCTCAAGCTATGGGCATTTTCCAGACCGCAAAGTCGTCGAGCAGCAAGGCCACGGTCAGATCTACTACAGCCACCCCGGTGCGTTTGCCCACCCCACGGTGGACCTCTACGAAGTGACTTCTCCGCACGACGTGGCCCAGATCGAAGCGGCAACACGGCAGGCGCTGACAACCGCGCATGCGAAATCAGTCACCTTGCGATTCTTCGAAAAAGAGAATCAGCCCCTGTTTGCCAGTGGCGGGCGCAGTCACGCCGGCGAACGCTTGATCAAGACCGAGGTGATTCAGGCCGGTTCGGTCTGACCCATCCGATCTGATTCAGTCGGCATAAAACACATGGCACGGCGCGTGGCGCTGCTGCCAGGCCAAGCGAATCGGGTACTCACGTGCCGGCCCATCGCGTTCGGCGCGGTGCAAGACATCCCATTTGGCTTCGCCCGTCAGGTAGATGGCCAGATTTTCGGCATCGACCAGACACGTCGGCGACAGGCTGACCCGCGACACCGGCACGTTCGGCGGCAGAGGCGCCCCGATGGCCAAGCAGCGCTCCGGTGCGGCCTGGGAATCGACCCAGGTTGCGTCATGTGGAAACAGAGACGCTGTGTGCCCGTCCGAGCCCATGCCCAGCACGACCACACTGGCGGGCCAGGGCAAGGCGTCCAACTCACCTCGAATCAGCGGCAACGCATCGTGGGCATTCATGCCTGTGCGCCAGAACGGCATCCAGATGGCACGCGCCGCCTCCCCTTTGAGCAAGTGCTCTCGCACCTGACGCTCGTTGCTATCAGGGTGCGTAGGAGGCACCCAGCGCTCATCGGCCAGGGTCACAACCACCTGATCCCAGGGCAAGCTCATGCAACTGAGGGCGTTGAAAAACGGCACCGGGGTGCTCCCCCCTGACACCACCAGCAAAGCCCGATCACGGGTTCGCAAGGTTTCCGTCAGACACTGCGACACAAAAGTGGCCAATTCCAGCGCCAAATCGGTGGGGGTGGCCGAGCAGTGGAAGTCCAGCATGGGTTGCATTTCAATTGACCCTACAGTCTGAATGACCACCATAATGAACCATCTGCATGTGTTTTTGTAGCGAGATGGCCCACCCCAACGTGACGCTTCACCCACAACTGCAAGCCGTGACCGAACGGATCAGGCAACGCAGTCAGGCCAGCCGTGCTGCTTACCTGCATGGTGTGGATGAGGCAGCACGCCACCATCCGGCGCACATGGCCCAACGCGCCAGCCTGGGTTGCACGAATCTGGCGCACGCCTACGCTGCAGCCCCAGCCCAAGACAAGATCTGGCTGCGCCAGCAAAAGCAACCCAATCTGGCCATCGTGTCGAGCTACAACGACATGCTATCGGCGCACCAGCCTTTGGCAGCCTACCCTGACTGGATCAAAGAAGCCGCAAGGGAAGTGGGCGCCACTGCCCAGTTTGCTGGCGGGGTGCCCGCGATGTGCGATGGCGTGACCCAAGGGCAGCCGGGCATGGAGTTGTCGCTGTTCTCTCGCGACGTCATCGCCATGAGCACAGCCATCGCCCTTTCGCACAATATGTTCGACGCCACCCTGTGCCTGGGGGTGTGCGACAAGATCGTGCCGGGCCTGCTGATGGGTGCCCTGGCCTTCGGGCACCTTCCTGCGGTCTTCGTGCCGGCTGGACCAATGAGATCCGGGCTGCCGAACGACGAAAAAGGCCGCATCCGCCAACTTCACGCCGCCGGGAAAGTTGGCCCTGAAGTTCTACTGGAGGCAGAAGAAAAGTCTTACCACGGCCCCGGCACCTGCACGTTTTACGGCACCGCCAACAGCAATCAGATGTTGATGGAGATCATGGGCCTGCATCTGCCTGGCTCAGCGTTTGTGCCACCAGGCACAGCCTTGCGCGAAGCCTTGACACGCGAGGCAGCCCGGCAAGCCGCACGCCTGGTTCAGTCTGGCTCGCACTACACCCCCGTGGGACATGTCATCAACGAGCAGGCCATCGTCAACGGCATGGTGGGCCTGCTGGCCACCGGTGGCTCCACCAACCACACCTTGCACTTGGTGGCCATGGCCCGCGTCGCTGGCATCATCATCAACTGGGACGACTTTGACCAACTGGCCACGGTGGTCCCCCTGCTGGCACACGTCTATCCCAATGGCAGCGCCGATGTCAATGCCTTCCACGCTGCAGGTGGCATGGGCTTGCTGATTCGAGAACTGCTCAACCATGGCTTGCTGCACGAACAGGTCCGAACCGTGGTGGGCCCCAGCCTGCGTGCGTATACCCGCCAACCCGTTTTGCAAGATGGCCAATTGGTGTGGGTCGAAGCGCCCGAGCACAGTAGCAGGCCGGATGTACTGGCCACGGTCAGCCAACCGTTTGCGCCCGACGGAGGCCTGAAGGTGCTGCAAGGCAATCTCGGGCGCGCGGTGATCAAGGTGTCGGCCGTCAAACCCGAGCACTGTGTCGTAGAGGCTCCCGCGCGGGTCTTCAACGACCAGGAAGAGCTGCTGACCGCCTATCACCAAGGCGAACTGAACCGCGATGTGGTGGCTGTGGTGCGCTTCCAGGGGCCCCGCGCCAATGGCATGCCCGAACTGCACGCCCTCACCCCAGCTTTAACGAACCTGCAAGACCAGGGCTACCACGTGGCTTTGGTCACTGACGGACGCATGTCGGGCGCCAGTGGCAAGGTACCGGCCGCCATTCATGTCACGCCGGAAGTCCTGGCCGATGGTCCTTTAGGCAAAGTGCGAGATGGTGATCTGATCCGTGTCAACGTCCACACAGGTGAGCTCCAGGCCCTGGTTGCCCCGGCCGAATGGCAAGCCAGAGAACTGGCGATCCTGCCGCCAACGGGCTACCACCACCACACCGGCATGGGCCGCCAGTTGTTCGGCACCCTGCGTCAGCAGGTCAGCAGCGCTGAGCAAGGCGCCATGACCTTTGGGCTGCCTCTACCAACCGACCCGAATCCCAAATGAGCAACAAGAACCACCTGCTGCAACCGATGCTGAACATCAGCCCGGTGATTCCCGTTCTGGTCATCGAACGAACAGAGGATGCCTTGCCCATTGCGCAAGCCTTGCTGGCCGGCGGGCTACGGGTGCTGGAAATCACCTTGCGCACGGCCAACGCACTCGAAGTCATTCGTGAGATCAGCATCAACCTACCCGAGGCTGTGGTGGCTGCGGGTACCGTGACCACCCCCAAACAGTGGCACGCCGCTGCTCAGGCAGGAGCCCAGTTTGTGGTCTCGCCCGGCCTGACTGCACCGTTGGCACACGAGGCCGCCAAAGCCCCCGTGCCGCTTCTGCCCGGGGTGGCCACTGCGTCTGAACTGATGACTGCAGCAGATTCGGGCTTCGAGTGTTTCAAGCTATTCCCGGCACAGCACGTCGGTGGTGTGGGGCTTCTGAAATCTTTGCATGGCCCCTTCCCACACGCGGTGTTCTGCCCAACCGGTGGCATCACCCCAGACAATGCCCAAAGCTACCTGGCTTTGCCCAACGTGGCCTGCGTAGGTGGGTCGTGGCTGGCGCCAGGCAAACTGGTTCAGGCTCAGGATTGGGCCGGCCTGACCGAACTGGCGCGACAAGCTGTCGCGCTCAAGGGCGTCTACTCAGCCTGATCGTTGCAGACACCGCCTGAAGACGACGTCATCGGATGCCAAAGGCACCGATCAATGCATCGTTGATCACCGACTGAAAGTTCAGATCCTTGAGCACACTCATGCCATTGGTGGCTGCCTGAATCACCGTTTCCACGCGGAGGTTCTGGTTGTTCAAGGTGTTCTGAATGTAAGTGGCAAAAGGCACCGTCAAAGCCGTGGGGTCCACCCTATTGCCCGGCCCCCTTTGCACCGCTTGCCCGGTCATCGAAGCCAGCTGCTGTGCCAGCAAGTTCGCCTGCGCAGGCGACAGCCGACTCACATCGCCGATCTGAAACCCGGTCGCCGTGATCAACTGGTCGTTGACATACACGACCCGACTGATGCCAAAGGACACGACCACGCCGGCGCCGAAATCAAAACCACCACGCAGGTCATCAAGCTGGTGATCGCTGACTGTCTGCCAAAGATCTTCGGGGGCTGCCGAAGCCTGGCCCCAACTCGAACCCGCGCACGAAAACGCCGCGGCGAGTAAACAACCATGCCTCACACGACAAAGAACGTGCCATATTGGTTCTGGCGCGCATCGACTCGCACTCATCAGAAGTCTCCTGGCCCATTGCGAGGCATGGTGACCACATCCAGCCCGCCACGGCTGACGCCTGAGGCCAAAGGTGCATAAGGGGCCGCGCGCCAGTCTGATGCCAGGTTGAAGCGAGCCTGTTCCATTCGGTTGTGAATGACGAACAAGAGTCGATTCGGCCAACTGACATCGAACTCCTCACGTGGCACCGCCCGTGTTCCGCTGGCAGGATCCCCCAGCAACACCCGATCATCTTTCAGACCTTTGATGACAACAAAGTGGTTGTAGCCATGCTCGTTGATCAAGACAATCGCGGGCACCTTGGCCTCGGCCAGCTTGTCGAGGGATTGTTCGAATCCATCAGCCTCGAAGCCCAGTTCTTGCAAAAAGAGCTTCATGTCGTACATGGAGAAGCCTTCCCGTTGGATCTTGGGCTGATCGCCACGTTGGTACATCTGCTCGAACACATCCTGCTCGGACACAGGGAAGCCGTAATGGTGGGTCAGCAGCGTGGCCACCGCTGCCGACCCACAACTGAAGTCGTATTGCTGACGAATGGTCGAGGCGAGCCGGGCAGCCTGGACGCTGGTGACGGGAACAGCCACACTGCCTCCACCCAGAGACGGCAGGTACACACCTTGCCCCCAGGTCGAAGCCGCGACGGTTGAACACAGCAACGATGACAGCATCCGACTACGCATACCCGCCCCCCCAACTCAATTCATCTGCACATGCAGGATCACCGCGTTCTGAATGAGCACATTGGCGCCAGAGTTCTGGATCACCAACGGCAGCCCACTCATGTTGGCAAATGCCCCGGCACTGATGGCATTGGAACCGGTCGACACATCGGTAGCAGAGTTGCCTACCGTTCGGCCGACCAGCTTCATGTCGTTTTGCACCAGGTCACTGCCACCTCGATGTTGATTCAGCTGAGTCGAATCAACCGGCTTGCCAAACGGGCTGGCAAAGATGGGCTTGACCTCTGTGTCAGGTGAGGCAACGGGTAGCGCCTCACCCCACGACTGAACCGGGAACACGATGACGACCGCCATGCAGACTCCCCCTGCCATAACGATGGGTTTCATGATGAGTCCCTTCGCAAGTGGATTGAATGACAGCCGCGGGCTTACTTGCCTACACCCAATGACGATTGAACGTTCACGCTTTGCTGCACCAATGCCGCCGCACCACTGTTTTGCGAGACCAGCATGATGCCCGCCGCCGACTGGCCCACATTGGTCATCGTGTTGGCCAAGCTAAACGCGCCCGCCGTCACAGTGTTGGTGCCCCCAGCGCCGCCCGTGCCACCTTGGCCTGCACCACCCACACCACCTTGCGCGGTGTTGTTACCGCCATTGCCAGCACCGGCCGTGCCCGATGCGCCATTGCCACCGGAACCACCCGCCCCGCCGGTGTTGCTGCCATTGGTGGCACTGCCATTGGTGGCATCGCCATTGCTGGCGCTACCACCCGCGGCACCTGTGCCGGCTGCTGCGGTACGCGTACTGCTGCCGCCATCGCTGGATGCAGTCCCACCCGTTCCGCCAGCACCACCGGCGCCACTGGCACCACCCGTGGCTGAAGCCGATCCAGCGACAGGCGGCATGACCGCCCCAGCCGTGGCCGATGCATTGCCCCCATTGCCAGTGGCCCCACCGGCTGCCCCGTTAGCCCGTGCGGCACCAGCGGTGTTGTCCCCATTGGCCGACCCGCCTTTGCCATGGCCTCCGGCACCTGCAGTCGCACCCGAGTTCGACGCACTGCCATTGGTGGCGTCACCATTGCTGGCTTTGCCACCGTTGCCGCCCGCAGCGCCAGCACCGCCTGAGGCGTCACCGCCCGAGGCCATGCCCATGGCTTTGCCGCCATAGCCATCACCGCCGCGACCGCCCTTGCCGGAACCACCCGAGGCCGATCCGGAATTGGTGGCACTGTTACCGAAGCCATACACGTTGTTGTTTGACACCGTGCCGCTGAGAGTGCTGCTCGTTGTGATCGTGCTCTTGTTGAACGCATTGTCAAACGTCCCGGTCGAGCCATTGTTCATCGCAGCAGAGCGAGCACCGTTCGAGACCGCATCACCCGAATTCTTGTTGGTGCTGTTTTCGGTCTGCGTATCGGTGGTGGTGGTTGTCGTGGTATCGGTCTTCGTCCGCGTGTTGTTGTGCGTGTGCGTGCTGGAGTCCGTGTTGGTGTTGGTAGCGGTGCTGGTCGACGTGGTGGTGTCGGTCTTCGTATTCGTACTGTTGCTCGTGTTGTCGCCTCCACCAGTGGTTTGTGTCGTCGCATTTTCAGCTCCGATGGCCGACGCGCTGAAGCCAAAACAAAGGGCAATGGTTGATGCCAGAAGTGTCTTTTTCATGAGCCTCTCCGTGGGTTGACTGCATTGATTGAAAGAGCAAGGTGGGTGAGTTGCGTGTCCGCAAATCGAGGACCCACAAGGCAGATTCCATGCCACATCCAGCGAACCATCCGGCCCAACAACGCGACGCCAGGGAGAGCCCATCCCATCCAACATTCGGCCTTGGAAACGAGGACAAGCGACGGACCAAGAAGCGGCGGAAACGTCACAGGCTCAAGACACCCATTTGCCTCGTATCCGGTCTGACACCCTTTATCCATGGGCGATTCCGGGCGAACACATGCAAGACAGCTGTCATCTCGATGTGACAGTGCCATGCGTGTCAGTCCCACGATCAAGCCCCTGAGGCCCGCTGCGGCGAGTTGCCACAGACTTGTGACACTGCGAGCCGTTACCCCTAGGTTACATGATGTTACATGTATGCCTATTGCGCCACAGGGGTCCTGATGCCTACGCTACAGACCTTCAGACCAAGTCCTGAACAACAAGGGACAGTCAACGAGGAAGGGCATCATGAGCAAGCCAAGTTCCCGAAGGTTGTTGCTTCTCGCCTGCACTGCCTGGGGCCCATGCGCCGCGCCAATCGCGCGGGCTCAACCCGACGCCCCACCTGGGCCATCCTCGGCCACACAACTCGAACAATTGCAACAGCAACTGGCCGAACAAGCCCGCCAGCTCCAGGCCTTGAAGCAAGCCGTGGAAGCTCAGCAGGAATCGCGCCAGCCCTCGGGCCAACGCCCCCCGCCTGATGAGGGGCCACGCCGAGTAAACATGGCTCGCCCCCAAGAGTCGACTGCCCCCCCGGCCGTGGCTCCGTTGTTCGAGCAGCCAGGCATCCTCACGCCAAAGGGACAATTCGTGCTGGAGCCCTCTTTGCAATATCTCTACGCGTCCAGCAACCGGGTGGCATTGGTGGGCTACACCATCATTCCGGCCTTGCTCATTGGCTTGGTCGATGTGCGCGAGGTCAAACGCAATACCGTCACGGCTGCGTTAACGGGCCGCTACGGACTCAGCAATCGACTCGAGATCGAAGCCCGTGTGCCTTATGTCTACCGTTCTGACTCCACCATCAGCCGGGAGTACGGTGGCGGCGCCTCCACCGATACGGCCTTTTCCAGCAAGGGTCAGGCGCTGGGCGACATTGAGCTCGCGCTGCGCTACCAACTCAATCAGGGCAGCGCGACCGTGCCCTATTTGATCGGCTCACTGCGAGCCAAATCGCGCTCGGGCAAAGACCCCTTCGAGGTGGTCACCGACTGCGCCACGCGCTGCACGGGAGCGACATCGGGGACCGGCTTGCCGCGCGACCTGCCCACCGGATCAGGCTTCTACTCCATCCAGCCAGCCCTGACCTGGCTCTTCCCCTCCGACCCGGCCGTGTTCTTCGGCGGCGCCAGCTACACCTACAACTTCAAGCGCCAACACATCAGCCGCGAAGTGCTGTCAGGCGAACGAGAGTTCCTGGGCGACATCCAACCCGGCGGGGTCATCGGGCTGAACTTTGGCATGGGCATGGCTCTGAATGATCGCGCCTCGTACAGCATGGGCGTCGAACTGAACTCGGTCGCCACCACCCGCCAGAACGGCGAGGTGGTGGCAGGTTCGGTTCGAACCCAATTGGCGAGCCTGCTGCTCGGCTATGCCTATCGGTACAGCGATAAGACGAGCCTGAACTTGTCCGTCGGAGCGGGCCTGACCCGCGACACCCCCGACCTCAGCATCAGCATCCGCATCCCTAAATCGTTCTGAAAGCTGCTCATGGATTCGCGCAAGTTGCTTTGCGTCGAGCTTGATCTGGTCTTGCCGGCTGAATCGCACCCCCTGCAGGCACTCGGGTGGCGGTGCTTCGCGGCATCGGACCAGGCGACCGCACGTCGCATCATCGCCCAACAGGAAATCAAGGTCGGTCTGATTTTTCTGAAAACCATGCCGTCCAGCCAGGATCTTCATGCCCTGGAGACCTTCTTGAGACAGCCCCCCACTCTGGAATGGGTTGGCGTTTTTCATCCCCAGGCCCTGGACTCGCCAGAGGTTCGCGAGTTGATACTCACCTACCTGTTCGACTATCACACCTGCCCTGTTTGCTGGTCGGAGGTCAATCTGACCCTGCAACATGCCTTGTGCCGTACTGAGTTACGGCAGCGCAATGACGCAAGCACTCAAGCGATCGACCTCGGAATGGTTGGTCAGAGCCCGGCCATCGAACACTTGAGGAGTCACATCAGGAAAGTCGCCCCCACCGACGTGCCCGTACTGATTGGCGGAGAAAGCGGCACAGGCAAGGAATTGACCGCTGCCGCGGTGCATCGCTGCTCACGGAGAGCAGCGGGGCCGTTTGTTGCGGTCAACTGCGGCGCCATCGCGCCCACCCTGATCCAGTCGGAGCTATTTGGGCACGAGCGCGGCGCATTCACTGGTGCCAACACCTGCAAACGCGGCCTGATCGAGGAAGCCAATGGCGGCACCATCTTCCTGGACGAAATCGCCGATCTGCCTCTGGCGCTGCAAACCAATTTGCTGCGCTTCCTGCAAGAGCGTTCGATTCAACGGGTCGGGGCAACACGAAGCATTCAAGTTGACGTTCGCGTCGTAGCGGCCACGCACGTCGACCTGACCCAAGCCGTGGCCGACGGTCGCTTCCGAGAAGACCTGTTCTACCGGCTCAACGTCCTGCCCATCAAGGTGCCCGCCTTGCGCGAGCGCATCGAGGATGTGCCACAACTGGCCCAGCATTTTTTGCAACGCGGGCTACAGCAAACGCCACAGCATCGGCTCGAGGGATTCAAGCAGGAGGCCATGCGCGCCATGATGGCGCATCGGTGGCCAGGCAACATCAGAGAGTTGTCGAATCGCGTTCAGCGAGCCCTCATCATGACCGACCAGAAACTGATTTCCTCAGAGGATCTTGGTTTGATTTCGCCCACCCTGGAAGTCCATGTCGGACTGGAGGCCGCCCGAACCACGGCTGAACGCGATGTGATCGCCCTGACACTTGGCCGCGTCGATCGCAACATCACACACGCGGCACGCGAACTGGGCATCTCGCGCATGACCTTGTATCGGCTGATCGACAAGCACGGACTCGACACCCGCACCAGTCAGACCTGATCCCCATGGCATCCCCTGTTCCTGCCTCGATGAAAAAAGGCCACTGAATGCAGTGGCCTTTCGAAGAAACGCGCGGAGCCAATCAGGCTTGACGTCGACGACGCATCGCCCCCACCACAGCCATACCGGCCAGGAGCATTGCGTAGGCACCAGGCTCAGGCACAGCCGTCACGTTGATATCGGTGATCGCCACACCACCAATTTCCTTGACAGTACCTGGGCACATGCCACTGTTGCAAGGGTCAATCACCACTCGGCCAATTGCACCCAAACCAGACAGCGACAAGGTAAACCACTCTGGTTCAGCTGGCCCGCCAAACTGCGGAGAGTAGACCGACCCCAACAAGGCGTTGGTGCCAAAGGCGTAGGCGATCAGCCCAAAGGCATCCAGATCACCGGCGCCATCGCCGGCCCGCACCGAGATCGAAGTGATCGGGCTGGAAAAGGTCAGCGTGATGTCACTCGTGCCCGCACCACCGTCGACAAGACCTCCGCCATAGTTCGAGGTGTAGAACAGCGTGCCATTTTCAGAATTGAGGGTCATGTTTCCCAGGGTGACACCATGGAAGTTTTCCCCATCAATCGCAAAGTTGGAGAAGTCGTAAGACTGTGCCATCGCCGGCGCTGCGGTCAGCGATGCGATGCACATCGACGCCATGGAAACCCATCGTTTGAACATGATTCACTCCTGAGGTTGTCTGAATGAATCAACTATATCGATGGGCATGCCAGGCGCCATCCCTAACACTGCACGCGGCAGCAGCGATCACTGACATCCGCCTCACCGACCATGCCGCGTGATGTGATCCACGGCCGACCTCATCGACTCATGCAAAGCTTTCAACGCAAACAGCTGCTGGTGAATTTCATTGCGACTGCTCGATTCATCCGCATCGAAAACGGGCTGTCGCACACTGCAAAGGTCATCGGTATGGGCGATGTCTTCGGCATAACGCGACAAACGCATGAGCGGCTTGACCACACCGCGCATCAACTGCATGAACACAAAGGCAATCAGGGTCAGGATCACCGCAATCGAAATCCAGAAGCCCCAGGACTGCTGCACCAGCAAGGTCACGAAACCCGTGTGCGGCACCGTGACCGACGTCACCCCGACGACCTCGCCCAAGGTGTAGCCATAGCCCCCCCCTTTGCGACCACCATCTGGCGCCTTGTACTTCGAGCGCACCACGGCGGGTGCATCTTCAGGGCGACCATGGCAGGCCAGGCATGTCTTGTCAGCCCGCAAGGCCCGGGCATAGCGCAGCACTTCGCCCTTGACCTGCCAGTACTCCGAAACACCGGTTTCACGCATCACGCCCAGCGCCTGCAGATCGAACAGGTCGGGCTGGTTGGCCGGGTTCATCATGTTGTCGCTGGTGAGCCGGAACTTCGCTGCAGCGGGAGACTGCTGCACTTCAGCAGAGTAGTCGGCTAAAGCCAGAAACGGGTTCTTCTGGTGAAACACGTGAAACGGCTGATCGACAGGCTCGCCCGGATTGGGCTCGGCCACATATTCAGACAGATAACGCCCCACCTTGCCCAAGTCTTCATCGGCCTGGCGCCGTACATAGATGCCACCGTTGCGCGCGACAAGCTGGCGCAGGCTGTCGGCCATGTCAGCCACCGTTCGGGAGTGTGCAAGCTCAGCTTTGCGAGCATTGTCAGCAGCCCAAAACAGGAAGCAGCTGACCACGGCCGCCACAATCAAGATCGTGATCAGCCACGCTTGGTGGATGATCTTGAGCCGACGGAAACGACGCATGGGCTTCATTCGATCAGCCCCGCCTGCTTCAATGCGAGCAGGAATTCAGATTGCCGCCCAGGGTTCATCAGTCGAGACGACAAGTCAGACACGTAAAAGTGGCGGTCTCCCTGCCCACGGCTCTCCATGGCTTCCAGCGACTGCATCGTCAGCAAGCGTGCGCCCAACGCGCCAGCAAAGCGTTTGAAAACCTGATTCACTGCCTCCATCCAGGGGTCACCGGCAGCAGTGACGATGCTGTCCGGTCCAGCGCGATCGCGCTCGTCTGCGGTGCGCTGGTGGCTTTCCCCCAGTACACGCGCCTGAACCGCGTCGGCCTGGCGCTTGACGAAACCTTGCCCGCCACACTTGACGATCCACTGCTCTTGGGGCTGCTGCCACTGGTCGGCCATCAGCCAGACTTCAACGGCGTCGAACTCGCGGCGGTCGCGAATGTATTTCAGAAATTTCTGGCCAGTCCAGCGGTCAGGCA
Source organism: Aquabacterium sp. (assembly GCF_036273115.1). Classification (GTDB taxonomy): domain Bacteria; phylum Pseudomonadota; class Gammaproteobacteria; order Burkholderiales; family Burkholderiaceae_C; genus Aquabacterium. The sequence goes on from NZ_DASUIN010000029.1 coordinate 28,943, forward strand.
AAGCACGAAAGTCGGCCAGAAACAGGCCCGCTCCGTAAGCCAGCTTTGCGAGTTGATCCAAGGCTGGCTCGCCCTGATCGAACAGGAACACCTCGCGCCCCAGGTAAGGCGCCAGCGCCGGCTCAAACAGCACGGGTTCGGTCGTCACCACAACGACCGGGCGGCTGAGCGCGGCTGGACTGGAAGTGCGCAGGGAACGAACCACCTGCAGCGCAGGCGCTTTGCTCATGTCAGGGCAACCGTATCGACTGAGCCGTACACGGTGACGGGGGGCAGTTCACCGTAATCGCGCTCCAGGTCTGCCAGGGCCCCATCCACGGTGCGCCACGAACGCGGCTTCTTCTTGACTGTGAGGACCTGAACCAGGGTGCGCGGGCTGACGGCGTAGAGGTACCACTCCGGCTTCTGGCCGGCCTCGGACTCACGCACGAGGAAAGGCTGGCTGATGGTCCCCCCCTTCAACGAGCGCAGGAACTCCGCCCAATCCATGCCAAAAACAGCGACATCCATCGACACACAACCCTTGTTTACTGCTGGAGCAAGCTGCTGCGCTCCTGGTGCCGAAGTTTAGCCAAGCTTGCCCCTTGATCGAGGGGTCTGAAGCCGTTCGAGATAAACAAAACTGCACTAACATTGTCAAAACTGCAGTTTTGCAACTGCAATCGAATTTTTGCGTACAAGTTTGCTGTCATCACGGGATAGCTAGGGAGGAGCGGAGACATGGCGACCTGGTGTCGTCATGTCTCTGTCTAGCTTGACTCGGCTGATCTGGCTCTGCGGGCTGGCGTCACATCGCCATCTGCCAATCCATGTCTTCGTCGCCCTGTGGCTGGGGCAGTGGCTTCCATTTGATCGAGCACCCCATGCTCGGGTGCTGCTCGCCTGGGCCATACCCATAGTGGGCGATCAGGCGCATGGCATCAAACAGTTCTCGCTCCGCATCGTCTGGCGCTGCTTCCTTTCGTGACGCATCCAATCGGCCGCGGTATTGCAAGCGCAGATCGGCATCGAAGCCGTAGAAGTCAGGCGTGCAAACCGCATCGTAGGCGCGGGCCACGCTCTGAGTGGTGTCGTGCAGGTAGTGGAAGGGAAACAGCCACTCCTTTGACACCGCTTTCATGCGCTCGAAGCTATCGTCGGCGTGACTGTGCTCATCGTTCGGGTTGATCGCAATCGCATGCACCCCCAGCGGCAGCAGTTCACGCACATCACGAATGATGCGGGGCAAGACGGCCTGCACATACGGGCAGTGATTGCAGATGAACATGACCAGCGTTCCTCGAGGGCCAGCCAGCTCCCGCAGGCTATGCATGCGCCCGTCCACGCCCTTCAAACGGAAAGGTTCGGCTTTCCAGCCCACATCGGCAATCGGTGTCGTCACGGCCATCTTGGTCTCCTCACGTCAGGCGGCCATGCGCTGCGCCAACACATGGCGCGCCACATCAGCCAGGGAAGCAAACACATGATCGGGTTGAGCCAGTTCGATCGGCTGCCCGCCGTTGTAGCCATAGGGCACAGCCCATGCGGCCACCCCCGCGCGCCGAGCGGTCATCACATCAATGCCTGAATCGCCAAGGTGTGCGGCACCCCATTGGTTCACATTTAACGCATCCAGGCAATATCGAATGACCGCAGGATCGGGTTTCTTCTGGGGCAGCGAATCGCCACCTATGACAATCGGGAAGTAAGTGGCCAGGTCGGTGGCCTCCAATACCTTCACGGCAAAGCGGAATTCCTTGTTGGTGACACAAGCCATGCGGATGCCGGCCTCACGTAACTGGTCCAACCCTTCCCGAACACCCGCGTAGAGTTCAGCCGTGGTGCCGGTTGTGTCGCCATAGTGGCGCTCAAAAAGGGGCATGACTTGTTCGATGTCGAGCGCCGTGACGCGGTCGAACTCTCCGGGCTGCGCCGCATCTCGCGCGGCCTGAGTTGCCTGCCGCAACAAGCCCAGCATCAACTCTCGGGTGCCATGGCCGATGTGGCCCGTGACCTCCGCCAGCGAACGCGTGGGCAAGTCGAGTTGCCGCAAGGTGCGGTTGGCCGCTTCGGCAATCTCACTGGCGGTGTCCACCAAAGTGCCGTCCAGATCAAAGGTGATGGCTTGAATCATCTGGCGCCTCTCTTGGCTCATTGCATCTGCGCCCGACGGATCTCCATCAAACGCAAGATCATGGGGGTGAGGATGAGTTGCATGGCCAGGTCCATCTTGCCTCCTGGCACCACAATCGTGTTGGCACGCGACATGAACGAATCGCCAATCATCGACAGCAGGTAGGGGAAGTCGATACCGCGAGGGTTCTTGAAACGAATCACGGTCATGCTCTCGCCCGCAGACGGAATGTCGCGAGCGATGAAGGGGTTGGAGGTATCCACGACCGGCACACGCTGAAAGTTGATGTCGGTTTCGCCAAACTGCGGGCAGATGTAATGCACGTAGTCATGCATGCGGCGCAAGATGGTGTCGGCCACCGCCTCTTTCGAATAGCCACGCGATTTGGTGTCACGATGAATTTTCTGGATCCACTCCAGATTGATGATGGGCACCACACCGATCTTCAAGTCCACGTGTCGAGCCAGGTTCACCTCATCGGTTTTGACACAACCGTGCAGACCTTCGTAGAAAAGCAAATCGGTGTCCACGGGTGTGTCTTGCCACGACGTGAAGGTGCCGGCAGGCTGCCCATAGGGCTGGGCTTCTTCGTCGTTGTGCAGGTAGTAGCGCGTGCGGCAGCGCCCGGTTTCGCCATAGGCCCGGAACTGCTGCTCCAGCTCCTCCCACTCATTGGCCTCAGGCCCAAAGTGACTCATGGAGTGCCCCAGGGCTTCGGCCTGAGCCATGCGCGATTTCATCTCCACGCGGTTGTAGCGGTGAAAGGCATCGCCTTCAATCACGGCAGCCCTCACCCCTTCTCGGCGAAAGATGGTGTCAAACGTACTTTTGACTGTACTGGTGCCGGCACCGCTGGAGCCGGTGACCACGATAATGGGGTGGCGTCTGGACATGGCAAAGTCCCTCAAGCTTGCGGTTGCACGAACAGGGATCGGGTCTTGAACAACTGCCAGGACACGTTTTCATGCGGGTCGGCGTGGTAGTTGACGATGCGATCGATCTCGTCTTTCGAGCCCAGAATGACCGGCACCTTCTGGTGCAGCACATCGGGGATCAGGTCCAGCAACTCGCTGGTGCCGTTCACCGCTCGCCCTCCGGCTTCTTGCACCAGCAAAGCCATGGGCGCAGCTTCATACATCAGTCGCAAGCGCCCCGGCTTGATCGGTTCACGCGTGTCTCGGGGGTACAGGAAGACACCACCACGGGTCATGATGCGATGCACCTCGGCCACCATGGAAGCCACCCAACGCATGTTGAAGTCTTTCATGCGTGGGCCGTTTTCACCCGCCACACATTCGGCGATGTAACGCTGAATGGGTTTTTCCCAGAATCGTTGATTCGACGCGTTGATGGCGAATTCGCGGGTGGCAATTGGAATGCTCACCTGATCCTGCGTCAGCACCCAGCGAGCCGATTCCATGCCTGCACGTTTGTCGAGTGTGAAGACCAAGACACCGCGCCGGCAGGTCAGCACCATCAGCGTGGCGGGCCCGTACAGCACATACCCTGCCGCCACCTGTTGATGGCCGGGTTGCATGAAGTCGGCATCGCCAGGGTTGGCTCCGCGGTAGCGATGCGGCAAGATGGAAAAGATGGTGCCGATGGAAATATTGGCTTCAATGTTGGAGGACCCGTCCAAGGGGTCATACACCACCAGCAAAGGGCCTGTTTGCCCATGGTGGGGCGAGGCTTGTGCGTTTTCCAATTCCTCGCTGGCCCACCCCGCGACGTGAGGGCACGCAGTCAGGGCGTCACGCATGCAATCGTCGGCCAGCAAATCCAGACGCTTTTGCTGCTCACCCTGGGAGTTGTGTGTACCGGCCCAGCCATGGGCCTGAGCCAGCATGCCTTGCGAGGCAATCTCGCCAATGCGAGCACAGGCTTGCGCCATCACACTCAAGGTGTCGATCAAAACACGCTGCACATCGGGGTGGGCATCGGCCAGGTTGGCGGCCAGGGCGGCTTCCAGTTCGATCATGCTGTCCTCTGCGTTGGGATGGGATCGGGTTGCGCTTGAGCGTGAAACAAGCGGCTGGCCAGGATGTCGCGCGGCTCAATGGTGCTGAGATCGGCCAAGCTGAGTTCGCGTTGGCGGTCTGCGAACAAGCGACTGGCCTGCCTCAACCGAGCCCTGTCGAGTGCGTTGCGCACACTGCGTGCATTGGCAAAGTGCGGCTGCTGCAAGCGGCGGTTCAAATAATCGTCAAACGCCAGTCGTGCGCCCGGCCCAAATTGATACTGCTGTTGCGCAAGCATCTTGTCGGCAATACTCAACAACTCCCCCACGTCGTAATCGGGGAAGTCGAGGTGGTGCGCGATGCGGGAAGACATCCCGGGATTGGACTGAAAGAAGGTGTCCATGCGGTCTTTGTAGCCCGCCAGGATCACCACCAGGTCATCGCGCTGGTTTTCCATCACCTGCAGCAGGATCTCGATGGCTTCTTGGCCATAGTCGCGTTCGTTCTCGGGCCGGTACAGGTAGTAGGCCTCGTCAATGAACAGCACACCACCCATGGCCTTTTTGAGCACTTCCTTGGTCTTGGGCGCCGTATGCCCAATGTATTGCCCGACCAGGTCATCACGGGTCACGGCAACCAGATGGCCTTTGCGGATGTAGCCCAGCCTGTGCAGGATCTCGGCCATGCGCAAGGCCACGGTGGTTTTGCCGGTACCTGGGTTGCCGGTGAAGCACATGTGCAGTGATGGGTTCTGCGCATTCAGCCCATAGGCCGCCCGCAGCTTGTCGATCACCAGCAACGCAGCAATGTCGCGGATGCGGGATTTGACCGGCACCAGGCCAATCAACTCGCGATCCAAATCGTCCATCACCGACTCCACCTGGCTTTGCGCCAGGACATCGGCTACGGTTTGGGGTGGATTCACCTGTGGCGCTTCGACAGACTGAACCTGGTCAGCCGTGTGAACCGATGCGCCAGGAATGCGATACAACGGAGCAGTCACGGCCAATCTCCTTCCGTGTTGGGTCAGTCGCGCATGCCCATGCTGCGGCGCTGGTAGCGCTCGCCCTCGGGCTCGTCAGCAGAGTAGGAACGAATGGCGTAGCGCATGGAACGGCCATTCACTTCCTGACGCTCAAGCGTGAAGCCAGGCTCGGTAGGCGGCCGGTGCACGATGAAGCTCATGGCAATGGTTTCCACGCCGCGAGTGGAGTCGAACGCCAGCAAGCGCACGTAGTGCTTGGGAAAGGTCTCGCGACAGGCTCGCATTTCCTGCACCACGCCGGCGGCATCGCGCAGGTCGAACATGGGCGCGCCGTACATCTCCCAGTAGGTGTTGCGGGGATGGGGGTCGTCGGTGTATTCCACGCTCCAGGCGTAGCCCTTGCGCAGGCCATAGTCCACCTGCAGGGCGATTTCCTCGTCGGTCAAGTCAGGCAGGAACGAGAACTGGCCTTGGGTCAAACGACCGGTTGGGTTGGTCATCATGATGTGATCTCCTTACAGGCCCACAGAGGGGGTCACGGCAAAGTCAGACGTATCGGTGGACGCATAGTTGAAGGTGATGTCACCCCAGGTGTCCAAGGCTTGTTGCAGGGGAGAACAGAAGCGCGCGGCCTTTTGCAAGATCGCCGGGCCTTCTTCGCGAATGTTGCGACCTTCGTTGCGCGCCTTGACCATGCACTCCAACGCGACACGGTTGGCCACAGCGCCCGCCTGGATGCCCTGTGGGTGGCCAATGGTGCCGCCGCCAAATTGCAGCACCACATCGTCGCCGAACAGGTCGATGAGCTGGTGCATTTGCCCAGCGTGGATGCCGCCAGACGCCACCGGCATGACCTTTTTCAAATCGGCCCAGTCTTGCTCAAAGAACACGCCGCGGGCCAGATCCTGCTGCGTCACACTCTCGCGACACACGTTGTAGTAGCCCTGCACGGTCATGGGGTCACCTTCCAGCTTGCCCACAGCGGTGCCGCAGTGCAGGTGGTCGCAACCGGCCAGACGCAGCCACTTGGCAATGACCCGGAAGCTGACGCCGTGGGTCTTCTGGCGGGTGTAGGTGCCATGCCCCGCACGGTGCATGTGCATGATCATGTCGTTCTTGCGGCACCAGTTGGCCATGGACTGAATCGCCGTCCAGCCCACCACCAAGTCCACCATGATGATGACTGAGCCCAACTCCTTGGCAAACTCGGCGCGCTCGTACATGTCTTCCATGGTGGCGCCGGTGATGTTCAGGTAGCTGCCCTTGACCTCCCCGGTCATGGCGCTGGCCTTGTTGACCGCATCCATCACAAACAAGAAGCGGTCACGCCAATGCATGAAAGGCTGCGAGTTGATGTTCTCGTCGTCTTTCATGAAGTCCAGGCCACCCTTGAGGCCTTCGTACACCACGCGGCCATAGTTGCGCCCCGACAGGCCCAGCTTGGGTTTCGTGGTGGCCCCCAGCAAGGGGCGGCCATATTTGTCCAGGCGCTCGCGCTCGACCACCAAACCGGTGGGAGGCCCCTTGAAAGTTTTGACATAGGCCACGGGAATGCGAATGTCTTCCAAGCGGCAGGCTTTGAGCGGCTTGAAGCTGAACACGTTGCCAATCAGGCTGGCCGTCATGTTGGCGATCGAGCCCTCTTCAAACAGGATCAGGTCGTAAGCCACCCAGGCGAAATACTGACCCGGGTTGTTGGGCACTTCTTCCACCTTGTAAGCCTTGGCGCGGTAGCTGTCGCAGGCGGTCAGACGGTCGGTCCACACCACAGTCCAGGTGGCGGTAGACGACTCACCGGCCACGGCCGCGGCCGCTTCAATGGGGTCCACCCCCTCTTGTGGCGTGATCCGGAACAGGCAGATCACGTCGGTGTCTTTGGGCTGGTAGTCCGAATCCCAATAACCCATCTGACGGTACTTCAGGACACCTGCGCTGTAGCGCTTCTTCGCGTCGGTGATGACACCGTTCTCCACTGGCATGTTCATGACGAATCCTGTTTAACTGGGTTCAACACAAGGGGGTTGAAACCAATGTAGGGCGCCACTCACATCAGGTAAATTCAATATTTCTTAGCAATCAGTTAAGGCATTGCTTAATGAAGCGCGTGACTTTTCGGCAGTTGAGGGTCTTCACGGAGGTGGCTCGACAGTTGAGCTTCAGCCGCGCAGCCGAGTCCTTGCACCTCACCCCGCCCGCGGTGACCATGCAGGTCAAGGAGCTCGAAAACTACGTTGGCCTGCCCTTGTTCGAGAGGCAAGGCCGCCAGATTTCGCTCACGATGGCGGGCGAATATTTCCTCGTCTACGCCAAGCGCTTGCTGTCTACCCTGAAGGACGCCGAGAACGTGATGGCCCGCTTCAAGCGCGTGGAAACCGGTGTGTTGACCATTGGCATGATCAGCACAGCGGGCTACTTCATGCCGGCATTGCTGGCCCAGTTTCAGCGGGAACACCCTGGGGTGGATGTGCGACTGGACGTGGCCAAAGACCTCGATACCCTGGTCAAGCGCATGCAAGCCAACGAGGTCGACCTGGCTGTGACCGGCAGGCCACCAAAGGACTATGCCTTGCGATCCGAACCCTTTGCAGGGCACCCCATGGTCTTTGTCTGCCCGCCAGGGCATCCACTGCTGGGGGTAGGGCACCCGCCTCTGCAGGCGCTGGTGCACTACCCCTTGATTGCGCGCGAACCGGGCTCCGAGGTGCGCTATGTGCTCGACAAATACCTGCGTGAGCGGCGCCTCTCTCCCATCATCGCCATGGAGGTGGCCAGCAGCGAAGCCATCAAATCTTCGGTGATTGCGGGCATGGGCATCGCCCTTTTGTCCCTGCATGCCGTCGCCACCGAACTCAGACACGGCCTGTTGCACCAGGTGGAGTTCGAGGGGACCCCGATCATGCGAACCTGGAACATCGTGAACGAAGCATCCAAGGTCCTCTCCCCCGCGGCAGAAGCGTTTCGCTACTACCTGATCGAGCATGCCGAACGTTGGCTTCTGGCCCGCGACGGCTTGCTGATTGGTACGGCCGCAAGTTCCTCGTGATCCAGCCTTCATGAGGCGCCCACAGCCCCTCAGGGCTGCGTGTCACGGTCGATCGGATTAACCCCAAGGCATATTTTCATATTGCGGCAATTCAGAAAATACTCCACCCAAACCGGGGGGTTAGGGGTGTGTATTAGGGGTATTCGTGCCATGCGTCACGGTTCACAATGAAATCATTCGAACTCTATCGACAGAGAACAATCATGTTGAAGCAAGCACTCAAGACCACCCTGCTGGCCGCCGCCGCTACCCTGGCTCTGTCAGCACAAGCCACCGTCACTTGGACCTACGACTCCAAGATCAGCGTGGTGGAAACTGCGACCCAGAATGCTGACAACAGCTGGAACTACCTGCTGGAAGTCACCAACACCGACACCCTGCCCCTGTACTTCATCAACTTCTACACAGAAGGCAACCAGTCGTTCAACAACGCGACCGACAGCGGCTTCAACAAGTCCTACAACCAAGGCACAGCCGGTGGTTCCTGGGGCTTGCCTGGTCAAGCTGACGGTTATTTCGTCGCTTTCCACAATGAAGGCTGGCCCGCGACTGCCACTTTTGAAGTGGGCGGCAAGTACGCCTTCGCTTTCGACGTGGCCACCAAACTGACTGCTCCAATCAAGTACGGCTACTGGGTACAAGGTGACTGGGCGCAAGAGCGCTTCACCGCCGTCGGCACCGCCACCCCCGCCGTGCCCGAGCCTGAAGCACTGGCCATGTTGCTGGCTGGTGTTGCCGTGACCGGCGTTCTGGCTCGCCGCCGCCAAAGCGCTGCTGCCTGATCCCGTCGTTCTTCCTGAACGCCGAAACCCGCAAGCGAAAGCCTGCGGGTTTTTTTATGCGTTTTAGAATTCCGAGCTCCAACCTGTCCTCCCCTGGTATCTCAAAAGGATCTACTCATGACTCGTGAAGTCGTCTTCGTGGGCGCAGCCCGTACCGCCATTGGCTCTTTCGGTGGCTCGCTCAAGGATGTTCCTCCCGCCGATCTGGGCGCCCTGGTCATCAAGACCGCGCTGGAGCGTGCCGGCGTACAACCCAAGGACGTCGGCCACGTGGTCATGGGTCACGTGATCCCTTCCGTGCCGCAAGATGCTTACATCAGCCGCGTGGCCTCGCTGAATGCTGGCGTGCCTCAGGAAGCTCCCGCTTTCAACGTGAACCGTCTGTGCGGTTCGGGTCTGCAGGCCATCGTGTCGGCAGCCCAGTCGATCCTGTTGGGCGACTGCGACGTGGCCGTGGGCGCTGGCGCTGAGTCGATGAGCCGTGGCGCCTACCTGGTCACCTCCAACCGCTGGGGCGCTCGCATGGGCGACGTGAAGATGCTGGACTACATGCTGGGTGCCCTGCACGATCCCCGCATGCACATCCACATGGGCATCACCGCTGAAAACGTGGCTGCTCGCTACGACATCACCCGCGAACAACAAGACGCCTACGCTGCCGAATCACAGGCTCGCGCTGCCAAGGCCATCGCCGCGGGCATCTTCAAGGACCAGATCGTCCCCGTGGAAATCAAGACCCGCAAAGGCGTCGTGCTGTTCGACACCGATGAAGGCGTGAAGGCTGACACCAGCGTCGACACCCTGGCTAAGATGAAGCCAGCCTTCAAGAAGGAAGAAGGCACCGTGACCGCCGGCAACGCCTCCACCCTGAACGACGGCGCCGCCGCTGTGGTGATGGCATCGGCCGAAAAAGCCAAGGCACTGGGCCTGAAGCCCCTGGCCCGTCTGGTGGCTTACGGCCATGCCGGCGTGGAGCCCGAGTACATGGGCATCGGCCCCGTGCCTGCCTCGAAGGCCGCTCTGGCCAAGGCCGGCCTGACGGTGGCCGACCTGGACGTGATCGAGTCCAACGAAGCTTTCGCAGCTCAGGCTTGCGCCGTGTCCAAGGAAATGGGCTTCCCTGCTGACAAGACCAACCCCAACGGTTCCGGCATCTCCCTGGGTCACCCCGTGGGTGCCACCGGCGCCATCCTGGTCACCAAGGCCATTTACGAACTGCAACGCATCAATGGCCGTTACGCCCTGATCACGATGTGCATCGGCGGCGGCCAAGGGATTGCGCTGATCATCGAGCGCGTGTAAGCGGTTTCATTTATCGCGCCACTGAAAGCCCGACTCAGTCGGGCTTTTTTATTTTCAGATCAGACCCGGTTCAATATGACGAATTTCAAATTTTGAATATTCCGAGGGGGAAATGAATCAGGTTTTCGGACTGGCAGATTGAAGGCCTCCGAATACCCCACCCCCAAGAATTAGGGAGCAGGCAGTCTGCCTTGAGCCACAGAAAAATGTGCACTCTACACAGCTCGGGAAAAAGTGAAGAAATCACCCCCCTGTTTCAGGTTCCGCATATCGAAAGCCCACGCTGCAAGCGTTAGTATTTGAAACAAACACGAAACAAACTGCCTGTTGAGCCCGGGAGAACGGTCCGCACTATTCCTGCGCATCGTTGCCCTCTTGCAGCCAAACCTTCACGCAGGTCCAGATGCCTACTGCCGCAACGTCCAGCGTTTTACCCGCCCACACTCTGCGTGATTGGCTGCATCTGGCTGCCCGCCAGTCGCCACAACACCCTGCGTTGGTCTGGGCCGAGGGGGCACTGAATTACGCCGATTTGCAGCAAACGGTGCTGGATCTGGCTGCGCAATTACGGCAAAAAGGCCTGCAACCCGGCGACCGCATCGCGATTGCCGCCACCCGCTCGCCTGAAACCATCATCCGAATCCTCGCCGCGGTGGAGGCCGAACTGGCCTACGTCCCACTGGACCAGGGCTATCCGGCCGAGCGCATCCAGTCCATGCTCGAACAGGCTCAGGTCCGCCTGACGTTGGGTTCCCCGCAAACAAGCGACGCCCTGGCGGCACGCAGCGAGCTGTTTGCCAGTGAACCCGACCTGGCCTACGTGTTGTTCACATCAGGCTCTACCGGCGCCCCCAAGGGGGTGGCCATGGGGCAGGCTCCCTTGCGGAACCTGATCAACTGGCACGCGAGCCACCCACGCCTGGGCCAGCGGTGCACGACCTTGTTGTTCGCACCGCTGTCATTCGACGTGCACTTTCAGGAAATTTTCTCCACCGTGGCCTGCCAAGGCACGATGGTGCTGATCCCCGAAGCGCACCGCCGCGACCCGAATCTGCTGCACCAGGCTTTGGTTCACCACCAGGTGACACGCCTGTATCTGCCCTACGTGGCACTGCAGATGCTGGCTGAAGCAGACCGGGAACAGCCTGGTCAGCTGGTTTTGCAAGACGTCGTCAGCGCGGGCGAGCAACTGCAGATCACCCCCGCGATTCGCGAGCTGTTTCAACGGCTCGACTGCGCGGTCTTGCACAACCACTACGGCCCGACCGAAAGCCATGTGGTCACGGCCTTCGAGTTGCCGATCGATCCGGCCCAATGGCCCGCCATCCCGCCCATCGGCTCGGCGCTGCCCCACGTTCAGATTGCCTTGCGCGACCCGGAAACTGGCGCCGTAACGGAACAAGCTGAAGGTGAATTGCTGCTGGGCGGCGAAACCCTGGCCCACGGCTACCTGGGACAAGCCAGCCTCACGCAAGAGCGCTTTCTGGCTTCAGTGCCGGGTCTGACAGGCCGCTGGTACAGCACCGGCGATCTGGTTCGCCGTGACCCGCAAGGGGTATTGACCTATCTGGGGCGTGCAGACCAACAACTCAAAGTGGACGGCTTCCGCATTGAGCCCGGCGAAATCGAAGTCGCGCTGATGGAGCATCCGCAGGTTCAGGATGCGGTGGTCAGCGCACCCGTGCTGCCCGGCCTGGGCCGCCAGTTGATGTGCCACCTCGTGCTGCGCCACAGCCCTGCGCAACCAACCGATGCCAGTTCAACACTGAGTCCCGAGTTGCGCGGTCAGTTACAACAGCACTTGCGCGCTCGCTTGCCCGAATACATGGTGCCGGTGCAGTACATGGTGCTGCCACGTTTGCCCACCACGCCCAGCGGCAAGATTGACCGTCGCAATCTGCCGTTGCCTGTGGCTCGCGCCGAAGTGACCGGCCAAACACTCACACCACTGCAAGCCATTCGACAAACCTGGCAGGAGCTACTGGGCCTGAGCGACATCGACGAGCAGGCAAATGTGTTTGATCTGGGGGCCAAGTCTTTGCTCGTGCTGCGCTTCGTGGCCCGACTCAAGGAGCTGGGCCATAAAGTGAGTGTGGCGCAAGTCTACGATCGGCCCACGGTGCAGGGCTTGACCCAACTGCTGACCGAAACCCACGCGAGCAGCCACACGCGGCGCTTCCAGGCCGACCACCCCGTCGAAGGCATTGCCATCGTGGGCATGGCGGTACGCACAGCGGGTGCCAAAACCTTGGACGCGTTCTGGGACAACCTGCTGGCAAATCGTGAAGGCATTCGCCACTTTGCGCCGCATGAACTCGACCCCAGCGTGCCGCAAGAGATGCGCAGCCGTCCGAACTTCGTGGCTGCGCGTGGCGTGCTGGAAGACGCTGATCGCTTCGACGCCACCTTCTTCGGCATCTCGGCGCGCGAGGCCACCGTACTCGATCCGCAGCAGCGACTGTTCCTCGAACTGTGCTGGACGGCATTGGAGCACGCCAGCATCGATCCATCACAAAGCCACGATCGCTTCGGGGTGTATGCGGGGGTGGCGAACAACACCTACACGCCAGCCATGCGGCAGGAGAACCCGGAACTCGTCAAGCAGTTGGGCGAGTTTGGCGTCATGCTGGGTAGCGAGAAAGACTATGTCGCCACCCGTGTGGCGAATCGCCTGAACCTCAAAGGCCCCGCGCTCAGCATCCACACCGCCTGCTCTACCTCGCTGGTGGCTGTCACCCAGGCCTGGCATGGCCTGGCCAGCGGCCAGTGCGATGTCGCGCTGGCGGGCGGCATGACCGTGGTCGTGCCACAAGAAGCCGGCTATCTGCATGTAGAAGGCGGCATGGAGTCCGCCGATGGGCATTGCCGCCCCTTCGACGCCCAAGCCTCCGGCACCCTGTTTGCCAGCGGCGGCGGCGTGGTGGTGCTCAAGCGCTTGGCCGATGCACAGGCCGATGGCGACATCATCTACGGCGTCATCAAGGGCGTGGGCATCAACAACGATGGTGGCGACAAGGCCAGTTTCACCGCCCCCAGTGTGACGGGTCAGGCGCAGGCCATTCGCATGGCACTGGACCACGCCGGGGTGAGCGCCCGCAGCATTGGCTATGTCGAAGCGCACGGCACGGGCACGGCCTTGGGTGACCCGATTGAGGTCGCAGCGCTGAGCCAGGCCTGGTCGCAAGACACCACCGACAAGCAATTCAGCCGCATTGGGTCGGTCAAGGGCCATTTGGGTCACCTGGTCGCGGGTGCGGGTGTCATTGGTCTGATCAAGACCACACTGGCCCTGCACAAGCAAGTCATTCCAGGCACGCTGCACTTCGAGCGCCCCAACCCCAACATCGACTTTGGCGACACGCCGTTCACGGTGGTAGGGCAGGCTACGCCGTGGCCACGAGAACAAACCCCTCGGCGGGCTGGTGTGAGTTCCTTTGGTGTCGGCGGCACGAATGCCCACGTGATCGTGGAAGAGGCGCCTGAGCCAGCCCACTCGACCCGCGCGGTGTCTTTGCCAGCATCGCGGACCATTGAAGCCGCCCCCCCCACGCCGATTGTGTGGCCCTTGTCGGCCCGCACCGAGGCGGCTTTGTCACAACGCATGGTGGACCTCGCTGACTTCGTGGAACGTCAGCCTGACCTCGACCCTCATGCGGTACTGGCCACCTTGACCCGTGGCCGTCAGGCCATGCGCTATCGGCATGTGGTGGTGGCAGCCTCCAAGCAAGAGGCCTGTGCCCTGATGAAGGCCCGGCCCGCTGGACGGCAGGCGCTGAACCAGGCACGGGTCGTGTACCTGTTCCCCGGCCAAGGCTCACAGCACCCAGGCATGGCGCGCAGCCTGTACGAACAACTGCCTGCTTTCCGTGAAGCCCTGGACCGCTGCCTTGACATCGCGGCGCCTCTGCTGACACCGACTGAACAAGGCCCTGCGAACTTGCTGGCCTGGCTGACTCACGCTGACCCGAAAGACCCCGACGTGGGCGCCCTGCTGGCGCAGACTCGCTACGCGCAACCAGCCTTGTTCAGCGTGTCCTACGCCTTGGCTGCCTGGCTCGACAGCCTGGGTGTTCGCCCGGCCGCCATGATCGGCCACAGCATTGGCGAATACGCGGCGGCATGCTGGGCGGGCGTGATGAGCCTGGAAGCAGCCCTCACGGCAGTCATTGCTCGGGGCCAGGCGATGTTCGAGCAACGCCCTGGGGCCATGTTGGCCGTGCGCGCCACAGCCGATACCGTGGCCGCCCGTCTGCCCGCCGGGGTCGAAATTGCCGCAGACAACGCCCCCGGCCTGACCGTGGTGGCCGGTGACTTTGATGCCATCGACGCGCTGACACGAGAACTCGAGGCACAAGACATCGGCACCACGCGCCTGAAGGTGTCACATGCCTTCCACAGCGCCAGCATGGAGCCCGCCTTGCCGCGCGTGGCCTCGGCTTTGCAGGCTGCCGCCCTGAAGGCGCCTGAGGTGCCGATGTATTCCTGCGTGACAGGCGCGCGCTTGCAAGCGCAGCAGGCCACGGATCCCCAATACTGGGCGCAGCAGGTGCGGGCAACCGTGCAGTTCCGCCGTGCGGTTGAAGCCGAATTGCAGCAAGCCGACACGGTGTTCATTGAAGTGGGCTCGGCCCAGGCTTTGACAGCCTTGTTACGTCAGTACAAAACGCCTCAAGGCAAACCCGCCACCGTGGTCCCGCTGTCTGGCCCGGTCGGGCAGGCCGCAGATCCCGCCCTGACCGCCCTGCAAGGCTTTGGCCTGCTTTGGTCGCTGGGCGTGGACGTAGCCTGGCCCGTCAGCGCCTCCTCGCCCCGAATCAGCTTGCCCACTTATCCCTTCATGGGTGAGCGCCACTGGTTCCAACGCAAAACACCCGCAGCGGCTGCGCTTGCCAGCGAAGCCCCTGCCCCTCTTCAGACTCAGACCGCCAAGATCATGAGCCGCCTCCCCCGCCTTCAAGAAGAAGTCACCCGCATCATCTGTGATGTGTCGGGCCTCACCCCGGACGCCATCAGCGGTGACGCAACCTTTGTCGACATGGGGTTGGACTCCCTGTCGATGACACAGGCCACTTTGGAATTCGAGCGGGTGTTCGGTCTGAAGATGCGCTTCCGTCGTCTGACAGAAGACCTCGACACCCTGGGCAAGCTCGTGGCGCACCTCGACCACGAACTGCCGGCCGACAAGTTCGCGCCGCCGCCCGCACCCGAGCCGCAAGCGGCAGGAATGGGCGCGCCCGCGCTGGCGGTGGGCATGCCCGTGATGGCAGCTCCCGCCATGATGCCCATGGCACCCGTCGCCGGAGGCTCCGCGGTACACCAACTCATTCAGCAGCAGATGCAGCTGATGCAGCAACAATTGGCGCTGCTGTCGGGTCAGCCGATGGCGCCCGCCGTGACGGCTGCGGTCACAACCGCCCTGCCTTTGGCCTCTGCCAACGTGCCCCCCACGGCCACAGCACCGGCCCCCTCGACTGAGCAGACCGACGCCCAACCTGGCATCAAAGCCCTGGTTGAAAAGCCCTTTGGCGCGTCGGCTCGCATCGTGCTGGAAAAGAACCAGCACTTCACTGCCGCCCAGCAAGCCTGGGTCGATGACTTCATTCGCCGCTACAACCAGCGCACCGGCCAGTCCAAGTCCTTCAGCCAGGCCAACCGCAAGGTGATGTCGGACCCACGCGTGGTCACCGGCTTCAACCCCTTGTGGAAAGACCTGGTCTACCCGATCGTAGCCAACCGATCCAAAGGCGCTTACATCTGGGACCTCGACGGCAACCAGTACATTGACCTGTTGTCGTGCTTCGGTGCCAATCTGCTGGGTTATCAGCCCGACTACATCGTCAAGGCCATGCACGAGCAGATCGAAGCCGGCATGGAAATCGGCCCGCAGCACCCGCTGACCGCCGAGGTCGCCAAGCTGATGTCCGAGATGACGGGCATGGAACGCGTGGCCTTCTGCAACACCGGTTCCGAAGCCGTGATGGGCGCCATGCGGATTGCGCGCACCGTGACGGGTCGCAAGAAGATTGCCATCTTCAACAACTCGTACCACGGCATCTTTGACGAGGTGATCGTGCGTGGCACCAAGCAGCTGCGCTCGCTGTCGGCTGCCCCAGGGATCCTGGCCAACGCGGTGGAGAACATCATCGTGCTGGATTGGGCGAGCGACGACTCGTTGAAGTACCTGCGTGAGCACGGCCACGAACTGGCCGCGATCATGACCGAGCCTATCCAGAACAAATACCCCACTATCCAACCTCGCGAGTTTGTTCGCGGTCTGCGCGAGATTGCAGACGCCAGCGGTTGCGCCTTGATCTTCGACGAGGTGGTCACCGGCTTCCGTGTGGCACGCGGTGGCGCCCAAGAGTTCTATGGCGTTCGGTCAGACATTTCCACCTATGGCAAGGTCATCGGTGGCGGCTTGCCCTTTGCCGCCATTGCGGGCAACAGCCATTGGCTTGACGCCTTGGATGGCGGCCATTGGCAATATGGCGACGACTCTTACCCCGAAGCAGGCGTCACCTACTTCGCGGGCACCTTCGTGCGCCACCCCTTGGCACTGGCCTCTGCGAAGGCGGCCCTGCAATATATCCACGACGGTGGTCCAGCCTTCTACCAAACCCTCAACGATCGCACCCAGCGCATGATCGATCGGCTGAATGCCGCTTTTGCCGAGCGCCGTGCGCCCGTCAAGGCGGTGCATTGCGCCACCCTGTGGCGACTGGCCTGGGATGAGAACCAGCGTGACATCAGCCTGTTCTACTACCTGGCCCGCTTCAAAGGCCTGCACCTGTACGAGCAGTTCGGTCACTTCGTGACCGATGCGATGGACGACACCATCACGAACCGCATTGCCGATGTCTTCATCGAATGCCTGGATGAGCTGATGGCTTTGGGCTTCATCACCCCTCGCGATGGCAGCACGCCACCCGGTGGTGGCCTGCCCGCACCGCAGGCACAAACCCCGTCGATCGCATCGAGTGGTGCACCCACCGGCCTGACTCAGGCCCCTTTGACGGCTGGCCAGACCGAGCGCTGGTTGGCAGCAGCATTCGACGACGGCGCTCGACTTGCACTGAACGAGTCTTTCTGCGTGAGCCTGTCGGGCAACGTCAATGTGCCGGCACTCATGCAGGCCATGCAAGACGTGCTGGGTCGCCACGAAGCGTTCCGCGTGTCATTCGATCTGGATGAACCCCGACAGATCCTGAACCCGCCCGCCCCCATCGCGGTGGCCGAGATCGATCTGCGCGGCCAGCCCAACGCCGATGCGGCGCTCGACACCTTCTGCAGCGAAGCCAGCTTGCGCAGCTTCCCGCTGGACCACGCTCCTCTGGCTGCGGCCAGCCTGCTCCACCTGTCCGACGGGCGCAAGGTGGTCCACTTGGTGGCCAGCCACCTGATCTTTGACGGTTGGGCGTCAAGCGTGTTCAACGCCGAACTCGCCGTGGCTTACCAGGCACGCGTGGCGGGCAAGGTACCCGAGTTCAAATCGGCCGAGTCGCCTTTGACCTTTGGTCTGCAGGAGCAAGCCCGGATGGCCAGTGCCGACGGGAAGGAATCGCTGCAGTTCTGGCAATCGGTACTGAAGAACCCACCGGCCCTGCTGTCACTCGGTGACCGCATGCCACCCCAACCCCGACGCTACGCAGCCGACACCATCCGCGCCCGCATCACCCAGGTAGGCGCACTGCGTGACAGCGCCCGCCAGCGTGGTGCCACGCTTTTCCAATGGCTGCTGACCGCCGTGAGCGCCGTGCTCCACAAGGCCAGCCAGCAAGACGAATTCGTGGTCAGCATTCCCTACGCGGGTCAAAGCCTGCAGCGTCATGGCCCGTTGATGGCAGACGGCGTGCTCGACCTGCCCCTGCGATTGAGCTGCCAGGATCAGGACACCGGCGTGTCCTTGCTGGCACGTGTGCGCCATCATTTGATGGATGCGCTGGAACACCCCCTGGCCACACAAGGCACGGTCGCCAGAGCTTTGGGCTTGCCCAGTTCTGGCGACCGCGCCCCTTTCACCGGGGTGTTCTTCAACCTGAACCCCAAGGTCGACCTGTCTGGCTTCGCGCCGCTGGGTGCGGCCATGCACGAGGGCCGCAAGCGCGGCACCCTCAACGAACTGTTCTTCAATTTCTATGAAGAAGCCAATGGCCTGACCTTCGACCTGCACTACAGCACCGAGTTCTTCAGCCCACAGCGAGCCCAGAGCCTGGTCGATGCCCTGCTCGCCACCTGCGAACAATGGAGTCAGAACCTGGAGCAAGCGGTGGGGCAGTTGTGCGCCGCCCCCGCTTCGGCGGCCGCCTCACCGCTGACAGAGCTGGAGCCAGCCCTGCTGCGCTGGAACCAGACCGACGCCCCCTTCGATCCACATGCCCGCGTCGAGCAATGGATCGAACGCCAGGCTCAGACCTCCCCGGACTCGGTTGCCGTTCAAGCCCGAGGCATGCAGCTGAGCTACCGTGAACTCAGCCACCGCGTTCACCAGTTTGCCAACCTGCTGATCGCGCGCGGCGTGGGTGAAGGAGACCGCATTGGCGTGTGCCTGAGCCGCGGCCCCGACATGATCCCGGCCTTGATGGGCATTTTGCGAACCGGCGCCGCGTATGTGCCGCTGGATCCGGGCTTCCCGAAAGACCGACTGCACTATATGGCCGAAGACGCCGGTGTGAAATGGGTCATCACCGAGGCGGCCCATGCTGAACGCGCGGGTGTGCCGCGCACCCAGCAGATTCGGGTGGACGATGACGCGGCCTTGATTCAGCAGGCCGCCACCAGCGAACCGCAACCGCTGCGTGCCTACAGCCCCGACGCCACTGCCTACGTCATCTACACATCGGGCTCCACTGGCAAACCCAAAGGGGTCGTGCTGCCCCAGGCTGCGGTGTGCAACTTCCTGGCCAGCATGAAGCGCCAGCCCGGCATCACTGCGCACGACCGCCTGCTGGCCGTGACCACCTTGTCGTTTGACATTGCCGTGCTGGAACTGATGCTGCCACTGATCAGCGGCGCGCGGGTGGTGCTGGCCCAGCGTGAAGACGCCATGGACGGCGAAGCCTTGTCGAAGATGATCGCCCATGACGGCATCACCTTCATGCAGGCAACGCCCACCACCTGGCACCTGCTGTTGGAAGCCGGCTGGCGAGCCCCACAAGGCTTCAAAGCGCTGTGTGGTGGAGAGCCTTTGCCCCCATCCCTGGCCGAGCAGTTGCTGGCGCAGGGGGTGGAACTGTGGAACATGTATGGCCCTACGGAAACCACCGTATGGTCCACGCTCTCACGCATCGTCGATGCGAAGCAAAAAATCACCATTGGACTGCCGATCGACAACACCCAGGTCTGGATCCTGGACGAGCAGATGCGACCCTGCCCCATCGGGGGAGAAGGCGAAATCTGCATCGGCGGCAAGGGTGTGGCCACCGGCTATTTCAAACGCCCCGAGCTGACCGCCGACCGTTTCGTCCCCGACCCCTTCAGTACCGAACCGGGCGCCCGCCTGTACCGCACGGGCGACCTGGGTCGCTGGCGCGCCGAGGGCACCCTGGAACATCTGGGCCGACTGGACTTCCAGGTCAAGATTCGCGGCTACCGCATCGAGTTGGGCGAGATCGAAGCCAGGTTGGCCGCACAAGCTGGCGTGGCCAGAAGCGTGGTGGTCGCCCGCGAGGCCAGCCCAGGCGATATGCAGTTGGTGGGCTACGTGACGCCGCAGCCCGGTGCGGCCGTGGACACCGCCGCCTTGCGCCAGGCGCTGCGGGCCGATCTGCCCGACTACATGGTGCCCCAGCACATCTTGCTGCTGGCCAGCATGCCGCTGCTGCCCAACGGCAAGATTGACCGCAAGTCGCTGCCCGCGCCGGCAGCTGTGGCGCACGCGGTGCCTGCTTCATCGGGCCTGGTCCCTGACACTTCGGCAACTGCTTCAACTCCGGTGCCCCCGCCCGCCGATCCCAACCTGCAACGCGCCATCGCCCATGTGATGGCGGAGGTGTTGGGGGTTGCGCAAATGGGCGCCAACGACCATTTCTTCGAACTGGGTGGGCATTCGCTTCTGGCTGCCAAGTTGGCCAGCCGCTTGATCGAGGTGGTGGGGTTCCGCCCTGCCCTGCGCGCCATTTTCGAAGCCCCCACACCCGCTGCCCTGGCCCAGGCTCTGGGGCACAAACCCGCGTCCGATGCGCAACCCAGCACGGCGGTGATCCCCGTTCGGGCCGATCAGTCGCATGCGCCCCTGTCTCAAATGCAGTTGCGACTGTGGTTCCTGGAAACCTTGTCGCCCGGCACCGTGGCGCACAACACACCATCAGGCCATTTGCTGCATGGACCCTTGGATGTCGCGGCCTTCGAGCGTGCCATGCAATTGCTCATCGAGCGACAAAGCGTGCTGCGCACCGTCATTGAGCGCACCCCCGAGGGCGCTCGCCAGCGCGTCTTGCCTAGCCTGGCCTTCCAGTTGCCGTTCACCGATCTGAGCGACCGACCCGCGCCCGTCCAACAAGCCGAACTGCAAACCGCGGTTAAAAAATTGGTGGAGACACCCTACGCCCTTGAGCGTGGGCCCTTGTTCAGCGCCCATCTGTGGCGCCTGTCTCCCACCGAGCACGCATTCTTCTTCCAGACCCATCACCTCATCTGGGATGGCTGGTCATTCGACATCTTCTACCAGGACATCTCCGAGCTGTACGAGGCCTGTCGTACCGGGCGCGCGCCGCAGTTGCCAGCCATTTCTGTCAGCTACGGCGACTTTGCCGCGTGGCACCAGGAATGGCTCAGCGGCCCCGAACTGGCCCGCCAGACCGACTACTGGCGCAACAAGCTCAGCCCCTTGCCGGACCCGATCGAGTTGCCCCTGGATCGCCCTCGCCCTGCCGTCATGTCGGGTCGAGGTGATTGCATCCAGTTCAATCTGGGCAGCCAGGTCACCCGTGCGCTCCGTGCCCAAGCCCAACGCGGCGGCCGTACCCTGTACGTGACCCTGCTGTCTGCCTTCACTCTGGCGCTGCATCAGATCAGTCAGCAACGTGACTTCGTGGTGGGCACCCCGGTGCGCGGTCGCGAACAGCCGGGGCTGGAGCCCTTGATGGGCTTCTTCGTGAACATGCTGCCCATGCGCATGCAGATCGATCCCGAACAGCGCATGGGTGCCTGGCTCGATCAGGTTCACCACATGGTGGTCGAATCGTTCTCCTACCCTGAGGTGCCATTCGAGCATCTGGTCAGAGAGCTGAAAGTCCCCCGAGACAGCAGTTACTCACCGATCTACCAGGTCTCGTTCTCGTATCAGGATGCACGCGATCGCCAGACTCACTGGGGCAATGTCGAGCATGACCGCATGGCAACGCCCATTCTCGGGTCGGCACAAGACATTGGCCTGTGGTGCGTGGAAACGGCCGACGAGATCGAGTTCGTTTTCACCTACAACACCGACGTGCTCGATGGCAGCACCATCAAACGCCTGGGTCAGCGCATCGAGGCCTTGCTGCATCAACTGGAGATCGAGCCTGACGCGCCGCTGCACCGCTACGCCTTGCTGCCAGACAGCGAGCGTCAGCTCATCAGCGGCTGGAACCAGACCGCGCAGACCTTTGATCGCCACGCCTGCACACACCAGTTGATCGAAGCGCAAGTTCAACGCAGCCCTGATGCGCCCGCTGTGTTGCATCCAGGCTGGGGGCAATTGAGCTACCGCGATCTCGATGGCCGCGCCAACCGCCTGGCCCGCGTTTTGCGCCAGCGTGGCATTGGGCGTGGCTGCCTGGTGGGCCTGTGCGTCGAACGCGGGGTCGACATGCTGACGGCGCAGTTGGCGGTACTGAAGTCGGGGGCCGCTTATGTGCCGCTTGACCCGTCTTATCCAACCGAGCGTCTGGTGTACATGAGCACCGACGCCGAACTGTCCCTGCTGATCTCCGAGCAAAGCCTGCTGGATGTGATGCCCTGGCCACGCGACCGCCAATTGCTGCTCGACACCGATGCGGCAGAAATCGCGGCGCAAAGCGACGCCCCCCTGGCCAGCCACAGCGAGCACGATGCCCGTCCCGAAGACACTGCTTACGTGATCTACACCTCGGGCTCGACCGGCCAACCCAAGGGGGTGATGGTGCCGCACCGTGCCGTGGTCAACTTCCTGACGAGCATGGCACGCGAGCCAGGTCTGACAGCCCAAGACCGCCTGCTGGCGGTGACCACGCTGAGTTTCGACATCGCCGTGCTGGAGCTGCTGCTGCCCCTGAGCGTAGGGGCCAAGGTGGTGCTGGCCACCCGCGACCAGGCACTGGACGGCCGCGCCATTCAGGCCTTGATCGACAGTGCGGACATCACCGTCATGCAAGCCACTCCAGCTACCTGGCACATGCTGATCGAAGCGGGCTGGTCCGGTCAGCGTGGCTTCAAGGCCCTGGTGGGTGGTGAAAGCCTGACACCGGGACTGGCTCGCCAACTGCTGTCGCGCTGCAGCGAGTTGTGGAACATGTACGGCCCCACCGAAACGACGGTGTGGTCCACCTGCGCCCGCATCGACAGTGCAGAGGCCCTCATCACCATTGGCCGTCCGATTGCGAACACACAGATTCAGGTACTCGATGCGCACGGCCAACCCTGCCCGATTGGCGTGCCCGGCGAGATCTACATCGGCGGCGATGGCGTCACCCAAGGCTATCTGAAGCGCCCCGAACTCACGGCCGAACGATTCCTGGCTGACCCCTTCCGCAACGAACCCGGCGCTCGTCTGTACCGCACGGGTGACCGCGGTCGCTGGCGCCCGGACGGCACCATCGAACACCTGGGGCGTCTGGACTTCCAAGTCAAGGTGCGGGGCCATCGCATCGAGTTGGGCGAAATCGAAACCGCGCTGGCACATTGCCCCGGCGTGGCACGCAACGTGGTAATCGTGCGCGAAGACCGCCCGGGCGACGCTCGCCTGGTTGCCTACATCGTGCCCACCGACACCATGCCCAGTGCTCAAGCCCTGCGCGAACACCTGCGCGCCAGCTTGCCGGACTACATGGTGCCGCAGCATTTCGAAGCCCTCGATGCCATTCCGCTGCTGCCCAATGGCAAAGTCAACCGCCACGCCTTGCCTCAACCTCAGGCGGCGCATGCCGCCCCTGCCGGCCTTGCGGCGCAAGCCCCTCAGTCTGAAGAGGAAAAGGTCATTGCCGAGGTGTGGAGCCAGTTGCTGGGCGTGGATCAGATCAACACCGCCGACAATTTCTTCGACCTGGGCGGCCATTCCTTGCTCGCCATGCGGGCCATCGCAGAAATCAACCAGCGGCTGAACATGACGCTCACCGTTCGCCAGTTGATCTTCTCGTCCTTGGCTCAATTGGCAGGCTCGCCGAGAACGGCCAGCGCAGCGCCCCAACAGGCCGAGACTTCATCACCTGCTCCCACCACGGAATCGGGCTGGCTGCGCAAATTGGTGGGCAAGTTGTTGCCTTGATGTGTCCATGATCCCTTTTCGATTCGGCAGCCCCGAGGCCTCGCTTTTCGCCGTTTACCACCCCCCTGCACCAGCCACAGGGCCCAGCATGGCGGTGCTCTTATGCAACCCATTCGGTCAGGAAGCAGTGCGCTTGCATCGCTTTTATAAAGTGCTGGCCGAGCGCCTGGCACGCTCCGGCATGGCCGTGCTGCGCTTCGATTACGTCGGCACAGGCGAATCGGAGGGCGACGACCTGATCGGTCAACTCGACCTCTGGTCTGACAATGTGCTGGCCGCGCACCGCGAGTTGCGCCAGCGTAGCGGCTGCCATCGCGTCGCGTGGATCGGGGCACGTCTGGGCGCCACGGTCGCCCATCAGGCGGCCACTCGCTTGTCCGGCTCGCTGGATCAGCTGATCTTGTGGGAGCCCATTCTGGACGGCCAAGCCTACCTGGCCCAACTGGCACTCGACCACGCGCGCAGCGTGGCTCGAGGCGGGCTGTCATTGCCGCCCGCATCTGAACGACCATCAGGCGAGGCTTTGGGTTTTGCCATGAGCTCAGACTTGCTCGAGGACATCGCCCAGGTCACCCCCCGACTCCTGACACGCGCCACACCGGTTCGGACCACCTCGGTACTTGGTCAACCCGACGACATCGAACTGGCTGCTGCCGTTCAACATGCCCAAGCCACTCAACCGTCGCTGCGGCATCAGGCGCTGCAAGTACCTTTTGACTGGACTTCAGAAGAAGCGTTGAACACATCGTTGGTACCGCCTGCGGCCCTGCAAGCGCTCAGCAAACTGCTGGAGGACGCCCGATCATGAGCGCCCCGATCGTCGCCCCGCCCGTCGAGTCGTCTCACGTCGAATCGGTCTGCATCTTTGGCAGCGACCACCGGCTGGTGGGCACTTTGTGTCAGCCACAAAGTGGTGCCCCCAAAGAGGTGGCCTTCATCATGCTCAATGCGGGCGTGGTGTCACGCATGGGCCCCCATCGCTTCAACGTCAAACTGGCTCGCCATCTGGCCGAACGCGGTTTTGTCAGCCTGCGTTTCGACCTGTCTGGACAAGGAGACAGCCGCCCTGCTTCCGGCGTGCATTCACAAGAAGAGCAAGTCATGGTGGACCTGCGTGAAGCCCTCGACGTGGTCTCGCATCAAACTGGCATTCGACGCTTTGTGATCGCGGGCATTTGCTCTGGGGCTGTGGCGGCCTATTACTTTGCGCAGCGCGACCCCCGTGTTGTGGGCACCTGGATGCTCGACGGCTACACCTTCCACACCTGGCAATCGCAAGTGCGCCGTTATGGCGGCAAGCTGATGCGCGCCCTCAAAGGTTTGCTGTTCAACGGGCGAGCCACCCTCCAACGCCTGTTCGGCGCGCTCAAGCTCAACGCCCTCGGCAAGGGGCAGGAAGTGGTCGACTACGGTTCGAACCGCCATCCCACGCAAGCCGAATACGTCGCGGCCATGCAGAAACTGGCCGATCGTGGGGCGCGCCACTTCATGATGTTCTCGGGCGATATCCACTGGTACTACAACTACTCAGGTCAGTTCCACGATGCCTTCGGCAAACACGCCTTCGCCCAAGGGGTGACGGTGGAGTACATGCCCACCATCGACCACACCCTGACCCGTTTGAACGCACAACAGCACGTCATCACCCGCATTGGAACCTGGGCATGCACATTCGCCAATCCACCGTCGCGCTGATCCTCACCGCCTTGGCCACCGCAGGCGGCTTTCTGGGTTTATGGACCTCGTCGCAATCATCGCCGCTGGCACCGAAAGCCGCTGCCACCGACACCCGTATTCCCCTGGCCATCTTGGGCGACTCGGACAGCCACTCCTACCACGATGAGCTGTCGTTTCCCCCGGGCGGGCCGGATCGAGGTGGCCCCTATCGGGCGCAGACCTGGCAATGGGGCGAAATCCTGTCGCAACTGCGAGGCGAGCAGATTGACCTGGGGCCATGGGGCAGTTGGGGCACACGTCGCATCGTGGCGCGTGCCCAAGAGGCCATCGGCCTGGACGGACGCTACCCCCGCAAGATGGATTTCCGCCATAACTTTGCCGTCTCAGGCGCCGTTTGCGACGACCTGATTCAAGGCCAGATGGTGCACCAGTTGCTCGCGCTGATGGACCAGGCGCCCGAGCGTTGGAGCAAGGGTGTGGTGGTCATCCGCATCGGCGTGAATGACGTCGGTACACGCACCGCCTTGACCACGTGGGCCCGCAATGGACAAGACCCTGCCCTGATGACCAAGGTCGACAACTGTGTCAACCGCTACAAGCAGGCGGTGTCCATGATTCAGGCGAAGCACCCGCAAACCCGCATTGTGCTGGTCGGCCTGTTTGACAACAGCCATTGGGCGCCGCTGACTGGTCAATGGCAAGACGCCGAATCGATGCGGCAGATCGCCATGGGCCTGAAGGCCTTCAATGGCCCCTTGCGTCAACTCGCAGCCAGCCACCCCAAGCTGGCCTTCTTTGATGACCAGGCCTGGTTCCAGTCAAACTGGGGTGGCCGTACGGCCGATGGCAAACCCGCTTACAAAGTCGTGACCGTGGCGGGTCGTTGGCCCACACCCAATACCCAAGGTGACAGCCCTGACCACGCCACCGTGGGCGACGGCCACGCCGGCACCATCTGGAACCTGAAGTGGAGCCAGGCTTTGGTTCAGCAGTTGAACCAAGCCTTCCAGCTGGGCATTGCCGACATCAGCGAACAGGACATGGCCCAGTTCCTGACGTCCAAAGGCATTCAGAGCCGCTGAGGTGAGCCCGCCTCTTCAGCCCGGGCTCGTCAAACGCGCCCGCTCAGCCCTGCGCCAGTTTGTCGCGCAGCATCACCATGCCTGACTTGGCCACATCCAGCCAACGTCGATCGCCCACCGGATGAGGCTCGACTCCCAATCGAGCCATTCGGTTGCGAATGGCATGATTGAAACGATAAGCCCGGCGCCACATCATGCTTTCTTCCGTGTTGAAGATGATGGACATGGAAATGGACACATCGTCGGGCCCGTTCTTGACGTGGTGCCCCGCCAGGAAGGGAATGTGCAAGGCTTCGCCCGGAGAGAAATCCCAGGTGATGCCCAACTTGTCGATCTCAGGCGACCAGGGCAGCTTCGTGTTCTGGTAGGCCACATAGGCCTCGGCGTTGGGGGCCGACACCACTCGCTGGTCCCATTGCGGGTGCACGCACACTTGCTTGGTGCCGCGAAATTGCATCAGGAAGGTCGAATACCGATCGATGTGAAACGGTGTGATGCTGTTGGGCGAGGCAATGAAGAGATAAAGCTGAGGGTCGATGACATGGGGCTTCACGCCCCGCTGCCGCAGCACACCGGCCACCTCGTCAATCAAAGCCCGATGCAAGTCGGCAAAGGCCCGGTGCTTTTCTGGCTGGCGCACCATGATGTAGGAGTCACGGATGCGGATCTGGTCGATCACCTCTTCAATCGATGCATCCTGGGGGCGCTTTTTAAAGGTGCCTTCAAAGTCAGCGCCGGTCTCAAGCAACTGCTTGGAGTACATGACCTGAGACTGAGGCAAGGCGGGAATGACTTCAGACAGGCTAGCCAAGGTCAGCGCAGGATGGTCTAGCAAGTTATGCCCAAACTTGAACGACTGACGGTCCATCAACTCGGGACGGAACTGCTCATTGAAACACCTTGCCACGCCACTCTCCTACCTGCGTTTTAGGGAAACACTTGGATACAACAAAACATTTCGAATAGTAGGGGAATTGAACATCGAATGGGGAGAAATTTGCGCCCATGCCCCCCCTAATCGAATGCATGCGCCCCCGCGTTCTGGCCGATACTGCCGGCATGCGTGAGCCCCCCGCCTGCCTGCCCCTGAGGGCCCCGTTCGACTCCCTGCTCTGGTTGATCGACTTGCGCCAAGCCGATACAGGCCATGAACAGGTGCTGTCCGTGCATGAGCAAGCCCGGGCCGCACGCTTCCGCTTCGAACGCGACGCCCGACGCTACCGTGTCAGCCACCTCGCCCTTCGGCACCTCCTGGCCAGCGCACTGGGCTGCCTGCCCGGTGGGGTGGTGTTGGAAACAGGCCCCCACGGCAAACCGCACCTTCGCGGTAGCGGCTATCACTTCAACCTCAGCCACAGCGACGACTGGGCTTTGATTGCCCTCCACCCAGACCACCCCATCGGGGTCGATCTGGAATGCTGGCACCCGATCAGCGATTGGGCCACGCTGGCCCAGCAAAACTACACGCCGCGCGAAAACGACGCACTGCGGGCGCTGCCCGTCGACGAGCAGGCCCTTGGGTTCCTTCGGTGCTGGACTCGCAAGGAAGCTTGCCTAAAGGCTCTGGGCAGCGGCTTGCTGATTGAACCCCATGGTTTTGAAGCCGGCATCCACCCCACCGCCACCCGCGTCGGGATCGCGGTCCCGCAGGGCGGTGTCTGCCACATGAACGTGGTGAGCCTGGATGTGTCTGCGCAGATCGAGCAGCAATCGCCTCCCCTTTTGCTGGGGGCGTTGGCTCTCGTCGAGCCTCAGGCGGCGGGCTTGTGCTTCTGAGCCAGACCGTCAAACGTACTGGTCAACGCCCACTCGAGAATCTGTGCATCGGTGTACTGGCCTGATGCTTTGAGCATGGCCACGACCGGGTCGCAAGCTCGGGCAAACAGTGTGTACAAGATCATGTCGGCAGGCAAATCTGGATTGAGCAGCCCGCCCGTTTGCGACTGGGTGATCCAGATGCCGAGCTTGTTGCTCAGATCAACCAGCCGATCCATATACGCCTCGTTGGACAGCAAAGACGCTGTCAGCGACGAATTCTGCGAGGGCAAGGAAGGCATCTCGCCTACGAGCTGGCTTTCCATGGCCCAGCGCGCCACAGCCTTGAGCTGATCCAGCGCGGAGCCCTCCCCCCGCTGCCGAAGTCCATCGACAAAAGCGATGGCTCGATCCAGCGCCCGCACCATGGCGGCCGCGGCCAGCTCTTCCTTGGAGGCGAAGTGCTTGTACAGACTGGCCTTGGCGATGCCGGCTTCAGCCGCCACCTCGTCGACGGTCATGCTGTCATAGCCCTTGGTCGCGAGCAAACGATTGACGGCCTCGACGATCGAGTCCTCTCGCAAACGCTGAACTTGTTCTTTGTAGGAAAGCCGTGCCATGCGTGCATTGTAGACCAGCTCGCCAGGAAAATGACCCGCACGTGCAAAGTAGATACTTTTGAGTTACTATTTGAACTCATAAGTTCATTTTTAAGTCTTCGTACGCAGGGAGCCCCTCATGTCACGCATTGCAGTCATCGGTTCAGGCATCAGCGGGTTGAGCGCTGCCTGGCATTTGTCTCGCAGCGCCCATCCGCTGGAGGTCACGTTGTTCGAAGCGGGCCAGCACTTCGGTGGTCACGCCCATACTGTGGACGTCACTCTGCAGGGAATCACGCACGGAGTCGACACTGGCTTTCTCGTATTCAACGAGCGCACCTACCCGGGGCTGATCGACCTGTTTGAACAACTCGGCGTGGAGCAGGCCCCGTCTGAAATGTCGTTTTCTGTTCAGGCTCCCAGCAAAAGCGGTCAAGGCAGCCTTGAGTGGAGCGGTCACTCGCTCAACACGGTTTTCGCGCAACGCGGCAATTTCCTGCGCCCACGGTTCTGGTCCATGCTGGCTGACATCGTGCGGTTCAACCGACTGACGACCGAACTGGCCGAAAAGGGCAGCGACGCGGCGCTGGCCCAATCGATTGGCGAATTCCTCGACAGCCAGCGCTTCAGCCAGGCCTTCCGCGAAGATTACTTCCTGCCCATGGTGGCTTGCATCTGGTCTTGCCCCACGGCCCAGATGCTGCGCTTCCCCATGGCCACCATGATCCGGTTCTGCCACAACCATGGCTTGCTGCAAATCGCCAACCGCCCTCAGTGGTACACCGTGGCGGGGGGCTCGCGCCAATACGTGAGCAAACTGGTGGCGCAGTTGCGCGATGTTCGCCTTCAGACACCGGTGAAAGCCATCACCCGGCAAGCCCAGGGCGTGACCGTTCACACCGCAGCAGGGCCCCAGCAATTTGATGCGGTGGTGCTGGCCTGCCACAGCGATCAGGCACTGGCTTTGCTGGGCCCGCAGGCGTCGCCGGCCGAACGCCTCCTGCTGGGCTCCATTCGTTACCAACCGAATCGGGCCGTTCTCCACACCGACACCCGCATGCTGCCGCAACGCCAGTCGGCTTGGGCTGCCTGGAACTATGAACGCGCCGCGTCACCCCATATTGAGGATGCGCGTGTGTGCTTGCACTACCTCATCAACCGCTTGCAACCGCTGCCATGGGAAACACCTGTCATCGTTTCGCTCAACCCGGTACGGGAGCCTGAGGCTCAGCAGGTCATCCAGGAAATCGAATACGCCCATCCCGTGTTTGACCAGGCCGCCATTGACGCTCAAACACAACTGGCTCACATTCAGGGCCAGGAACACACTTGGTTTGCCGGCGCATGGTGCGGCTACGGCTTCCACGAGGATGGATTCCAGGCAGGACGCCTGGCCGCCCAAGGCATCATCGATCGCCTGTCGCGGCCTGCAGCGCGTCAAGCCGCGTGAGGAACCTGGCCATGGCAAACGCCCCCGTTTCCCTCCCTGCTCCGCAAGCCATGCTGGCGCGCGGCCAGGTGTGGCACCAGCGTTTGCGCCCACGTCAGCATCAGTTCACCTACGACACCTACTTCCTGATGTTGCCGATGCGGCAGGCGGGCTGGAGCGTGCCGCGTCGCAAGTGGGGCCTCATCACCTTTGATGATCGCGACCACGGCGAGGGTGGCCGCGATGCGTTGGCGTGGATCGAGTCTCTCCTGCAACGCGAAGGCCTCCACGACGCCGATGGTGAAATCTGGCTGCAAACCTACCCCCGCGTGCTGGGTCATGCATTCAAACCGGTGAGCTTCTGGTACGCCTACAGCGCCAGTGGGCAGTTGCTGGCGGTGGTGGCCGAAGTGAACAACACGTTTGGTGAGCGCCACTGCTATCTGCTGACCGGTCCCGATCTACAGCCCAATCAAGCGATCACGGCCAGCAAGGTGTTCCATGTTTCACCGTTCTGCCGGGTCGAGGGCCACTACACCTTCCGCTTCGACGTCTCGGCGAACCGGGTCCTGGCCCGCGTGGACCTGCACGACGACCAAGGGGCCCTGATTCAAACCAGCATGAGTGGGCAGTTGCAGCCCTTCACCGCCAGGGCAGCCTGGGCCGCTTTCTGGGCTACCCCCTTCATGACCTTGGGCGTGGTGGCACGCATTCACTGGCATGCCCTGCGTCTGGTCCTCAAACGCGTTCCGTTCTTTCACAAACCTGATGCGCCCGAGCGCTTCGTGACACGATGAACACCTCCGTCCATACCCCCACCGCTACCCGTCGCCTGCCGTCTCAAGCGCCCGCTGCGGCCAGGACCGTGTTTCGCATGCTCGAAAACCTGGCTGTTGGCCGCCTGGATGTGCAGTGGCCCGATGGGCAGCACAGCACCTTCCCGGCCCACCGCTCTGAACAGCACGATGACCTGCGCGCCACCATCTGCCTGGAGAACTGGCGGGTGTTCGATCGCACCTTGAAGTCGGGCGATATCGGCTTTGCGGAAAGCTACATCGATGGCGACTGGCACACCCCGAACTTGACCGCATTGCTGTCGCTGTTCATTGCCAACCGCGATCACATCGAAAAAGTCATCTACGGCTCCTGGTGGGGCTCACTGCTGTATCGCGTCAAGCACTGGATGAATCGCAATTCGCGCAAAGGCAGCGAGAAGAACATTCACGCCCATTACGACCTGGGCAACGACTTCTATCGACTGTGGCTTGACCCGTCCATGAACTACTCCAGCGCCTGGTTCGAGGGGCGCACGGGCGAGGCATTGAGCCAGCATGATCTGAAAGCCGCCCAGCAAGCCAAGATGCTGCGTGCGCTGGATGAGGCCGGCGTGCAACGCGGCGACCGTGTCCTTGAAATTGGATGCGGCTGGGGAGCGATTGCCGAACTGGCAGCACGCGAGCGTCAAGCTCACGTCACGGGGGTGACGCTGTCACGAGAGCAACTGAAGTGGGCGCAAGATCGTCTGCACGCAGCCGGTCTCTCAGAGCTGGCCGACCTCCGCTATCAGGACTATCGCGATCTGGCCGAGCAAAACGAGTCCGCGCCCTTTGATGCCATCGTATCCATCGAAATGTTCGAGGCGGTGGGGCGTGAATACTGGCCCAGCTACTTCGAAACCATTCGCCGTTGCCTGAAGCCAGGTGGCAAGGCCTGCGTTCAGACCATCACGATTCGTGACGACCTGTTTGACCGCTATGTGAAGTCCACCGACTTCATTCAGCAGTACATCTTCCCCGGTGGGCTGTTGCCCAGCCCCTCTCAGTTCGAAGCCATGGCCAAACAGGCGGGCCTGGTGGTGGAAAAACGCCTGGCCTTTGGTCGCGACTACGCGGAGACCTTGCGCCGCTGGCGCGATGCCTTCCTGAGCCGGGAAGCCGATGTATCTCGGCAAGGCTTTGACACGCGCTTCGTTCGCATCTGGACTTTCTACCTGGCGTATTGCGAAGCCGCCTTCGACCACGGCAACACCGATGTCATGCAGTTCACGCTGCGCCGCCCCGGAAACTGAACACACCCATCCATCATGTCTGCGCATCGTCCACACACCCTCAGCCGTCGACAGGCTGTCCTGGCCATCGCGACGCTACTACCCGTGAGCACCTCTGCCATGAACATCGCCACACCCATTGCCTCGCCCAGCATTCCCAGCGAGGTCCACACCACACTCGAAGCGGTGCGTCTGATCGGCCAAGGTGCCCTGCGCTTCTTCGGTCTGCTGGTGTACGAGGCACGCCTGTGGGCTCCCGCCAGCTTCCAGGCTGATGGGTATGACAAGTCGGCCTTTGCACTCGAGCTGCAATACGCCCGCAAGCTCGACGGCCCCGCCATTGCCGAGCGATCGATTGCCGAGATGGAGCGCGTCGGCGCCTTCACCGAAAGCCAGTCGAAAGCCTGGCTGGCGCACATGACACAGGCCTTCCCCAGTGTGCAGGCACAAGACCGCCTGACCGGCGTGCACGACGGCCGCGGTGGCGTTCGCTTTTACTTCAACGGCAAGCAAACCGCAGCGATCAACGACAAGGAGTTCGCGCGCTTGTTCTTCGGCATCTGGCTGTCCCCACGCACATCGGCGCCCGCCCTGCGTTCGTCTTTGTTGGGGCAGAAGTAAGCATGCAAGCGGCCAGCGCACACCAAAGCGGATGGCGCTACGGGCTCCTGGGGCTCCCCCTGGCCTTTGTATCGCTGCCCTTGTATGTGCTGCTGCCTCGACATTACGCCGAACACCACGCCGTCCCACTGGCCACCCTGGGGGCGCTGCTGTTGATGACCCGCCTGCTGGACGCCATGATCGACCCGGCCTTGGGGCGATGGGCCGATCGCTTGTTTGCCCGCAACCCCAGGCGCAGTTGGCAAGCCGCAGGCTTGGGTGCAGCGGTCATGGCCCTGGGCTTTGCGGCCCTGTGGGCCCCCCCGCAGGGCGAGCAGACGGCATTGCTGGTCTGGCTGGCAAGCGCACTGGTGGTGACCTACATCGCGTTCAGCCTGGTTTCCATCGTCCATCAGACCTGGGCCGCACGTTGGGGTGGGCAGCCACAGGAACGCACCGCCCTGGTGGCATGGCGTGAAGGTGCCGCGCTGGCAGGCGTGTTGCTGGCCAGCGTCTTGCCGGGTTGGGCTGGCTTGCAAGCCACTTCGATCACTCTGGCCCTGGCCCTGGTCCTGGGCTTATGGACCCTACACCAGACCCTGGCGCACCACCTGTTGCCATTCCATTTGAATCCGATCCGTGGCGGTACGCCTGATGCGACATCGCAGGCTGTGCCCGCATCGACCATCTCCCACCACTCCGTGTGGCGTGACCACCCCTTCGTCGCATTGCTGGTCGTGTTTCTGCTCAACGGCAGCGCCAGTGCCATGCCGGCGACCTTGCTGCCGTTTTTTGTGCGCGACAGCTTGCAAGCCCCTGAATGGGAACCCGTCTTCCTGGCCAGCTATTTCCTGGCAGCAGCCGTTGGGCTGCCGCTGTGGGTACGACTGGTCAAGCGCTGGGGGTTGGTGCCCAGTTGGCTGGTCGGCATGGCACTCAGCGTCGCAGCCTTCTGCGCGGTTCCTGCCCTGGGGCCTGGTGACGCGCTGGCCTTCGAAGTCGTTTGTGTTCTCACAGGTCTGGCCCTGGGGGCAGACCTGACGATTCCGGCGGCCATCTTGACCGGACTGATTCATCAGTCGGGGCGAGGCCAACAGGACGAGGGTCAATTCTTCGGCTGGTGGACGGCCGCCACCAAGCTCAACCTCGCGCTGGCCTCGGGCCTGGCTCTGCCCCTGCTGGGCTGGCTGGGCTTCAAGACGGGCGTCTCCACCCCTGAAAACCTGTCGGCCTTGGCATGGACCTACGGCGTACTGCCTTGCGTGTTCAAGGTCGCCGCAGGCGCAAGCCTGGTGGCGGCCAGCCGCCGTTACCCCATTTTGAAAGGACAGCCATGAATCGCTGGACGCGACTGACGGCCATCGCTGCACTCGGCGGCATGATGGCGCTCAACCTGAGCGGCTGCGCAGGCCCCCAGGTACAGGACTACGCTCAAGAGCAACCTCGCCTGGATCTGCGTCAATACTTCAACGGCCCCGTGCGGGCACATGGCGTGTTCACCGACCGGCAGGGCCGCGTGGTCAAGCGCTTCGTGGTCGACATGCAGGCCACCTGGCAGGGCAACCAAGGCACGCTCGATGAACGCTTCACCTACAGTGACGGCACCAAGCAGCAACGCGTGTGGCACCTCACCGACCATGGGCAAGGTCGCTACAGCGGCAGGGCCGATGACGTGGTGGGAGAAGCGTCGGGAGAGGCTGCGGGCAACGCCCTGCGCTGGGGCTACACCCTCGCCTTGCCAGTAGATGGCCGGGTCTGGCATGTGCAGTTCGACGACTGGATGTTCCTGGTTGACGACAAGACCATGATCAACAAGGCCGTGATGAGCAAGTTCGGCATTCGCCTGGGCGAGGTCACCTTGTCCTTCACCCGACTGTGAACCCCATGGCATTGATGGCTCTCAACCCTCGCATCCGCCACTGGTCTGGCCAGGTGGTCTGGCTGGTCGGAGCCTCCACGGGCATTGGGCGAGCCGTGGCTCATGCCCTGCATGCGCACGGTGCCCGCGTCATTGTGTCGGCCCGCTCGGCTTCGGCGTTGGATGAGTTCACGCAGGCCCACCCAGGTAGCCACGCCTTGCCGGTGGACGTGACCGATCGGCAGGCACTGAAGCAGGCCGCGCAGTCGATCGTGGCGAGCGCCGGCCGGCTGGATCTGGTGTTGTTCTGCGCTGGCCACTACCGCCCCATGCGCGCCACCGAGATGGACCTGGACGAGGCGCTGAAACATCAGCAGGTCAACCTCACCGGGGCTTGGCACCTGCTCGACGCCGTGCTGCCGATTCTGTTGAAACAAGGGCACGGCCACCTCAGTCTGGTCGCCAGTGTGGCCGGCTACCGCGGACTGCCCAATTCACTGGCCTATGGCCCCACCAAGGCGGCGCTGCAACATCTGGCCGACACGCTGTACCTGGATCTCCACGACCAGGGCTTGGGAGTCTCCATCATCAATCCCGGTTTCGTGGCCACACCTTTGACGGCCCAGAACCAGTTCGCCATGCCCGCCCTGCTCACCCCCGAGCAGGCCGCTCAGGCCATCCTGTCTGGGTGGGAGAAAGGACGCTTCGAGATTCACTTCCCCAAGCGCTTCACCTGGTGGCTGAAATTGATGCGGATGCTGCCACACTCGCTGTACTTCGCCCTCGTCAAACGCGCCACCGGCCTGTGAGCCCTGATCGACATGACCTCCCACATCGATGCGCGAACCGCTCGCGTGATCCACTTCTTTGAAAACCTGACGCCGGCCAGCCTGTCGCAGCTCGAAGCGCTCTACACGCGCGACGCGCGCTTCAAAGACCCCTTCAACCACGTCCAGGGTTTGAAGGCCATCGAGCGGGTGTTCAGCCACATGTTCGAGACCCTGAACTCGCCTCGCTTCGAAGTGCTCAGCGCCGACACCGTTGATGACCATGCCTGGCTGACCTGGGACTTCATCATCCAGCGCCCCGGAAAAAAAGAGTGGCGCATCCATGGCGCCACTCGTTTGACTTATGCCTCAGATGGCCGCATCACGCAGCACCGGGACTATTGGGATCCGGCTGAAGAGCTGTATGCCCGACTGCCGCTTCTGGGCCCCCTGGTGCGTTGGCTGACGCGGCGCCTTTCCGCGTCCACTTGAGCGACCAGTTGATCAGGTCGTCCACGTAGGTAAACACCACCGGAATGACCAGCAGGCTCAGGAAGGTGGAGGTGATCAAGCCCCCAATCACCACAATGGCCATGGGCGAGCGGAAGCTCGGGTCCACCCCCACACCCAAGGCAATCGGCACCATGCCGGCACCCATCGCGATGGTGGTCATGATGATCGGGCGCGCCCGCTTGTGGCAAGCGTCAATGACCGCTTCCCAGCGGCTCAGGCCATGCTCGTTGCGGGCCAGCACGATGTAGTCCACCAACAGGATCGAGTTCTTGGTGGCAATGCCCATCAGCATGATCAAACCGATCATGGACGGCATGGACAGCGCTGTGTGGGTGACGAACAAGGCAAAGAACGCGCCCGGCACCGACAGGACCAGAGCCACCAGGATGGTGACAGGCTGCACGAAACCGTGGAACAGCAGCACCAGCACCACGTAGATGCAGATCACGCCCGTCAGCATGGCGAGACCAAAGCTGGCGAACAATTCACCCATGGCTTCGGCATCACCCACGGTGGTCTGCGTGACCCCAGGTGGCATGTTGCGAATGCTGGGCAGGTTCATGGCCAACTTCTCGACCTCACCCAAGGGCTGGCCATTGAGGGCGATCTCGAAGTTGACGTTGCGCAAGCGGTCGTAGCGATCGATCTGCGCGGGCCCACTGTCCATACGCAGCTCCGCCACGTTTGACAAGGGCACCGGGCCGCGCGCACCGGGCACGGGCAAGCGCGACAACAGATCGATGTCGCCACGCGCCTCGGGCTTCAGGCGCACCACCACCGGCACCTGGCGCTGAGACAGGTTCAACTTGGGCAGGGCCTGATCGTAGTCACCCATGGTGGCCACACGCAAGGTGTCGGCAATGGCTGCGGTACTCACACCCAGGTCTGCCGCCTTGGCCGTGTCCGGGCGAATGATGAGTTCGGGCCGAACCAGGCTGGCGGTCGAAGTCACATTGCCAATGCCTGGAATGGTGCGCAACTCGCGCCCCACCAACTGGGCGTGTTCCGCCAGCACTCGGCCATCTTCACCGGCCAGCACCAGAATGTACTTTTCGGCGGAACCACCGAAGCCGATGTTGATGCGGGCACCCGGCAATACCTCCAGCGCTTGGCGCAATTGCGCTTCAATGTCTTGCTTGCTGGTGCCCGCGCGCTGCGTGCGGTGCGTCAGGTTCAGTGTGAGGGTTGCTTTGCGCGCCTCGGTGGCGCCGCCTTGCATGAACGGATCCCCGCCAGCGGCACCCGCGCCAATGGCGGTATAGATTTTCTTGACATGCGGGTTGCGTGAGACGATGGTTCGCGCCTGCTCGGCCACCTCACGAGTCTGCGAATAGACACTCCCCGGTGGCAATGTGATCGTGACCTGGGTTTGAGATAGGTCATCAGGTGGAATGAAGCCAGTCGGCAACAAGCCCACCAGGAAGAACGAGCCCACGAAAAAGACCACGGTCGCGAAGGAAGTCAGCATCCGGTGTTTCAAACACCAACGCGCCCACCCCAGATACTTCGTCATCCACAAAGGGTCCGGATGCTCTTTGGTGATCGGCTTGAGGATGTAGGCCGCCATCATGGGGGTCAGCATGCGAGCCACGACCAGAGAGAAGAACACCGCAATCGCCGCGGTCCAGCCGAACTGCACGAAGAACTTGCCCGCCACGCCGCTCATGAACGCGGTAGGCAGGAACACGGCAATCAGGGTGAAGGTGGTGGCAATCACCGCCAAGCCAATCTCATCAGCGGCCTCCATCGCCGCCTGGTAGGGTGTCTTGCCCATGCGCAGGTGGCGCATGATGTTTTCGATTTCCACGATGGCGTCATCCACCAGGATGCCGACCACGAGCGACAGCGACAACAAGGTCACCACGTTGATCGAGAAACCGAACAGGTACATCACACCAAAAGCCGGGATGACCGACAGCGGCAGCGCCGCCGCAGCCACCAGGGTGGCACGCCAGTCGCGCAGGAAGAACCACACCACGATCACGGCCAGAATGGCCCCCTCGTAGAGCAGGTACATCGAGCCGTGATAGTTCTCCGACACGGGATCAACAAAGTTGAACGCCTCGGTGATGGCGATTTCCGGATGCTTGGCGCGCATTTTCTCCAGTGCGGCCTTCACGCCATGTTCCACCTCGACTTCACCGGCGCCCAGCGATCGCACGATCTCGAACGCGACCACGGGCTTGCCATCCAGCAAGGCCCCGGAACGCTGCTCGGCCACGGTGTCGCGCACGGTCGCCACCTGGTCGAGTCGAATGTGCCGGCCATCGGACAGCGCAATGTCCATCGCAGCCAGTTCCTCAGCCGTTTGCACGGTGGCAATGGTGCGCACCGATTGCTCGGCCCCACCGATGTCAGCGCGCCCGCCGGAGGCTTCCTGCTGCACATTGCGCAACTGGCGAGAAATGTCGGCGGCCGAGGCGTTCAGTGCCAGCAGCTTGGCAGGGTCCAGCTCGATGGCAACCTCACGGTTCACGCCGCCCACGCGGTTGATGGCACCCACCCCCTTGACCGCCAACAGGGTCTTGGTCACATCGTGATCGACAAACCACGACAGGGCCTCGTCGTCCATGCGCGAAGACGCCACCGTGTAGGTCAGGATCGGCATACCCGACAGATTCATCTTGTTGATGACCGGGTCGCGCAGGTCACCGGGCAGGTCCGATCGAATACGGGAGACAGCGCTGCGCACATCATCGAGCGCCTCTTGCGTGGGCTTTTCCAGGCGGAACTCGGTGGTCACGGTGACCGCGCCATCTTGCACCTTGGTGTAGATGTGCTTGACCCCTTGCAGCGTGGCAATCGAGTTCTCGATCTTGCGCGCCACTTCGGTTTCCAGCTGTGCCGGCGAAGCCCCAGGCAAAGCGGCCGACACGGTCACCGTGGGCAGATCAATGTCCGGGAAGTTCTGGATCTTCATGCTGGAAAAACCCAGCAGGCCTCCCAGCGTGAGTAGCACGAACAAAAGCAACGCCGGAATCGGGTTGCGAATGGACCAGGCTGATACGTTCATGGTTCAGGCCTCTCGTTTCAGCGGGCAACTGCCGATGTGACGCCAGATGCCGGCGTAGATGTCGACGCAGGCGCGGCCACCACACGGACCGTGTCGCCATCGGTCAGGAAGCCCACACCAGACGCCACCACGGGGGTGCTGGCATCGAGGCCCTTGAGTACCTCGACCCGATCCGACATGCGGCGGCCGACCTGAATCTTGGTCATCGCCACCTTGTTGTCACTGCCCACACGGAACACATAGGCAAAGCCATCGCGCAATTGAACCGCGGTTTGGGGTACGGTCAGACCTTGTGCCTGGCCAATATCAAACTGGCCATTGGCAAACATGCCGGGCTTGACGCCACTGGTTTTCACGCCCTCGGCATCCAGGTCCACATAGACCAGACCACTTCGCGTGTTCGCATCAACAGTGGGGGCCACGGTGCGAACCTTGCCTGTGAGGGCTGGCCCGCCTGCAGCGGCGAGTCGGGCCACCATGCCCGACTTGATTCGATGCAGATCGGCTGCGGCAACCTCTGCTCGCCATTCCAGCCTGTTACGACGCACCAGGCGGAACAATTCCTGGCCAGGTTGCACCACGGCGCCCACGGTGGCGGTACGACCCGAGACCACCCCATCGTCAGGCGCCACCACTTCGGTTTGAGCCAAACGCAACTGATTCACCGCCAATTGGGCTCGCATCGAATCAACACGGGCGGTGGCTGTCTGCTCTGCCGTGGTGGCGCGCAAGGCGTCTTGCTTGCTGATCATGTCGGTGGGCTGCAGGGAGCGAGCCCGGGCCGCGTTGGCCTTGGCTTCAGCCAACATGGCCTCGGCTTCGGTCAAAGCGGCTTTCGACAGGGCCACCTCGCTGCGCACGCTGTCCTGGCGCAGCACGGCCATGACCTGGCCCTTGCGCACACTGTCACCCACCTCGACCAGGACGCGCTCCAGGCGCAGCCCGCCCACTTCGGCGCCCACACTGGCTTCCTGCCAGGCGGCGATCGAACCATTGGCCGCCACAGCCACCGGCCAGGCAGCTGTTTCTGGCAACACAGTGCTGACCGTCAACGCCGGATTCACCTCAGCAGACGCCCGCGGGCTTGCTGCTTTCGCGGCTGAGGCCGCAGTGGCATCACCTGGCGAAGCGGTGGCCTCGCCCTTCTTTCCGCAAGCTCCGAGCAAACCGGCCAGAACCAGTACAGACAGCATCTGGACTGCGCGGCGTGTGTGCTTCTCCCTCGTCATCATGGGCTTCTTCCTTGCAGGCCTCCAAGGGCCAAAATTTGAGATTGAAATCAACCGCCTTGGCGGACACGACGCTCGTGCTCCACCAGGGCCAATCCATAACCGACCAAGCGAGACAACACCTGGTCGAGTGCCCCATCTCCAGACAGCAAAGAGGGGGCCAACACATTCATGAACTCGCGCGACATGCCGTAGTCATGCACCATGGCCGCCAAGGCAAAGGCCAGTTGATGCAGCGCATCGTCTACCTGGGTCGCCCCGACATGCCGAGCCAGCAACTCCACCAACTGCGTGTGCAGCGGCAGAATGTGTTGCGCGATCACATCCTTGTACTCATGCGTGGGCTCGATCATTTCACGCAGATGCAGCCGCAAGCACCACTCTGCCTGCTCATCATGCCCCCAAGGACACAGCAAAGCCGACATGAACAGATGCAGCGCTTGCTCCAGCGTCAACTCCGGTGCAGACAACTGCGCAAACACCGAGGCCATGCCTTCCAGGGGCCGCTGCAGCACGGCACGATACAAACCGGCCTTGTCACCAAAGTAGTAATGAATGGCAGCCACATTCTGGCCCGCAGCCAGGCAAATTTCCCGTGTTGATGCCTTGGCAAAGCCCTTGTCTGCGAAGATGCGACTGGCTTCTTCAATCAAGCGCTCACGAGCCCGCAAACCCTTGAGGGAGGCGGCTTCCTCGACGGGTTCAACAGGCTCCACAGCAAAATCAAGCGCTTGTTTGATTTTCATGGCACGATAGTAGCCTATGTTCGAAGTCTGGACTTACCCCACCTCTGAAAAGGGTCTGACCTTGCGCGGTTGGTACACCCCCCCGCGCGGCAAACCCGTCATCCACTTTCTACATGGCAACGGGTTTTGCGGGCGCACCTACGAGCCCATGCTCATGCACCTGTCGCAAGACTTCGATTTGTGGCTGTCAGACATCCAGGGGCATGGCGACAGCGACCACGGCGAACGCTTCCTGGGCTGGAACCGCAATGCGGAGTTGGCCATGCAGGCCTTCCAGGCCCACGCTCATCTCTACGCCGATGTGCCTCATTTCGCGCTGGGGCACAGCTTCGGTGGCGTGCTGACGGCTTTGTTGCTGGCTGACCGCCAGCACACCTTCCGCAAGGCCATTCTGCTCGACCCCGTGCTGTTTTCGCCCACCATGCTGATGGGCATGTCGGTGGTGAGTCTGGTGGGTGCGGGGCGGCTGACCCCTCTGGCCAAGGCGGCCATGCGCCGTCGCAAACATTGGCCTGACCGCGAGGCGGCATTTGCAGCCCTGCACGGACGTGGCACCTATAAGGGCTGGAGTGACGAGGCCTTGCGCGCCTTCGTGAATCACGCGCTAAGAGACACACCAGACGGTGGCGTGGAGTTGAAGTGCGCCCCCTCGCGCGAGGCCGACATTTTCAGCTCGGCACCCGAGCGCTTGTGGGGTTCGGTGGGTCGCATCCGCATTCCGACCCTGATCTTGCATGCGCAAGACACCATGCCTTTCGTGGGTCCGTCAGCGGTTCAGGCTGCGTCGATCAATCAGTTCATTCAGGCCGAGCAAGTTCCGGGTGGGCACTGCTTCATGCAAGAGGACCCGGCCAGAACGGCCGCCCAGGTGCACAACTTCCTCATGGGTTGAGCGGATCAGGCCGCTCGGCCTTCGGTGTGTTCAGGCCTTCGACTTCGGCAGCGAGGCCAGCACCTTGGCCGGCGTGAAAGGCTTCACCAGAAAGCCGCTGACGCCCATCTTGGCTGCTTGACGCACGTTCTCCAGGGTGGACGATGCGCTGATCATCACCACATGCACGCTGG
The DNA here is from genome assembly GCF_036273115.1 of Aquabacterium sp. GTDB lineage: Bacteria > Pseudomonadota > Gammaproteobacteria > Burkholderiales > Burkholderiaceae_C > Aquabacterium. The sequence continues at coordinate 70,947 of NZ_DASUIN010000029.1, forward strand.
GGCAGGCTTGCCGTATTTGTGGCAAAGCCTCAAAGCCCGACAACATGGGCATGTGAATGTCCAGATACAGCACATCGGGCTGATGCAGCAAACAGCTTTCCACCACATCTTGTCCATTTTTGGCTTCGCCAATCACTTCATGACCAGCTTCGGTCAGCAGATTACGCAGAATCTGCCGAGTGATGCCATCATCATCTGCAATCACGACTTTCACGCTGCCACTCCTGTTGCGACAAGATCCTGCAGAATCCGTCGCACACGGTCAAATTGCTGATCGAGTTCGGACGCACAGGCCATGACTCCCGGGCCATCCCCTCTGCGGGCCGCTGTTTCAATGCCGCCAAGCACCTGCGCGAAATCACGCGCACCCATCGCCAGCGACGGGCCTTTGAGCGCATGAGCCAGTTGCATGACGTCATTCGACGCGGCGTCTGACTTGATCTCTTTTTTCAGTTTATCCAACTTCTCCGCGGCGTCTTCAAGGTAAAACGTGACAAGCCCCTCATATCCATCTCCCAGGGCCTCCCTCATGTTCTGAAATTCCTCCAGCGCCGGGTCGTTTTCTGCGCAAGAGTCCGCCTGAGGCTCGGCCGGCCCCTCGGCATCCGCGTTGATGAAATTGGGGGTGCCATGCAGCCACCGGTCGAGTACGGTCACGATGGTGTGAGGACGAATCGGTTTGGACAGGTAGTCGTCCATGCCCGCGAGGCGGCACTTGACACTGTCCTCCGACATGGCACTGGCGGTCAGGGCAATGATGGGCAAGCGTCGCCCCCCCTGCTCTTCCCTCAAGCGAATTTGTCGGGTGGCCTCATACCCATCCATCACGGGCATCTGGCAGTCCATGAAGACCAGGTCGAAGCGCTGCAGCGACACCACGTCCACCGCCTCCTGACCGTTATTGGCACACATCACTTCGCAACCATAAGGCGTCAGCAGGCTGACTGCCACTTTCTGGTTCACCGGGTTGTCGTCGACAACCAGAATCCGCTTGCCCTTGAAGTGAATCGATTCACTGCCGAGTTGACGCTCAGCCCCAGCCACCATGGTTTGTCTGCAGGCAAATCGACGGCTCGACCCAGGTAGCAAGACCGCTTGAAGCACGGCTTGCACATCCGCCTGGTGCACGGGGCGGGTCACATGGCCCTTCAAACCAGCAGCCACCCACTCGTCAATCGGCTGCACACCCATCGACGGACCGTAGCTGATGCGAGGAATCGATTTGATCAGAGGATCTTCCACCAAGGCCTGCGACAAGCTGAGGGCATCAATGCCCTGCATTTGCGCGGAGAAAATGAACGCATCAGGGGGGGTGTAGCCCGAGTTCGGATCCCCAAAATCCAGCACAGCGAAGCCGGCGTCCAGCACCTGAACTTCTAAGCCCAGGTGTCGAAGCTCCTGCTGCAGCACCTCACCGTGCGGCGTCCCATCGGTCACAAACACCACCCGCTTGCCGACCAGGGCCGCAGAGGGCGGCACCACCTCGGCTTCAACCGGGAAGGGCATGGTCACGTGGAAGCGGCTCCCCTTGCCCAGTTCGCTTTCCACGCCGAACTCGCCCCCCATCAATCCAACCAGCTGTTTGAAGATCGCCAGCCCCAGGCCCGTGCCACCGTACAGGCGCGTGGTCGACACATCCGCCTGCGTGAACTTCTCGAAGATCTTGGCTGACTGCTCGGCTGTCATGCCGATGCCGGTATCTTCCACGCAGAACTGAATCCGCACATGACCTTCGGCCTCCGGGGTGCCGACCACCCGAGCCTGGATGCGGATATGCCCCTCAGAGGTGAACTTCACCGCATTGCTCAACAGGTTGGCCAGCACCTGGCGAAGGCGATTGGGGTCGCCCACCAATTGCGTGGGCATGTCTGGCGCAATATCGAGAATCAGATCGATGTTCTTCTTGCTGACCGTCAGCACCATCGAGTCCGCAATGTTCTCCAGCAGCTCTCTGACATCAAAGCGAATGTTCTCGATCACCAGCATGCCCGCCTCGATCTTGGAGTGATCGAGGATGTCGTTGATCAAGCTCAGCAAGCTTTCAGCGCTGTTCTTGGCAATTGCCGTCAGCTCTTTTTGCTGAGGACTTTGCTTGGTCATCGACAGCGTTTCGAGCATGCCTATGACGCCGTTCATGGGCGTTCGGATTTCATGACTCATGTTGGCGAGGAATTCGCCTTTGGCCTGGCTGGCCGCTTCCGCGTCGATGCGCGCTTTGGTCAAATCTCGATTGGCCTCGCGCATCTTGCGCCGGAAGTTGTTCATGTGTCCGGCAAAGACGGAGATCCAGATCCCCACCACCACCAGGGTGAGTACCGCCAAGACTTCCTCTGACGGATTCAGCACGCCTGGCTGATGATGAATGATCCACCAGGCATCGATTGCGTACAGGGCCACGCCGACAAAGGACACGATGGCCAGCTCTAGCGCCCCCAGCTTGAAAATGCCGAAGCCAAACCCCACCACCATGGAAATCAGCATGATGTGCCGGGCTGGGCCGGCAAAGTGCAAGGCACCGTGTGCGGCCATCGTGGCCCCGAGCATCTGCCACATGGTCAGACTCGGATCGCGGCTGCGCAAATTCAGGCCTGTCTTGATCGCCATGAAAAAGATCAAATTCAAGATGACCGGCGCCGCGATGAACACGTACAGGGCCTCGGTGCGCGCCAGCCCCATGGCCCAGGCAATCACCACCATGACCAACGGAATGCTGTAAGCCACGAGGGCCAGCAGCAAACGACGAAGACGGAGTTGCTGCTTTTCAGCCTCCGTCATCTCGGTCATGTTCCAGACCTTGACCTTGAATGGATCCATGAAAGGGTGCCTCCAGCCCAAAGACCACCCTTCCTTATCGGCCCTCCGAGGCAAGAAAATAGGTCAGTCGTGTGAGGTTTTCCTCAACACCACGGGTAAGCCATCTCGTGGATGGCAAATCGGGATCCATTCAATCTGAGGCGCCCGACTCGACTCGGCCAATTGCCATTCGTACTGCCGCAGCAGGTGATACAGGATCAGCTTGATCTGGTTGTCGGCAAAGTGCATGCCGATGCACTTGTGCACGCCGCCGCCAAAGGGAATCCAGGCATAGCGATGGCGGCGATCTTCGGCCCGGTGCGAGGCAAATCGTTCAGGGTCAAAGCGGTGAGGGTCGGTCCAGATATCGGGCTGGTAATGCGACACCAGAGGGCTGAGCGCCACCAAAGAGCGCGCAGGAATGAGATGCCCCTTGAATTCGAATGCCTCCGAGGCGAACCTCGGAATGGTGGGCACCGGCGGGTACATGCGCAAGGCTTCGCGAATGACCTGATCGGCCAAAGGCATGTGTGCCAGATCGGCAAAAGCCAGAGGGGCAGGCAAGGCTCGCATTTCCTCGCGCAGACGATGCTGCCACTGTGGGTTCTCGGCCAACACCCGCACCACGCTGGTCAAGGTGCTGGTGGTGGTGTCATGGGCCGCCATCATGAGGAAGATCATGTGGTTGATCACATCCTCGTCACTGAAATTCTGGCCCGCCTCGTCCTTGGCCTGAGCCAGACGGGCGAACAGATCCCGGTCCTGGCTGGCCCTTTTGGCAGGCACCCGCTCGGCAAAGTAGCGCACCAGGCGCTGCCGCCCTGCCAAGCCCTTGCCGTACGACAGGAAGGGCAGATTCAAGCGCAGCAAAGCCACACTGGCTTGCACCATGTCGACAAAGTCTTGCTGCAACTCGTTGGCCACCGTGCCTGGGGCTTGACCCATGAACACCTGGGTGGCCATTTCCAAGGTCAGACCTTTGACCAGGTTCAGAAACGGCACCGCTTGCTGTTGAGGCCAGTTGGCCAAGGTGCAATCCACCGTGCCCAGCATGACCTGGTGGTAGCTCTGCAAGGACTCGTGATTGAACGCGCCCTGCATCAGGCGTCGATGCGAGCGATGCTCGGCCCCATCACGCAACATCAAACCGCCCGGGAACAAGGCCAGCAGCACCTCTTCCCACGCCGACTTGCTGCTGAAAATGCCGGCCTGATTCATCAGAACCAACTCATTGGCATCAGGCCCCAGCAGGTTGTAAACCGACCTGAGCAACAGCGTGGACCGGCTGACCTCACCGTGCGCCTGGTACACGCGCCAGTAAAAATCAAAGGCATTGCGGTGGTAGTCCAGGGTCTGCCCCACCCAGGGCAGACCACCGGTGTACGGAATGGAGGAGGAAGTTGCGATAGCCATGGCCGCCATCTTCCTCAAGCTCAGGAGGCTTGTCGTGATGGTTTCCACGAGTTGGCCCAATTGATAAATTTCAAGGCCCAATTGGTAAACTCAACGCATGCTTCCAACCTATGCCAGCGGCTATGTCCGCCATGTGCTCGACATCGCCTGCCAATTGGGGGCAGACCGCCAGGTCCTGCTTGAACACGCGGCCCTGGATGAAGCCGAATTGCAAGATGCAGGGCACCGCATCTCTCAACCCCAAGTACTGTGCCTGTACCAGGCGGGCATCACCCTGACGGGACACACCAGCTTGCCGTTGCTGGTCGGGGAAGCCATTCGGCCGGACGACCTGCATCAACTGGGCTATGCCCTGATGAGCTGCGAAACCGTGGGAGAAGCGCTGGCGCTGAATCTGCGCTACCAAGCCCTGGTCATGGGCCACGGCCACTTTGAGCAAACCCTGACCGACGACACCATCACCCTGTGCTGGCGCCCAGATGGTGCTTCGCCCGCCTTGCTGCGCCCCATCAATGAGGCCACGCTGGCCAGCTGGGTGCGTTTTGGTCAATGGATCACGGGCAGCGCCGCCACACCTCTGAGCGTGACCTTCTGCCACGCCCGGCCCAACGACCTCAGTGCCTACCACCGCATTTTTCAGTGCCCCCTGCACTTCGACGGCACCACCAACAGCCTGACCGGGCCCCGCTTTCTGCTCGATTTGCCACTGCGACAAGCCAATCCCGGACTGAAGCAAGCCTTGACGCTGGCCCTGGAAGCCTCATTGGCCGAAGCCTCGGCATCGCATCCTTCACTACGGGCCCCCGCTGCAGACTGGCTGGAACAGGTACGGCAAACCCTGCGCCTGACCTTGGACCAGGCTGGTGGCCACCTGCCCCGCCTGGCCACTTTGCTGCACACCAGCGAACGCACCTTGAAAAGGCGTTTGGCCGAACACGGCACGAGCGTGAGGGAGCTGTTGCAAGCCGCACGCATGCAGCACGCCCAGCAACGCATGGCCCAGAACCCCGAACTGCCCCTGTCGCAACTGGCCAGGGAGTTGGGCTATCAATCAGGCAGCGCCTTCAGTCAAGCGTGGCGGAAGTGGCAGGGAACGACACCGAAAACACTTCGCCGTCGTTCACCGAAATGACCGACCCGAGCTTGGGCAACCAGCTCACCAGAATCTTGTAGGTGTCCTTGTCAAACGAAGGGCGCCCCTGCTTGAGCAAGGCCTGCACATCGGCCTGCGTTCGCGCCGAGCCCAGATAGCACCACGCATCCAGCACATGCCAGGCCTGGCCTTCACGCACCATCACCGGGCCATCAAACGGCCAAACGCGCACCTGCCAGTTCGTCAGCACGTTCTGTAGCCGAGCGCTGTGTGCGGCCAAAGACTCCTGCCCCACGCACACCCCACTGCAGGCATGCAACTGGTAGCCGAAACACGGCCGCCCCGCAGGCACCTTGTCCAGCCCCAAGGTGGCCAGACACAACTGCGCCCCTTCTGCGATTTCACGCAGGGTTTTCACCGCATCGCGCTGGCTGCCAAACAAACCATAGACCTGCTGCTGCGCACCCCAGTCCAGATCGCGCGCCCACGCCAACTCAGGCTTGAGTCCCTCGTCTTCGCCGCTCTGCATGGGCACCAAACGCCACGTGCACAACTCATTGCTGCGCCGCAAGCGGCGGTTGTGAATCGGCTGCCATTGCTTGATCAACTGGGCCTCTTTCAGCAAAGCCCCCATCTCGCCCTCGGTCTCGATCCAGTCAATGCGTCGCACCTGCTGAGACAGGCTCATCTCCTTGGCCAGGCGGTGATCGGCACTGAAGTGCGACAAGATGCGCTGACGCAAGTTGTTGGCCTTGCCGATGTACAGCGGCAAATCGTTGTCCCCGTAGAAAAGGTACACCCCGTGCCGCTCTGGCATGGCATCCAGCAAAGCCGGATCGAGATGCGTGGGCCAACTGCTGCGCCCCGTCAGCTGCGACACCGCCTGGCGAACCACGTCGGGTTCAAACTGCCGCCCGAGCACCTGCCAGAACTGCCACAGCACAGCCGCATCGGCCAAGGCGCGATGCCGGGCAGGCATATGCAAGCCGTGCCGCTCGATCAGGGCATCCAGGCTGTGCTTGGCATGCTGCGGGTACAACTGCCTCGACAGTTTCACCGTGCACAGCACTGGCGCTTTGAAATCCAGCCCCAGTCGCTTGAATTCGTTCTTCAGAAAGCCGTAGTCAAACCGTGCGTTGTGGGCCACGAACAAGCGGCCATGCAAACGACTCAACACCTCGTCGGCCAACTCGGCAAACGTGGGCGCCGAGGCCACCATGTCATCGGTGATGCCAGTCAGTCCTTGAATGAAGCCTGGGATGGGCGTCTGCGGGTTGACCAGGCTGGACCACTCGCGCACCTCGCCTTCCTCGTTGACCTCCACGATGCCGATTTCCGTGATGCGATCAACCGTGGCGGTCGCGCCCGTGGTTTCCAGGTCCACGAAAACCATGGGCTGATGAGACTGAACAGCAGACATCCTGCCACTTTAATGGATGTCGGTCGCATTCCCTGGGAGGCCCCCTCTGACCGATGAACGTGTTAACGTCTCCCGACAACGCCTTCTGCACCATGAACCCCGGAGAGAGACCATGACCCGAATCACCTTCGCTGCCATGTTCGCAGCCCTCACCACCATGGTCGCGCACGCCGCACCAGTGACCTACCAGATCGAGCCCACCCACACCTACCCCAGCTTCGAGGCCGATCACATGGCGGGCTTATCGGTTTGGCGCGGCAAGTTCAATAAAACGGCGGGCACCATCGTGTACGACCGTGCGACACGCGAGAGCAGCATCAACATCACGGTTGACACCGACAGCATCGACTTCGGTCTGGACCTGATGAACAGCAAAGCCCGCAGCGCCGACTTCTTCGACACCGCCAAGTACCCTACCGCGACCTACAAAGGCAAATTGGCAGGCTTCGACGACAAGGGCATGCCCACCACGGTAGACGGCGAATTGACCATGCATGGCGTCACACGTCCCTTGCAACTCCAGATCCTGAAGCTCAAGTGCATGCCTCACCCCATGCTCAAACGCGAAATCTGCGGAGCGGATGCCACCGCCACCTTCCAGCGCGACGCCTTTGGGATGGACCTGGGCAAGGCCTATGGCTTCAACATGGATGTGACGCTACGCATTCAAGTCGAGGCGCTGGCCAACGAGTGACGCAAGTTAGGGGTTTGACGACAGCTGCTGTCAGGCATAGCCTGACCATCCCATCGCTTGGCAGCCAGCCGTCACAGCCGCCAGACGTCCGATTCCTCACCGTTATCAGGAGCGTCACATGAACCCGACCCAATGGACTGCAATCGGCCTGGCATGTCTTGCCACCGCCAGCGCGCAAGCTGCGCCATTCACAAACGGCAGCTTTGAACTACACGACCCGAGCATCGAATCTGATTCATCAGAGCCTTTGGTCTTGGCCGGTGAAACCTTGCTGCCGGGATGGGATGTTTTGGCTGGCTCCATCAACTATGTCAGATTCAACCGCTGGCAGGCCGCTGATGGCGACTTCAGCATCGACCTCAATGGCGAGCACAGCGATGTCTATGGCATTGCCCAAACCTTCGATACCCTGGCTGGACAGAAGTACCTGGTTTCGTTCGCCTTATCAGGCAACCCGGATGATGCCCCCAGCGTCAAATCCTTCGTGGTATCGGCGGCCGGCACAGCGGCTACCTTTACCTTCGACACAACAGGGCATACGCGCCAAAGCATGCAATGGTTGCCCCAGAGCTTTACCTTCACAGCGACCGGCGCCAGCACCACCCTGCGCTTTGACTCGCAGACCACGGGTCCTTACGGCCCTGCCCTGGACAACGTTCGTGTCACCGCCGTGCCTGAGCCATCTTTGATGTCGTTGCTGATCGCAGGCAGTGCCGTGGCCTGGCGCATGCGTCGGCGCAACCAGATCACGTCATCACTTTAGCCAGCAAGCGCTGCTGACGGCGGCGTGACCACGCGAGCGCCCCAATGGCCACAACGGCCAATGCCAGGCACGGCAAAACGGTCAAATTGACCGCGCTCCAGCCCCACTGGGTCAGCAGCCCCCCCGCAGAAAACGAGGCCAGCGATGCCAGGCCAAACACGAGGAAGTCGTGTGCGGCCTGGGTCTTGGCTCGCTCTGCAGGCCGGTAAGCCTCCGTGACCAAGGTGGTGCCGCCAATGAAGAGGAAATTCCAGCCAACCCCCACGAGGATCAGACCGGAGACGAAATGCGCCAGGTCGGTTCCCGCCAAGCTCACCAGCACGTGGGCTGCCAGGGCCAACACACCCAACGCCATCACGGCCAACACACCGATCCGTTTGATCAGGTGGCCTGTGAAAAACGAAGGCAGGAACATGCCCAGCACGTGCCACTGAATCACCGTGGCCGCCGCACCCAGAGGATGACCGCAAACCTGCATGGCCAGCGGCGTGGCCGTCATCACCATGATCATCATGGCAAAGCCCACGGCCGAGCCGCACAGCGCTGTCAGGAACACAGGTTGCCGCATGATCTGCCCCAACGGGCGCGCCTCGCCCGCAGCGACGTCGGCATGCATGGACGGCAAATTCAATCGATAGAGCACGGCCGCAGACGCCACGCTGAGCCCACTGAGTACGAGGAACGAGGCGGTGAAGGGCTCACTCCCCCAACCTTGGCTCCAGCGAGCCAGATTCGGCCCAGCCACCGCGGCCACCACCCCACCCATCATCACCCATGAGATGGCGCGAGGCCTGAATGCAGGGCTGGCCACGTCGGCCGCTGCAAACCGGTAGTACTGAGCAAACCCCTGGTAAGCACCGAACAAGGCATGCGCCAACACAAACCATTCGAACCGATGCCAATGCACGGCTGCCGCTGCAATCAAGCCTGCAGCCGAACCCAAGCCCGTGCCAATCAGGAAACCCAAACGTCGCCCGAAACGCTGCATCAGCAAGGAAGCAGGGATCATCATGGCCGCCGAAGCCAGCACCATGACGGCCACAGCCAAGGTCGCCATCGAACGGTGTGGCGCCAACTGCGCCCCCACCAGACCCGACAAGGTAGCCAACAAAATGGCCGCGGTCTGAAACAAGGACTGGGCCGCAGTCAGCAAGCCAACCGTTTTCTTTTCCTGCCCCTGCACATCGACCGTCATGCCTGCCCCTGGATTGAGTACCAACTGGTCCCCGAAAAATAGGTCCGCAAAAACAAAAAAGCCGTCTGAAACAGACGGCTTTGAAAGTGTGGTGCCGGAGAGAGGAATCGAACCCCCGACCTTCTCATTACGAATGAGCTGCTCTACCGACTGAGCTACACCGGCATCACCAGCACTGATCGTGCTGGGAAGTCAAAAATTGTACATCAGCCTTGTGCGGCTTCGCGGTGATAGGCGGTGACGCGGTCGACCTCATTCTTCGAACCCAACACCACCGACACGCGCTCGTGCAGTTGCGAAGGCTGCAGTTCCATGATGCGCTGCAGGCCGTTGGTGGCAGCGCCACCGGCTTGCTCAACCAGGAAGCTCATGGGGTTGGCTTCGTACATCAGGCGCAGCTTGCCTGGCTTGTTGGGCTCACGCTTGTCCCAGGGGTACATGAAGATGCCGCCACGGGTCAGGATGCGATGCACATCGGCCACCATGGAGGCAATCCAGCGCATGTTGAAGTCTTTGCCGCGCACGCCATCCTTGCCTTGCAGGCACTCGTCGATGTAGCGCTTCACAGGGGGAGCCCAGTGACGCATGTTCGACATGTTGATGGCGAATTCCTTGGTGTCTTCGGGAATGCGCACGTTGTCTTCGGTCATGACCCACGAGCCTTGCTCGCGATCCAGTGTGAACATGACCACGCCGCGGCCCACAGTCAACACCAGGGTGGTCTGGGGACCGTACACGCAATAGCCGGCGCACACCTGATCGGTGCCCGGTTGCAGGAAGCTGTCGTTGGTGACATCGCCACCCTTGTGCTTGAGCACCGAGAAGATGGTGCCAATGCTGACGTTGACGTCGATGTTGCTAGAACCGTCGAGGGGATCAAACAGCAACAGGTATTCACCTTGTGGATAGCGATTGGGCACGGCGTGCATGTCGTCCATTTCTTCCGACGCCATGCCAGCCAGGTGACCGCCCCATTCGTTGGCTTCGATCAGCACTTCGTTGGCGATGATGTCCAGCTTCTTCTGGACTTCACCTTGCACGTTTTCGCTGCCGGCACTGCCCAGCACTTCGCCCAAGGCGCCCTTGTTGACGCTGATGGCAATGCGTTTGCAGGCGCGCGCCACCACTTCAATCAGCAGGCGCAACTGGGCAGGGATCTGGGCCTCGCCGCGTTGCTGTTCGATCAGGTACTGCGTGAGGCTGATGCGTTTGGTCATGTTCAAACTCGATTCAATGAAAAGTCAATCTTGCAGAGCGCGGGTGACGATCTCGCGAACGTCATCCGACAACTCGGGCTTGGCGGCCACGCGGGCGATGGCTTCGCGCGCCGCACTGCGATAGGGTTCGGCCAGACGGCGCCAGTGGTCCAGCGAGCGGGCCAGACGAGCGGCCAACTGGGGGTTGATGCTGTCGATTTCGATGACGCGATCGGCCCAGAACACATAGCCCGCTGCATCGGCACGGTGGAAGGCGGCCGGGTTCATCTGGCACAGCGCCATCAACAAACTGCGTGCGCGATTGGGCGTGCGCAGAGTGAAGTCGGGGTGCTGCAGCAAGGCTTTGCAGCGAGCAAAGACCTGGCCGTTCTTCTCCGATGCACTGGCTTGCAGGGCAAACCACTTGTCAATAACCAGGGCCTCGTGCTTGAACATGGCGTGGAAACGCTCCAAGGCCGGTTGCGCCAGATCGGCATGCGCGTGAACCAGAGCTGACAAGGCGCCCAGCCGGTCGGTCATGTTGTTGGCATCTTTGAAGCGCTGGAAGGCCTTACCTGTCCAGATCGGGTTGCCTCGCACAGCGTCGTTGAGCACGAGCATGCTCAAAGCCAGATTGCTCAGGGCTCGGCGGCCTGCGCTGACAGGGTCAGGCGAGTAGCCACCATTGTCTTGATGATGCTCGAATGCCCACACCCAGTCGTCATGCAGGGCATGCGCCAACTGCAGCTTCATGCCTTCGCGCACTTCGTGAATGCGTTGTGGGTCGACCACCAGCAACTGCTCGGCCACATAGGCTTCGCTTGGCAGGGTCAGGACCAATTCCTTGAAAGCGGCATCCAACTCGGGGTGACGCAGCACATCACGCAGAGCCGACACGAATTGTGCGTCCAGCTCCACATGGCCGTTGCCCGCCACGGCAGCCAGGATGCGACGCAAGGCCAGCTTCTGCCCCGCTTCCCAACGGTTGAAGGGGTCCAGATCGTGCGCCAGCAGGGTAAACAAGGCGTCGTCACTGAGTTCAGCTTCCAGCACCACGGGAGCCGAGAAACCTCGCAGCAGGGAGGGCACGGGTTCGACCGGCACATGCACGAAGGTGAAGGTTTGCTCCTTCTCGCTCAACACCAGGACGGTGTTGTGGCCCATCGGCATGGCCTCGCCTTCCAGATGCAGGTTCAGGTTGCGGCCATCGGCCGCCACCAGCCCCATGGCCACCGGGATCACGAACGGCTCTTTGTTGGGCTGCCCCAAGGTTGGGCCGCAGTGCTGGCTGAGCGTGAGGGTGTAGGTGTGGCTGACCGCGTCGTACTGGCCACGGGCCTGCACCCGGGGCGTGCCGGCTTGTGAATACCAACGCTTGAACTGAACCAGCTTGTCGGTCAGTTGGCTGTTGGGGTTGGCGTCGGCAATGGCTTGCGCAAAGTCATCGCAGGTCACGGCGTGGCCATCGTGACGGAAGAAGTACAGCTGCATGCCCTTGGCAAAGCCGTCTTCGCCCACCAGGGTCTGCATCATGCGGACCACTTCGGCGCCCTTTTCATACACGGTGGCCGTGTAGAAGTTGTCGATCGCCAGGTAGCTGTCAGGGCGCACGGGGTGCGCCATCGGGCCCGCGTCTTCCGGGAATTGCATCTGACGCAGGGTGCGCACGTCTTCAATGCGCTTGACGGCACGGGCGCTGCGGCTGCCGGCCATGTCCTGGCTGAATTGCTGGTCGCGGAAAACGGTCAGGCCTTCCTTCAAAGACAGCTGGAACCAGTCGCGGCAGGTGACGCGGTTGCCCGTCCAATTGTGGAAGTACTCGTGGGCCACCACGCTTTCCACGTTGCCGAAATCGATGTCGGTGGCAGTAGCCGGGTTGGCCAGCACGAACTTGGTGTTGAAAATGTTCAACCCCTTGTTCTCCATGGCGCCCATGTTGAAGTCGGACACGGCCACGATCATGAAGCGTTCCAAGTCCAGGCTCAGGCCAAAGCGGGCCTCGTCCCAGATGATGGACGCGATCAGCGAGTTCATCGCGTGTTCGGTCTTGTCCAGGTCGCCCGCGCGCACGAAAATCTGCAGCAGGTGGTCCTTGCCTTCGCGGGTGCGAATGCGCTGTTCGCGGCTGACCAGATCGGCCGCCACCAAGGCAAACAGGTAGCAGGGCTTGGGGTGTGGGTCATGCCACACCGCAAAGTGGCGACCGTTTTCCAACGCACCCTCTTCGATCAGGTTGCCGTTGGACAGCAGCACGGGATACTTGGTCTTGTCGGCCTTCAGGGTCACCTTGTAGGTGGCCATGACATCCGGACGGTCCAGGAAATAGGTGATGCGACGGAAACCCTGAGCCTCACACTGCGTGAAGAAGCCGCCCCCCGAGGTGTACAGGCCCGACAGGTGGGTGTTCTTCTCTGGGGCGCAGGTGTTGCGGATCTCCAGCGTGAAGGGTTGATCCGGCAGGTTGTCAAGCACGAGCTGGCCGTTTTCCACTCGGAACGACACCGACTCGTCGTTGACCAGCACACGAGTCAGATTCAGGTCTTCGCCGTCCAGGCGCAGAGGCGCCCCCGGTTGGCCGGGGTTGCGCTCCAGGGTCATCTTGTTGATGACCAGGGTCTTGGCCGGATCCAGGTCGAACGTCAGATCAACCGTTTTGATCCAGAACGCCGGCGCGGTGTATTCCTCGCGGCGGATCAATGTGGCAGTACCTTCACGCATAGCAGTCCTTCGGGCTGTCTTTTACAGATATGAGGCTCAGACACCTTGCTTGAGGCTGGCTTCGATGAATGCATCGAGGTCGCCATCAAGCACCTTCTGGGTGTTGGAGATTTCAACGTTGGTACGCAGGTCCTTGATGCGGCTCTGGTCCAGCACGTAGGAGCGGATCTGGTGACCCCAGCCCACATCGGTCTTGGTGTCTTCCAGCTTCTGCTGTGCTTCCTGACGCTTGCGCATTTCGTGGTCATACAAACGCGAACGCAGACGACGCCAGGCCACGTCGCGGTTGCTGTGCTGCGAACGACCGTCCTGGCACTGCACCACGATGCCCGTGGGGATGTGGGTCAAGCGCACAGCAGAATCGGTCTTGTTGATGTGCTGGCCACCCGCGCCCGAAGCGCGGAAGGTGTCGGTACGCACATCAGCGGGATTGATCTCGATTTCAATCGAGTCATCGATTTCGGGATACACAAACACCGAGGCGAACGAGGTGTGGCGACCACCCGAGGAGTCGAACGGCGATTTGCGAACCAGGCGGTGCACCCCTGTTTCGGTACGCAGAAAACCGAAGGCGTATTCGCCTTCCACCTTGATGGTGGCGCTCTTGATGCCGGCCACATCGCCCGGAGTTTCGTCTTCCATCTCGGCCTTGAAGCCCTTGCGCTCGCAGTAACGCACGTACTGACGCAACAGCATGGAAGCCCAGTCGCAGGCCTCGGTGCCGCCGGCGCCGGCCTGGATGTCAACGAAGCAGTTCAGCGGGTCGGCTTCGTTGCTGAACATGCGACGGAATTCCAGTTTCTCAACCGATTGGCGCAGGCCTTGGACATCGTCAAAAATGGCTTGCAGGCCTGCCTCGTCGTTCTCTTCCTTCGACATTTCGAAGAGCTCGGCGTTGTCAGCCAGGTTGCTGGTCAAGTGAGAAATGACCAGAACGACATCCTCCAGGGACTTCTTCTCTTTGCCCAGGGCTTGCGCGCGCTTGGGATCGTTCCAGACGCTGGGGTCTTCCAGTTCGGCGTTGACTTCGGCTAGGCGACGGGACTTTTCATCCCAGTCAAAGATACCTCCGAAGCTCATCCGTCCGCTGGGTCAGGTCGGCAATTTGGGTACCCAGGGCGTTGATTTGTTCGATGTCCATGTGCGTGTCTCTTTAGGGGTTCCTGAATGTCGGGCCGCATTTTCTCACGGCCAGGCCTCGCGCTGGCCTCAGTTCAGGAAGGCCGCGATGTGTTGGGCCAGTTCAACGGGTTGATCATGATGCAGCATGTGCCCGGCCTGCTCAATGGTTTCTCGGCGGAAGTCTGGCACCAAAGTCATGCGCTCCAGAAACTCCTCACGAGAATACTTGCCGTTAAACAGCATGAAGTAAAGCGTTTGGGCGCCCTCCACAAACAGAACGGGCACGGCGATGCGCCGCAAAAAGGCGCGCAGTTCCTCAACCCGGTACAAGAAGGGCTGTGGGCGCTTGTGCGCCGGGTCGGCATTGATCACAAACCGGCCGGACTCCTGCCGCGACCAGTGGGCAGCCAGCCACAAGGCGCGATCAGCTGGAATCAGGGGGTTGTTGCCTTGCAGGCGACGAGCCACCCCGGCCAAATCATCGTAGTCCTTCAACCGAGCGGGCGACTTCAGCTCATCGAGCCACTTGATGTAGCGATCGGGTGCCTCGTCGGCATCGGCCGCGGGCAGGCCAAATCCCTCCAGGTTCACCAGGCGACGCAAGCGCGGGCTGCGCACACCGGCATACAGGGTGGAAACATTACCGCCCATGCTGTGGCCCAGCAGGTCAACGGGCACGCCGGGCGAGAGTTCGTCCAGCAAGGCATCGAGGTCGGCCAGATAGTCGGCAAAGAAGTAGCTGTCACGCCCAGAGCGCTGGGTCAGGCCAAAACCGCGCCAGTCCAGGGCGACGATGGGCCGCGTCTGCCAGCCCGGCTGTTGGCGCAAGGCATCCACCATGAACTGAAATGAGGCGGCCACATCCATCCAGCCATGCACCATGACCAGCAAGGGCTGCTCGGGGGTGACGTCTTCCAGATTGCCCCAGACCAACAGGTGATGCTCAAGCCCGCGCAGGCTCACACGGCGCGACTCGAACAAGTATTGGGGCTGGTAGGGCGTAACGGAGGCAAAATCTGTGGCCATGGCAATACGGGCTCGCCGCGCAGGCGAATTAGGTCGTGAAGTAATAGCCTCCCCCCAACCCTCGGCTGAGGGGGTGCTCGCATCGAACGTTTCCCATCATCGCCGATTGCGCGTTTTTTCACCTAAGCTGCGCGCCACACCGTCGCTGAAGTACCCCCGACCCGCCCGCCATGACTCCTGTGCAAGACAAATTGACCGCCCACATCCCGGCCCTGGGGCGCTTGGGGCCTCTGGCGGTTGCCGTCTCGGCGCTGGCAGCCTTGAGCATGGGCCTGCTGGCCTGGTCACATCACGGGTGGGCCTCACTGCAGGAGCGCGCCCACGAAGCCGACACCCTTCTCACCACCACCCGCTACGAATCTCGCCAAGGGGTCTGGCTGGTTGAGCAAAAGCTTGCGGGGCGCAGAGACATCAGCAACGATGCGGCACTGGCACCCATGCAGGCCGCCGTCAAGGCCGAACGCCTGTGGGCACAGTCGGCGATACCCAAAATGCGGCCGTCCCTCGACAAACTGGGCGTGGCACTGGGGCATCTGGCCTATTTGCAGGAACAACGGTTGCTGCACCCCCAGCAAGTCAACAGCGCCCGTCTGCAGGCGGCTCAAGACCAGGTCGAACAGGCCGTTCAGACAGCCGCATCGGAGTGGGCAGGCCAACTGAAGCAGGCAACCGACGACCAACACCAGTTGGTGCTGGTCAATGTGGGCCTGATCGGCGGGCTATCGGCCGTGTTGCTGTTGCTGATGGCGCGGGCCTACCGTCTGCGCGAGCAATCGGAAAAAGCCCTGCTGGCACGGGAAGAACAGCTTCAGGCCTTTGCGCAAGCCCTGCCCGATCTGGCTTTCATGCTCGATGGCCAAGGCCGCTATCTCGACATCTTCGGCAACAATCTGGCGCTGCTGGGGCGCAACCGGGAAGACCTGATTGGCCGCCCGCTGACCGACTTCTTCAGCAAGGAAAAGGGTGCCTTGTTCATGCGCGTGCTGCGGCACACGCTCGAAACCCGAGAGACGCAGCAACTGGCCTACCCGGTACGCATCATGGGGGGCATTCGCCACATCGACAGCCGATGTGCGCCGGTGGGCGACTCCGACCGCGTGGTGTGGATGATCTGGGACGTCACCCAGCGCCGTCGCACCGAACAGCGCCTGATGCACATGACGCGGCTGTACGACTTCCTCAGCCAGGTCAACCATGCCATCGTGCGGTCCAGCGACGAGCAAAGTCTGATGGATCAGATCTGCAGCGCCGCGCTGGCGCATGGCCGATTCAAGAAGGCCGCCGTGGTCATGTTCGAGAACGACGACAATGACTCGCTGCGACTGGTCTGCCGCGCAGAAGCCAGCGTACCAGGTTTGCCTAGCCTGTCGTCGTCGTTCGACCTGCTGGCTCAGCGCGATGCCAATGCGCCGATCGACATTGCGCTGCGCGACGGGCGCATCTTCCATTCAGGTGACATCGGTCTGATTGACCAGCGCCCCGCATGGGCCAGCACGGCCTTGAGCTGTGGCCTGGCCGGCTGCGCCACCATTCCCCTCAAGCGAGATGGCATCCTGATCGGCCACCTCATCTTGCTGGACACCAACCTCAACGCACAAGACACCGACGAACGCGCCCTGATGGAAGACCTGGCCAGCGACCTGTCGTTCGCGCTGACCAACCTGCACCGCGAAACGCTGCACAAGCAAACCGAAGAGCGCATTCGCCTGCACGCCGCCGCGCTGGAGAGCACCCAAGACGGCATGGTGGTGTTCAACCGCGACCAATTGATCGTGTCGGTGAACCCGGCGTTCACCGCCATCACGGGCTACCAGGACCACGAAATCCTGGGTTACTCGGCCGACATCCTTTTGCCCGACGGCGCGCAAGACATCCTCAGCGACATCAGCGCCGAGTTGACGGAGGGGGGGAGTTGGCAGGGGGAGGCCTGGTGCCAGCGCAAGAATGGCGACCTGTTCATGACCAAGCTGTCGATCAGCTCGGTTCGAAATCGCCGGGGGCGGCCCAGCCATTTCGTAGGGGTGTTCACCGACATCACCCAGCTCAAGCAGACCGAAGAGCGCCTGGCGCGCATGGCCCATTTCGACATGCTCACGGGCCTGCCCAACCGCGCCCTGATCATGGAGCGACTGGCGCACGCGATCAGCCTGGCCGCCCGGCACGACACCTTGGTGGGCGTCATCTTCATTGACCTGGACAACTTCAAAATGGTCAACGACGGGCTCGGCCACGCCATGGGCGATCAGTTGCTGCAACTGGTCGCGCAACGTCTGAGCCAGCGCGTTCGCGAAGAAGACACCTTGGGTCGCTTGGGCGGCGACGAGTTCGTACTGGTGCTCGAGCACCTGCGCCACCCCCAGCAGGCCGCGCACGTGGCCCAAAGCATTCTCGACACGCTGGAGCAGCCGTTCGAGCTGGAAGGCGGCCAGTCGATCTATGTGCGCGCCAGCATCGGCATTGGCCTGTACCCCACAGACGGTGAGTCGGCGATGGAATTGATCCGTGACGCCGATGCGGCCATGTATGAATCAAAGCGCCGCGGGCGCAACAGTTTCAGCTTCTACACCTCGTCGTTCACCACCGACGCGACCACGCGCCTGCAACTGGAAACCCGCTTGCGTCAGGCTGTGGAACACGAAGAATTCTTGCTGCACTACCAGCCCATGATCCGCCTCAGCGACCGCCGTATCGTGGCGGTCGAAGCCTTGGTGCGCCTGCGTGGCGGGGCCGCCGATGGCTCAGAGACCCTGCAAGCCATCGGCCCGAACGAGTTCATCCCCGTCATGGAAGACACCGGCATGATCGTGCCGCTGAGCGACTGGGTGCTGCGTGAGGCCTGTCAGCAGGCCAAAGCGTGGCTGGATGATGGGCTCGATTTTGGCCGTCTGTCGATCAATTTGTCCCCCAGCGAAATCCGCCGGGGTGGCGTGGTGGAACGCATCACCCACATCCTCGAAGAAACCGGACTGCCACCGGAGAGGCTCGAGTTGGAAATCACAGAAAGCGGTCTGATGGAATCCAACGTCGGCGCCGAACAGTTTCTGCACACTCTGCACGGCCTGGGTGTATCGTTGTCGATTGACGACTTTGGCACCGGCTACTCCTCGCTGGCCTACCTCAAACGCTTCCCGGTTCACCAACTCAAGATCGACCGCAGCTTTGTGCACGATCTGCCCGGCAATGACAGCGATGCCCAGTTGGTCGACACCATGATCACCATGGCCCACGGCTTGCACCTCGATGTAGTAGCCGAAGGCGTGGAAACCGCCGAACAAGAGGCGTTCCTCATCGGCAAGGGCTGTGATGTCATCCAGGGTTATCACATCAGTCACCCGGTTCCCGCCGATCAACTGCGCACACGGCTCGCCCAGGCGCCAAGAACTTGAATCCGGCCGGCGCCCCAAAAGTGTCAAAAAAGAGCGTCGAAACAGTCACAAGCAAAAATAGCACGATCGTTCGATAATGGACCTCCATTTCTGATTTGGAAGGTTTCCCATGAGCGACTCGGCCCGTGCCACCGCCCGCCCAACTCCCCTGCCCGACTTGCTGGCCCTGCGTCGCCGGGAAGACCAGAGGGTGCACTTCCAGGTACCGGCCGACTGGCTCCAAGGCCGCACCACCTTTGGTGGCTTGCTTTCCCTGCTGGCCGTGCAAGCCATGCGCGACGTATGCGGCAGCGATTGGCCTTTGCGGGCCCTGCAAACCAATTTTGTCGGCCCCGTTCTGGCTGGCGCCTTCCAGGCGGACGTCACCCTGCTGCGCCAGGGCAAAAATGTGCGCCAGGTTCAGTGCCGCATCACCCAGCTCGATGACCAAGGGGTCGAGCAAGTCGGTGGGGTCTTGCTGGGTGTATTTGGCAGCGGCCGCGACAGCACCCTGCCTGCCCTGATGCCCGCGCAACCCACCCTTGCCAAGTCGGCCGAAGAAGCCACGGTGCTGCCCTTCATTCCTGGCCTGACACCTGACTTCACCCAACACCTCGAATTTCGCTTTGGCGAAGGTGGCCTGCCTTTCTCGGGCTCTACTGACTGGCTGACCCGCACCTACGTTCGCCTACGTCAAGCGCAAGGCATTGATTCGGAGCTGATGGCGGTGATGCTGGCTGACGCGGGTCCGACCCCGGCCTTGTCGCGACTGAGCCGTCCCGCCCCAGCATCCTCGGTTTCGTGGGCACTGGAGTTGCGCCCGGTGGCCACCGACATGCCTCACGATGGCATCTGGCGCATGGACAAAGAGGCCCTGGCCGTAGGCGAGGGCTATGTCAACGAACGCACCCACCTGTGGACGCCCTCAGGCGAGCTGGCGGCGCTGGGCTACCAGGTCGTAGCGGTATATGGCTGAAACCGCTGCCTCCGCCCCCGCCCGCCCCACCTCGCTGTGGCAATTGTTCATGGCCTTCACCTCACTGGCCATGCAGGGATTCGGGGGCGTACTGGCGGTGGCTCAAAAGGAATTGTGCGAACGCCGAGGCTGGCTGAGTCAGGCTGAATTCCTGCAGCTGCTGGCCAGTGCCCAAGTCCTGCCCGGCCCCAATGTATGCAACCTGTCGCTGATGATCGGCGACCGATTCTTCGGTTGGCGTGGTGCCCTGACGGCGCTGGCCGGCATGATCGTGGCCCCCATGGGCTTGCTGCTCACACTGGCCTGGGCCCTGGGCCACCTCGCTCAAAGCGGGCCCATTCACACCAGCTTGCGTGGCGCTCTGGGCGGCGTCGCCACCGTCGCTGCGGGCCAGATCATCGGCACTGTGCTGAGACTCTCGGCACCACTGAAAGATCACCCCCTGGGCTGGCCAAGCTGTGCGGCGCTGGCTGTGCTGTCTTTTGCGATGATGGCCTGGCTGCACTGGCCCCTGATCTGGATTCTTCTGGGCCTGGGAGGGCTCACGTGCTTCTACACCTACTGGGTGTTGCGTCGCAAGGAGCATTCATGTCCCCCTTGAGCTGGATGCCCGATACCTGGTGGGCCCTCTTCGGGCACTTCCTGGCCCTGTCGCTCATGTCGATTGGCGGCGCCATCACCCTGGTGCCCGACATGCATCGCCGGCTGGTGATCACCGACCATTTGCTCAGCGATGGAGACTTCACGGCATCCATCGCGCTGGCCCAAGCAGCGCCTGGGCCCAACGTGCTGTTCGTCGCCCTCATCGGCTGGTACAGCGCCGGACTGGTCGGCGCTCTGGTCGCCATGCTCGGTGTCATGATCCCCTCCACCACACTGGCATTGGCCGCCTCACGCTGGGTCTCCACGCGTCGGGAATGGCTCAGCGTGCAAGCCTTCCAGCATGGCATGACGCCCGTCACTGTGGGGCTGCTGCTGGCCACCGGCTGGTTGCTCATGCCCGGGCCGGACCACCCCTCCGCGCTGCTCGCGAGCGCCCTGGTCGCCATCGTGGTCTGGCGCACCAAGGTACGATTGATCTGGCTTGTTGCTGCCGGTGCGCTTTTGGGCGGACTCGGCCTGATCTGACTCCTTCCCCAGCACCATGACAGACGCACTGACCATCGTTCACCGCCCGGAGATCGGGCGCTTCGAGACCCACGTTGAAGGTCTGCAATGTGAAGCCGACTACCGACTGGACGGCAACATCATGCGCATGACCCACACCGGCGTACCCCACGCCCTGGAGGGCAGAGGCATTGCCGCAGCTCTGGTGAAAGCTGCCCTCACCTGGGCACGAGAACAAGGCCATCAGGTTGACCCGATTTGCAGCTACGTGGCCGTCTACCTGCGCCGCCACCCCGAGTGGGCTGACTTGCGTGTGGACTAAGGCGACATAGTTCCTCGCCATGCAAAGGCGTGCGTGCTACAAACTGAGTCCATCGTCATTCACGCGACAACCTCGTGCCTCGATTCGCCAAAAAACAGTTTGGTGGTGTCTGCATTGACCTGATCGACCTCCCGCCCCCGGGCGAGCTGGAGTCAATGTGGCGCGAGCTTGAAAGCCGCAGCGAAATCTCGTTTTTCACCAGCTGGTCCTGGATCGGCTCCTGGCTTCGTTGCCTGCCCACCGATGTCGCGCCCATGTTCCTGAGAGCCCGCCTCAACGGACGTCTGATCGGGGCAGGCATTGTGGTCGGCTCGGTCATGTGGAAAGCCCGCTGCATTCCCATGCGCGTATGGCGCTTGAATGAAACCGGTCGCCCCGAACTCGACAAACTCACCATCGAATACAACGGCCTGGTCATCGACGACACCGTCAAACATCTGGTCGAACCCCTCATGGTGCAATACCTGCTCGACCAGGGCAGCGAATGGGATGAACTTCAGTTCAACGCCCTGCGTCGTCCGGTAATGCCCCCGAAACAGAGAGCTCGCAGCGTCTTTCATGCGCTGCGAACGCGTCTCAAACGGGTGCGCCAGCCAGCCTATCAGGTCTGCCTCGTCGACGTTCGCGAAGCGGGTGAACACGTTCGCCTCATCAAACAAAAGCCGCGCTACCACATACGCCGAAGCTACAACACCTACCAGCAGTCGGGACCGGTCACCATTGAAGCGGCGCAATCAATGGAGCAGGCCCTGGCCTGGTTGGAACGCCTCAAACACTACCATCGTGCCTACTGGGCGGCTCGGCGGCAGGAAGGCGCCTTCCAATCTGATTTTTTCAACGACTTTCACGACCAGTTGATTCGCGCCAATTTCAATCGGGGCGAAATTCAGATCCTGGCCGTCAAAGCCGGTGATCGCGAAATAGCCTACCTCTACAACTTCGTCTGGAACGGCCATATCTACAACTACCAGTCCGGCGTGAACTATGCCGAGATGGGGGGCAAGCTGAGCCCAGGCATGGTGGCACACACCCTGGCCATTGACTTCAATGCTGCCGCTGGCCACCACACTTACGACCTGATGGCTGGCGACCACCATTACAAACGCGCCCTGACACTGCAAACCGTGCAGCTCGACTGGTGGGCTGCTCGGCGCCCCACCCTTCCCGTCAAGGCGGAAGACAGTGTCAGACGCGCGGCGCGACTGGCCACACGAATTCGACCCAGCTTGTCGAAAGCCTCGTAGTCAACCCGAACCCAACACACGACGACGTTGAGCCGGGCCCATCGCAGCAGCCAGTTGGGTCACGAAATCAGCCTGGACCTGCCAAGCAGCGGCCCAGTCTGGATCAATGCTCGAAACCCGAACAAGCAGCCCATCCATCAAGACGCCCCCACCCCATCGCCACGGGCCAAGGCGAAAGCCGGACTCGGACGTGATGACCTGCTCGCCAAGCAAGCGCCAATAAGTAATGGGTTCGGGACGCCCGGGCATCGATGCCAACAGGCGCGTGACGGGCAGCGTCTGACCGTTGACCACAAGCTGATGCTCTTTGACTTCGGAAATGGCAAAGCCGCCTGCGCGATAGCAAACCTCAGGGCGATGCATCTGCAACCCGACCGATTGTTGACGACCATAAGCCACCGACAACATGATGCGTCGTCCTTGGGGATCGACATAGGTCCGCTCCAGAACCTGGTCATACATTTGAAACTGACGAGCGCGCTCGAAGGCCGGCCGAATCGGCGCCACCGCCGTGGGATCCAGCCGCCAAGCGCCAACCTCCAAGGGGAAGAGGCTCTCCAGGGGCACTGCGGCCCGCACCTGAACGGCGGGGTCCACGCTGGGGCGCAAGACGATGCTTGCCACTGCGGTGAAGACCATCAGAATGCCGAAGAGCCAAGCCCGCCACTTCATAGCAGAGCCCCCGCGTCAGAAGGCCGGCTCGCCCGATCAGGCCAAACCCAGCCCAGCGCCGCGTCCAGCAAGGCCATCAATGCCAGGGCGATCGCAAACAGCATCGCTCCTGCGAAGTGATGCACAAACCCTTGTCCGACTTCATCGCCGAAATGGTAGGTCACCAGCATCAGGACCATCACGCGAATCACATTCGCGGCGAACGAGACCGGCACCGCCAACAAAGCCAGTGCGGCGGTGCGCCACCGTGAGACATGCTGGGCCAAATGCCCATACAGCAAGCCCATGGCCTCCAGCACAAACATCGAATGCAGGCCGGCGCACGCCTCGGCCACCAGCAATTGATACTGTCCAACGGTCACCACCACACCGGTTCGAGCCACGGGGTACCCCAGCGCCCCCAGTGTCTGCGTCGCCACCCAAGACACGGCTTCCTTCAAAGGTGCAGTCAACATCAGCACCCAGCTGAAAGGCAAGGGCAAAGCGAACAGCGCAAAGAACCATACGAACCAGGAGCGCCGCCATGCGTCGGCCCCCCAGATCAAGCACACCACCATCTGGGATACCCACCACAGCGACAGCAACTCAATCCGAATGAACTCCTGCGTGCGCCCGAACAAATAAGCGCACAGACCCAATAGGAAGGCGACAACGGCCCAACGCGGCAGCGTCGCGGCAACCCCGACCGGCCGGGTCGTCACCCCTCGCCCGAACAGCCAACCCACCACCGCCAAAAGCAGCAACTCATGCCCTTGGCTGTAGCTTTCCCACGCTCCGAAGAGGTAATCCCACAAGGTGGGCACTGCCAGGCTGAGCCATCCCACCAGCCAGGGCCACCGAGTCTGGGTCATGCGAATCACGCCCCGGATGATGCAGGTTTGGATGCCCCGACAGCCTGCCGGGTGATCTTCGCTTGCTCACGCAACACCCGCATGCCCTCTTGAACAGCTTGCTTTCGCCGCAACGCCCAAACCGCCTCCCGGATCGCCGGTCGGGTCTGGGTCAGCCCCACTGGACCTGCCTCCGTCGACACGATCGACACCACCACCGCCCCCGAACCATCGGGCCTGTCAACCCAGACCGATTCGCCTGATTGCTTGCCTGCCAGTTGCTTCAACAAATTCATGGGCACCGATTCGGCCCACTGATCCGATTGCCGAGCCGATTGAGACACACCGGACTTTTGCAGCAAAGCATTCACGGCCTCAACCGACTTCGCACCCTGAACCTGCGCCTTGAGTTGAGCCAACTCCGCCGCCGGGGCATTGATCGCCACCTCCTGCAAACGGTACAGGCGCCTCTTCTCAAACAACTCAGGATGGGACTGGTAATACTGCTCAACGTCTCGATCATTCGGCATGGACGCCTTGCTCGCCAACTGGTCCTGGTAGGCGCGAGCCAAGACCTCTCGTTGCGACAGCACCAGAGTCTGGACCACTGCTGGGGTCTGATCCAGACCAACTTGCTTGGCAGCCTGGGCGGCCAGTTCCTGTTCGATCAAACTATCCAGAACGCGCTCAGACGTCTGCTCCCCCAACTGCTGAACCAACTTGGGTTGCGCCTCGATCATTGCCTGCACCTGGTGAATGGAGATTTCCTGGTCGTTGACCTTGGCCACGACTTGAGAAGCCGGCGCACCGCCCCCCGATTTGCTGCACGCCATCAGCGCCATCAGCGCCCCCACCGACAACACCGCAAACCCCGAAGCCAGTCGACGATGAATCAGACGTGATGAATCGGCAAACGACATACTCTCCCCTCGTCAATCACAAGCAATCGAACATTATCGACAACTCACTCGCCGAGATGTACCCACCAAACAAAACGGACCCGAAGGTCCGTTTGCAAAAAACATCTGATCAGCAATTACTTGGCTGCTCGGCGCCGACGCACCATCCAGGCGACGCCCCCCAAACCCATGGCGGTCATCACCAGGTCGGACACCTCAGGAGCAGGGGCAGCCACCGCTGCGGCAACCGCCTTGATGTTGCCTTTGTAAGCCCCAACGTATGCCAGCGAGCCGCTTGTGGTCCCATTCACGGCCAAGGTGTAGGCCCCCGAGGTCAGGCCCGAAAAGCTGAACGAATTGGCGGTGTTGTCCACAGCCAGAGACTTCAAAGTGTTCTTTTCGAGCAGTGTCAGCGACTTCAGCGCCACGTCCTTGGTGAAAAACAGGATGTAGCTCGTGTCCACGATGCTGCCCGACACCGCGCCTGCGTCGGCAATGCTGAAGGTGTAGTAGTCGGTGAAATCACCCGCGGTGTAGAAGGTGTTCCCAAATTCCTTGCCGTTCGCACCGATCAAACCCAGGTCCTGGGTTTTCGCTTGAGCGCCCAAAGAGACCAAGGCCAACAACAAAGATGCCAGAAAGCGAGAGCAGTACATCATCAACTCACTATTTAACGGTTGATGAGATTCTGACCACTTTGTTACGCCCTGTAACCCCCCTAACTCAATGTGAACAGCTGTCCAGAATCGACTGCGCCGAGCGCTTGGCCGCCCCTCGGAAAGACTGGGCAAACACCATCGCGGCAGTCTGCAAAGCTTGCTTTCTGGCTGAATTCGAAATGTCCAGGGCCACCTGAACGGCCTCGTCCAGATCGGAAACACGCAAAGCCGCGCCGGCGGACTCACTTTGCTGCGCCGCCTCGGCAAAATTGAACGTCGAAGGCCCCATCACAATCGGGCATCCACAGGCGGCGGCTTCAATCAGGTTCTGGCCACCCAAGGGCTGAAAACTGCCGCCCAGCAGCGCCACGTCCGCAGCGGAATAGTAAGCAGGCATCTCGCCAATGGAGTCACCCAGCCAGACATCGGCCGCTTGCTCACGGATCCCCGGGCCTCCAGCGGGCCACTCGCTGCGCCGAGACAAGACCAAGCCCGCTTGCTCGACCATCCGAGCGACCTCGTCGAAGCGCTGGGGATGGCGTGGCACCAACCATAACCTCGGCATCGCCTGAACGCCCACCTCAGCACGCTTGGCCAGCCAAGCCGTCAGCAAGCCCGGCTCTTCCCCTTCTCGCGAACTGGCCATCAGAACGATGGGACGACCACCGGATGCTTGGCGCCAGGCCGCCCCCAGTTGAAGCAGATCCGCAGCAGGGGTCATGTCGAACTTCACATTGCCAAACACCTCGACACGACGCGCGCCCATCAATTTGAATCGATCCGCATCGGCATCAGTCTGGGCCTGAACCAGGTGCATGGCCTGCGCGGCCGGCTGCATCAACGCAGCCAATCGCAGACCTTGCCTCAGGCTCTTTTCACTGAGGCGACCATTGGCGAGAACCATAGGCACACCACATCGGGCCGCCACGAACTGCACATTCGGCCACACCTCGGTTTCCATCAACACGCCCACAGCTGGTCGGTGTTGCGACAGGAAACGCCTGACTGCGCCCGGCGTGTCGTAGGGCAGCCATGTCTGCACATCACCGGGTCGAAGCAACTTCGCGCCCGCCTCACGGCCGGTTGCGGTGCTATGGGTCAACAGCAAACGCATGCCCGGCCGAAGGTCGCGCAGGGCATCCACCAACGGCGCCACGGCACGAGTTTCACCCAAGGAAACCGCATGGACCCAGATCAATGGCCCCCCGACACCAGACTCCTGTGGCCGTTGCGCCAGCAGGCGCCGATGGGCGCGACCATAAAAGCCCAGCCGCTCCCACCATTGGGCCCTGTAAAGCGGCTCAGTCTTGCCACGAGACCACACCCGCCACAGGTAAAAAGGTGTACCCAGACGCAACAGCAGGCTATAAGCCTGCCGCGCCAAACACTGCTTGAAAGTCAACAAATCGGATCAGCTCAATGCGCCGAAGCACCCACGTGCGCGTCGGGCTTGACCGCCAGCAATTGCGACATGAAGTGCTTCTGAATGCGGTCCAGCGCCTCTGGCGTGTGACCTTCGAAACGCAGCACCAGCACCGGTGTGGTGTTCGATGCGCGCACCAAACCGAAACCATCCGGATAGTCGGCACGCAAACCGTCGATGGTGGTCAACTCTGCCCCATCAAACTTGGCCGTCTGGCGCAGCTTTTCGATCACCTCATGGTGTTCGCCTTCAGCGCAGGCCACATTCAATTCAGGTGTGCTGTAGCTGGTGGGCAGCGCATTGAGCACAGCGCTGGGGTCTGCCACCTTGCTCAGAATTTCCAACAAACGAGCGGCGGTGTAGGTGGCGTCGTCAAAGCCATACCAACGCTCGGCAAAGAAAATGTGGCCGCTCATTTCACCTGCAAACGGCGAGCCGGTTTCCTTCAGCTTGGCCTTGACCAGGCTGTGGCCGGTCTTGTACATCACGGGCTCGCCGCCCGCTTCGCGGATGGCCACGGCCAGACGCTGGCTGCACTTCACGTCGAAAATGATCTTGCCACCGGGCACGCGCGACAGCACGTCCTGGGCAAACAGCATGATCTGACGATCCGGGAAGATGTTGTTGCCTTCCTTGGTGATCACGCCCAAGCGGTCGCCGTCACCGTCAAAAGCCAAGCCCAGATCGGCGCCCTGCTCTTTCACCGCCTTGATCAGGTCTTGCAGGTTTTCAGGCTTGGAGGGATCGGGGTGGTGGTTGGGGAAGTCGCCGTCCACTTCCGAGTACAGCTCGGTCACATCGCAGCCCAGCGCACGCAAAATGCCTGGCGCCGACGCACCGGGAATGCCGTTACCCGAGTCCACCACGATTTTCATGGGGCGAGCCAGTTTGCAATCGCTCACGATGCGCTGGGTGTACTCGGACAGCACGTTCAGTTCGGTCAACGCGCCTTGGCCAGCGGCATAGTCTTCCGCCTCAATACGCTTGCGCAGGCCCTGGATGTCGTCGCCATAAATGGCACGGCCCGCCAACACCATCTTGAAACCGTTGTAGTCCTTGGGGTTGTGGCTACCGGTCACCTGAATGCCACTGTGGCAGCCCTGATCGCCGCGAGTGGCGGCC
The DNA here is from genome assembly GCF_036273115.1 of Aquabacterium sp. GTDB lineage: Bacteria > Pseudomonadota > Gammaproteobacteria > Burkholderiales > Burkholderiaceae_C > Aquabacterium. Next base: position 98,999 of record NZ_DASUIN010000029.1, read on the forward strand.
ACGTAGTACAGCATGGGGGTGGTCACGGCACCCAGATCGATCACATCCACGCCGGTCGAACGCAAGCCCTTGATCAAAGCAGCACTGAGGGACGGGCCCGACACACGGCCATCGCGGCCCACGGCCACGGCCTTTTCGCCCAGCTTCAGGGCTTCGGTGCCAAACGCACGGCCCAAGTGCTCGGCCACAGCCTCACTCAAGGTCTGGCCGACAATGCCTCGAATGTCGTAGGCCTTGAAAATGGAAGCAGCGACTTGCATGGTGATCCTTCTTGAATGGTGATGGTGTTCTCAGAACCCGGATTTTAGAGAGTTGCTCGTGACACTTTGCAAATCCCGGGCCTGACAAAGCCCTTACCCCGTCAAGTGGGGGATCAGACTGCTACAGTTTCCCCACCCCATTCCACTGCGTGGCGGCAGCTGCCCGCCCTTGCCTGCCATGTCGCTCGCCGCTCACACCGCTCCCCACCTGGCCAAGCTGACCATTGACACGCCTCTGGGCCCAGCGCTGATTGCCCGGTCTGCCAAAGGCTTGACCGGTTTCTGGTTTGAAGGCCAGAAAGACCACCCCGGTGACTTGCCGCAGGTTCCCAACAACCCCGACGACCCCTTGCTGCAGGCCTGCCAAACGCAAATGCGCGCCTACTTCGAAGGCCGGAACCTGCAGTTTGATTTGCCGCTGGACCTACACGGCACCCCGTTTCAACAACGGGTGTGGCAGGCCCTGCTCCACATTGGCCCCGGTCATCTCAGCACGTATGGCGAGCTGGCCCGCCAGTTGGGCAACCCGCAGGCGAGCCGGGCTGTAGGGGCTGCGGTTGGCCTCAACCCCGTTTCCGTGATCGTGCCTTGCCATCGGGTGGTGGGCAGCCAGCGCACCCTGACCGGTTATGCAGGAGGGCTGGACCGCAAGGTCGCGCTGCTACAGCGCGAAGGTCTTGATGTCTGTGGCCAACGCGTCAAGGCCCCAACAAATCCTAGCGCCGATTCGCACTGAACACGCCCCCCATGCGATTGGCTCATCACGCCCAAATGGTCCTGTTGGCGGCCGTTTGGGGCGCCTCCTTTTTGTTCTTGCGCCTGGCTGCCCCCACCGTCGGGCCCGTAGCCGTCGCCGCTTTTCGTGTGACGCTGGCCGCGCTGGTCTTGCTGCCATTTGCACTCCGATTTGCGCTGCGACGTGCGCAATGGCAACAACTCAAAGACCTGTGGCCCACCCTGCTGGTATCGGGCTTGCTGTCATGCGTCTTGCCCTTCATGGGGCTCAGTCAGGCCGCGCGCGCCATGCCTGCGGGCATGCTGTCCATTCTCAACGCGACCTCGCCGCTGTGGGGGGCATTGGTCGGTTGGCTCTGGATTGGCGAAAAACTGAGCGGCTGGCGCGCCATCGGACTAGGCCTGGGCTTTGGGGGCGTGGCCTGGCTGTCGCTGACCCACACCCCGCTTGACGGCCACACCCCCTGGGCTGCCGTGTGCCTGGCCCTTGGCTCAACCCTGATGTACGGTATTGCCGTACATCACAGCAAACGCCACCTGTCTGCCTTGCCTCCGGTGGTGGTGACCACCGGCTGCCTGGTCGCGGCCAGCGCCGTGTTGATGGGCCCGGCCCTGTGGCTGGGCCCGCAGCCCGTGGCGGGGTTGAGTTCGGGCACCCCGCACGCCTGGAGCGCCGTCCCCGCATCCGTATGGGGCGCCCTGGCGGGACTGGCCGTTTTGTGTACCGCCTGGGCTTACCTGCTGTTCTTCAAATTGATCGGTGAAATCGGCCCCAGCCGGGCCCTGACCGTCACCTTTCTAATCCCCATCTTTGGCATGTTGTGGGGCTGGCTCTTCCTGAACGAAAGCGTTTCCTGGGACATGCTGGTGTGCACCGCCATCATCGTGACAGGCACCCAACTGTCCAATCGTGCGGGTTGACTCGCCCCGCACCCTGATCTGCATCCCACTCAGAAATCGAATGCCCCCAGCGAATTGACGTCCATCAATTCAAATGCGAATCATTCGCAATACAATTAGCAATCCAAATTTACATTGAGGTTGTGATGCGTCGATTCCCCCTGCTCGTATTGGCTGTTGCCGTCTCATCGGCCTGGGCCACTGAGGTGCAAGAGCAGTCTGCCACCTTGCCTTCTGTGGTGGTCAAAAGCAATGCCACGCTGCCCGGTAGTCTGAAAGATTCTGCGCAAACCGGCAGCAAGACCGACACCCCCATTCGAGACCTCCCCGCATCGGTCGTCGTCGTGCCCCAGGAAATCATGCGCGACCAGGGCGTGACCGACATGAACCAGGCCATGACCAACGTCAGCGGTGTGCAACCCGTGATGGGCGGTGGGTATGGCTTTGCCAACAACTACGCCATTCGAGGCCAGGCCATGCGCTTCCTGCGCGACGGCTATTCCGACGGCACCTCGCAAAACGGCTACTGGCGCACCTTTGCCGATGTCGACCGCATCGAAGTACTCAAAGGCCCAGGCTCGGCCTTGTATGGTGCGAGCCAACCTGGAGGCACCATCAATGTCGTCACCAAAGTGCCTAGACGCACCTTCGGCGCCGAACTGAGCGCCACCGTGGGCAGCTTCGGCACCTACAACACCACCGCCGATGTGACCGGACCCATCTCCAGCCAACTCAGTGGCCGCCTGATTGTCAACACCGAGAAAACCGACGGTTGGCGTAACCTGTCTCGCAAAATCACCGAGGTACTGCCCTCGTTCGCCTGGCAAATCAACGAATCGAGCGCACTGACCATTGACTACGACCACCGCGAACTGGAAATCACCCCTGACAACTACGGCCTGCCTTTCGACGTTCGCCGCAACATCGTGCCGGTCTCGCGCGAGGCCAAGTACTACAGCCCGTTCAACTACAGCAAGCAAAACATCGATCGCCTGACCCTCGCACATGAATGGCTGCAATTCAATGGCCTGACTGTGCGCACGGCATTGATTCAAGATCGCCGCACATTGGACATGGTTCGCAACGCGGGCGGCAACCCCGGCAACACGGCAGATGACATGACCGGTCGCAACGTGCGTCGCCAGACGGATGACGCCCGATACCTGAACTTCCAAAACGAAGTCATCTGGAAAACGGGCGGCCCAAGCGCACAGCACACATTGCTGGGTGGCATTGAGCTCACAAACACCCACGTTGACACTGTACGGATTGGCTACAACCTGCCCAGCATCACCGACATCAACAACCCCGTCGTGCCTGAAGCAACCTTGCCCACCACCGCCGTCGCATCCCAAGGATTTGACCGCACCCTCAGCGCACGCGGCTGGGCCCTGTACGCGCAAGATCAAATCGCATTTGGCGAGCAGTTCAAGGTTCGAGCAGGCCTGCGAACCGAACAATCAAAGGTAGAAGACGACGGAAGCCAGGCAGGCGCCCTTCGCACCGTGAAAGACACGGTGTCCTTCACCACAGGCTCCCTGGGTGCCGTCTGGCAACCATCGACCACCACCTCGCTCTACGCAGGTTGGTCCAATGGTAAGTTCGTCAACCTGTCCACCGAACCCAGCAAAATCAGCTCCTCCGCCGACCGTCGCACGGTGCAGCCAGAAGGGTCAACCCAGTTTGAACTGGGGGCCAAGCTGTCGTGGTTGGAAGGCAAATTGGACCTGACCTCTGCCCTGTTCAAAACCCAGCGCAAGGACTACTACATCACCCTTCCCGGCGCCACGGATCCCACCCCCGATGGCAGCGACGAAACCACCGGCCTGGAACTCGACCTGACCGCACACCCCGTAGCGGGGCTGACCACCACTGCCAACTTGGTGGTGCAAGACGTTCAGACCACCTCCACCTCCCTCGCATCCAACGCCCAACTCGGCATCACCAACGCCAGCATCTCGGGTAAACGCCCCACGGGTGTGGCCAACACGGCGGCACGCCTGTGGGCGGCATACCGTCTGCAAGAAGCGACTCTGCGCGGCTTCGGCTTCGGTGGTGGTTTGACCTACAAAGGCGCCTCCTATGCCGATGCCTTGAACGTGTACCGCACGCCTTCCTACGTCGTGGTGGATGGCCAACTGTTCTATGAAACCAAATCGTGGGACGTGAACCTGGCCCTGCGCAACCTGACCGACCGCACCTACTACACCAACGCCACCTTCAGCGGCGCCCTGCCAGGCGAAGGCCGCAGCGCATTCTTGACCGCTCGCGTGCGCTTCTGACACCGAAGGAGCCCCATCATGAAACACCTCCTGCTTTGCAGCACCTTGGCCGCTTTCACCACCCTCGCAGCCGCCCCGGCGGTCAACGCACACTACCTTTGGATTGAGCCCAACGGCACGCAAGCCAAGGTCTATTTCGGCGAATATGAGGAGGCGGCTCGCGAGCGCTCTCCCGGCCGGCTCGACGAGATCCCTAGCCCCCAAGCGCAAGTCTTGACTGGCAAAAGTGCGGCCCCTGTGGCCTTGCACAAGCAAGCCGATGGCTTTGCCTTCGCCCCCCTTGAAGCGGGCCCGCGGCCCTTGGTGGTAGAAGAGTCTGCCGTGGGGGTGAAGGACTGGACGGCCTCAGGCATCGGCATGGTCAAACCCTACTTCTACGCCCGCTACCAGCCTCGGAACGTACAAGCTGACGCACCCGCTATGACTTTGGACATCCTGCCCTTGGCGCAACGGGGTCAGTTCCGCGTGTATTTCCGGGGCCAGCCTCTGCCCAAAGCTGCAGTGAAAATCGTGGCACCTAATACCTGGGCACAAGAAGGGCGAACCGACCCTACTGGCACGGTTGAACTTCCCTTGCCGTGGGCCGGCCAATACATCGTTCAGGTCATTCACTTGGAAGCGGGCAGCGGCGAATACGAAGGCAAGCCATATCAGGCCAAACGGCACCGCGCCACCCTGACCTATCTGGCAAGCAAGGCCGCCCCCAAGGTCTTGAGCAAACAAGGCGACATGCAGTGAACACGACCGCACCGAAAAGCCTGCCACGCGGGCCTCTGCCGGCAGGTCCACTCTTTCTGCCCGCAAAGTGGCGCCGAGCAGAGGTGCTGCGCTGGCTGCGCCGCACCCATGCCTGGTGTGGCCTATGGGGCGGCGTACTGGGCTTGCTGTTCGGCGCCACCGGCATCTTGCTCAACCACAGGGCGGTGATGAAGTTGCCGCTGGCGCAAACCACCCCCAGTGAAATGACCATCCAGATCACCGAACCGCATTCAGCCTCGCAGGAAGCCATGCGGACGTGGCTGGCCGCAAGCCTGGATCTCCGCCCGGATCAATTCCGCATAGAGCGCCAAGCCGCACGGCCTGTCAGTTGGGGTGCTGGCACTTTGCAGCAACCCGAACGCTGGGAATTCAATCACTCGGGGCCCAAAGGCAGCATCGCGGCCGAATACTGGGTGGGCAACAGCGCTGTGAGCTTGAAACGCAAAGATGGCAACGTGTTCTACACCCTGACCCGCTTGCACATGGCCCAAGGCGTTCACCCCGTGTGGATTCTGGCCGCCGACTCCATTGCAGGTTGCCTCATCATGCTGTCCATCACAGGCCTGCTGATGTGGTCTCGTTTGCATGGGACACGGCTGATGGCGATCACGCTGTGCGGCATTCCACTGACCGGCTTGTTGGTGGGTGCGGCCTTGTCGCTGTGACGCGACATCTTGATCCCCCAAGAAGCTGCTTGGCCTCTTGGGCTCTTGGGCTCTTTGCCTTCGCAAATTGCGTGCTTCAAAAAGCAAAAAACCCTGATGCTTTCGCATCAGGGTTTTGCATTTTGGCGGAGTGGACGGGACTCGAACCCGCGACCCCCGGCGTGACAGGCCGGTATTCTAACCGACTGAACTACCACTCCGCGTCGGTGACGACTTCGGTTGATTGCTCAACCCAAGTGCCGTCAAAACTTGGCGTCCCCTAGGGGATTCGAACCCCTGTAGTCACCGTGAAAGGGTGGTGTCCTAGGCCTCTAGACGAAGGGGACTCAAACTACAACATTCAAACAGTCTCTCTACCAACTTGACGCCACCCAGATTGGTGGAGGTAAGCGGGATCGAACCGCTGACCTCTTGCATGCCATGCAAGCGCTCTCCCAGCTGAGCTATACCCCCATCGCGCTTCTTGCGAACCACGGCAGGTTGCCAAACTGGCACCGAGACTGTTTGTTTTGGACTTTGCTGTGTCACCAGCAAGGCCCGTTTAAAGAGCTTGGCGGAGTGGACGGGACTCGAACCCGCGACCCCCGGCGTGACAGGCCGGTATTCTAACCGACTGAACTACCACTCCGCGTCGGTAACGACTTTGGTTGATTGCTCAACCCAAGTGCCGTCAAACTTGGCGTCCCCTAGGGGATTCGAACCCCTGTAGTCACCGTGAAAGGGTGGTGTCCTAGGCCTCTAGACGAAGGGGACTGAATCCTTCATACAACCTGATCGACGCTTTACTTGGCAACTCTGCAACCAGACCACCGATGCAACTTTTGGTTGCTTGGTGGAGGTAAGCGGGATCGAACCGCTGACCTCTTGCATGCCATGCAAGCGCTCTCCCAGCTGAGCTATACCCCCTTTGGCTTTTTGACGACTGTTTAGTTTCGTCTTTAGGCTTCGGGTTGCCCGGCTGCTTTGTCGTTTAAACAAAGCGTCGTTCAAGCGAGACTGAAAGTATATAACGTTTTTTTAGCTTTTGGCAAGTGTCACGCAATTTTCTTCAAACGTTGCAACACCACGTCGCGCTCGAACAGGGCCAGAACGGCATCCACCGACGGTGTCTGGGCGCGACCGCACACCAGCAAACGCACGGGAATAGCCACTTGCGGCATCTTCAAGCCGAACTCGCCCATGGTGTCCTTGATCGCCTGGTTGATGGCGCCCTTCTCCCAGGCCACGGTTTCCAGTCGAGAAGCGAGTGCGGCCAGCGCAGGCTTGTTGGCATCGTTCAACTGCGCTGCGAGTTCGTCCGCAGAGGGCGCGACGTCGCCAACGTACATCGACAACCAGTCAGCCAGCTCCACCGTGGTCGAGCAGCGGTCCTTGAACAAGCCGCACATCGCGGGCAGCGTGTCGCCTGATTGCAACACAGCAGGCAATGTCACACCACGACGCGAGAACTGCTCTCGCACCAGGCTGGCCAACAGTTGGTCGTCGGCCATTTTCATGTGCTGCTGGGCCACCCAACGCAACTTGGCTTCGTCGAACTGGCCAGCGCTCTTGCCCAGATGATCCAGGTTGAACCATTCGATGAGTTGCTGACGCGAGAAGATTTCGTCATCACCGTGGCTCCAGCCCAGTCGAGCCAGGTAGTTCACCACGGCGTCAGCGAGGTAGCCTTCATCGCGGTACTGCGTCACGGCCTTGGCGCCATGGCGCTTCGACATCTTCTCGCCCTGCTCGTTGAGCACGGTGGGCAAGTGGGCATAAACCGGAGGCTCCATGCCCATGGCGCGCAAGATGTTGATCTGGCGCGGCGTGTTGTTCACATGGTCGTCACCGCGAATGACATGGGTGATACCCATGTCCATGTCGTCCACCACGACGCAGAAGTTGTAGGTGGGCGTACCGTCGGGGCGAGCAATGACCAGGTCATCCAGTTCGTCATTGCTGATTTCGATGCGCCCCTTGACCTTGTCTTCCCACACCACGGAACCGCCGATGGGGTTCTTGAAGCGGATCACCGGTTGGACGCCTTCGGGGATGGGCGGCAAGGTCTTGCCAGGCTCAGGACGCCAAGTGCCGTCGTAACGGGGCTTTTCCTTGTTGGCCATCTGGCGCTCGCGCAGTGCATCCAACTCTTGCGTGCTCATGTAGCAAGGGTAGGCCAAGCCTTTGTCCAGCATGTCTTTCAGCACAGCCTTGTAGCGGTCCATGCGCTGCATCTGGAAGAACGGGCCTTCGTCGTGGTCCAGGCCCAGCCACTTCATGCCTTCCACAATGACATCGACCGCCTCTTGCGAAGAGCGCTCGACGTCGGTGTCTTCGATGCGAAGAATGAACACGCCCTGGTTGGCTCGAGCAAACGCCCATGGGTACAAGGCCGAGCGGATGTTGCCCAGGTGGATGAAGCCCGTGGGAGACGGGGCAAAGCGGGTGCGAACTTGAGTCATACGTTCAGGGAGTCGAGGCCACGCGCCAGATCGGCGGTGAGGTCGTCAATGTGTTCCAGGCCCACGGCCACGCGGATCATGGCTTGGGTCACGCCTGCGGCGAGTCGCTGCTCTTCAGTCAGGCGACCGTGCGAGGTGCTGGAAGGATGGGTGATGAGGGTTTTGGTGTCGCCCAGGTTCGATGTGATCGAGCACAAGCGGGTCTGGTCGATCACGTGAAACGCGGCCTGACGCAGACGCAAAGCGTCTTCGCTCAGCGTGGCAGGGCCTTTCACGGTGACATCGCCCGCAGCAGGCTTGACGGTGAATGACACCACCGCACCACCAATGCCGTTTTGCTGCTTCATGGCCAGGGCATGCTGGGGATGGCTGGGCAGACCTGGGTAGTAAACCTTGTCGACGGCCGGCTGCGCCTCCAGCCACTGGGCCAGCTTCAGTGCGTTGTCGCTCTGCGCGGCCATGCGGATGGAGAGCGTTTCCAGACCTTTGAGGACGACCCAGGCGTTGAATGGCGACAGCGTCATGCCGGCGCCGCGCAGGGTGGTCATGAGCGGGCCATTGATGATGGCGTCGGGGCCGCAGATGGCGCCGGCCAGGACTCGTCCCTGCCCGTCCAGATACTTGGTGCCCGAATGGATGATCAGATCTGCCCCCATGTCAACCGGCTTTTGCAGCGCAGGGGTGCAGAAGCAGTTGTCCACTGCAAGCAGCGCGCCATGGGCGTGCGCGATCTCGGCCAAAGCGGCGATGTCACACACTTCGGTCAACGGGTTGCTGGGGGTTTCAGCAAACAGCAGCTTGGTGTTGGGCCGCATGGCGTCACGCCACTGCTGCACATCGGTTTGCGACACGAAGGTGGTTTCGACCCCGAACTTGCCGAACTGGTTGGCCAGCAAGGTGATGGTGGAGCCGAACACGCTTTGCGAACAAACGATGTGATCACCCGCCTTCAGCAGCCCCATGACCAACAGCAGAATCGCACTCATCCCGCTGGCCGTGGCAATGGCCGCCTCTGTGCCCTCGAGCGCCGCCAGACGACGCTCGAACATCATCGTGGTGGGGTTGGTGAAGCGTGTGTAGACAAACGCTTCTTCCTCGTTGGCAAAGCGTGCCGCTGCGGTGGCCGCATCCGGGTGATTGAAGCTGCTGGTCAGGAACAGCGCCTCGGAGTTTTCTCCCCAAGGTGTGGCAGGCAAGCCTTCACGTACGGCCAGTGTTTCAATGTGCACGCCTTCTGGGAAGTCCTTGCGAGGCAGCCGCTTTTTGGAATCAGACGAGGCCATCAGTGGGCTCCACAATGAACGGTGATCACTCGACCGAGTTCCGCAGGGCCAGGCGCGAGCCGTCAGCTTCGTCTTCGCCCTTTTGTGAACGTCGCTGGGTTTCGATCGCCGCGAAGTCGGCTGCCGTCACGTCGCCGGTGATGTACACGCCGTCGAAACACGACGCTTCAAATCCGCCAATGGCAGGATTGAGATTGCCCACGACTTTCTTCATGGCGTTGACGTCCTGATAGATCAAGGCATCGCAACCAATGATCTGACGCACTTCTTCCTCGGTGCGACCGTGAGCGACCAACTCGGTGTTGGTGGGCATGTCGATGCCGTACACGTTGGGGAAACGCACGGGAGGCGCAGCAGAGGCCAGATAGACCTTGTTGGCACCGGCTTCACGCGCCATCTGCACGATTTCCTTGGAGGTGGTGCCGCGGACGATGGAGTCATCGACCAACAGCACATTGCGCCCCTTGAACTCCAGCCCAATGGCATTGAGCTTCTGACGCACGCTCTTCTTGCGCACGGACTGCCCCGGCATGATGAAGGTACGACCCACGTAACGGTTCTTCACGAAGCCTTCGCGGTATGGCTTGCCCAGCTTCTGCGCCAATTGCATGGCCGAGGGGCGGCTGGATTCCGGAATCGGAATGACCACGTCGATCTCGTTAGGCGGCAGCTTGGAAATGACACGTTGAGCCAGAGTCTCACCCATCTCCAGACGCGCCTGGTACACCGACACGCCATCGATGACGGAATCGGGGCGAGCCAGATACACGTACTCGAACATGCAAGGGTTGAGCACAGCGTTGTCGGCGCACTGCTCAGCATGCACGACGCCGTCGAGGTCAATGAACAGGGCCTCGCCAGGTTGCACATCGCGCACGAAGCGGTGGCTGGTCCCTTCCAAGGCCACCGATTCGCTGGCAACCATGACTTCACGGCCTTCAGGCAGATCAGCCTCGCCCAGGCACAGGGGGCGGATGCCGAACGGGTCGCGGAATGCCACCATGCCGTAGCCGGCGATCAGACAGATGACCGCATACGAACCCTTGATGCGCTTGTTGACTGCACGCACGGCTTTGAACACGGCAGAAGGCGTCAGAGGCAACTCACGCCCGGCCAACTCCAGTTCGTGCGCAAACACATTGAGCAGCACTTCGGTGTCGCTGTCGGTGTTGAGGTGGCGACGGTCGATGTCGAACAGCTCCTTGCGCAGAGAGTGGGCGTTGGTCAGGTTGCCGTTGTGCACCAGCACCAGACCAAAGGGCGCGTTCACATAGAAGGGTTGAGCCTCTTCTTCGTTGAACGCATTGCCAGCGGTGGGGTAGCGCACTTGGCCCAGACCGACGGTACCGGGCAGCGCACGCATGTTGCGGGTGCGGAAAACATCCTTCACCATGCCACGCGCCTTGTGCATGAAGAACTTGCGGCCGTGCGCGTCTGGGCCGGCCGTGACGATCCCGGCTGCATCTTGACCGCGGTGTTGCAGCAGCAACAGCGCGTCATAGATCAGTTGGTTGACTGGCGTCTTGGAAATCACTCCGACGATGCCGCACATGGTTCACCTCTTCAAAACAATGCTCAAAATCCGATCAGGATTGCTCGGGCAAGAATTTGACCACTTGCTCGGGCAACAAAGGGGTTAACCCTCTCAGTAACACGTTCAGCCAATCGACCGAGCGTGACGACTGCCACACATTCCACTCTGCCAGGGGCGTCAGGCCGACCAGCGTGGTCACGACCAGGGCGACCAGCACCCCGCGCAACAACCCAAACACCGCCCCCAACGTGCGATCGGCCCCACTGAGGGACGACGCACGGATGATTTTTCCGGCAGCCCAAGCCACCAAGGCCCAGCCCACCCATGTCAACACAAACACGACCAACATGCCAGCAGCCCGGTTGATGGCTGAACCGGGTTGTCCCACTGGCACGTGCAGAGCCATGTCGGCACCCCACCACTGGGCCAGAAAGTAGCCCACCAACCAGGCCAGCAAGGCCATGACTTCCATCACCAGCCCACGCCAAGCCCCCACCAGCATGGACACCAACAACCCCAACCCGAACACCAGGTCGATCAGGGTCCAGGCTTCGGCTCCAGCTTCAGACACGGGCATGCTTGCTCAGGCCCCTCACAAGGTCAGCACGGAGCCGGTCAAGCCCGCCTTGCGCAAAGCAGCCATGGCCTTGTCCGCCGCGGCCTTGTCCTCAAACGGGCCCAAGCGAACTCGAATCTTGCGGTTGGCATCGGTGCCGATGACCTGGGTATAGGTCTTGAGCCCGGCGCGTTCGGCTTTCATACGAGCCTCGCGTGCGGTGGGCTGGTCAGAGAACGCGCCGATCTGAATCACGTAACGCACCGCAGCCGCACTGGCAGGCTTGTCGCCTGCCGTGGCCACTTTGGTGGCGGGCTTGGCATCTTTGTCCTTGCCGTCTTTGGCGGCCTTGTCCTTGGCCGCATCCTTATCCTTGGACTCCTTCGCGTCCTTGGTCGACTCCACCGGTTTTTTGCCTTCAGCCAATCGCGACTCGGGTGCCTTCGAAGCCGCAGCGGTGTGCGCTGCAGGTTGGCTCACAGGTTTGTCGTCGAGCACTTCCTCTTGCTCGTCTGGATGCGCCTCTTGCACCGACTTGACCTGAGCCTGCACCCCTGGCTTGGGTGTCGTTGTGGCGACCACGGCCGCCGAGGCACCGCGCTGAACCACTTCAATGTCCATGGCCATGGGGCGAGGTTTGGTTTCAAACAACCAAGGAAAACCGATGACCCCTGCCCCAACCAGCACGGCCATACCAATCAAGCGACGACGTGCTCGCACCCGCACGGCTTCGACGTCGGCCGCCGAAACTGACACAGGTTCAGCCCCAGGTCGTCGACCGGCTGCCCCCTGAAATAAGCGCTGAAGAAAGGATGGCAAAGGCATGCTGGAAATGCAGGCTTGGAAGGTGGATTACTTCAAATGAGGCGCGTTGAGCTTGGGCAAGCCCTCATGCAGCACCCCACCCACGGTGAAAAACGACCCAAAGACCACGATTCTATCTTCCGGGCTGGCCGCAGCCAGCGCCGCCTTGAGCGCCGACATGGGATCAGGATGGGTAAAGGTGGTTGCCGCAGGCGCCGTCAGGCTGGAGCCCGCCGCCCGAACCTGCTTAATGGTGTCAGCCAACTGCGCCGCCGTGGCAGCACGCGGGGTTGGCAGATCACAGCAGTACCAAGCATCCACCATGGGCAGCAACTTCCCGACCATACCCGCTGCATCCTTGTCGGCCATGGCACCCCAGACTGCAAACGTGCGCGGGAAATAGCCCATTTGGTCCAGATTGACGGCCAGAGTGGCGGCGGCATGGGGGTTATGAGCCACATCCAGAATCAAGGTGGGCTGCCCGGGGATGATCTGAAAGCGCCCGGGCAACTCGACCGTTGCCAGGCCGGTACGAACAGCCTGAGCCGCCACCGGCAAGCGATGCCGCATGGCCTCCAGTGCGGCGAGCACGCCAGATGCATTCAGCAACTGGTTGGCGCCACGCAAAGAAGGGTATGCCATGCCATTGAAGCGCTTGGAACGCCCCCCCCAGGACCACTGCTGACGGTCACCGGCATAGTTGTGATCGCGTCCGAATAGCCACAAATCAGCGCCAATCGATTCCGCATGTGCCGCAATGCTCGCGGGCGGCTGGGGATCTGACACCACCGCAGCACGCCCCGCGCGCATGATGCCGGCCTTTTCCCGGCCAATCGACTCACGATCTGGCCCCAGATAGTCCATGTGATCGAGGTCGATGCTGGTGACGATGGCGCAGTCGGTGTCAATGATGTTGACCGCATCCAGACGCCCACCCAAGCCCACTTCCAGAATGACCGCATCGAGCCCGGAGGCCGCCAGCAAGCTGAGGATGGCCAGCGTGGTGAACTCAAAATAGGTCAACCCGGTCTGACTGCGAGCGTGCTCCACTTTGGCGAAATGCGGAACCAGGTCTTCGGCCTTGCAGGGCACACCCATGAGGCGGCAGCGTTCCTCAAAATGAACAAGGTGCGGCGAACCATAAACCCCGACCTTGAACCCCGCCTGCAACAGAATGGATTCCAGCATGGCGCAGGTGGAGCCTTTGCCATTGGTGCCTGCCACAGTGAACACGACCGGGGCGCCATCGACAGACTCCTGGCCCAGGGGCGTACCCAGCACCACCCCCATGCGCTGCCACACCTGCGACACGCGCTCCAGGCCCAGATCAATGCCCACGGGGTGCAATCGCTCGCAATGGGCCAACCAGTCAGCCAGAGGGGAATGATCAGAAAGAGGTGAGGAAGACATGGGACAGAGGCTCGGAACGAAGCAAAACGGCAAAACAAGGCGGCGAAACAAAACGGGCTGCCCAGAGCAGCCCGCTTGACGGCCGAATCAGCTGATTCAGGCGACCACGGCGTCAGCCGGTTGGCGCAGCAACATGGCCAATTGGCGAGCAATGGTCATGCGCAGCTCCCGACGATCCACAATCATGTCAATCGCGCCCTTCTGCAGAAGGAACTCGGCACGCTGGAAGCCTTCGGGCAGTTTCTCACGAACCGTGTTTTCGATCACACGGGGACCGGCAAAGCCGATCAGCGCGCGGGGTTCTGCAATCACCACGTCGCCCACGAAAGCAAACGACGCCGACACCCCCCCCATGGTGGGATCAGACAGCACGCTGATGTAGGGCAACTTGGCTCGCGCCAGGCGGGTCAAAGCCGCGTTCGTCTTGGCCATCTGCATCAGGCTCATCAAGCCCTCCTGCATGCGGGCACCGCCGGTGGCCGTAAAGGACACGAACGGCATTTTCTGGTCTACAGCGGCCTCCACGCCCCGCACGAAGCGTTCACCCACCACCGAGCCCATCGAGCCGCCCATGAAATCAAACTCGAAGCAAGCAGCCACAACCGGCACACTGTGAACCGAGCCACCCAACACCACCAGAGCGTCGGTTTCGCCGGTGGCTTCCATGCCTTGCTTGAGGCGGTCGGTGTACTTTTTGTTGTCCTTGAACTTCAGGGCATCAACCGGCAGCACTTCCTGCCCGATTTCAAAGCGACCTTCGGCGTCGAGGAAGGCATCGAGACGCGCGCGGGCACCAATGCGATGATGGTGCGCACATTTCGGGCACACATTCAGATTGGCTTCCAGATCGTTCTTGTACAGAACCGTTTCGCACGAGGGGCATTTCACCCACAGCCCTTCCGGCACCGAACGGCGCTCAGCCGGATCGGTCGGCTGAATCTTGGGAGGCAGGAGTTTTTCAAGCCAACTCATCGTCAGGCTCCTTTCAATGTATCCAGTGCAGCACGAATCTCGGCAATGAAACCGCGGGCTGCAGCCACCACAGTATCCGGTGTCTGGGTTTCAAGCAACTGCACAATGCGAGAACCAATCACCACTGCGTCGGAAACGGCGGCAACTGCCTTGGCCGTTTCGGCATCGCGAATACCAAAACCCACACCCACTGGCGTGTTCACGTGGGCCTTGATGCGCGGCACCATATCAGCCACAGCAGCGGTGTCCAGATGGCCTGCGCCCGTCACGCCCTTGAGCGAGACGTAGTACACATAACCTGCCGCTATTTTGCCCACCTCGGCCATGCGCTTTTCGGTCGACGTAGGGGCCAACAGAAAAATGGGGGCCAGATCGGCGGACTTCATGCGAGCTGCAAATTCCTGGCATTCCTCTGGTGGGTAATCGACCACCAGCACGCCGTCCACCCCAGCCGCTTTGGCGTCACGCACAAAGCTGCTTTCGCCATGGTGCAGGTCATAGCACTCGATCGGGTTGGCGTAGCCCATCAGCACGATGGGGGTGGTGGCGTTCTGAGCGCGGAAGCGCTTCACGTCTTCCAGCACATGAGTCAGCGAAATGCCTTTGAGCAAAGCCCGCTCGGCCGCCTTTTGAATGACCGGGCCATCAGCCATCGGGTCAGAAAACGGCACACCCAACTCGATCACGTCGGCACCGGCTTCGGCCATGGCCAACATCAGGTCAACGGTCTTTTCCGGGAACGGATCACCACAAGTGATGAAGGGGATCAGGGCCTTGCGTCCCTGGGCCTTCAGATTGGCAAACGCCACATCAATGCGATTGCTCATGCTCAAGCTCCCTTCACCGACAGACCACGACAGGAGGGGCGGCAGTAGAACTCGGCCCCTGTCAGGTCGGCCACCGTACCGATGTCCTTGTCACCACGGCCAGACAGGTTCACCAGAACGTGCTGATCGGGGCGCATGGTGGCGGCGAGTTTCATGCCGTAAGCCACCGCATGAGACGATTCCAACGCAGGGATGATGCCCTCTGTACGACACAGACGGTGGAAGGCCTCCAGGGCCTCTTTGTCGGTGATGCCAACGTACTCGGCCCGGCCGATGTCTTTGAGATACGCGTGCTCAGGCCCCACACCTGGGTAATCCAAACCGGCAGACACGGAATGGGTTTCTGTGATCTGGCCGTTTTCGTCTTGCAGCAGGTAGGTGCGATTGCCGTGCAGCACGCCAGGCACGCCCTTTTGCAGCGACATCGAGTGCTTGCCGCTGTCGTACCCCTCGCCAGCCGCTTCCACGCCAATCAGCTTCACCTGTTCGTGCGGAATGTAGGGATAGAAAATACCCATGGCGTTGGAGCCGCCGCCCACGCATGCCACCACCGCGTCAGGCTGGCGACCGATGGCTTCTGGCATCTGCTTGAGACATTCCTCGCCAATCACGCTCTGGAAATCACGGACCATGGCAGGGTAAGGATGCGGGCCGGCCACGGTGCCAATGATGTAGAACGTGTTTTCCACGTTCGTGACCCAGTCACGCATGGCTTCGTTGAGCGCATCTTTCAGGGTTTTGCTACCCGATTCGACCGGCACCACCTTGGCACCCAGCAAGTGCATGCGATACACATTGGGCGAC
The DNA here is from genome assembly GCF_036273115.1 of Aquabacterium sp. Classification (GTDB taxonomy): domain Bacteria; phylum Pseudomonadota; class Gammaproteobacteria; order Burkholderiales; family Burkholderiaceae_C; genus Aquabacterium. Next base: position 115,231 of record NZ_DASUIN010000029.1, read on the forward strand.
TGACGCTTGACATCTTCTGCCCCCATGTAGACCACGCACTCCATGCCGTAACGCGCACAGATGGTGGCAGTGGCCACACCGTGCTGCCCGGCACCCGTTTCCGCGATCACGCGGGGCTTGCCCATGCGCTTGGCCAGCAATGCCTGACCAATGGTGTTGTTGACCTTGTGCGCACCAGTGTGATTGAGGTCTTCGCGCTTGAAGTGAATTTGCGCGCCGCCCACTTCGCGGCTGAGTCGCTCGGCGTGGTAAATGGGGCTGGGGCGCCCCACAAAATGGGCCAGTTCCTTACGGAATTCGGCCAGGAACGCAGGGTCGTTGCGATAGTGCTCGTAGGCGTCTTTGAGCTGGTCCAGCGCCTGGATCAGGGTTTCAGACACAAACGTGCCGCCATAGGGACCAAAGTGGCCCCGAGCATCGGGCTGTTGATAATTCAGCATGAATCTCTCGTCGAACAAACCGTACGGGACGAACGCACAAAGTCAGTCATTCACTGCCCTGCCTCGGCACATTGCCGATCGGCCGCCCGCACGGCCTGACAGAACTGGCGCATCAGCTGAGCATCCTTGATGCCCTTGGCTGCTTCTACGCCAGAACTTACATCCACAGCCCAGGGCCGCACCCGCCTGATCCCTTCGATGACATTGCCTGGGTGCAAACCACCCGACAGCACCATCGGCCGAGACAGGCCCTGCGGCAGCAAGGACCAATCAAAAACCTGCCCTCCCCCGCCGTAACCGTCCACATGGGCGTCGACCAAAATGGCCTGAGCAGCGGGGTAGGAATCCGCGAAGTCTAACAAATTGAAACCCGGCGCCATCCGAGCGGCCCGAATATAAGGGCGGGCGGCCTGAACGCAGGCTGACGGAGACTCGTCACCGTGGAACTGCCACAGAGCGTTCGGGACGGCATCGCGGGCCTGCTCCAATAGCGCTGCAGACGCATTCACAAACAGCAGCACCGGTGTCACAAAGGGCGGCAAGAGAGCCGCCAGTTGCCCTGCGCGGTGAGGTGTGACAAAGCGCGGGCTCTTTTCATACAGAACGAAGCCGATGGCATCTGCACCGGCCAGCACCGCCTCAGAGACATCCGCCTCGCGGGTCAAACCACAAATCTTGATTCGGGTGCGGTGATCCAAAGGCAAAGACATGCGCGGCAAGCGAGTTGGCAAGCCGCTATTGTCTCAAGAATTGCCCGGCAACCAAGCCATACCCGCGACTTCGGTAGGCAAACCCCACTCAGAATCGTAGGTGGGCCCCAGGAAATAGAGGCCGTCTGGCGAAAAGGTGGGGGCGGCAGCGTCACGGTTGCGCGCGGCCAGCACCTCGATCATCCAATCAGGCGACTGGATGCCCGAGCCCACCGCGATCAGGCAGCCCATGATGTTACGGATCATGTGGTGCAAGAACGCATTGCCTTCGAAATCAAACCGCCAGTACGGACCGATCTTGCGAATGTCGATGCGCCTGAGGGTTTTGATGGGGGTTGGCGACTGGCATTGCGACGAGCGGAACGAACTGAAATCGTGCTCACCAATGAGGTGGGCAGCCGCTTGCTTCATGGCCTGCAAGCTCAATGGCCTGAACACCCAGCCCGCCTGCGCGCTTTCGATGGCGGGCCGCACAGGTGACTCCAACAACACATAGGCGTAGCGCCGCCCACGCGCGCTGTTGCGCGCATGAAAGGCCGCGGTGACCTCTTGAGCCCACTGAACTGCGATATCCGGGGGCAGGAAGGCATTCGGGCCGCGAACCCAGGAAAACGACTCTCGGTGAATGTCGGTGTCGAGATGCACCACCTGGTTGATGCCATGCACCCCCGCATCGGTGCGACCGGCGCACATGACCTTGATCGGGCGAGCCGCAAAACGGCTCAAGGCCTGCTCAAGCAAGTCTTGAACAGTCCCGCCGCCAGGCTGGCTCTGCCACCCCTTATAGGCCGTGCCTCGGTAAGAAACACCAAGGGCGATCCGCCGGATCGCCCTTGCGGAGGAGGCTGAGGGATCCCCCCCGCCTCTCGTTTCATCGACCATGATCAGCTCAGGCTGTCGAGCATGGCTTGGGCTTTGGCTTGCAAAGCACCTCCAGCGTTGGCCACGACTTCTTGCAGCAGTTCGCGTGCGCCATCCAAGTCGCCAATCTGGCGGAACTCTTCGGCCAACTCGAACTTACGCTCCATGGGATCTTCCGGTGGAGGCAGATCAGGGGCCTTGCCTCCCAGCAGATCGTCATCGAGACTGAAACCGCTATCGACCGAGCCAGGGGCCTCGACTTCCAGGTTCAAACTGCTCAACCCGAAGTCATTGCCGGCGGGTGCCGGGGCAGCAGCCTGGGCTGGCGCTGGGGCAGGCTCATCCAACGACAAATCGAAATCCAGGCCACCATCGTCCACCTCGGGCAGAGGTGCGGGCGCGGCGGCCAGCGGTGCGGGCTCGGTGCTGGGTGCATCGAGCACTGGCAGATCGACATCGCCAGCCGGTGTTGACGCTTCGTCCAGCGGCATTGGGGCGGAAATATCGAGGTCAATGGCACCAAAGTCATCCGACTGAGGCGCCTCAGCCTGAGCCGAGGCAGCCACAGGCGCTTCAGGCACCTCAGGCAAGGTATCGATCTGGCTGAACGACGGCACCACCGACGCCGGCATCGTGCTGGCACCCAAGTGATCCGTGGCTTCGTTCAGGCTCAAAGGCTCGCCGGATGGCTGCCCACCAGGCTGGTAAAGCGGGTTCTCGGGATCGATACCCAGACCCAACTCCTGAGCCTTGGCCCAATCTTCACCGTGGCCACCGGTCAGGTCGAACAACTGCACAGCCAGTTGCTCAAAGCCCTTGGTGTCGCGGCGCTTGGCGTAGACCTCCAGCAGCTTGACACGTACAGCCAGACGATCTGGCGTACTGCGCAGCGCTTCCTTGAGGATTTCTTCAGCTTGCAGATCACGGCCGTAGGCCAGATACACGTCTGCCTCAGCAACAGGGTCGACGTCACCGATCGCATCCAACTGGCTCAGCGAATAGCTCATCGACGAAGGCGCACCCGAGGCATCGCGCGTATCGACACGCTGACCACCGCTGGCACCGAAGAAGGAATCAGGCTGCAAGCGGCTTTCCAGGAACGAAGTCTCCCCGGTATCAGAGCGACGACGCGAACGCAGGAACATGCCCACACCAGCCAGCAAGGCCAGACCGGCGCCACCTGCGGCCAACAGCATCGGGTTCAATGACTCGAGCAAGCCAGGCTTGGCAGCTTCTGGCGGCTGCGCAGGAACTGGAACCGCAGGGGCCGATGGCACAGACTTGGGCGCCGGCGCAGAAGCGACATCGATCACCGAAGTCGCAGCCTGAGAAGCTGGCTCGGTAACGGCACTCGCTGCAGCGGACGCGGCAACGGGCTCAACAGGAGCTGGGGCAGGAACAGGAACAGGCACGGGAGCTGGTGCCGGTGCTGGCGCGGGGGCTGGTGCCGGTGCCGGAACCGGGGCTGGCGCAGGAGCCGGCTTGGTCGCGACGGCGGCCTTGTCCTTCAGCTTGCGCAACTCATCCAGGTTCTTGGACAACTCGGCAACGCGGGCCTGGCTCTCCTCCTTGGCGCGAGCCTTGGCGATGCGATCTTCCACACCCGGGGCGGCCCCTGTGGACACCCCACCCTTGCTCAGGGTCAGCTTATCCGGGGCAGGCGCGGCTGCTTGCTTCTGGTCGCGAACTTCGGCCTGCACCTTACCCGAGGCCTGACGCTGAGGCTGTTCGGGGGTGGTAGCTGCCACCGTACCAGCCAGATTCTGGCGGTAGGCGGCGAAATCTGCGCTCTGCGCCTGAATGGTCTGACGCGCCTGCTCGGGCGTCAGCTCCTTGGCCTGCTCGGTCGTGGGCATGTTGAGCACCACACCCGACTTCAGGCGGTTCATGTTGTTGCCAAAGAAGGCTTGTGGGTTATGGCGGTACAGCCCAACCAGCATCTGATCCAGAGACACACCCGCAGGCAGATTACGGCTGGCGATCTTTGACAAAGTGTCACCGCGCTCCACCTTCACCGCCTTACCTTCACCCGCAGGACGCTCAGAAGCGGCCGTACGTGGCGCGGGGGCCGGGCGAGGCGTAGCAGCAGGTGCCGGAGCCGGAGCAGCGGCCGACGCCGCTGCGGCAGCTGCCTTCTCAGCCTTCAGTTCCGCTTTGGACTTGGCCTTGGGTTTGGGCTCAGCCACAGGCTTGGAAGGCGGCACGACAGCCGCAGGGGCTGCGGCAGGAGCCGGTGCAGGGGCTGCGACTGACGCCGGAGCCGGAGCAGCAGCCACTGGTGCCGGAGCGGGCGCAGCAGGAGGCACCGGCGCGGCAATAACTGGCGCAGTGGCCACTGTTGTGGCGCTCTTCGCAGAAGGAGGATCGAACAGCAGGGTGTACTCTCGAACCAGGCGACCAGAAGACCAGGTCAGATCGAGAATCACATCGACGAACGGCTCTTGAACACTGCGATCACTCGAGATCTTCAGGTAGGGCCGACCGTCGCTGCGTCGCTGCAGAGAAATCTGCGTGGCGGTCAGAACGGAGTTGTAATCGACGCCAGCGGCGCGGTAGGTCTCAGTCGAGGCCACACGCACCTTCAAAGACCCGCCTTCTTCGGCGTTCAGACTGGTCACGTCGATCTCGGCACGCAGGGGTTCACCCAGAGCCGACTGGACGTTGAGCTTACCCAGGCCCAAAGCCCAGGACGCAGCAGGTACCAGAGTCAATACTGTGCAGGCCGCCGCAGCAGCAACCCGGTTGAGGGCAAATTTCCCCGCGGACATCGATTGATCTTTCAAGGCGTCTCCCAAGTCGTCATGGAGCCGTTCGACACGAAAAGCAGCGCATCCAGGTCAGAACCCAACCCGAGGACGCACTCGCTCCTGCAGACGGTACGCAGCACAAAACAAAATAACATCAAGCATATACGGAGACAAGCTCAGTATTTGCTTAACTTACGCGAGCTCAACCCGGGTCAATCCGCCGAAAAGCGTAACGAATCGCGTATTGTCGTCCGCGGACAACAGCCTTGCCGGCCCGGATTGTTTCCAACCGTTGCGGCGTCAACGACCCACCGCAACGGTCGAACACCCATCAGGCGTCCAGCAGGATACGCAGCATGCGACGCAGCGGTTCGGCAGCGCCCCACAGCAATTGATCCCCGATCGTGAACGCACCGACGTACTCGGGCCCCATGGCCAGCTTACGGATACGACCAACCGGGATGGTCAGCGTACCGGTTACGGCAACCGGGGTCAGGTCCTTGATGGTGGCCTCGCGCGTATTCGGCACCACCTTGGCCCACGGATTGTCGGCAGCGATCATGGCCTCGATATCGGACAGCGGAACGTCTTTCTTGAGTTTGAAAGTCAGTGCCTGACTGTGACAACGCATTGCACCGATGCGAACGCAGAAACCATCCACGGGAACGGCTGGGGAACCGAAGCCTTCGCCTTGGCCCAGAATCTTGTTGGTTTCGGCCATGCCCTTCCACTCTTCCTTGGACTGACCATTGCCCAGATCCTTGTCGATCCAAGGGATCAGCGAGCCGCCCAGCGGCACGCCAAAGTTGGCAGTTTCGGCCTCGGTCAAGGAACGCTGCTTGGCGATGATCTTGCGATCGATTTCCAGAATCGCGCTCTTGGGGTCGTCCAGCAGGGAGCGGACTTCAGCATTCAGGGTGCCGAATTGGGTCAGCAACTCACGCATGTGCTGCGCGCCACCACCGGAAGCGGCCTGGTAAGTCTGGGTGGACATCCACTCCACCAGACCCGCCTTGTACAAGGCACCGACACCGATCAGCATGCAGCTGACGGTGCAGTTACCACCAATCCAGTTCTTGCCACCGTTGGCCAAGGCGTTCTTGATCACGGGCATGTTGACCGGATCCAGCACGATGACCGCGTCGTCCTTCATGCGCAGCGTGGAAGCCGCGTCAATCCAGTGACCATTCCAGCCGGCTGCACGCAGCTTGGGAAACACCTCGGTGGTGTAGTCGCCGCCCTGGGCGGTCAGGATGATGTCGCAGCGCTTGAGCGCGTCAATGTTGTAGGCGTCTTGCAGCGTGGTTTCGTTCTTGGCCATCGAGGGGGCCTTGCCGCCCGCATTCGAAGTCGAGAAGAACAACGGCTCGATGAGGTCGAAGTCGCCTTCTGCCTGCATGCGATCCATCAGCACGGAACCAACCATGCCGCGCCAACCAACCAGACCAACCAACTTAGTAGACATGATGACTTTCCTTCCCGGGATTAGCCCTGGGCCTTGAGGGCAGCCACGACGGCTTCGCCCATTTCAACGGTACCGACCTTCTTGGTGCCGTCGCTGTAGATGTCGGGGGTACGCAGACCTTGCTCCAGCACGGATTGCACCGCACGCTCGATGCGCGAAGCGGCTTCTTCCTGGTTCAGGCTGAAGCGCAACATCATCGCGGCAGACAGGATGGTGGCCAGCGGGTTGGCCACGCCCTTGCCGGCGATGTCGGGAGCCGAGCCGTGGCTAGGCTCATACAAGCCTTGGCCCTTGGCGTTCAGCGAGGCCGAGGGCAGCATGCCGATCGAGCCGGTCAACATGGCAGCCGCGTCAGACAGGATGTCGCCGAACATGTTGCCGGTGAAGAGCACGTCGAACTTCTTGGGCGCCTTGACCAGCTGCATCGCGGCGTTGTCCACGTACATGTGGTCCAGCTCGATGTCGGGGTACTGGGCGTGCACCTCGGTGACCACGTCCTTCCAGAACTGGAAAGTTTCCAGCACATTGGCTTTGTCGACACTGGTCACGCGCTTGTTGCGCTTACGTGCAGCCTGGAAGGCCACGTGGGCAATGCGCTCGATTTCCGGACGCGAGTAGCGCATCGTGTCGAACGCTTCCTCGGCCCCCTTGAACTCGCCATCAGGAGACTGGCGACGACCACGGGGCTGACCAAAGTAAATGTCGCCGGTCAACTCGCGAATGATCAGGATGTCCAGGCCGGCCACCAACTCAGGCTTCAAGCTCGAAGCGTGGGTCAGTTGGGGGTAGCAAATGGCCGGACGGAAGTTAGCAAACAGGCCCATGTTCTTGCGCAGACCCAAGATGGCCTGCTCAGGACGCAGAGGGCGATCCAACTTGTCGTACTTCCAATCGCCGACCGAGCCGAACAGCACTGCATCCGACTCCATGGCCAGCTTCAGGGTGTGCTCGGGCAACGGGTGGCCGTGGGCGTCGTAAGCGGCGCCGCCAACCTTGGCTTCCTGCATTTCAAAAGACAGGTCCAGCGCCTTGAGCACCTTCACCGCTTCGGTCACGATTTCCGGGCCAATGCCATCACCCGGCAACACTGCAATCTTCATCGACATGGGCGGTCTCTATCTCAAACAATGCGGTTGTTCAGCCAAGGCTTTTCAGCCAGGCGCTTGGCCTCATAGGCCTTGATCTTGTCGGCGTGACGCAGGGTCAGACCAATGTCGTCAAAACCGTTGAGCAAGCAGTACTTGCGGAAAGGTTGCACGTCAAAAGCCAACTCCTTTCCGTCTGGGGTGACCACGACCTGGCGCTCCAGGTCAACCGTCAACTCGTAGCCGGGATTGGCTTCCACGGCCTTGAACAAGGCGTCGACCTGCTCTTCACTCAGCACGATGGGCAGAAGGCCATTCTTGAAGCTGTTGTTGAAGAAGATGTCAGCAAAGCTGGGGGCAATGATGGCGCGGAAACCATATTGATCCAGCGCCCAGGGCGCGTGCTCACGGCTGGAACCACAACCAAAGTTCTTACGGGCCAACAGCACAGAAGCGCCTTGGTACCGGGGCAGGTTCAGCACGAACTCTGGATTGGGCTTGCGGGTGGCTGGATCTTGGCCGGGCTCACCCGCATCCAGATAGCGCCATTCGTCAAACAAATTGGGGCCAAAGCCGGTGCGCTTGATGGACTTGAGGTATTGCTTCGGGATGATGGCGTCGGTGTCGACGTTTTCCCGGTCCATGGGGGCCACCAGGCCCTTGTGAATACGGAATGCTTGCATGATGGGTGTCCGATGGATCAGGCGAATTGACGAACGTCGACGAAGTGGCCCTTCATCGCAGCAGCGGCTGCCATGGCAGGGCTCACCAAGTGGGTGCGACCACCCGCGCCTTGACGGCCTTCAAAGTTACGGTTGCTGGTGGAAGCGCAACGCTCACCGGGCTCGAGACGGTCAGCATTCATGGCCAGACACATCGAGCAACCAGGCTCACGCCACTCAAAACCGGCTGCCTTGAAGATCTTGTCCAGACCTTCACGCTCGGCTTGCTCCTTGACCAGGCCCGAACCTGGCACCACCAAAGCCAGCTTGATGTTGCTGGCAACCTGGCCACCGATCTTTTGAACGATGGCGGCGGCTTGACGCATGTCCTCGATACGGCTGTTGGTACAAGAACCGATGAACACCTTGTCGACCGACACTTCGTTCAAAGGCTTGTTGGCCTCCAAGGCCATGTACTGCAAAGCGCGCTCCACGGCAGAACGCTTGACCGGGTCTTGCTCGTTGGCGGGATTCGGCACTTTGTCTTCGATCGACAGCACCATCTCGGGCGAGGTCCCCCAGGTCACTTGCGGCTTGATCTGAGTGGCATCCAACTCGACCACGGTGTCGAACTGGGCGTCAGCGTCGGAGTGCAGCGTGCGCCAGTAGGCCACGGCCTGATCCCACAGGTCGCCAGCCGGCGTGAAAGGACGGCCCTTCACGTAGTTGATGGTGGTTTCATCCACCGCCACCAAACCAGCACGTGCACCGGCTTCAATGGCCATGTTGCACACGGTCATGCGGCCTTCCATCGACAAATCGCGAATGGCGCTGCCTGCGAATTCAATGGTGTAGCCAGTACCGCCAGCGGTGCCAATCTTGCCGATGATGGCCAGCACGATGTCTTTGGCAGAGCAAGCGGGGTTGAGCTTGCCTTCGACCTTGACCAGCATGTTCTTGGCCTTTTTGGCCAACAGGGTCTGGGTGGCCAGCACGTGCTCGACTTCAGAGGTGCCAATGCCGTGAGCCAAAGCACCGAAGGCGCCATGGGTGGAGGTGTGGCTGTCGCCGCACACCACGGTCATGCCGGGCAATGTGGCGCCCTGCTCTGGGCCAATCACGTGCACGATGCCCTGGCGCTTGTCAGACATCTTGAACTGGGTGATGCCGTTGCGGTCACAGTTGGCGTCGAGGGTGTCGACCTGCAACTTGGAGACGGGGTCGGCAATGCCTTGGCTGCGGTCGGTCGTGGGGACGTTGTGGTCGCTCACCGCCAGGTTGGCCGACAGGCGCCAGACTTTGCGGCCGGCAATGTCCAGCCCTTCGAAAGCCTGCGGGCTGGTGACTTCGTGCACCAGATGACGGTCAATGTACAGAACGGCGGTGCCGTCATCTTCGGTGTGGACGACGTGTTCGTCCCAGATCTTGTCGTAGAGGGTGCGTCCCATATGAGGCAGGCCTTTGGAGGCGGTAATTCAGCGCGATAAAGACGGCAGGCAACGATCTCTGGTCGAGGCAATCACCTGAAAGGTGCTTATTTTAAGTCATCGAACTGAAACGCACCGGCGCCCCCGAGAACGGCAGGGGAACCCAGGCTTTTCCGCCCCCCTCAATCAGATGGCTCCCCCCAATCAGGAGGGACACCGAACGCCAGAGCCAGCGGACAATACGCCCCATCGCTCAGCTCAGGTTTGAGGACCGCCGCGCGCCACGCGCCGCAACACCTTCTGGCTGAAAGAACTACGCAGTTGATCACTTTTACGTCACAGAGAGAAGTTCATCATGACATCCATCGCCACCACCCTGGGCAAGACCGTTCTGGCCGCCGCACTGGCCGCCGCCACCGCCATGAGCGTCCAAGCCGCCGCTGTTTACCAAACCGGCACCAAAGCCCCCTGGGGTGTGACCACCAACGAAGTGGCCATGGACACTGCCTTCGGTGACACAAACTGGACCCGCCAGAGTGGTTTCTCGCTGGCCGACATCACCGGCGCCAGCTTTGCCTTCCTCGACGGCAGCGACAATGCCGCCAACGAACTGAACAGCTTCCTGACTGCCAACATCACCGCACTGGAATCGTATGTCAGCGCCGGTGGCCGCCTGTTCCTGAACGCTGCCCCCAACCAAGGCGGCAACATTAACTTTGGCTTTGGCGGCGTCACCCTGACCTATGGCGGCACCTTCAGCGACACAGCCACCGTGAACGCAGACGGCGTGGCTGCAGGCCTGACCGCTGGCGGCTTGCCCACCAACTACACCGGCAACTGGTTCTCTCACGCTACCGTTTCCGGTGGCGCGATCACCAGCCTGATCGATGGCACCGCCGGTTCTGTCTTCGCCGTCAAATCGTTCGGCAAGGGTTTTGTGGCATTCGGCGGCCAAACCACCACCAACTGGCACGCTCCCTTTGCAGAAAGCCAAGCCCTGTTGGTCAACGAACTGAAGTACGTTGCCAACGCCCAGACCGCTGCCGTGCCTGAACCCGAAACCTATGCCCTGATCGTTGCCGGTCTGGCTGTGGTGGGCGCATCCCTGCGTCGCCGCAAGGCCGCCGAAGCCGTTGCAGCCTGATTGCGGTTTAGCCTAGATCAGTCAAGGGGCTCCACACAACGTCAGCAAATTGACTGTATGTGGCCCCCAACATGATGAACAGCCCCACCACGGGGCTGTTTTCATTTCTGTGCACCGCAAGGACGTCGCGCCCGGCTGCAAGCACTGCGGCCGCCACCCAGATGCCCGGGATAACCCCAAACCCTTCCGACACCCCACTGCTCCGGCAACGACAACGCACAAGGTACGATTGACTGGCTATGGAATGCGTGACGCTTGCGCTGATTTGCTCCAAGCCATCTCTTCAACACGACACAAAACCAGAAGGAAGACCATGCAACACTCAGAAAAACGCAAGTTGGCGGGCCGTATTGGCTGGGTGTTGATGGCCAGCGCCCTGAGCCTGGCTCTCAGCGCCTGTTCAACCCCCCCCACCCGCGCCATTCCCGAGCCTGAGATCCTGAGCGCTCCAGATGGCGTCCGGTTCGAAATGCGCTACTTCTACGGCCAGGACGGCACTCGCCTATTCCGGCAAGCATGGCTCCCCGAAAGCCAAGCCAAAGGCGTGCTGATTGTGGTCCCCGGCCTGAAGGACCATGGCGGACGATATGCCGAGTTAGGGCAGCAACTTGCCAAGGAAGGGTTCGCCGTATTTTTGCCAGACTTGCGTGGTCATGGCCACTCCAGCGGCCCCCGCCAGGCAATAGACAACTTCAACGACTACCTGGTTGATCTGGCGGTGATGGTTCGCCAAACGCGCAAACAATTGCCCGGCACCCCTACCTTCCTGCTCGGCCACGACATGGGGGGACTGATTGCCGCACGCTTTGTGGAGACGGTACCCAACGCCGTTCAAGGACTGGCGGTGAGTGGCGCGCCACTGGCCATCAAAGACTCCAAGTACAAACTCTTTGGACTGAAGGTGCTTTCCAAAATAGCCCCCTCCTCCACAGCCATGAGCCCTGAGTTCAAGGATTACTCGCAAGATCCGGTGGTTGCCCAATCGCTGCAGAATGATCCGCTCGTCACTCCCAATGGCGTGCCCGCCAAGACCAGGGCGCAACAAGTCGAAGCGACTCGACTCCTTCAGGAGCAGCAAGAACGCCTGAAACTCCCCGTGCTGGTAATGCACGGGATTTCTGACCAGCTTTATCCTTTGTTTGGCAGCATCGCGTTTTACGATGCCATTCCGTCTGACAACAAGGGCTTGAAGCAATACCCTGGCATGGGGCATGACCTCTGGCGGGAACCCGGCAACAATGAAGTGGCGGCCGACTTGAGCGACTGGATGAATGGCCTGCTCATCAGGCAGCGCTCTGCCAAGCGCAAAGAACTTGCCGCATCCGCGGAGCCAGTCAACAACTGACAACGTTTTGGCCCAACCAACAAAAAAGCCGCTCGTTACCGAGCGGCTTTTTTTTTGCCCGCACACACCACGGTACGTGGCAGTGCGAGTCAATTTCAGCGTTGAGCGATGGGCTTGACGTCTCGCTTTTCGGCGCCAACGAACAACTGACGAGGACGGCCGATCTTGTACTCGGGGTCGCCGATCATTTCGTTCAATTGAGCGATCCAGCCAACGGTACGTGCCAGAGCGAAGATGGCAGTGAACAGTTGGACGGGGATACCGATGGCGCGCTGAACGATACCAGAGTAGAAGTCGACGTTCGGGTACAGCTTGCGCGACACGAAGTAGTCGTCTTCCAGAGCGATCTTTTCCAGAGCCATGGCCAGCTTGAACAGCGGATCGTTTTGCAGGCCCAGTTCGTTCAGAACTTCATGGCAGGTTTCGCGCATCAGCTTGGCGCGTGGGTCGTAGTTCTTGTAGACGCGGTGACCGAAGCCCATCAGCTTGGTGGCGGAGTTCTTGTCCTTCACTTCAGCGATGAACTCACCGATCTTCTCGACGCCGCCCTTACGCTGGATTTCTTCCAGCATGTTCAGTGCAGCTTCGTTGGCACCGCCGTGAGCAGGGCCCCACAAGCAAGCCACACCAGCGGCGATGGCTGCGAAGGGATTGGTGCCGGACGAACCGCACAGACGCACGGTCGAGGTCGAAGCGTTTTGCTCGTGATCGGCGTGCAAGATGAAGATGCGATCCATGGCGCGAACCAGCACGTCGTTGACCTTGTAGTCGGCGCAGGGGGTCGCGAACATCATGCGCATGAAGTTCTCGGTGTAGGACAGGTCGTTCTTCGGATAGATGAACGGTTGGCCGATCGAGTACTTGTATGCCATCGCAACCAGAGTGGGCATCTTGGCGATCAGACGGATCGCAGCCACCTTGCGGTGCTCTGGGTTGTTGATGTCAGTGCTGTCGTGATAGAAGGCCGACAGGGCACCCACCAGACCGGTCATGACGGCCATGGGGTGAGCGTCACGACGGAAGCCACGCAGGAAGAACTGCATCTGCTCGTTGACCATGGTGTGATTGGTCACACGGGCCACGAAGTCAGACTTCTCGGTTGCGTTGGGCAGCTCGCCATTCAGCAACAGGTAGCAGGTTTCCAGGAAGTCGCAGTTGGTGGCCAGTTGCTCGATGGGGTAGCCACGGTACAGCAGCTCGCCCTTGTCACCGTCGATGTAGGTGATGGTGGAGTTGCACGAAGCAGTCGACAGGAAGCCAGGGTCGTAGGTGAATTTGCCGGTCTGGGCATACAGCTTACGGATGTCGATCACATCCGGGCCAATCGAGCCCTTGTAGATGGGCAAATCCATGCTGGGGCTACCGTCAGAGAATGACAGGGTGGCTTTCACGTCGGACGGGGTCATGAGCACTCCTAGAGGTCGGTCTTGTGTGAGAAATATGTTATCGGAGACTTAGGATAAGTCCTAAGGCGCCATTATCAGGCTTTGTTGGGTGTTGCCCAACTATTTGGCACGAATTGCTGCAGCGGCTTCATGGGCCATCGGCACACGCATCAGCGACAAAACCTGCAGGACATCGGGGTTGCTCAACTCCCCTTCCGGCTCTTTGCGAGCCAGCAGCAAATCGAGCAAATCGTTGTCCGCGAGATCCATCAACTGAAGCAAGCCTTGGACCAAGGGCACTGTGAGTTGATCACCGTGGGTTTCGAAGAATCGATCCACAAAGAGATCGTTCTCGAGCAGGCCACGACGACAACGCCAGCGCAGGCGACGCAACTCATCGGCGCTGGGCAACAAGTCTTGAGCTGCAACTGGCGTAGTCATGTCAATTCAATGCAGGCAAAAATGCACCATTAAACGGCGCGACGCACCATCAGTTCCTTGATCTTGCCGATGGCCTTGGTTGGGTTCAGGCCCTTCGGACAGACATCCACACAGTTCATGATGGTGTGGCAACGGAACAGACGGTACGGATCTTCCAGGTTGTCCAGACGTGCAGCCGTGGCTTGATCGCGGCTGTCAGCGATGAAGCGGTAGGCTTGCAGCAGACCGGCTGGCCCCACGAACTTGTCGGGGTTCCACCAGAAGCTGGGGCAGCTGGTCGAGCAGCTGGCGCACAGGATGCACTCGTACAGGCCGTCGAGTTCTTCGCGCTCTTCGGGCGACTGCAGACGCTCCTTTTCAGGAGGCGTATCAGCGTTGACCAGATACGGTGTGATCGAGTTGTACTGCTTGAAGAACTGGGTCATGTCCACGATCAAATCGCGAACCACTGGCAGACCAGGCAGCGGCTTCAGAACCACGGTCTGAGGCAGCGTGCGCATGTTGGTCAAGCAGGCCAGACCGTTCTTGCCGTTGATGTTCATGGCGTCGGAACCGCAAACGCCTTCGCGGCAAGAGCGGCGGAACGACAGGGTGGGGTCAATCGCCTTGAGCTTGACCAGGGCGTCCAGCAACATGCGCTCGTTGCCATCGAGTTCGATCTCGATGGTTTGCATGTAGGGCTTGGCGTCCTTATCGGGATCGTAGCGGTAGATTTGGAAAGTGCGCTTTTGGCTCATGTTCAATTCCTAATGGCTAGTCGCTGTCGATCAGAAGGTACGGACCTTCGGCGGCACCGATTCCACAGTCAGAGGCTGCAGGTTCACAGGCTTGTAATCCAGGCGGCTGCCTTCGGAGTACCACAGCGAGTGCTTCATCCAGTTGGCGTCGTCGCGGTTGGGGAAGTCGTTGTGGGCGTGCGCACCACGGCTTTCCGGACGAGCAGCGGCGGCCACCATGGTGGCTTGAGCGGCTTCGATCAGGTTTTCGACTTCCAGCGCTTCGATGCGAGCGGTGTTGAAGACCTTGGAGTTGTCCTTCAGGCCAATGGACTTGACGCGTTCGCGGATGGCGGCAATCTTCTTGACGCCCTCTTCCATGGAAGCCTGGGTACGGAACACGCCCGCGTGCTTTTGCATGGCTGCACGCATGTCATTGGCGACGTCCTGGCAGTACTCACCGTTCTTCTGGTTGTCCAGACGAGCGAGGCGCGACAGGGTGTAGTCGGCAGCGTCCTTGGGCAGGGGCTTGTGCGACTTGGTCTTGCTGGCGAACTCAACGATGTGGTTGCCGGCGGCACGGCCGAACACGACGAGATCGAGCAGCGAGTTGGTGCCCAGACGATTGGCGCCGTGCACCGACACGCAAGAGCATTCGCCCACAGCGTACAAGCCATTGACGATCTCGTTGGGCTTGCCGTTGGCAGGCACCACCACCTGGCCATGCACGTTGGTAGGAATACCGCCCATCTGATAGTGGATGGTAGGCACCACAGGGATCGGTTCCTTGGTGATGTCGACGTTGGCGAAGTTATGGCCAATTTCGTACACCGAAGGCAGGCGCTTCATGATGGTCTCGGCACCCAAATGGGTCATGTCGAGCAACACGTAGTCGCCGTTGGGACCGCAACCGCGACCTTCCTTGATTTCCTGGTCCATGGAGCGCGACACGAAGTCACGGGGCGCCAGATCCTTCAGGGTGGGAGCGTAACGCTCCATGAAGCGCTCGCCCTTGCTGTTACGCAGGATGGCGCCTTCACCACGGCAACCTTCGGTCAGCAGCACGCCAGCGCCGGCCACGCCGGTGGGGTGGAACTGCCAGAACTCCATGTCTTCCAACGGGATGCCGGCGCGAGCCGCCATACCCAGTCCGTCACCGGTGTTGATGAAGGCGTTGGTGGAAGCCTGGTAAATACGGCCGGCCCCACCGGTCGCGAACAACACGGTCTTGGCGTGCAGCACGTGCACATCGCCGGTTTCCATTTCCAGGGCGGTCACGCCCACCACGTCGCCTTCGGCGTCGCGGATGAGGTCAAGGGCCATCCATTCCACGAAGAACTGGGTGCGAGCCTTGACGTTTTGCTGGTACAGGGTGTGCAGCAGTGCGTGACCGGTACGGTCAGCGGCGGCGCAAGCGCGTTGCACAGGCTTTTCGCCGTAGTTGGCAGTGTGGCCACCGAAAGGACGCTGATAGATGGTGCCATCAGGGTTACGGTCGAAAGGCATGCCGAAGTGCTCGAGTTCGTACACGACCTTCGGTGCTTCACGGCACATGAATTCGATGGCGTCCTGGTCGCCGAGCCAGTCGGAACCCTTGACGGTATCGAAGAAGTGATAGTGCCAGTTGTCTTCGGACATGTTGCCCAGCGAGGCGCCGATACCGCCTTGAGCGGCCACGGTGTGCGAGCGAGTCGGGAAGACTTTGGACAGCACGGCCACGTTCAGGCCAGCCAGAGACAGTTGCAGCGACGCGCGCATGCCGGAGCCGCCGGCCCCGACGATCACGACGTCAAACTTGCGGGTAGGAAGGGAAGTAGCGGTCATTTTTTACAGTCTCCACAGCACTTGGATGGCCCAGCCTGCGCAGCCCACGAGCCAGACGATGGCGAATACATGCAGGGCCAGACGGATGCCAACCGGCTTGATGTAGTCCATGAAGAGGTCACGCATGCCAACCCACACGTGGTACAGCATGGCAACGATGACGACGAAGGTCAGCGTCTTCATCCATTGCTGCGAGAAGATGCCGGCCCACTTGTAGTACGAAATGGGCTCACCGAAGACAACCTGCACCAACAAGGCAATGGTGAACAGGGCCATCAACACGGCGGTGACGCGCTGGGCCATCCAGTCGCGCAGGCCATAGCTGGCACCGGTGACGATGCGCTTGGTTCCGTAGTTTTGAGACATGTTTGCTTTCCTGGAAAGAAGATCAGAACAGGCCGAACAGCTTGGCGCCCAGCACCACGGTCAGGCCGACGCTGATAGCCAGAGTGGCTGCGGCGGTGGACTTGCCAACTTCCTTGGTGTAGGAGTGGGTGACTTCCATCAGCAGGTGACGGATGCCAGCGCAGAAGTGGTGCAGGTACGCCCAGATCAGGCCCAGCGCGATCAGCTTGAAGAACCAACCCGGCACAGCGCCACCAGCGCAACCTGCAGTGAACACCGAGGTGAATGTGTCATACGAGATTTCCGACGACACAGAGGTGTCGAACATCCAGATGATGAAGGGCATCAACAGGAACATCAGGGCGCCGCTGATCCGGTGCAGGATCGAGACGATCCCGGCCAGAGGCAGGCGATAGGTGACGATGTCCGTCACGTGAATGTTCCGGTAGACGGGGCGTGGGGTTTTCGCGTTGTCAGCCATGTTGTTAGAGGCTCCTGCCTAGCGTCAAAAATCTGTCAAGAGAAGAATCCGGGATTTTAGGGCAATCCCTCGCCCAACTGGCGGGGCCGGCCGTCAAACAGTTGTCAAATCTGTCGATTGCAGGCTTTGCCGGTCAAACTTTGCTAGCTTAATTCGTTTCGATAATGGTGATGATCTGTGAGGTAAAGCCCTCGCCGCAACTCGACGGGCTGATCACCATAGGTGTGCGACAAGCGCTCGACACTGAGGAGAGGATGACCGACATCGACCTTGAGCAACGCGGCCACTGACTCGTCAGCCACCACGGCTCGCAACTTTTCCTCGGCGCGAATCATGCGCACGCCAAACTCTGATTCAAACAGCCCATACATGGGCCCCTGGTACTGAGACAAGCGCTCTGCCGTGAGACCTTTGAAGAGATGGCCGGGCAACCAGATGTCGTCGAGGATCACAGGCCGCGCAGAGAACGACAGCACGCGACGCACTTCAACCACCACCTCACCAGGCTGAAGGTTGAGCGCACGCGCCACATCAACCGGCGCTTTCAAGCGCCGGCAGTCAAGAAATTCGCGCTGGGCCCGCTCGGCCTGCCCCGGCTGGTCGGAGGTCAGACGCAGGAATCGGTACTGCACCTGTTCTTCTGCGTGAGTCGCGACGAAGGTGCCTTTGCCCTGGCGCCGCATGAGCAGATTTTCGGCAGCCAATTCATCGATCGCCTTGCGAACGGTGCCCTGACTGACTTTGTAGCGCGCGGCAAGTTCCAGTTCGCTGGGAATGGCCTCACCCGGACGCCACTCGCCGTCTTGCAAGCCCTTCAGAATCAAAGCTTTGATCTGAAGGTAGAGCGGGCTGAACGATGGCGTGAGCACGCCGCCGCCCTGAGCGACACCCAAGGGGTGTGCTTCCAGTACGGGAGATGGGGCGGACACGGGCGTCACCACGGCAGCAGGTTTCCAAATAATGGCTTCAGACAGCCAGCCACGAACGAGTGTCCGATTGCACCACAAACCACCCACCCGCGTCCATGAAACAGATAAAGAATGTCTTATATAAGACATAAGACCACGCGAGTAGGTCGGAAGTCACACCCACAGGACCTCTGGCAGCGCTACACTAATGGGTTGTACTAATTCCAACGTCTCAACTACTTCCTTTCGGAGTTCCTCATGAGCAAGAAACCCGTTCGCGTTGCCGTTACTGGCGCCGCTGGTCAAATCGGCTACGCCCTGCTGTTCCGTATTGCCTCTGGCGAAATGCTGGGCAAGGATCAGCCCGTGATCCTGCAATTGCTGGAAATTCCTGACGAGAAGGCTCAAAACGCCCTGAAGGGCGTGATCATGGAGCTGGAAGACTGCGCCTTCCCTCTGCTGGCCGGCATCGAAGCCCACTCCGACCCCATGACCGCCTTCAAGGACACCGACTACGCTCTGCTGGTGGGTGCACGTCCTCGCGGCCCAGGCATGGAGCGTGCCGACCTGTTGGCGGCCAACGCCCAGATCTTCACTGCTCAAGGTAAGGCTCTGAACGCCGTGGCTTCGCGCAACGTTCGCGTTCTGGTTGTCGGCAACCCCGCCAACACCAACGCCTACATCGCCATGAAGTCGGCTCCTGATCTGCCTGCCAAGAACTTCACCGCCATGCTGCGTCTGGACCACAACCGCGCTGCTTCGCAAATCGCTGCCAAGATCGGCTGCGCCGTGGGCGACATCGAGAAGCTGGCCGTGTGGGGCAACCACTCGCCCACCATGTACGCTGACTACCGTTTCGCCACCGTGAACGGCAAGTCTGTGAAGGACACCATCAACGATCACGACTGGAACGCCAACGTGTTCCTGCCTACCGTGGGCAAGCGTGGTGCTGCCATCATCGCCGCTCGCGGTCTGTCGTCGGCCGCTTCGGCTGCCAACGCCGCCATCGACCACATGCGCGACTGGGCCCTGGGCACCAACGGCAAGTGGGTCACCATGGGCATCCCTTCCAACGGCGAATACGGCATTCCTAAGGAAGTCATGTTCGGCTACCCCGTGACCTGCGAAAACGGCGAATACAAGATCGTCGAAGGTCTGGAAATCGATGCTTTCTCGCAAGAGTGCATCAACAAGACCCTGGCCGAGCTGCAAGGCGAACAAGACGGCGTCAAGCACCTGCTGTGATGCCTTTGAGACAGGCGGGCGTTGCATAGCGGCGCCCCTCCCCTGATCTCCCACAAGAAAAGCTGGTTTGCTGTTGCAAGCCAGCTTTTTTTTCGCCACCATGAACCTCCATGGCCCACCCGGGCTGAATGAAGGATTCTGCGTGTCGACCCTGACTGCGATTCACCCGCGCCACGCCTTGTTTGGCGCACAACACACCACCCCATCTCTGCCGGTTTGCGATCACTATGCGGGCGTCGAGTCGCGCATGTTGAAGGCCATGAACCTGCAAACGGAAATGGCCGAAGAAGCGGGCCACGCCGTGTTTGACGTGACCCTCGATCTGGAGGACGGCGCACCGGTTGGCGGCGAACATGAACACGCCTTGATGGTGTCGGAGCTGCTGATGAGCGGCGCCAACACACACGGCCGCGTAGGCGCTCGCGTGCACGCTCCCAGCCACCCCCGCTTCGAAGACGATGTAGACACCCTGATCAAGCTGGCGGGGGAAAAGCTGGCTTATCTGATGGTGCCCAAGGTGGCCCATGCACAGGAGACGCAGCGAGCGATTGAAACGATCAAGCAAGCTCGAATCAAACACAATGTGGGGCGCAAAGTGCCGGTGCACGCCCTGATCGAGACACACAAGGCAGTTCAGGACGTGGCCGATATTGCCGCCCTGCCGGGACTGGAATCGCTGTCGTTTGGTTTGATGGATTTTGTATCGGAGCACCGCGGTGCGATTCCAGCCTCAGCCATGACCGCAACCGGCCAGTTCACCCACCCATTGGTGGTGCGCGCCAAGCTGGATATTGCGGCAGCCTGTCATGCCGCCGGCATCGTGCCATCTCACTGTGTAGTGACGGAGTTCAAGGACACCAAAGCGCTGAGCAAAGCCGCTGAACGAGCGTCACGCGAGTTAGGTTACACGCGGATGTGGAGCATTCACCCAGACCAGATCGACGTGATCATCGAAGCGTTTGCGCCGTTGACTTACGAAGTCGATGACGCCGTTGAGATTTTGCTGGCGGCCCAGCAGGCACACTGGGCACCTACATCGTATCGGGGTCAGCTGCATGACCGGGCGAGCTACCGGCATTACTGGTATGTGCTTGAGCGTGCGTGGTTAACCGGCCAACCCTTGCCAGCCGAGATCAAGCACGCGTTTTTTGAAGACCATCACGCCCATGGATGATTCACATGGGAGCTAACTCAAGCCGTGTCGCTTGAGTTTGCGCCACAAGGTGGTACGCCCAATACCAAGCGCCGCCGCCGCCCGAGCCCGGTCCCCATCAGACTGAGCCAGTGCGGCCAGAAGGCGCTCTCGCTCCGAGACCTGAGGCGACTCGACTGAGGCGGCTGACAAGGTCACGCCACGTGCCGCACAGAGTTCCGGCAACAGTTGGTCGAGGTCAGTCGGCGCGAACGGCCAACTCGCCACGATGCGCTCAAGCATGTTCTCAAGCTCTCGCACATTGCCAGGCCAGTCATGCCGCAAACCACGTTCCAGAAACAGCTCTCTTACCGCACGCCATTCTTGCGGTGGAACAAGGTGGCGAACATTCAAGCGGGTACTCAGCACGTCCACCAACTCGGCCAGGTCATCCAGATGCTCACGCAGAGGAGGCACCTGGAGACGCAGGATGTTGAGGCGATAGTAGAGGTCAAGCCGGAACAGCCCTTGGTTCACCCGGGCCTGCAAATCGTGGTGCGTGGCCGCGATGATCCGAACATCGATCGGAGTCGGTTCAGTGGCCCCCACACGCAATATCTCGCGCTCCTGCAAGACGCGCAGCAAACGCGTTTGCAGGGGCATAGGCAGGTCGCCAATTTCATCGAGAAAGATGCTGCCCTTGTGAGCCGCCTCGAACAAGCCGACCTTGCCGCCGCGGCGGGCGCCGGTGAAAGCCCCGTCTTCGTAACCAAATAGTTCGCTTTCCAGCAGTGTTTCGGATACGGCGGCGCAATTGACCGCAACAAACGGCATGTCGCGCCGATCGCTGGCCATGTGAATGCCCTGCGCAATGCGTTCTTTGCCTGTGCCACTTTCTCCGGTTAGCAACACAGTGGACGATGTGGCTGCAAAGCGCTCCGCCAAAACGCGAACCTGCTGCATAACGATGCTGGCGCCCGCAAGGCCCGACAGCTCATATCGACGGGCAGGTGCCTGACTGTTCGCACGACTGCGAAGATGGCGATCCACCCGCTGAATGGAGATGGGGTCCTGGCAGGTCAACACCGCACCGGTGAGCTCACCCTGCTCCTGAATGGGCATGCGGTTGGCGATCAAGGTCTTGCCTTTGATTTTTTCAATGCGCTCCAACTCGGGCAAGGCCAAGCGCAAGGTTTGCTTCAAGCTCAGTTCAGGGCAAACGGATGTGAGCTCTCGCCCCAACCATGCAGAGGGCTCCACCCCCAACCACTGCGCCATGGCGGGGTTGAGGGTTTGAATGCGCTCGTCTCTGTCCACCGCAATCACGCCATCACTGAGCTGGGCCAGGATGGTGTTCAAGCGCTCACGTTTGGCCCACTCGATGCGAGAGGCGCGCGCCACCTCGAAGGCATCTTCCAGGGCTTCGCGCACCGCATCGACGGAATAGAGGAAGACGCCCATCAAACCCAGGTCATCGGCACAATCAACCGCGGCGCCAGAGCCCACCACCACCTCGACGCCCATTTGCTTGAGTTCCTGCACGCACAAACGGGCTTCCTCTTCGGTGCGATAAGTGCGCTGAACCACATCCAGCGTCAAGAGGCCAGCCAAGGGGCTGAGGTCAGGCAACATGCCTTCGTAGGTGACCAGGCCAACATGCGTGGACAAGCGCTTGGCGTGCGAAAGGGCCTGCAACACATCGAAGCCGCCCACCTTGACCAGAACCACGGGCATCTCCAACTGCTGACGCAGATAGGCACCGTTGGATCCAGCCGCCACGACCACATCGATGGGGCGCTGCGCCGCAATGGCCTGCACGCGCGCCACCGCATTGGCAAACCCCACATCGACCACCTCGACGTGGGCTCGAGTGTGAAAAGCAGGAGCGAGGTCTTGCAGCATCTTGTTGATGCGGCGAAAGCCCACAGCCACGATTTGCGGAGGCAAGGAGGAATCGCGTTTCACGTGCGTTTCACAAATACGGTTTCATTGTTTCATCATTATGTTCCACATTTGAAACACTCATGAGGAAACAACCGGGCTATTCAAACCATCGTCTTTGCACTAGCCTTTGAAAATCAAGCAGTTACCGCAGGTCGGTGGCATCGAGCAGTTCCGCTGTCGACATTGGCACGCGCGTTGCCTAGGAATAGACCAACTCAACGCATTGTTCAATCTGGAGACCGGAACATGGCCCTGATGACTCCCGGCGAGCGTTTTCGCCAAGCACTGAAAGAAGAAGCCCCATTGCAGGTGATTGGCGCGATCAACGCCAACCATGCTTTGCTGGCCAAACGCGCGGGCTACAAAGCGATCTATTTGTCGGGTGGCGGCGTGGCCGCGGGCTCTTTGGGCCTGCCGGACCTGGGCATCAACACGATGGACGATGTGTTGATCGACACCCGCCGCATCACCGACGTGTGCGACCTGCCCTTGCTGGTCGACATCGACACAGGCTTTGGCCCCTCGGCCTTCAACATCGAGCGCACCGTCAAAAGCCTGATCAAGGCCGGCGCTGCGGCTTGCCACATTGAAGACCAGGTGGGGGCGAAACGCTGCGGCCACCGCCCCGGCAAGGAAATCGTGTCGACAGAAGAAATGGTGGACCGCGTCAAGGCCGCCGCTGATGCCAAGACCGATGCCAGCTTCTTCCTGATCGCCCGCACCGATGCCATCCAGGTGCACGGTGTGGATGCGGCCATTGACCGCGCCATCCAGTGCGTGGAAGCCGGTGCCGATGGCATTTTTGCCGAAGCCGCCTACGACCTGGAAACTTACAAGAAGTTTGTGGATGCGGTGAAAGTGCCTGTGCTGGCCAACATCACCGAGTTCGGCAAGACCCCGCTGTTCAGCGTGGACGACCTGCGCCCCACCGGCGTGGGCATGGTGCTCTACCCATTGAGCGCCTTCCGCGCGATGAACAAGGCGGCGGAAGCGGTGTACACCGCCATTCGCCGTGACGGCCATCAAAGGAATGTGGTTGATTTGATGCAGACTCGTGAAGAGCTGTATGACCGCATTGGCTACCATGCCTTCGAAGGCAAACTGGACGCGCTGTTCGCATCCAAAAAGTAATTCCCTGCATACCAACCGCTTGCTCTAACCATTGGAGACGCATCCCATGAGCGCTACCCCCGAGACCACCACTCCCGGTTTCAAGCCCAAGAAGTCTGTGGCCCTGTCGGGCACCGCTGCCGGTAACACCGCCCTGTGTACCGTGGGCCGCACCGGTAACGATCTGGCCTACCGTGGCTACGACATTCTGGACGTCGCCACCACCTGCGAATTTGAAGAAATTGCTCACCTGTTGGTGCACGGTAAGTTGCCCACCGTGGCTGAACTCGCTGGCTACAAGGCCAAGCTGAAGGCCTTGCGTGGCCTGCCTGCAGCTGTGAAGGTGGCCCTGGAGCAACTGCCCCCATCCGCTCACCCCATGGATGTGATGCGCACGGGCGTGTCCGTACTGGGTTGCGTCAAGCCCGAGAAGGAAGACCACAACCACCCCGGCGCTCGCGACATTGCTGACAAGCTGATGGCTTGCCTGGGCTCGATGCTGCTGTACTGGTACCACTTCGCCTACAACGGCAAGCGCATCGAAGTCGAAACCGATGACGACTCCATCGGCGGCCACTTCCTGCACTTGCTGCACGGCGAGAAGCCTCGCGACAGCTGGGTACGCGCCATGCACACCAGCCTGATTCTGTACGCGGAGCACGAGTTCAACGCCTCGACCTTCACCTCGCGCGTGGTCGCCGGCACGGGTTCCGACATGTACTCGGCCATCTGCGGCGGCATCGGTGCCCTGCGTGGCCCGAAGCACGGTGGCGCCAACGAAGTCGCTTTCGAAATCCAGAAGCGCTACGACAACCCAGATGAGGCCGAGGCCGATATCCGCGCGCGTGTCGAGCGCAAGGAAGTCGTGATCGGTTTCGGTCACCCTGTGTACACCGTGAGCGACCCCCGCAACGTGGTCATCAAGAAGGTGGCAGAAGACCTGTCCAAAGAACAGAACAACATGAAGATGTACAACATCGCCGAGCGTCTGGAATCGGTGATGTGGGAAATCAAGAAGATGTTCCCGAACCTGGACTGGTTTAGCGCCGTGAGCTATCACATGATGGGCGTGCCCACCGACATGTTCACCCCGCTGTTCGTGATCGCACGCACCTCGGGCTGGTCGGCTCACATCATCGAGCAGCGCATTGACGGTAAGATCATTCGCCCATCGGCCAACTATGTGGGCCCCGAAGACCAAGCCTTCGTGCCGCTGAAGGACCGCAAGTAATTCAGCCCCATACAGGCGCCACATTGCCCAGCGGTGATGTGGCGCCTTTTGCCTTCCAGCCTGACACCAACGTCAGCATTGACCTGTTGAGCCCTACGGCCATGAGCAACATCAACACCCAATTCCGCAAGCCCCTGCCCGGCACGAACCTGGACTACTTCGACACGCAAGCCGCCGTCGAAGCCATCCAGCCCGGCGCCTGGGCCACCCTGCCCTACACCGCCCGAGTGCACGCCGAGAACATCGTGCGCAAGGCCGACCCGGCAATCATCACCGACTGCCTGAAGCAAATCATCGAGCGCAAGCGCGACCTGGACTTCCCCTGGTTCCCCGCTCGCGTGGCTTGCCACGACATCCTGGGTCAGACCGCGCTGGTGGATCTGGCTGGTCTGCGTGACGCCATCGCCAAAGAAGGTGGCGACCCCGCCAAGGTGAACCCGGTCGTGCCCGTGCAGCTGATCGTCGACCACTCGCTGGCCGTGGAATGCGGCGGATTCGACCCCGACGCCTTCCAGAAGAACCGCGACATCGAAGAGCGCCGCAACGAAGACCGCTTTCACTTCATCGAGTGGACCAAGAAGGCCTTCGCCAACGTGGACGTGATCCCAGCCGGCAACGGCATCATGCACCAGATCAACCTGGAGAAGATGTCCCCCGTCATTCACGCCGACAACGGTGTGGCCTACCCCGACACCTGCGTCGGTACCGACTCGCACACCCCGCACGTCGACGCGTTGGGCGTGATCGCCATTGGCGTGGGCGGCCTGGAAGCCGAGAACGTGATGCTGGGCCGCGCGTCGTGGATGCGCCTGCCTGAGATCGTCGGCGTGAAGCTGACCGGCCAACGTCAGCCCGGCATCACCGCCACCGACGTGGTGCTGGCCCTGACCGAGTTCCTGCGCAAGAACAAGGTCGTGGGTGCTTACCTCGAGTTCTACGGCGAAGGGGCGTCGAAGCTGACGATCGGCGACCGCGCCACCATCTCGAACATGGCCCCCGAGTACGGCGCCACCGCCGCCATGTTCAGCATCGACGAGCAGACGCTGGAGTACCTGACCCTGACCGGCCGCAGCGCCGAACAAGTGAAGCTGGTCGAGACCTATGCCAAGACCGCCGGCCTGTGGTCCGACAGCTTGAAGAACGCCGTGTACGAGCGCAACCTCGAGTTCGATCTGTCGAGCGTGGTGCGCAACATGGCCGGCCCGTCGAACCCGCACGCCCGCGTGGCCACGAGCGATCTGGCAGCCAAGGGCATCGCCGGCCAATGGACCATGCCCAAGGCCGAAGAAGGCACGATGCCTGATGGCGCCGTGATCATCGCGGCCATCACCTCGTGCACCAACACCTCCAACCCCCGCAACGTGATCGCGGCTGCGCTGCTGGCCCGCAACGCCAACAAGCTGGGCCTGACCCGCAAGCCTTGGGTGAAGTCCTCGCTAGCCCCTGGGTCGAAGGCGGTGGAGCTTTACCTCAAGGAAGCCAACCTGCTGGGCGACCTGGAAAAGCTGGGCTTCGGCATCGTGGCCTTCGCCTGCACGACCTGCAACGGCATGTCGGGCGCGCTGGACCCGAAGATCCAGCAAGAGATCATCGACCGCGACCTGTACGCCACCGCCGTGCTGTCGGGCAACCGCAACTTCGACGGTCGCATCCACCCCTACGCCAAGCAAGCCTTCCTGGCCTCGCCCCCGCTGGTGGTGGCCTACGCCATTGCCGGCACCGTGCGTTTTGACATCGAAAACGACGTGCTGACGGTCGTGGACGGCAAGGAAATCCGCCTGAAGGACATCTGGCCTTCGGACGAAGAGATCGACGCTGTGGTCAAGGCCGCCGTGAAGCCTGAGCAGTACCGCGCCGTGTACGAACCCATGTTCGCCATCCAGGCCGACAAAGGCGAGAAGGTGTCGCCACAGTACGACTGGCGCCCCATGTCCACCTACATCCGTCGGCCGCCTTACTGGGACACCGAAGGCGTCGGCGCCCTGGCGGCCAACCCGCGCACGCTCAAGGGCATGCGCCCCCTGGCCATCCTGCCAGACAACATCACCACCGACCACCTGTCGCCGTCGAACGCCATTCTGGCCAGCTCGGCCGCCGGTGAGTACCTGGCCAAAATGGGCCTGCCAGAAGAGGACTTCAACTCTTACGCCACCCACCGTGGTGACCACCTGACCGCCATGCGCGCCACCTTCGCCAACCCGACATTGAAAAACGAAATGGTGCGCAAGGAAGACGGCTCGATCAAGGTCGGCTCGTGGGCCCGCGTGGAGCCCGAAGGCCAGGTGATGCGCATGTGGGAGGCCATGGAAACCTACCTGAACCGCCGTCAGCCGCTGATCATCATCGCCGGCGCCGACTACGGTCAAGGTTCCTCGCGTGACTGGGCCGCCAAGGGCGTGCGACTTGCGGGTGTGGAAACGGTTGTAGCCGAGGGTTTCGAGCGCATCCACCGCACCAACCTGATCGGCATGGGCGTGCTGCCCCTGGAGTTCAAGCCGGGCACCACCCGCCTGACCCTGGGCCTGGACGGCACAGAAACCTTCGACGTGGAAGGCGACCTGAAGCCGCGCGCCGACCTGACCTTGGTGATCCACCGCAAGAATGGTCAGACCGAGCGTGTGACCGTGACCAGCCGCCTGGACACCGCCGAAGAGGTGTCGGTGTACGAAGCCGGTGGCGTGCTGCAACGCTTTGCGCAAGATTTTCTTGCTGCAAATAAGTGACCACCCCCGAGCGCCTCTGGCGCTCCCCCTCAAGGGGGCGACGCCTACGGACTGGCAAAGCCAGATCCGTGGCGTCCGCTGGGTCAGGCCGGAGTGGCGCAAAGCTTTGCGCGCTTCGGCACCATGTGAATTGAAGGAGCGTGTGATGACTCATCCCGCACAAATCAAAATCCCCGCCACCTACATCCGGGGCGGCACCAGCAAGGGCGTGTTCTTCCGCCTACAGGACCTGCCCGAGGCTTGCCAGGTGCCCGGTGAGGCCCGTGACAAGCTGTTCATGCGCGTCATAGGCAGCCCCGACCCCTACGCCGCGCACATCGACGGCATGGGCGGTGCGACGTCGTCGACCTCCAAGTGCGTGATCCTGTCCAAGTCCAGCGTACCCGATCACGATGTGGACTACCTCTACGGTCAGGTCTCGATCGACAAGCCCTTTGTAGACTGGTCGGGCAACTGCGGCAACCTGTCCACCGCTGCGGGTGCCTTCGCCATCCACGCCGGCCTGGTGGACCCGTCGCGCATCCCGCAAAACGGCACCGCTGTGGTCCGCATCTGGCAGGCCAACATCCAGAAAACCATCATCGCCCACGTGCCAGTGACCAACGGTCAGGTGCAGGAAACCGGTGATTTCGAGCTGGATGGCGTGACCTTCCCGGCCGCCGAGATCGTGCTCGAATTCATGGACCCGTCTGACGATGGCGACGAAGGTGGCTCGATGTTCCCCACGGGCAACCTGGTGGATGACCTCGAAGTGCCCGAGTCCGTTGTCAAAGGGGGCACGCTCAAGGCCACGATGATCACGGCGGGCATCCCGACCGTGTTCGTCAACGCCGCCGACATCGGCTACACCGGCACAGAGTTGCGCGAACAGATCAACAGTGACGCCACAGCGCTCCAGCGTTTCGAGGCCATCCGTGTGGCCGGCGCGCTGCGCATGGGTCTGATCAAGACGCCCGAAGAAGCCGCCACCCGCCAGCACACACCCAAGATCGCCTTCGTGGCGCCGCCCACCGCCTACAAGGCGTCCAGCGGCAAGACCATTGAGGCGTCCGACGTGGACCTGCTGGTGCGCGCGCTGTCGATGGGCAAACTGCACCACGCCATGATGGGCACCTGCGCCGTGGCCATTGGCACCGCCGCCGCCATCCCCGGCACCCTGGTCAACCAGGCTGCTGGTGGTGGTGAGCGTGAGGCCGTGCGCTTTGGTCACCCCTCCGGCACCCTGCGTGTCGGCGCCCAGGCCAAGCAGGTGAACGGCCAGTGGACGGTGACCAAGGCCATCATGAGCCGCAGCGCCCGCATCCTCATGGAAGGCTGGGTGCGCGTGCCGGGCGATTCGTTCTGAACTTTGACGCTCCACCCAAACCCGGTTGTTGCCAATAGGCCAACCGGGTATTTTTTTGGGCAATTCCCGGGCTTGTTTGCCTGATTGAAAAACGGGAAATGATGGCAAGATCGTCGGCCTAATCTCAACTCAGGAACCCGATGATGTTCAAGCCCTCCAAGATGCACCGCACCTCCAAGACCGCCTCCATCACCGCTGGTTTGCTGCTGGGCATGGTGGCCGGCAGCTTCGTCGCTCCGGCCGTGGCCGCCAGCAAGGCGAAGGCCGAACCGCTGCCTGCCGCCTCCGAGGAGCAACAGGCTGCCGCCGAACGCGTTCTTTTTGGTAAGTATCAGTGCGATGGCGGCAAGACTTTGTCCGTTGCTCGCGACACGCAGAACCCCGGCTATGTCAAGCTGGACCTGGCCAAACAAAGCTGGACCATGAAACCCGTGCTGTCCTCGACCGGCGCCATCCGTCTGGAAGACATCAAAGACACCGCCTTGCTGATTCAGATCCTGAACAAATCGATGCTGATGAACAAGAAATCCGGCCAACGCATGGTGGATGGCTGCATGCACGAAGCCCAGAAAGCGGCTGTCGAAGAGCTGAAAAAGAACCCCAGCACCTCGTCGGTCTTTGACGCCCCGGCCCCCGCCGCCCAATAACCGCTCAGATCGCCCCAAACTGGGGCTGATCCACGCCAGAAACCGCAGCCCAGCCTGCGGTTTTTTGCATTCTTTTCTCAAAAACAGTGGGATTTCCCCGCAGACGTAGGCGAAAATATCGGTCTTCCGTATTTCCGCCTTTTTGGGCGGCAAATCCGTTCGAACTGTCCCTTGCTCTTGACCTCAAGGTAACAACACATGCTGCAAGCCTATCGCCAACATGCTGCCGAGCGCGCTGCGCTGGGTATTCCTCCCCTGCCCCTGTCCGCTCAGCAAGTTGCTGAACTGATCGAACTGATCAAGAACCCGCCCGCTGGCGAAGACGCTTTCCTGCTCGACCTGCTGACCCACCGCGTGCCTCCCGGCGTGGACGACGCCGCCAAGGTCAAGGCTTCCTTCCTGTCGGCTGTGGCTCACGGCGACATCAAAGTTGGCCTGATCTCCAAGGCCAAGGCCACTGAACTGCTGGGCACCATGGTTGGCGGCTACAACGTCAAGCCATTGATCGACCTGCTGTCTGACGCTGAAGTCGGTGGCGTGGCCGCTGAAGGCCTGAAGAAGACCCTGCTGATGTTCGACGCCTTCCACGACGTCGCTGAACTGGTCAAGGCTGGCAATGCCAACGCCAAGGCCGTGATGCAATCGTGGGCCGACGCCGAGTGGTTCACCAGCCGTCCTGAAGTCGCCAAGAAGATCACCGTGACCGTGTTCAAGGTGCCTGGCGAAACCAACACCGACGACCTGTCGCCCGCTCCTGACGCTTGGAGCCGTCCTGACATCCCCATGCACTACCTGGCGATGTTGAAGAACACCCGTCCTGACGCGGCTTTCAAGCCCGAAGAAGACGGCAAGCGCGGCCCCATCCAGTTCATCGAAGACCTGAAGAAGAAGGGCAACCTGGTTGCTTACGTGGGCGACGTGGTCGGTACCGGCTCTTCCCGTAAGTCCGCTACCAACAGCGTGATCTGGGCGACTGGCGAAGACATCCCCTTCGTGCCCAACAAGCGCTTCGGCGGTGTGACCCTGGGCGGCAAGATCGCTCCCATCTTCTTCAACACCCAAGAAGACTCCGGCTCCCTGCCTATCGAAGTGGACGTGTCCGCTTTCGAAATGGGCGATGTCATCGACATCTTCCCCTATGACGGCAAGATTGAGAAGGATGGCAAGGTTGTCACCGAGTTCGCTCTGAAGTCGCAAGTGCTGCTGGACGAAGTCCGCGCTGGTGGCCGTATCAACCTGATCATCGGTCGTTCGCTGACTGGCAAGGCACGTGAGTTCCTGGGCCTGCCCGCTTCCACCCTGTTCCGCCTGCCCGTGGCCCCCAAGGACACCGGCAAGGGCTTCACCCTGGCCCAGAAGATGGTCGGCCGTGCCTGCGGTCTGCCCGAAGGTCAAGGCGTGCGTCCTGGCACCTACTGCGAACCCAAGATGACCACCGTTGGTTCGCAAGACACCACCGGCCCAATGACCCGCGACGAACTGAAGGACCTGGCTTGCCTGGGCTTCTCGGCTGACCTGGTCATGCAATCGTTCTGCCACACCGCGGCTTACCCCAAGCCAGTGGACGTGAAGATGCACCGCGAACTGCCCGCCTTCATCTCCAACCGCGGTGGCGTGGCCCTGCGTCCTGGTGACGGCGTGATCCACTCGTGGCTGAACCGTCTGCTGTTGCCTGACACCGTCGGTACCGGCGGCGACTCGCACACTCGCTTCCCCATCGGCATCTCCTTCCCCGCTGGTTCCGGCCTGGTCGCTTTCGGCGCCGCCACCGGTGTGATGCCTCTGGACATGCCTGAGTCCGTGCTGGTTCGCTTCAAGGGCAAGATGCAGCCTGGCGTCACCCTGCGTGACCTGGTGCATGCCATCCCCCTGTACGCCATCAAGGCTGGTCTGCTGACCGTGGCCAAGGCTGGCAAGAAGAACATCTTCTCGGGCCGCATCCTCGAAATCGAAGGTCTGCCAGACCTGAAGGTTGAGCAAGCGTTCGAACTGTCTGACGCTTCGGCAGAGCGTTCCGCTGCGGGTTGCACCATCAAGCTGAACAAGGAGCCTGTGGCTGAGTACCTGAAGTCGAACATCGTTCTGATGAAGAACATGATCGCCAACGGTTACCAAGACGCTCGCACCCTGCAACGTCGTATCGAAGCTCAAGAAGCCTGGTTGGCCAACCCCAACCTGCTGGAAGCCGACGCTGACGCGGAATACGCTGCTGTCATCGAGATCAACCTCGACGACATCAAGGAACCCATCGTCTGCTGCCCGAACGACCCAGACGATGCCAAGTTCCTGTCTGAAGTCGCTGGCACCAAGATCGACGAAGCCTTCATCGGTTCTTGCATGACCAACATCGGCCACTTCCGTGCCGCAGGCAAGCTGCTGGAAGGCAAGAAGGACATCCCAGTGCGTCTGTGGGTGGCTCCTCCCACCAAGATGGATGCGGCTGAGCTGACCAAGGAAGGCTACTACAACACCTTCGGCCAAGCCGGTGCCCGCACCGAAATGCCTGGCTGCTCGCTGTGCATGGGTAACCAGGCTCAGATCAAGGAAGGTTCGACCTGTATCTCTACGTCGACCCGTAACTTCCCGAACCGTCTGGGCAAGAACACCAACGTGTTCCTGGGCTCGGCCGAGCTGACTGCCGTGGCCTCCAAGCTGGGCAAGCTGCCAACGCCTGCCGAGTACATGGCTGAAATCGGTGTGGTGGCCAAGGATGCCGACAACGTCTACAAGTACATGAACTTCAACCAGATTGAAGAGTACGTTGAGACCGCTGCCACCGTGAAGGCCTGAGCCTGAACGATCAGCCTGGAGGAGCTTTGAGTTCCTCCAAAGCAAAACCCGCCCGGGCAACCTGGCGGGTTTTTTCATGGGCGAACCACCAATATTTCACATTAGAAAATATGTCCCAAATTCTAGGGATTGAACTCTGGAAAATCCGTAGCGCCGCACCGTCTACGCTGACAGATACTGCGATCCCTCTTTCGTGACTTTGACGATGCTTCACTCGGACCTCTCTGCGGGACTGGCCATTGCCTCAGGTGCCTCGCATGCCTTTGTCGCCGGCGTGTTCCTGCGCTTCATGAAGACACGACCTACTTGGGGCTTGGGCTGGCTGGCGGCGTCATTCGGGCTGGCATCGGTTCTGAACATTGGGGCTGCAATCACCTTCACCGTCGCACCCACGGCCGCTCATCACCCGGCCTGGCTGCTGGCCAATCTGATTGTGGGCGTCGCCTGCATGGGCGCATTGGTTGCTGGGGTGCGCCTCTATGTTGGGGAAACACGCCCCGGCCCATGGATGGCCGTGATCGCCACGACGCTGCTGTACGCGTTGTTGATCGCAGTCAAACGCGCATCCCCACAATGGAATTTGTCGATAGGGGGTGCGGCCATCGCCGCAAGCCTTTACATCTACCTGGCCATTCGCAGCGTGCAAGCCGCCCAGCGCGAACCCGGGGTCGGTCATGGCATCGCCGCAGCGATGATGGCCCTCTATGCCCCCTTGGTTCTAGGCGCCTATCTGACGGGCATGGACGAGCTGGAATTGCGCTACTGGGGCTCGGTTCCCTACTCTCTGGGTGGGCTGGGCCTGATGTCAGCCTGCATGGGACGCTTCCAGGCCGAATTGCGAGACCTCAACGAATCCCTGGAGTTGCGCGTGCAGTCACGCACTCAGGAATTGCAGGAACTGGTGCAAGGGCTAGAGTCATTCAACCGCATGGTCTCGCACGACCTCAAGGGTCCTTTGGGGGGGCTGCACGGCATCAGCGGCTTGGCCATCCAGGCCATTGACCGTGGAGACACCGAGACAGCCAGACGCTTCATCCAGGCCATTCACACAGAATCGAAGTCGCTGACGGCCCTGATCAATGACCTGCTGTCTCTGGCTCGCGCATCGCAAGCGGAAATTGAAAAACGTCCATTGGGCGTACAAACGGTGATTGACGAGGCGCTCAAGGTCATCGAGATCAGCCACGGCAGTGGCTACACCCACCCCGTTAGTTGCTCCGCCGTGAACTCGACCGTGCATGCCGATCCGAGCCTGTTGCGGCAAGTGATGGTCAACCTCATCGGCAATGCCCTGAAATACTCCAGCCGTGCCGAACGCCCGGAGGTAAGGGTCAGTGCAGAAACCCACGAGGACGGCACCGAGCTGATCGTGTCCGATAACGGTGTCGGATTTGACCCATCTCGTAAAGAAGACCTCTTCAAACCTTTTGCCCGCTTGCATACGCAATCCGACTTCGATGGCGTTGGGGTCGGGCTCACCATCGTGCAGCGGATTGTGGCCGGGCACGGCGGCCGAGTGTGGGCAGACAGCGAGCCAGGCCAGGGAGCCCGGTTTCATGTCTGGTTACCGGCTGGCTGAACGTTTACAAATCATCAGACAAGCCCGCGCATAATCCAGCCCTCACACTGCATTGAGTGGCGGCGCGCAGCCGTCCGGTTGTCTGTATGTCCGAGGCTTCTGTTTCCGCCACCCACTCGCGCGTGGCTTCTGTCTGGCTCAAGCGTGCCTTGTGGGCCATGGTCGGGTTGCTGGCCACTGGCTTGGTGGCCATCGGCATCACCCTGGCAGTGCTCTACCCCCAACTGCCTGACACTGCCTCGCTGGCGAACTACCAACCCAAGCTGCCCTTGCGCGTGTACACCGCCGATGGCGTGGAAATTGGAGGCTTCGGTACAGAAAAGCGCACCTACCTGCCAATTGACCAGATCCCGAAGCTGATGAAGGACAGCTTGCTGGCGGTAGAAGACGCGCGCTTTTACGAGCACCATGGCATTGACCCCATCGGGGTGCTGCGCGCCGTGGTGTCGAACCTCACCGGGCGGCGTGTGCAGGGCGCGTCCACCATCACCCAGCAGGTGGCTCGCACCTTTTTCCTGACACGCGAAAAGACCTTGTCGAGAAAGCTGAAAGAAGCACTGCTGTCGTGGAAGATGGAGTCACAACTCAGCAAAGACCAATTGCTGGCGCTCTACATGAACCAGATCTATCTGGGTGCCCGCGCATACGGCTTTGCCGAAGCCTCGCAAACCTATTTTGGCAAGCCCCTGGCCGAACTGAATGCTGCCGAATGCGCCATGCTCGCCGGATTGCCTCAGAACCCGGCCAACGTGAACCCCATCAAAAACCTGGAGCGCGCCATGGCGCGCCAGAAGGTGGCCTTGTGGCGCATGCATGATGCCGGCGTGATCAACGATGCGGAATACGAAGCGGCCAAAGCGCAGAAACTGGTCATCCGCAAGCCCACCGACGTGGAAGTGCACGGCGAATTCGTGGCTGAAATGGCTCGCCAGCAGGTCTATGCCCAGTATGGTGAAGAGGCTTACTCATCGGGGATGAAAGTCATCACCTCCCTGCGCGCCAGTGATCAACAGGCTGCGTACAAGGCTTTGCGTCGCACCCTGATTGATCACGAACGCGCTCAGGCCTGGCGCGGCCCGGAAGACCAGGAAGACCTGGACGCCGATCTGAGCAACGATGACCCGGCCGTGTCTCAGATCTTGTCAGACTACAGTGACGACGAAGACCTGCGCGTGGCCATCGTGACGGAAGCGTCACCCAAGGGGCTGACAGCGGTGCTGGCCTCAGGCGAGGTGGTGCGCGTGGATGCCAAGGGTCTGCGCCAAGCCCAAGCCGGCCTGAGCAATAAAGCGTCCGAGAAGCTGCGCATTCGTCGCGGCTCGGTCATCCGTCTGCTGCAAACGGGCAAAGACTGGGCCGTGACCCAATGGCCACAAGCCGAGGGGGCACTGGTGGCACTCGACCCCCACACGGGCGATGTGCGAGCCTTGGTGGGCGGGTTCGACTTCCATCACAATCAGTTCAACCACGTGACACAAGGCTGGCGCCAGCCCGGTTCCAGCTACAAGCCCTTCTTGTATGCCGGAGCCATTGAAAACGGTGTCATGCCAGAGACGATCGTGAACGACGCGCCGCTGACTGACGTGGGTGACTGGTCTCCGCAGAACTCCGACGGTTCAGCCGACGGCCCGATCACCGTGCGACAAGCCCTGGCACGGTCGAAGAACCTGGTCACCATTCGTCTGGTTCAGCTGCTGGGCACCAATGCGGCCCGCCAATGGAGCGGCAAGTTTGGCTTCGATGTCGACAAGCAACCCGACAACCTGACCCTGGCCTTGGGTGCCGGATCCACCACCCCAATGCAACTGGCCAGTGCCTACGCCGTGATCGCCAACGGTGGAATGGCCGTGAAGCCCGTGTTCATTCGCCGCATCAACGACTCAAACGGCAACAAGGTATTTGAAGCACCGACGAAAGCCGTCAGCGAAGAAGATCGCGTGGTGCCTGCGCGTAATACCTTCATGACCGCCAGCTTGCTGCAAGAGGTGACTCGCTCGGGCACGGCGGCACGGGCCCAGGGCCAACTGAAACGCCCCGACATCTATGGCAAGACCGGTACCACCAACGATGTGGTGGACGCCTGGTTCGCCGGCTTCCAGCCCAACCTGGTGGCGGTGGTGTGGATCGGCTATGACACCCCCAAGAGCCTGGGCTCCCATGCCTCCGGTGGCTCGTTGGCCCTGCCCGCGTGGATCAACTTCATGGCCTCGGCCCTCAAAGGCATGCCTGTGGCTGAGA
Organism: Aquabacterium sp.; assembly: GCF_036273115.1. Taxonomy (GTDB): domain Bacteria; phylum Pseudomonadota; class Gammaproteobacteria; order Burkholderiales; family Burkholderiaceae_C; genus Aquabacterium. The sequence goes on from NZ_DASUIN010000029.1 coordinate 151,201, forward strand.
TTCAGCCCCCGGAAGGCGTGGTCCATGTGAATGGCGACTGGCGCTACATCGAATGGGTTGACGGAGGCTTCATTCCCTCGCTGGGCCTGGATGACCAGCATGTCACGCCACAGTTGATTCCTGGGCCACCAGAGGCAGCCAGCTCGGCGGCATCGGCCCCCGTTCAGGTGGAAGAAAACGACGGCGCGCCTCGCTGATCCTGGTAGGTCAGGTACAGCCGGAGGTCAAACTCGTACTGGTGGTAGTTGGGCTCCATGTGCTGGCACAGTTGGTAGAACGCCTTGTCGTGCTCGCGTTCTTTCAGGTGAGCCAACTCGTGCACCACGATCATTTTCAGGAACTCGGGTGCGGTCTGCTTGAACAGGCTGGCAACCCGAATTTCGCGTTTGGCTTTGAGCTTGCCCCCCTGCACGCGTGACACCATGGTGTGCGTGCCCAAGGCGTGCTGAATGACCTTGAGCTTGTTGTCGTAAGCCACTTTGGTGATGGGCTCGGCATTGCGCAGGTAGCGGCTCTTCAGCTCCATCACGTACTCGTACAAGGCCGTGTCGCTGCGCACATCGTGCTGCTCAGGGTAACGCCGCGCCAGCACCTCGCCCAGCTTGCCAGCATCCAGCAACTGCTGGACCTGCTGCAGCACATGGGACGGGTAGCCACCCAGATATTTCAGCGTGGTGGGCAAGCCATTGGCCACGTCGCAACTCCTGGTCTGACGCTCAAGGCGCGATCTGTTCGGCGTAGTCGTACAAGGCACCCAGGATGTCCTGGCCGCGCTCGTCTTCGTCGCTGAGTTGTTCGCTCAAGGCATCAATGCGCTCGAAGAACTGTGACAAGGACATGGCGCCGCCCTGCCCTTCGTGCAGTCGGGCCGTGCAGTGTTGGTGCCACCGAGCCTGCTCTTGCTCATTCAACGAGTCTTCAAAATTGCGAGCGCGATAGCGGAAGAGCAGCTCTTCCAGCCGTTCGTCTTCAAACGCGGGCTGGCGATCGGCCAGCTTGTGTGCACGCTCGTCAACAGGCATGGCGCGAATGCGGTCCAGCGTGCGGCGATCTGTTTGCGACAGGAAACCACCGTACAGGTCTTCATCCACATCGACCGGCGCTTTGGCAGACGCGGGGCGCTCAAACACCTCGGCCCAGATACCCGCCATGCCAGCGCCTTTGGCTGCCGCGATTTCGGCGTGCTTCATGCACTGGTCCAGGTCGATGGACCAACGTTGCGCCACGGCTGGCGTGATCGTTTTCAGGTTGCCAATGACGATGGGCGACTTGTTGATGTGAATGCTCTTGATGGGCAGGCGTTGCACACCTTCGGGCAGCTCTTCGGCCTTGCTGAACAAGCGTTCACGCACGGTTTGCGCGTTGAGCCCGAACAACTCGGTGGGATCGAAAGCCAGATCCCACACGATGAGCTCGTTCTTGTTGGTCGGGTGCGGCGCCAGGGGCCACACCACGGCCATGCAGCCGCGCTCCACACCATACATGCCCGAGATGTGCACAAACGGCCGCCCCACACCGATCTCGGCCAACACAGCGTCCTTCTTGCGCAGCTTCAGGCAGAAGTCCCACAAACGGGGTTGCGCCTGCTTGATGACGCGCGCCATGGCGATGGTGGCTCGCACGTCCGACAAGGCATCGTGCGCCGCTTCGTGGGTCAGCCCATTCGCGGCAGTGAGGTGTTCCAGCTTGAAGGAAGGCCGGCCATCGTCATGCTTGGGCCACTGGATGCCTTCAGGGCGCAAAGCCCAGGTGCAGCGCACCACATCGAGCAAATCCCAACGGCCACAGCCGTTTTGCCATTCACGGGCATAGGGGTCCATCAAGTTGCGCCAGAACAGGTGGCGCGTGACCTCGTCATCGAAACGAATGGTGTTGTAGCCCACACCGACAGTGCCAGGCTGTGCCAACTCGCGTTCGATGGTGTCGGCAAACTCGTATTCGGGCAGGCCTTGTTCCACGCAGGTCTGGGGCACGATGCCGGTCAGCAAACAGGCTTCGGGCTCGGGCAAATAGTCGCGAGGCGGCTGGCAATAGATCATCAGCGGCTCGCCCACCTCGTTGAGGTCGGCATCGGTGCGCACCCCCGCGAACTGAGATGGCCGATCGCGCCGGGGCACGCGGCCAAAGGTTTCGTAGTCGTGCCAGTAGAAGGTGAAGTCGCCGCTCATGGATTTCAAAACGTTTGCATCACAGCAAAACGGCCCGCTGGGGATCCAGTCGGGCCGCTGTGGAGGTGGAACCGAAGGCGATCAGCGCTTGCGAATGACCACGCTGCCCACCGAGTAACCGGCGCCAAACGAGCACAGCACGCCCACATCACCCGACTTCATGTCGGTGTGATGCTTGTGGAAGGCGATGACCACGCCCGCCGACGAGGTGTTGGCGAATTCGTCCAGGATCAACGGCGCGACATCAGGGCCCGCTTCACCACCAATCAGGCGCTTGACCACCAACTGGTTCATGCTCTGGTTGGCTTGGTGCAGCCAGTAACGACGCACTTGAGTGGGCTCGAGCGACAGGGCACCCAGGTGGCCTTCGATGTGCGCAGCGGCAATGGGCACCACTTCCTTGAACACCTTGCGGCCTTCTTGACGGAAGGTTTTGTCGCGGGCGTTGGGGTCGGTGTCTTCGCAACGGTTCATGAAACCGAAGTTGTTGCGAATGTTGTTCGAGAACTGGGTGGCCAGCTTGGTGCCCAGCACTTCCCACTGGTCAGCCGAAGTCGCGGTGTCAGCACTTTCCACCACAGTGGCGGTGGCCACATCACCAAAGATGAAGTGGCAATCGCGATCGCGCCATTCCTGGTGGGCCGAGGTGATTTCGGGGTTGACCACCAGCACGCATTTGGCCGAACCGCAACGAATGGCGTTGACGGCTTGCTCCAGCGCGAAGGTGGCGGTCGAGCAGGCCACGTTCATGTCGAACGCAAACCCCTTGATGCCCAGCGCTTGCTGAATTTCAACGGCCACCGCGGGGTAGGCGCGCTGCATGTTCGAGGCGCCGCAGATCACGGCATCGATGTCTTCGGGCTTCTTGCCGGCTGCGGCCATGGCCTTGTGGCAAGCATCCACGGCGATTTCCGCCATCATCGACAGCTCGTCGTCAGCACGCGGCGTGAAGCGTGGATACATGCGGTGCGGGTCCAGCACGCCGGACTTGTCCATCACGTAGCGCTGCTTGATGCCAGACGCCTTTTCGATGAACTCAACGCTGGAATGCGCCAAAGGCTCACGTTGGCCGGATTCGATCTCCGCAGCGTGTTGTGCGTTGTGCTGGTCAACGTAGGCGTTGAACGCTTCAACCAACTCCGCGTTGGTGATGGTGTGAGGAGGCTGGTACAGACCAGTCCCGCTGATGACGACTGCGCTCATGGGTTCCAAGGGGCTACATCACACCCTGGTGGGGTGCACTCGCCCGGATCATCAAAACAGCAGATTTTGCCACCTTTTACCAAGCAGACAAAATTCGGCGCCTGGGCTGAATTAAGCTTGCGCGCAATCAGTGACATCGCACACATTTCACAAGGATTTCGCCATGAAAAACACCCTGACCGTCCTGCTGACCGCTATTGCCCTGACTCCGACCCTGGCTTTGGCCAAGGCTGACTGCCCGGCCCACCCCAAGTCGGAGTGGATGAAGGAATCGGAAGCCCGCGCCAAGCTGGAAGCCCAGGGCTACAAGATCCGCAAGTTCAAGATCGACGGCCAGTGCTACGAGATTTATGGCTTCAACAAAGAGGGCAAGCGGGTCGAAATCTATTTCGACACCAAGACATTGGACATCGTCAAGGCTGAAATCGAGTGACACAGACTGTGTGGTCTCCTCTGGTGCGTCTCACCCACTGGGGCGTCGCTGCACTGGTCCTGTTCAACCTGTTCAATGAGACGGGACGTATTCACCGGTGGGGCGGATACGCTGCGGCGGCCCTGGTGGTTTGCCGATTGTTGTATGGCCTGCTTCGGCCAGACCATGACCCCGCTAGCATTCGCATCCCGGGGCCCGCAGCCCTGAAAGAGCACCTCAAGGCCATGGGCCAGAAGACCCTGACCCCCAGCCACGGGCACAACCCAGTTGGCATGTGGGCCGCGCTCATCATGTGGGCATTGATTCTGGCTTTAGGCATCACGGGCTGGATGAGCCAACTCGATCGCTATTGGGGCGAGGAGTGGCTGGAAGAGCTCCACGAGGGCTTTGCCGATGTGCTCATGGGCGTGGTGGTGGTGCACTGGTTGGGCGTGATCAGCATGTCGCTTCTACTCAAACAAAACCTGGTCCGCGCCATGCTCACCGGTGGCGAGCAAGCGAAAGAACCCCGTCACCGCTGATCAAAACGGCGCCTGACTCGACAAGCGGATCACCTCCCCGCTGACGGGGTGGGTGAAACTCAGATCTGCTGCATGCAAAAGCAGGCGCCCCCTGGAAGGCGATGCCTGCTCGCTGCCCGAGCCTGCCTCACCCGCAGGGCCATACAAGGGGTCACCCACGATGGGATGCCCCAGGGAGAGCATGTGCACACGCAGCTGATGCGACCGCCCGGTGATGGGCTCCAGTTCAACCCGAGTGATGTTGTGCTGCGCATCCCTGTGGCGAACCCAGTAACGGGTCTGAGAGGGCTTGCCCAACTCGTGATCAACCTTCTGGCGAGGGCGATTGGGCCAATCGGTGATCAAAGGCAGATCGACCACGCCTGAATCGGCCTCGACTTGGCCATGCACCACTGCCACGTAGCGCTTATCGACCTCTCTGCGCAGAAACAGCTCGCTCAACAAGCGTTGCATCTCTTTGCCTCGCGCCATGAGCAACAGGCCAGACGTGTCCATGTCCAGGCGGTGAACAATCAAGGCATCTGGATAGCGCGCCTGCACCCTGGCTGCCATGCAGTCCGCAAAGGCCTCGCCGCGCCCCGGCACGCTGAGCAAGCCACTGGGCTTGTCGACCACAATGAGGTGTTCGTCCACCCACAGAGTCGGCAAACCCTGATCGGGCGGAGGCCGGTAATCGAGAAGCTGATGGCCGCTCATGCTCGATTGCCGTAGCGACGCGCCAATACCGTGCACACAAACATCTGCAGCTGGTGGTAGATCATGATGGGCAAGATCAAGACCCCCATGGCGGCGGAACCACCGAACAGCAGCTTGGCCATGGGCATACCGGAGGCCATGGTTTTCTTCGATCCGCAAAACACGGCCACGATCTCGTCTTCGACATCAAAGCCCCAACGGCGTGCCACCCAGCGGGTCAGCCACAGGGTGGGCAGCAGAAACAAGGCCGCGCCCATTGCGGTTTGAATCAGCAAACCTGCGCCATGACGGCTCCACAAGCCATCGGCCACTGAATCAGAAAAAGCCGACCACACCAGCAGCACGATCACCCAGCGATCAAACACATTGGTCACCGGCTTCAATCGCGTGAACAAGGGCAACAACCAAGGGCGCGAGAAGTGCCCTAAGGCAAAGGGCAACAGCAGCATCTTGGCGATCTTCAGCATGGTCTGGCCCACGTCGAGCGATTCACTGCCCTGCCCACCGATAACCAGGCTGACAAGCAAAGGCGTCAGAAACACACCCAACAAGGTTGATAAGGTGGCATTGAGCACTGCGGCCGCCACCCGCCCCCGGGCCAGCGCCGTCATGGCCACAGAAGACGACACGGTCGACGGCAACACGGCCAGGAAGAAGAAACCCATTTGCAGGTCATGCGGGACCCAATGGCCCAACACCAACACGCATACGCTCCACCAAATGGGAAACCACACATACGTGCACAACTGCACCACCAGATGCAAACGCCAGCGCGAGGCCCCGTCTTTCAGGCTGTCGGTGGACAGCCCCATGCCATGCAGGAAGAACAGCCCCAGCACACCGAGGTCAGTGACCGTGCCAAGGTGCAGCACGCCCTGGCTACGCCCCAAATCCGGCCACAGACTGGCCACCACCACGGCCATCACCATGCCAAACAAAAACCAGTCCATACGTGGCCACTTCAGCTTCAACACGCGCATTCATCCTTCCATCATCGGCGCGCCATCAGGCTGAAACAGCCGACTCACGCCCCCGCGCATTATCGACACCCTGGTTCACACTCGTGACTCGCCCTGCGCCTGAACCACTGAAAGCGTGAAGGCCTGCCGCCCCAAACTCGCTTCGCTTGAGGGACAATAGCGGGTTTTCCTTGGCACGGGGCTCGTCCGCCCCTCAATGGCATGACCACACACTACACCCTCAGCGATTTCGACTTCGAGCTGCCGCCCGAACTCATCGCCCAGCACCCCGCCGCAGAACGCAGCGCCTCCCGCCTGCTGGATGGGCGAAGCAGCCTCCCGGTTGACCGCGTTTTCCGCGACCTGCCCAACCTACTTCGAGCCGGTGACCTGCTGGTGTTCAACAACACCCGCGTCATCAAGGCTCGCCTGTATGGGCACAAACAATCAGGCGGTGCAGTAGAAGCTCTCGTCGAACGCGTGCTGCCCAACCGTGAGGTCTGGGCCCACATGCGCTCCAGCAAATCGCCCAAGCCTGGCAGCGTGGTGCGATTTGCCGACGCCTTTGACGCCGAAGTGCTGGGACGCTGTGGCCCCGATAACGGCATGTTCCACCTGCGCCTGTCTGGCGAGCCCTTCGAGTTGCTTGAACAATATGGCCACGTGCCACTGCCGCCCTACATCACCCACGCCGACGAAGAAGACGACGTGCGTCGTTACCAGACGGTTTTCGCAGCCCACCCGGGTGCGGTGGCGGCCCCTACCGCAGCGCTGCACTTTGACGAAGCCTTGCTTGAAAGCTTGAAGGCGAAGGGCATTGGGACGGCGGCCGTCACCCTGCACGTGGGTGCCGGCACCTTCCAGCCCGTGCGCACCGACAACCTGGCTGAGCACAAGATGCACAGTGAATGGTTCAACGTGACAGAAGAAACGGCGCAGGCCATTCGCACCACGAAAGCTGCTGGCGGACGCATTGTGTCGGTGGGCACCACCACCCTGCGTGCGCTGGAATCGGCCGCGCTGAACGCCCCTGCCGACCAGATCCTGAACGTGGGCAGCCGCGACACCGACATCTTCATCACCCCGGGCTTCGACTTCAAAGTGGTGGATGTGTTGATCACCAACTTCCACCTACCCAAAAGCACCCTGATGATGCTGGTCAGCGCCCTGGCGGGCTATGACCACATCCGCGCGCTGTACCAGCACGCCATTGAACAACGCTACCGCTTCTTCAGCTATGGCGATGCCATGCTGATCGAGCGCTCCGCCCAGCCCGCTTGAACGAACGAGGCCCCACGATGTTGAAATTTGACCTGCTCAAAACCGAAGGCCTGGCGCGACGCGGCCGCATGACCCTGAACCACGGCGTGGTCGAAACCCCCATCTTCATGCCCGTGGGTACCTACGGCACCGTCAAGGGCGTCATGCCCAAATCGCTGGAAGACATGGGCGCGCAGATCATTCTGGGCAACACCTTCCACCTGTGGATGCGCCCCGGGCTGGACATCATGCAGCAGTTCGGCGGACTGCATCAGTTTGAAGCCTGGAACAAGCCCATCCTGACCGACTCCGGTGGCTTCCAGGTGTGGTCGCTGGGTGAGATGCGCAAGATCAGCGAAGAAGGCGTGCGCTTTGCCTCGCCCGTCAACGGCGACAAGCTCTTCCTCACCCCCGAGGTGAGCATGCAGATTCAGACCATTCTGAACTCGGACATCGTCATGCAGTTCGACGAATGCACCCCTTACTGGCAAGGTGAAAAGGGCTCGGGCCACATCACCACGGAAAAGGAAGCACGCTCCTCCATGGAGTTGAGCCTGCGCTGGGCCAAACGCTGCATCACCGAGTTCGAGCGCCTGCAAAACCCCAATGCCCTGTTCGGCATCGTGCAAGGTGGCATGTTCGAAAACTTGCGCGAAGAATCTCTGTCGGCTCTCGTTGACATGAACCTGCCCGGCTATGCCGTGGGCGGCGTGAGCGTGGGCGAACCCAAGGACGAAATGCTGCGCGTGATGAACCACATCGTGCACAAGCTGCCCGAGAACAAGCCGCGCTACCTGATGGGCGTGGGCACGCCAGAAGACCTGGTCGACGGCGTGGCCGCAGGCGTTGACATGTTCGACTGTGTCATGCCCACCCGCAATGCGCGCAACGGCCACCTGTTCACCCGCTTTGGTGACCTGCGTTTGCGCAATGCCAAGAACAAGGCCGACCAGCGCCCGGTGGACGAAACCTGCACGTGCTACACCTGCCAGACCTTCAGTCGCGCCTACCTGCACCACCTGGACCGCTGCGGCGAAATGCTTGGCCCCATGCTGACCAGCATCCACAACCTGCACTACTACCTGAACCTGATGAAGGAAGTGCGCCAGGCCCTGGACGAAGGCCGCTTTGCGCAGTTCCGTCAGCAGTTCGCAGCCGATCGCGCCCGCGGCGTCTGATCAAGCTGGCGCAGTGGGCGGCGCGGCCAGGCGCTCCCCGGCTCACCAGAAAGCCCACTGCCCCCACACCACCACCCAAATGCCGAGCACCCCGTTGGTCACGGCATGGGCCACTACGGGGGCCCACAGCGAGCCCGTTCGCTTGTAAAGCCAGGCGTAGGCCAGGCCCGCCACAATCGCCCCCAGCCAGAGGGTGTGAGCCAGTGTGAACGCAAAGGTCGACAAGGCAATCGCCTTGAGCGATGCCGTGCGAGGCGAGACCTGCTCGAAGTCGGGGTTATCCACCCAGCGCATCAGGAAGGAACGCCAGAAGAGTTCCTCCATCACGGGCACCATCAGCGCCGCGCCCACCCACCGAAAGAGGATCAGGCCCCACTGCAAGCTGCCATCTTCATTCACAGGGCGGAACGTGGCCGTGGGGCTGCCCAGAATCATCCAGGGCTCAGTCAGCCGAATCCACAGCAAAAACACCACCAGGCCCACTGCAATCGACAAGGTCCAATTCATGCGACTCATCTTGCGCTGATCTGCCTGCAATTCTGTGTACTGTGGCCAGAACCAATACAAGGCCCCTGTGACCACCAGCACGCCAATGCCGTACACCCACTTGGCGTCCAGCACCGCCTGCCACGACGCAGGCCAATTGCCACGCACAGCCAAGATGACCATGAACAACACAAAGGGCAAGACACGAGCCCAGGCGGCTCGATTCAACATCTGACTCATGACCCCATCATCCTTCCAGGAGATGTCAATCGGTTGACAAATAAGACCAGAACAAAAATATCGAAGCCTCAAAAGCCCAGACATCAAGGGCTAGGTTCATCCAGCAGGGATTGAACCTTCTGCTGCAACAACTCAGGCGACACCTCGGCGGGCTCGATCGCATCCCCCACCACCAGACCGACCCGATTGAAGAGCCCGCGGCGCAAGGGCTTGGCCATGGCAGCGCCTTCGATGCGCGAAAAGCTTGACCCCCACAGATTGTGCAAAGCAGAAGGAATCACTGGCACCGGGGCGTCTTCCAGAATCTTCATGATGCCGCCCTTGAAAGGCTGAAGCTTGCCATCGCGCGTGATCGCCCCTTCAGGGAAGAGACACAGCAACTCGCCTTCTCGCAAGACTTGCTTGGCACGCTCAAACGCTGCCTCATAGGCTTGCGGATCTTCCTTTTGCGGAGCGATGGGAATGGCCTTGAGCATCTTGAACAGCCAACCCAGCACGGGTGTTTTGAAGATGCGGTGGTCCATGATGAACACCATGGGGCGCGGGCTGACGATGCCCAGGATCACTGCGTCGACAAAACTCACATGGTTGCACACCAGAATGGCAGCGCCATCGGTGGGCAAATGCTCATCACCACGCACTTTCACGCGGTAGACCAGGCGGGTCAAGAACAGCATCAGCAAGCGGAAGATGTATTCGGGCATCAACCAGAACACATAGCCGACCACGATGATGTTGAGAACGGCGGTGGCCGCAAACACCTCAGGAATGGAAAATCCAGCGCCCAGCAAGGCGCCCGCAGCCAGACTCGACACGATCATGAACAAGGCGTTCAGGATGTTATTGGCCGCGATGATTCGGGCGCGATGACTGGGCTTGGCGCGCAACTGAATCAGGGCATACATGGGCACGCTGTACAGGCCGGCACTGAAGGCCAGCAAGGCCAGATCGGCCATCACACGCCAATGGGCCGACTGCGCCACAAACTGCCCCACACTCAAGAAAGCCGCTCCGTTGTGCGACATACCTTGCGTGGCCAGATACAGATCCCACGCGAACACCGTCATCCCCACCGCACCAATCGGTACCAGTCCGATTTCGACATGGCGATGCGACAAGGTTTCGCACAACAGCGAGCCCACTGCAATGCCAACCGAGAACACCACCAGCAACAAGGACGCCACCTGTTCGTTGCCGCCCAGCACATCGCGCGCGAAAGAAGGAAACTGCGACAGGAATACCGCACCAAAGAACCACATCCACGAAATGCCCAGCAGCGATCGGAATACGCTGGGGTAGTCATGGGCCAACTTGAGATTGCGCCAGGTTTCAGAGACCGGGTTCCAGTTCAGCTTCAGATTGGCATCAGCCGACGGCGAAGCCGGAATGGCTTTCGAAGCGCCCCACCCCACCAGGGCCACCACCAGGCAACTGATCGCCACCCAGTGCGTGCCCGTGCCGGCAATGCTCATCAGCAACCCCCCGCCGACGTTGCCCAGCAAGATGGCCACGAAGGTACCCATCTCGACCATGCCATTGCCACCGGTCAACTCGCGCTCGCTCAAGTGCTGGGGCAGGTAGGCGTACTTCACCGGGCCAAATAACGTGGAGTGCAAGCCCATCAAGAACACGCAGGCCAGCAGCACCGGTACCCATTGGTACCAGAAGCCCACCGCCGCCACGAGCATGATGCCGACTTCCAGCAGCTTCACGGACCGCATGATCACGGCCTTGTCATATTTGTCAGCCCATTGGCCTGCTGTGGCGGACACCAGCACAAAAGGCAGAATGAAGAGCGCACCGATCACCAAGCCCGCCATCTTGGGCTCCAGCCAACTCACCTGCAATTGATAGGTCACCAACACCGTGAAGGCGAACTTGAACAGGTTGTCGTTGGCCGCGCCCAGAAACTGGGTCCAGAAAAACGGGGCGAAGCGGCGTTGGGCCAGCAGGCCAAACTGCCCCACTGGGGTCTGACTCACAATCGGATCCTCTCTGTTAAGGTACGAAGCAACCTAAGGCTTTCGTCCGGCAGCCTGAACTGTATAGGCAAGACATGACCGCGCCCGCCCCGGATCACCACGCATTGCGCCTGTTTCTGGCTTTATGGCCGGACGCCACCACACGCCATCGCGTGCAGCATGTCCAAGCACAGCAAAACTGGCCGCAGGGCGCTCGCCCCACCCCGGCCCCTGACCTGCATCTGACCCTGCATTTTCTCGGGCAGGTCCCCGAGCACCGCTTGGCTGATCTGCTTCAAGCCTTGCCCCTGCCAACCAAGTCCATTGAGCTGGCGCTTGACACCCTGGAACTGTGGCCCAACCACATTGCCGCCCTGACGCCGTCGTCGGTCCCCGAGGCATTGCTGGCGTTGCACGCCAAACTGGCTGAAACCATCGACAGCCTGGGGCTGCCACGCGAGACACGGCCCTATCGGCCCCACGTCACGCTGGCTCGCAAGGCGCAAGGCTGGCAGCCGGTGCCGGGTGTCCCCCTCATCTGGCAGGCTTGTGGCTATGTGCTGGTCCTCTCAGATCGGGGCTACCACGTGCTGCAGCATCTCGGCTGACGCGCACGACCGCTCATCACGGCTGCTTGGGTGCCAGACGCGACAACACCTCGTCCGTGTCCTCACCCAGCACCGGGCCACGGCGCACGATGGCCCCTGGTGTGCGCGACAACTTGGGCACGATGCCGGGCACCTCCACCGTCAAACCATCGTGGGTGGTCACAGGCAAGATCATTTCGCGCGCCCGGTAATGCGGGTCTTGGGCAATGTCCTTGGCGTTGTAGATGCGGCCCACCGGCACGCTGGCCTGGTTCAGGATGGTCAACACATCGTCAACCGAACGTTGCGAGGTCCACGCCCCAATTGCTTCATCGATTTCCCCCACGCGCTTGACCCGGCCTGGGTTGTGCGCCAAATCGGGATCGTTGGCGAGGTCATCGCGGCCAATGGCCTGCATCAGACGCTTGAAGATGGAGTCGCCATTGCCCCCGATGACCACCATGCCATCCGCGCAGGGGTAGGCATTGCTGGGAGCAATGCCAGGCAGGGCCGCCCCCGCAGGCTGGCGTACTGCGCCAAACGCGCTGAACTCGGGCAACAGGCTTTCCATGCAGTTGAAGACGGCCTCGTACAAAGCCACATCCACCACCTGCCCTCGGCCCCTGGGCGCTTCGGCACTCACGCTGGCGTGGCGCGCCTGCAAGGCCATCAGGACCCCGATCACACCATGCAGTGCGGCCAGCGTGTCGCCCAGGCTCACGCCTGCCCGCACAGGGGGGCGCCCTGGCTCGGCGTTCAAATAGCGCATGCCCCCCATGGCCTCGGCCACTACGGCAAAGCCCGGTCGCTCGCGGTAAGGGCCCGTCTGGCCATAACCACTGATGCGCAGCATGATCAAGCCGGGATTGGTCTGGCTCAGGGCCTCATAACCCATGCCCCACTTCTCCATGGTGCCGGGCTTGAAGTTTTCGATGAGGATGTCGGCTTCGTCAATCAGGCGACGGGCAGTGTCACGCCCCTCAGGGGTGCGCAGGTCGAGCACCACACTCTTTTTGTTGCGGCTTTGAACCTGCCACCACACGCTGGTGCCGTTGTGCAGCATGCGCCACTGGCGCAGGGGGTCACCCCCAGCGCCTTCGGGCGCATCGTCTGCAGCTGGCGGCTCGATCTTGATGACCTCGGCCCCGAAATCAGCCAGGGTCTTGCCGGCAAAGGGGCCTGCGATCAGTTGCCCCAGTTCGACAACCTTGATGCCAGCCAGGGCCTGGGGTGGAACCTGCGGCGAAGGAGATGTGTCAGGCGTGCTCATGGGCACGCATGGTATTACTTCTTGGATGCGGGCTGCTTGTTTTCCGGGTCGGTCACAAAACCGATCTTGCTCAAGCCCGCCCGAGACGCATCAGCCAGGGTTTCCGCCACGGCCCGGTAGGGCACGTTCTGGTCGGCTCGCAAATGGATTTCGGGCTGCGGCTGCTTGGCTGATTCCTGCATGAAGCGCGCGGCAGCCTCGTCACGGCTGAGGGCGGCGCCATTCCAATAGCGAATGCCATCGGCATCGATCGACAGATCGATCTTCTCGGCTTTCACCGACATGACCTGCGCACTGGCCTTGGGCAAATCCACCTTCACGGAGTGGCTCAGCAAGGGTGCTGTGACGATGAAAATCACCAACAGCACCAGCATCACGTCGATCAACGGCACCATGTTGATTTCGGCCAGGGGTGCCCCGCCCCGCTTGTCATCAAAACTGGCAAAGGCCATGTCTGTCTCCAATCAGTGGGCTGCGGGTTTCTTGATGGCGCGCACGGTGGCTGACTCAGTCGCATCAGGCTGGCTGCCCTTGAGGGTCTGCCCCGTCGACAGGAAGGTGAACAACTCGAAGGCGAAGGCATCCAGACGAGCGCCCCAGACGCGGTTGCTGCGTGTCAGCCAGTTGTAGGCCATCACAGCGGGAATGGCCACGGCCAGCCCCACCCCGGTCATGATCAGCGCCTCCCCCACCGGGCCCGCCACCTTGTCCAGCGTGCCCGCACCGGTGGCGCCAATGGCCAGCAGGGCGTGGTACACCCCCCACACGGTACCGAACAAGCCCACGAAGGGCGCTGTAGCACCGATCGTGGCCAGCACGCTCAGGCCGCTTTCCATGCGCATGGTGTCTTCATCCAGCACCTTCTTGATCGTGCGAGTCAGAAACTCCTGCGCAGTGCCGGCTTCCTCCAATTTGGCTGCACCGAACCGCGCATGGTGCGCCTGCGCGTGCATGGCATGCGAGGTCAGGTGAGCAAAGGGCTCGTTGACCCCATGCGTGGCGATTTCATGCTGAACCGCTTCCAGCGAGGTGGCATTCCAGAAGAAATTCAAGAATGCCTTGCTGCGGCGCTGACGCTGAAACAGCGCCACGCCCTTGATCACGATCAGTGCCCAAGACACCAGGGACATCAGTACCAGGATCACGAACAGGCTCTGCCCCACCACATCGGTTTGGGCAATGAAGTGCGCAAAGCCGAGCTGCGCGGGCGCTTGCTCCACTTGGGCCTGGGTCACGACCGGGGCAGACGCCGCCACCGGCAAAGCAGAGGAAACAGCAGATTCAGTAGCAGACATGACTTACTCGACAGGAGGCTTGAAAACATACGGCGCCCGCACTTCGAAACGCTGCGGCACCCCATTGGTGGTGTAAGGCACATAGCGGGATTGCAGCGCGGCATCTCGTGCCGCGGCATCCAGCCGCGAATAGCCAGATGATTGGCTCACAGTCACACTGACTGGCTGACCATGTTCATCGACCAGCACCGACAAATACGTGGTGCCCGACTCGCCCAAGCGCTCGGACGCCTTCGGATAGATTGGATCGACCTGCTTGAGATAGCGCACGGAGGTGTGTGAGAGCTGAACCGGGCGAGCTGGCACCAACTGCGCACCGGAATCGGCCACGGCCGACGCGGCAGCAACCGGCCGCGCAGCAGCAGGAGCCGCAACGGGGGCGTCTGCCGCGACCTTGGTTTCGACCACCGCAGGGGCAACAGGCACGACCATGTCTTGCGCCTGTGCGGGAGCCGCGGCGGCAAGCACGGGCACGGTTTGCAGCGGTGGCGCCGGCACAGGCGCGACAGCCTTCTGAGTGGGGGGAACGGTGGCGGGCCGAACCACAGCCGGCGCAGCGGGAACCAGCTCCCCCGACGGCGTTTCGGTCAACAACGACACAGAAATAGGGGCCACCTCGCCCTGCACCGCATCCTGGCGAGAGGTCATCACCACCAGCGCGGCAACCACCGCATGCACTGCGACCACAGCCCCAATCAGCCCCCAGCGTACCGACTGGCTGACATCACGCGGAAGATCCGTCAGGGCAGGCAAAGAGGCGAACGAAACAGAAGCGACCATGTCCAGAATTCTAGCAAACAATTGCTATTGAGAATCAATCTCATTACAAATTGATCCAGTTTCCCCTCGGTAAGGGGATGCGAGCCACACCGAAGCTCCGATGGCTTCGTGGGATGATCGCAGAGCTAGACGTAAACAGGGATGCCATGAATCAAGAAGCCTTGCTGTCGCCCATCGCAGGCGACCAGCCATGTGGCGAGGACTTGTCTTTCTCGACCGAATTTGACCAAATCGCCGAAATGCGGCGCGAAGATGACCCCACCCTCGATCAGGGTGAGTGGGTCACCACACTCAAAGTAGCCGACTGGCCAGGCGTCGTTCAGCTTTGCACCCAACTGCTGACAAACCGCACCAAGGATCTGCGCCTGGCCATGTGGCTGACTGAAGCCTTGGCCCTCACCAAAGGCTACGTCGGCTTGAAAGACGGCCTGAAGGTGTGCTCGGCCCTGTGCCGCCAATACTGGCAAGACCTCTACCCCCAGGCCGATGATGGCGACATGGACGAACGCATTGGCAACATTTCGTGGCTGCTGCAGCGCGTGGTCGCCCTCGCCGACACGCGTCCGGTGATCAAGTCCCGTCAAGGCGCCGCCTACAGCCTGCAAGATTGGCGCGCTGCCAAACTCCAGTCTGGCAGCACCCCAGCCTATGGCCAGCACGATGCACAGGACAACAAGGTCACACTCGACCAGATCAAGCGGGCCCTGAACGAGACCCCACGAGAGCCCCTGCGGGACCAATTGGAGGCCTTGCGCGAAACACAAGCCGAGTTGCTGAATTGGCAGGAAATCATTGACGGTCATCTGGGTGATGATGGCCCTGGCTTCGTCTCAGCCAAAGAGGCTCTGAGCCAAGCCCTGCACGACCTCGAGCGCCTGGCGCGCGAGGCCGGCCTGCTTGAAAACAGCGAGGCCACCAGCGCAAGCGAAGAGACCGAGGCAACCGACCCAAACGACCACACCTCCCCCCGGGCTGACGCCTCACCAACACGCGGTGGAGGCCCCCTGCGCAGCCGGGCTCAGGCACTGGAACAACTGCGAGAAGTTGCCGCCTACTTCCGCCGCACCGAGCCTCACAGCCCTGTCGCCTACCTGGCCGAAAAAGCCGTGAAATGGGGCGAGATGCCCTTGCACGAATGGCTGCGCAAGGTCATCAAAGACCAAGGCGCCATGTCGCATCTGCAGGAATTGCTGGGCCTCGAATCCGAGGACGATCAGCAGCAAAGCTACTGATCAGCCCTCACACCTGCATCAGCTCGTCCAGACAGCGCAACACCGCCACCACATCCAGAGGCTTGGTCAGGTATGCCGCAAAGCCCCTGGCCTTGGCGGCATGAATGGTGTCGGGCATCGCGTCGGCCGACAAGGCCACACGCGGAAGGCCGGCGGTGTTCGGATGCCGATCCAAGGCTTCAGCCAACTCGAACCCGGTCATGTCACCCAAGTGCATGTCGAGCACCAGCAGATCGGGTCGATGCTGCCCCGCGAGCTCAAGCGCCTGCCGTCCACTTTGCGCGACCAGCAGGCGGCACTGTGGACGCAAGGACATGACCTGCCGGAACAGCGCCACGTTGACGTCGTTGTCTTCCACGTACAGCACCGTGTAGCCGGTTTCGGGGCCATTGAGCGTGCCAGAAATCGTCGACACCTCGCCCTGTTCCCAGTCAGCCTCGGGCATTTCTGCCCACGGCAGGCGCACCACAAAGCGCGTTCCTACCCCGACCTCACTGCTGACATCAATCGCGCCGTGCATCAACTCCAGCAGACGGCGCACGATCACCAGGCCGATGCCAGTCCCCTCGATGCCGGTGGTTTCAGCGCCCAAGCGGTTGAAGGGCTCGAACAAGTGCGCACACTGCTCCGCGCTCAAACCACGGCCGGTATCGCTGACCTCAATGCAGACATCTTGCCCTTCGTCCCGCCAGACCGAGACCAATACCCGCCCCCCTCGGCGGTTGTACTTGATGGCATTGGTCAACAAGTTCACCAGGATCTGACGCAAACGCAAGCGATCGGCAAACACATTGATGCCACGCGCGACCTGAGCGGGAACCAGCACCACCCCGGCATCCAGAGCCGCGGCCCCCACCATCGAAACGGCCTCGTCAAGCACATGGGCCACCACCACCGGCTCGATCGACAACGGCAGGCTACCGGAATCAATGCGTGACAGATCGAGCACATCGCTGATCACGCCGAGCAAATGGCCACCGGCTCGCTCAATCAATTCCACCTTCGATCGCTGGCCATCGGTCAAAGGATGCTGGCGATCCAAGCGCAACAGCTGGGCAAAACCCAAGACCGCATTCAGCGGCGTGCGTAACTCATGGCTCATGCGCGAGAGAAACTCGCTCTTGGCTCGATTGGCCGCGTCAGCCACCTGGGCAGCCACCCGGGCCTCCTGATACAACTTGTGCTCGGTGATATCGGCCGTGTGCCCGTACCAGACCAGGCTGCCATCCAACTCGATCTGAGGCAAAGCCCGGCCGCCGTACCAGCGCACGCCTTTGCCCTCCAGAATGACACGATACTCGAAATCAACCGGCTGCAAAGGCGTGCCTAGGCGCGGCTTCTTGGCCAAACGCCGCACATAGGCCAGATCGTCCGGATGAACCCGCTGATGGTGCGCCGTGTAATCGCTGGCCATGACCTCCGGGGAGAGTTGAAACATCTCCATGGCGCGGTCACTGATATACAGAAACTTGGCTCGACCTTCCTGGTCGTACCCCACCTTGTGGATGATGCCGGGCACAAACTGCCCCATGCTGCTCAACAGCGCCTCTCGCTCCTTGAGCGTCTGCTCCGCCTCTTTGCGATCGGAGATGTCTTCCATGATCGCCATGAACTGTTCGGGCAGCCCTGACGAATCGCGTAGCAAAGAAACGGCCAGAGAAATCCACTGGCTCTTGCCATCCGGCCGCACATAGCGCTTTTCCAGCCTCACATTCGAAAGCCGGCCACTGATCAGATCTTGCGACGCGCGCTCGCTGGCCATCACGTCATCGGCATAAGTGATGTCGCGAAAGCGTCTGGCCAGCAATTCGGATGCAGCGTAGCCGGTGATCTCGCACAAGCGCGCATTCACCTGCAAAAAGCGCCCATCCAGCGAGACCAGGGCCATCCCCACCGCCGACAGTGCGAAAGTATTCTTGTAGCGCGCAG
This sequence comes from Aquabacterium sp., assembly GCF_036273115.1. Taxonomy (GTDB): domain Bacteria; phylum Pseudomonadota; class Gammaproteobacteria; order Burkholderiales; family Burkholderiaceae_C; genus Aquabacterium. The sequence goes on from NZ_DASUIN010000029.1 coordinate 169,399, forward strand.
CCTCGGCACGCGCCAAAGCCAGTTGTTCCTTCAGAACAGCCACATCTTCAGACTGAGTAGCAGCCTGATGCGGGGGGTTCTTGCTCGTATCCTGCAAATCGATCTCCGGGGCCCAACGGCAGACCGATGGTATGACCTTGCCATCTCGGCGTCCGAGACGCATGACACAGTGAAAGGCGGGAAATATACCCTCACACCTTTCACAGATGACAATGTGTCACAAATTAGGTCCGGCTGGCCTAGGGAATGGCCCGGAAATCGGAATTCGTTAAATGATCAACTTAAATTCAATCCGACGGTTGCGTGCCCGTCCGTCCTCAGTGGTGTTGCTGGCAATCGGCTGATCTGGGCCCATGCCCTTGGTTCGCAAGTTCTGTGCCGACAGCCCCTTGCTCACCAGATAGGCTTTCACCGCTTCGGCGCGTGCTTGAGACAGGGCCAGATTGCTGGCTCGCGCACCGTGGCCATCTGTATGACCAATCAGCTCGAACGAGCGCCCTTTGAACTGAGCCAGCGCTTTGGCCATCTCATCCAGCAAACGCGCGCCTGCGGCCGTCAACACCGAACTACCCGGCTCGAACTCAACCGTACGATTAGCCAAAGCCTGGTCAATCAGGACCTGCTCTGGGACAACCACCTTGAGCGCGTGCTTGACCGAATAAGCCCCCGCGGCCGCCTGGTTCAAATCGGCAATCACCTGCTGGCGAACCGCTTCGCTGGGCACCTCGCCGCGCACCTCCACCACCTGACCTTCCAAGGTGATCTGCCCCTTGGTCACCTGCTTGATCGAAGCAGGCAAGAGGCGGCCCACGTCCTGCTTCCACTGGTTTGACGCCGTGACCCCGCCTGTCACCAGGCGGTCCTGGACACGCTCACGTCCAAACAGAGCCATGGCTCTGGCGACAACGGCTGCGCGAAACGAGTCGTCAGGCACCAGCCCCTGCAACACGACCGGAGCCGCCCCCCCTGTCTGCGCCCACACCGAGGTGCACACCCCCCAAGCCAGCACAGCCCCCGACACACCACGCTTACTGACCAAGGAACACCTCTTCATACGTTCTCAATGCCTGAGCCAAAGACATGGCCGGGTCTTTCAAATAGTTCGAGAGCTTGCGCAGGCCGTAATCGGCGTCCACCTCAGACTCCACCCAATCGGCCTCATCCAAGGTCACACACTGGGACTGCAGTTGCACGGGGTCCATCAAGGCATTCATCGTGCTGGCACACGCGCCTTGAAAGCTCAACACCATGGACGGCTTGCCATCGCTGGTCACCATGAACACGCCCCACTCCACCTCGTGACGCAGGAAGAAGCCATGGACCAGCGACAGCCAGAATGCGGCCACCGGCGCGCGCAGAAGACGGTCCTGCACCAAAGGAAAACGCAAGGCGCGGGTCAGCCTCGCCGGCCCTTGGGCCATCACCGGCTGCAACAACAAACCCAGAGCCAGAACCGCTTGTCTGACCGACATCCGGTTGCCGGCAGCCGCCAGCATCTGCTCCAGGCTGGCGACCGAATGGGTTTCCAGAAAATCAACCAACCCAGCCCGAGAAGAAGGGCGCGAGGCATCGAATTCAATCTGCCCTGTCATCTGTGACTGAACCTGCTCCAGGTCAGGCGAAGCAAATGCCTGGCGGGTGGTCTGGTCCAGCTTGGCCCACAGCCGCCCCAGGGCCAGAGGACTGACGGCCGTAAAACTCTGCGGATCGGGCAGATCAAACGCGGCGCCCAGCACAAATGGAAAACGCCGCCCGGAAGCATCTTGACTGGCCAGCCAAGTGCCTGCCAGCCCCACCGGGCTCTTGTTGCCCAGGATGGCGAACTGAACTGCCGGTGCCGCGTCGTAAATGAGCTTCCAGCGCGGGTCAGCCGCCAGACGATCCATCGACTGGCTCTGCCATCGATCGAGGCTGTCGACCAATGGCGCATGCTGCGCACTGCGAATGAAGTCGCCGCGGCACGGCAACTTACCAAAGTAGACCAGATCAGCTTGTGGAACGCCTTGACTCATGGCTGCCCTCCCGCAGTACCCGCTGCGGTCGCCGACTCCTCGGCCGAACCGACGATGATGGCCGGCAAGGCACCAGGCTTGGACACCACCGTTGGCGCAGCGGCATCACGCGAGCTGCCTGCAGCCTGGGGTGTGGCAGGCGCCGCAGCGGGCGCTGCGGCCGTGTTCGACACAATGCGCAGTTGCACGGCCACCGCCACATTCGACTGCGGCCAACGCAACTCGAACACATTGCCGTCCAGCTTCTTGCGCTGCGCCGAATTGATCATCTTCTCCAGGCCGAAACGGCCAGGCTCATTGAAGAATTCAACCGATCGGCCATCGTGGGTCACGCCCGTGATCTTCACGCCCGGCGTGCCCGGCCCTGGCCAGACGAAATGGGACCAGGACGCGGCGCCGTTGCGATAGCGAACCGTCTGGCCATCAATGTCCACTGTGTACTCAGTCAGGCCCGGCGCGGCCAGCGGCAACATCTGGAAAACCGTTTGCGCCTCGGCAGCCGCTGCCGCGGGCGAACCGCCCCCGCCGGATGCCGCCGCAGCGCCACCCGGCCCCTGTCCGGCCAAAGGTGCCACCCACATGCCCAGCCCGGCTGCAAACTCAGGGCGCAAACGCACACCCATGTCGGCCCAGGTCTTGGCAGTGACCACATCACCACGACGCACCACCAGAGCACCCAAGGACTGCTCGGTGAACTTGGCCACCGTCCCCTCGGCGCCAAACACCTTGGCGATTTCACCCGGGCTGGCCTCGACCCTGGATGAACGGTCAAACGGATACTTGCTGGCCAGACTGCGCTGATAGGGGTCGTAGACCTGAGCCATCCAGACCCGGTTCAACTCGGCTTCTGCGGGACGCACGATCGCGCCGAAGGCCTGCATCAAGGGGCGCACAAACAAGGGACGCAAAGCCTGCTTGGTCGCTTCGCTCATACCGGTCAGCATCTGCTCGTCCACCATCTTCAAGGCCTCGGCCAATTCGCCAGTGCCCTCGAACGTTTCCGTCATCATCTTGCGTGCGGCCGGCCCAGGGTCGCCCTGGGTCTTCATCTGATTGAAGCGCCCACGCACCTTGCTCAAAGACTGCAGATAGGCCTTGAACAAAGGCTCCCCGCCCTCGCGCGGCTGCATCAGCTTGGCCAGGCCATTGAACTCCTTGCCAATCGGGCCCATCGGAATACTGGGGCTGGCTGTGCTCACGTTCACGTTCACATTGACCTGCGACGGGGCCATGCCCAACAAGCTCTGCTTGAACCACTCCACGAAGGTGCGCTTACCCGCGGCCAGACGGTCGTTGAGCAAAGAGGGATTGTCCCAGGAGGTCTGGTCATACAGCGTGGAAATCAGGCGCCCCAGGGGCGATGCGGATGGGTCACCCAATCGGTTCATGCCGGCCACGGCCTGATCAAAGCTGGCAAAGTCCACCACGGTCACGCCCTGAATGAATTTTTTCCATTCCTGTGCGTACTCGGTCTTGTAGAGCTGGGTCAGCGACTTCTGAATCTGCTCAGGACTGCCCTCCAAAGTAAGGTCATCCGAGGCCGCTGTCTTCAAGACCCAATCGGTCGTTTGCAGCTCGTTGTTGGCAGCATTCTTGATGGCGTCCTTCACATAGCCATCCCAAGCCTCACGCGTGAAGGTGCCTGACACGGCATAGCTGCCGGCCACGATGTTGCGATCGTCATCACCGACCAGACTCACCACCGTGACAGGGGCGTAGCGTGTAGCGGCACGGGCTTTGATTTCAGCGTAGACGCGTTCGCGTGCGGGCATGCCCTTGATGACGCGGCGCAGGTTCTCCCGGGTCTGATCAAGCAGGGACAGATTGAGTTCCTGCTCGGGGAAAGCCGGGTCGGTCATGCGTTGTACCGCAAAAGACATGATGCGCTCGGCGCTCTGAATCAGTTGCTCGCGACGCATGTTGCCGCGATTGGCCTCCAACCAGCTGCGCCAGAAACGAGTGAGCTGATCGCTCATGTGCCCAGGCTCAAGGCGCTGGCGGTCACCCAGCATCAGGTAGGCCTTCAGCGCGTTATAGGCCTCGGTCACATTGGTGCTTGACGCCTTGGTGTAGCCCGTGTCAGCCGACTGCTCGGCCGCCGGTGCGCTAGCAGCTGCGGTTGCAGCGGCTGGCGCGGTATCGGCCACACGGCTCAACGGCTTCAACTCGGCAGCATGGGCATTCACTTCAGCCAGGTAGCTGGCCATGGCCTGGCCTGCCGGCTTCAACAGCACCGCTTGCAGGCCCAGGAAATACTCTTCCTTCACACGGGCCTCGATGGCGTCACCTTGATACAGCCCCAGGCCCAGCGACCACGGGCGAGCATCACGATAACGCTGCAACTGCTCCAGACGGTCTTGCAGAATTTCGAGCGCTTCCAAACGCGACTGCAGATCGACTCGCCCCTCCTGCACCTGCTTGGCCTTGATGAGGTCAGCCTGCACATGAGCCACCAACTGGCGGTTGCCCATGTAAGACCAGGTCCACGCAGCCAGCAAGGCGCCCAACAACACCACCCCGCCGAGGAAGGTGGCGTAGCGCAGCCTCAATTTGTTGCGGCTGGTGTACTGCTGTACCAATTGGCGGTCAGCGAAGATGACCTTGGAAAACAACTCCTTGAGGAAGAATCCACTCTTGGAATAGACAGCCGCAGCCGTGCCAGGCTGCAACTGCAAACCAAACTGACTGGCGACCCGTTCGCTGGCGCGACTGGTGGACTGTCCTTCCTGAACCGCACTGGTGAAGTAAAAACCACGGAAGATTGGGCGGAACTGATAGGGGTTGTCCTCAAACAGCGTGGTGATGAACGTGCGCAAAGCGGGCTTCAACGCCGCGAACTCCAGAGGGAAGGTGAGCACCCCGGGCGGCAGTTGCTCACCGCGATGCAGCGACATGCGTGCCACCGAGGCCTCTTTCAAGCCATCAAACAACTCGTCGAAATGGCGATCGAACTGCGCCACGGCATCGGCCTTGGTCGCGATGTCATACGGCAGGGTGGCGCCCCAGACCTTGTCACGCTCGGCACGGTCACGGTCTTCGAAGAAATCAACGAAACCGGCAATGAGGTCGGCCTTGGTGAAGACGATGTAGACCGGCGCAAAGACTTCCAGCTTCTCGGTCAGCTCTTGCACACGCTGGCGCAGCTTGCGCGCCAGGTCAATGGCAAACTCAGGCTTGTTGCCGCCCAACTCAGCCACGCTCACGGCGATGATGACGCCATTGAGCGGCGCCTTGGGTCGGTTCTTCTTGAGCAAGGACAGGAAGCCCAGCCACTCGCTGCGGTCTTCCTCGTGCACGGAGTAACGTCCGGCCGTGTCCAGCAGAATGCCTTCAGTGGTGAAGTACCAATCGCAATGGCGCGTACCACCAATGCCCTGAATGACGTGGTCGGTGTTGTCCGAGAAGGGAAACTTCAGGCCGGACATGACCACGGCCGAGCTCTTACCGGCGGCAGGGTTGCCGATCACGGCATACCAAGGCAGTTCATACAAGGCAGCTGCCCCCGAGGTCTCGCCTAGCTTGGAGGTCTTGATGAGCTTGACGGCCTCGGCCATGCGCTCACGCACGGCCTGCACTTCATCTTTCTTGTCAGGCGAGGCAGAAGCCACGGCGCGATCGGCATCGGCATTGATCGCTGCCTCCAACTCCTGCCCGGCCTGGCTGGCCTGCCTGCGCTTGTAAAGCCACACACCCAACCAGATCAGGCCGCACACCGCCAGCAACACCACGGCCCAGATCAGCCCCAGCTTCAGCGCATCGGCCCCCACGAACAGGAAGGTGGCCAAGGCGGCCAGCCCCAGCACGGTCAAGACACGAGGGTCCAAAAGAAACTGCCAAACTCTTTGCATACTCGAATCCCAACAATCACGCAGACACCGCATCGACCGAAGGCCAGGCACTGACGGCCAAGACCACCCGGTCATGCGGAGACTGCACATGCGCGGCCAGGGCTACGCCCTCACCTTCGGAAGACCACACCGCCGCACAACTGAGCGCGGCAGGCAACAAGGAACGCGCCACACCCACATCGCCCAGCGCTTCGCCCGCCCGGGCCACGTTGAGCATCGGGTCCAACTCGGGTGCCACAGCCCGCAGAGCTTCGAACAACTCGGAGGTGCGACTGGCCCGGTGATCCGCGTCAGAGACGATGATGAGCGCAGGCGACGGCATCAGCCTGGACACCGTCATGGCTTGATTCAGAGCGTCGGTCAACACGGTCGCTCCGACGCGCCCGAGCGCGTCAGCTGACTTGTCGCGGCGCAAATGAACCGGCCTAGATAGACGCAAAGGGGGCAAATCGAGGCTTTCACGGTCCAGGCGCGCCGCCAGCGCGGGGCTGGCCACCAGCAAGCCGGCTGCCGCTTCGCCCGGAATGCGTCCGGTCTGGTGTTGAGAGGTGAACAACTCGCCAATCGACTGCCAATGCGCCACCGTGTCTTCGTCCAACGCGCTGTCCACCGCGAGGATGAACATCGCCTGAGCTGAGCCCTCTCTGGCCCACAGGCGGACCTGTTCGTCGTAAGCGGACCACCACGCTTCAGGTGTCTGGGGAGGCGTCACGATCCACTGAGGTGCAGCAATGCCTTGCGCCTCCAACTGTGCGGTCACATCGGCCAAGCGTTCGCGCAGCGACTCCGCCAGCCAGTCCTGATCGACCTTCGACCAGCTGGCAGGCATCAACACGCGCACGCACCACTGAACTGGGCTGGGCTTGGCCTGATCGCCTTGGGGGGCTGGACGAGCCACCCCTGACAGATACGTCTTGCCCCCCTCTGCCCAGCCAGCGGAGTCCGCAGTGTCATCGGCACCCGATGCAGCTGCGCCGAGTTGCTCAGCCACGTGAAGCCATGTCTCAGCCAGTTGATCACAAGGCTCACGCAGAAGGGCCCAGGCACGGCGCGCGGCCATACCGGGACTCGCCTCGTCAGGCTCTGCCTCGTCGTCATGGTCTTCCACCGCCAACTCCGACACCCGAGCCGAGAACACAGGCAGGCCGTCGAAGTCTTGAAGATGGGCGTCCAGATCGGGCCGTGTCTTGCCTGATTGCAACTCGCTCCAGCTCGACAAGGCATCTGCCCCGACTCGTGAATGAACGGCTGCACCCAGCACCACGGTGTAAGCCTGACGCAGATCGGCATCTGAGCTAACCCCAGATGTAACGACCTCCCCTTGAGGTGCGGATTGGGAACTTTGCGATGCACGCTCGCGCAGCTTCTTGATGCCCCACAGCATCAGCACCCAGCCCAGCACCAATGCAGTAGGCAGGCCGAGCAGGTAGGCCACGATGTCGAACAAATCGACATCGCGCGCGGTTTGCTGCCAGTGCCACAGGGTGAACAGCCACACCATGGCGCCCACCACGAACCACAACAGGAAGATTTTCAGAAATCGGGTCATGCCTGAACTGCTTGCTCAACACCGACATCCAGCCCCCAGGCTGGCGCCGGGACTCACTGGCCGGTGGACACCGCCTGCGCGGCGATCAAAGTTGCCCCACACGAGCACTTGTCGCCATGCCGTGCTGCAGGCTTGCCATCGATGATCATGGTCGGATCACCACTGACGATGACCGAATTACCGTGGTACTTGATGGGGCAAGACACTTTGTCGCCCACGCGGGCAATGCGCTTGCCATTGGTGTCGGTCACGCCCGATGCTTCGATCACGGTTCCCCCATGATCGGTGCTGTCACCCAATACGATGAACGGACGTCCCATGGCGCCGCAACTCCCTGATAGCTTGATTCTTTTTGTTCGCGCTCGGGTTATCCCGACGCGGGGCGGAGTCTAACGGGACGCGGTCAAAGACTGTTACCGTCTGTGTCAAAGCCAGGTTCAGCGAACGGCCTGTTTCACCCCAGGGCGGCGCCATTCCACATGCCCCAGATCGAGCATCTGCCAGCGCCCACCCCAGGTCAGCCCGATTTGCTCGGCAACTTGGCCGAACAACTCATAGCCGCGCATGGCCCAAGGGTCACGCTCAGAGATCACCAACTTGCCCGCACGCATGAAGGCGCAGTCGGCCGCCAGCCCGTACTGGTGATAGCTTTGCCAGGCTTTGGCCTGGGTCACGTGGGCACCCTTGGCTGCCAGCATGTTCTGGCGCTCAGGACTGCGATAGCCCTCCAACAAGGCCATGTCATAGCCATGCTCCTCACGCATGATCTTGAACACCATCAGCAAGCGCTGAACAAAGGCTTCGTCCATCTGATCCCAACGGCGGTCTGCCGTGGACAGCATCGGGCGAACTTGTTCGACTTCGGCGGTGGCGAACACGTCAGGCGGCAACGGAGGCGGCGGCACCAGATGCTCGCCCTTCAGTAGCTGAGCCACCTGGTGGTTGCCAGGCTCAATGCGATCGTCAAAGGCATCGAGATCGCGCCCTTGGAAAAAAGCCCACCACCACGTCAGCCCTGCCGGCACAAACAATACCGCCGAGATGAGGGCCACCCAGCGCCACTGATCACGAGCCTGCCGCCCCCAACCCGATGCAGCTTGCGCAGTGCCCACCACCATGGCCCGCCCTGTTTGCTGAGCCTTTCCAGACCAGTGCAGTTGTGTGCGGCGCACGCCCGACCACTTGCCACGCAAACCTGTCAGCAAAGCATGGCGCCAGTGCGGGAACACAGCCAAGGCCAGCCCACACACGCCCAGTACGAATACCAACCAGATCCACGCAATCACTTGGGTTCCTGTAACGATTGATTGCAATCCCGATGCGGCAAGCAGCTTGGGATCGAATTGACTCCGTAGAATGCGCCGACTTGCACACACATACAAAAATTGGATTGAGGGAGTACGACCGTGAGCCACGACCAGGGCCGCCCGAGTTTGTTTGCGGGCATGGAGGATGGCACTGATCCAGGGTCAGATACCCAGCGGGTGCGGATTCTATCGACGCTAGAGTCCACGCGGCGCTCTCAACGCCCCGCACGTAAGGGGCCATCTGCCAAACGTCAGTCGGCGGGTCCGAGCCGCTTGCTGATCGCCTTGATGGGCTTGGGGGCCGTGACATTGCTGGCAGGCTTCGTGCTGACGGTGGTGAACCAGAAGCCTCCCGCCGCCCCCCGCCCTGAAGCCCAGCTCACCACGGTGATGCCTGCAGCAGCACCGGCATCTGCCGTTGTCGCCTCACCCCTTTCTGCCTCCGCACCCGATTCGGCTGTGGCGATGGCGCCTGTTGGTTCAGCATCCGAGCCTCCCTCTACACCAGCGGCACCTGCCGCGCCAGACTCGACCACGTCAGCCCAGGCTCCTCGAGATCCCTTGGCTGCGCTCGCCACTGCGGCATTGGCGGCTGCGCCCGCGCCGGCTCCCGTGGCGGCATCTCATGCCACAGTGGTAGTCGCCAGTGCGCCAGCAGCCAAGCCACGTGTGCAGGCGGCCCGCGCCACGGTGCAGCCCAAGCCAGCACGCTCTTCTCGCAATGATCGTGATGTTCAGCTGATTGAAGCCGTGATGTCCCATGCCAGCTCGCGCCCCGCGACCGCTCCTACTCGCCCCTGAGCGCCTGTTACCCCTGGTTGCGTAATCCCCCAACATGGGTGCCTGCTCCCAAGGTGTCAGCCGTCAAAATCGGCGGATTCATTCATAAAGACACTCAGGGATACTCGGCATGAGTTTGGCCTCCATGGCGCTATCGGGCGCCTCTTCGGCTTTGTCGTCCGCCAAAGATCTGGCTCTGAACAAGCTGCAATCGGCACTGCACCAGTTGTTGGGCGATCTGGTTGACCAGTGGCGCACCGACAAGCGGCTCTACACCCTGGAGTCGACCAGCGCTGAGCGCCCTCTGCCTGCTGACTTGATGGTGGAAAGCTTTGTGCTGACCGAGGGTGTGTCACAACCCTTCTCGCTGCACATCCAGACGCTGGTGCTCAACACCAAAGTCGAACTCAAACAGCTCTACGCTCGCCCCATCACTTTGGTCACCGCGCTGGCAGATGGCAGCACGCACCGCCGAAGTGGTTATGTGACCGAAGCCCAGTCGCTCGACAGCGATGGAGGCCTGGCTCGTAAATCTTTGTTGGTGCAGCCGTGGATGGCCCTGTTGGGCCACACCCTCAACAGCCGAGTCTGGCAAGAACAGTCAATCATTCAGATTGTGGAAGACGTGTTCGCCGACCACGCCAGCATTGCGGCTTGGCGTTGGGACGACGACGTGGCCCAGCATGTGGCCAACGGCTTGCACGGCCCCACAGGCGGCTCGCGCAAGTACTGCGTGCAGTACCGCGAGTCAGACCTGGACTTTGTCCAACGCTTGCTGGCCGAAGAGGGGTTGAGCTGGCGCGTTGAAGAAGACACGGCAGCCCCCGGCGGCCACACCGTGGTCATCTTTGCCAACAGCCTGAACCAACCGCAAGACCCCACCAGCGGCACAGCCCTCGGCGGCAAAGGCATTCGCTTCCACCGCAGCAGCAGCCAGGAAGAACAAGACAGCATCCAGGCCTTGGGCGCCTGGCGCCAGCTGGGGCAAGCAGGGGGCTCGATGGGCACCACCGTACTGGGGTGGGACTACGAATCTAACCGAGCCATCGTGGCCGACGTGCCCACCGACCACCAATGGGGCGGCAAGGAAGCCAGCGCCCTGCAAAACTGGTTGACCAGCTACGACCCCGTGGCCGATGGCCTCTGCAGCCACCCCGCCCAGGCCCACTTTGCGGCCACCACCATGCAACAGGCCCGCGAAGCGCGCTTGAAGCTATGGATGGGCGAAGGCACTGTGCGCACACTGCGTGCGGGCACCTGGTTTGGCTTGAGCCAATCCACACTCGACAGCATCAACCCGCACGACGAAGACAAAGCGTTTTTTGTGACCGCCGTGCGCGCCATGGGCATCAACAACCTGCCCAAGGACTTGAGCGACACCATTGCCAAGACCCTGGGTGTGGGCCCCTTGCAAGCCTTGCTGCAAGCCACCCGAGACAGCGGCATCTTTGAACGCCACGATGTGGACACCACCTCGCTGCAAACCAAGGCGGCCCAGAGCGGCTTTGCCAATCAGTTTGAAGCCATTCGACGCAACGTGCCTTGGCGCACCGTGTTGATGGACGGCACCGGCTTGCGGCCCCGCCCGCGCGCCACCGCCTGGGGCCCACAGACCGCCATCGTGGTCGGCCCCAACGGCAGCACCAGCGCCAGCGGGGCTGACGAGATCCACACCGACCGGCTGGGGCGCGTGCGCGTGAAGTTCCATTGGCAAGCCAATCCGTTTGCGCCACAACGCGCCAACAGCGACCACAGTTGCTGGATGCGGGTCATGCAAAGAAGCGCCGGTGCAGGCATGGGCCAGCAATTCATTCCCCGCATTGGGCAAGAAGTGCTGGTGGGATTCATCAACAACGACATGGATCAGCCCTTCGTGCTGGCCAGCCTCTACAACGGCCAAGGCGAAGGCGGTACGCCCCCCACACCTGGCGGACAGAACCAAGCCGCTGACACCAGTGCATTTGCCGACAGCGCCGACCACCACCCCAGCGCCCAAGCCAACCTCATCAACAGTGGCACAGGCGGCAACAGCCCCGCCTGGCACGGCGCGGCCGCAGGTGCAGCGCAAGACGGCCAAGCTGGACAGAACAACGCCGCCGCACTGAGCGGCATCAAAAGCAAAGAGCTGGGCGGCCAGGGCTACAACCAGCTGGTGCTGGACGACACCCCGAATCAGTTGCGCACCCAACTGCACACCACCCAAAGCCAGACCTGGCTGCAAATGGGCCACCTGCTGCACCAGGCCGACAACCACCGAGGCAGCTTCCGAGGCATTGGCTTCGAATTGCGCACCGACGCCTGGGGTGGTTTGCGAGCGGCACGCGGCGTGATGCTGACCAGCTTTGGTCTGGGTGGCGGTGCAGGCCAAACAGCCGAGCCCGCAGGCGACAACGCCCCCGGCATGGCCTTGGCCAAGCAGGCACAACAACTGGCCACCACCTTCAACCAAGCCGCAGGCACCCACCAAACCGTGGCCCTGGCCAGCGCGCAAGGTGAACACGCCAAGTTGCCGCAGAACCTGGGCCACACGATCGAACAAGATCAACTGCCCCACATGGAAGACGCCAACATTGCCATCGTGGGCAAAGCGGGTGTCGGCATCACCGCCGGGCAAGACCTGATCCTGTCCGCCAACGACACCACCCAGATCGCCAGCGGGCAAGACAGCCAGATCGCAGCAGGCGGCCAAGCGCGTGTTCACACGGGTCAGGCTATTGGCATTTTGGCGGGGGCCATTCAGGCAGGGAACGAAGCTGCAGGCAAAGGCTTGAGCCTGATTGCCGCACAAGGCGACATTGACATGCAAGCCCAGGCTGGCCCTGCGCAGATTGCATCCAAGGCCGCGCTGGAGATCAAGTCGGCCAATGGCGCCATCAACATTGCGGCGGCCAAGAAGGTGACGCTGGCAGTGAGCGGTGGGGCCAGCATCACGATTGAGGGAGGCAGCTTCACAGCGCAAGCACCGGGCAAGATCATGGTGCAGGCAGGGAAGAAGTCGATGGTGGGGGGCGGGACACAAAGCCACACCATGCCGCACATGCCCTCGTCCTCGCTGAAAGACACCGAAATGGAATTCCGATACATGACGGAGTGGGGGCAGCCGCTACCCGGCGTGGAATACAAGGCAACGCTAAGCGACGGATCGGTTCGATCTGGCGCTCTGGACGCTGAAGGCTATGCGCGAATCAGCGGCCTGCGGCCCGGCACCACAGCCAAGATTCAATACGTCAAAGATCCCAACCCAGCAAAATCCCTCGTTTCCGCTGAGATGGACGATGACGTGCATGACCTGATCAGTTGGACACCACCAACTGCGCAAAATACAAACACAGGGGAGCGCTCATGAGCGCCGTTGTCGAATCAGTAAAAAGCGCTGCAGACGAAGCTTGGGCGTCCGCAGTAGGCGGTTGGGATTGGGTCAAATCTTTGATCCTCGGCGAGTTTCAAGACAATCGCCCCCTGTCAGTACTGATCACTGAAATGCTGGTGACATTCGTGCCTGGCGTAGTCATCGTGACCAGCGCACGCGACGCCGTTGCGGTCTCGTTGCGTTTGGCAAAACATCCTGAGCGCCGCGAACACGTGACGGAATGGATCGTTCTGTGTGCCTGCCTGATCACCATTGCCTTGCCTCTGGCCATGGCCGCTGGCGGAGCTCTGTTCGCCGGCGTCGGAGCAGTCGTGGGCGGCATCGCCGGCTCTGAACTGGGTGCTGCGTTACGTGCAGTCATGCTGATGTTGGCGCGCGAAGCCGCCGAACTCATGGAGATCGTGAAGTTCCTGCAGAAGTTCGTGACCGGCAACATCATGACCTTTCTGAAGGCTGTCAAGTTCGTCCGCTACGAAAAGGCCATCATTCAGGCACTCACGAAAGTGACCGATCCATTGATCGGCATGTGCAAGGCCACGCGATTGCACCTGGAACAAGGACTTAACGCGCTCGACAAGAGCAGCACGATGAGTTGGCTGCGCAATCATTTTGACGCTGTCAAGAACTCGTCGACCATTGCTGAAGCCAAGGCCGCCGTTGCCAAGCTGGCTGGCTGGGAAGCCGCCTTCTATGGCCTGCAAAGAGATGCAGTCAAGAAAATTCCTCTTGCACTGGCGGAACTGGATGCTCGGCTGTCGAAAATGCTGGCTCAAAGCGTAGAGCATGACGCACATACCGTTGCCAGTGGCGTGAAGGCTGAGAAGCCGATTGCTGCCACACCAATGAAACAAGAAATAGCTGATACGGCAAGCCGCCCAATCAAGCAGGTCGAGGCAAAGCCAGCGTCAGCAAAGACAGGCCACAAGCCTGAAACGAAGACTCCAACTGAGCCACCGCCCCCCAAGAAGGAGAGGCCCGAGCCACCTAAGAAGGCACAAGAGACCGAGAACACCAAAGCCCGCTCAACTGCAGATGCTTTGGCAATGGCCGACAAGGCTCGGATAACTCAACTTTCTGAAGAGGCAGCCGCAGCAAGAAAAGCTGGAAATGAAGCACTCGCTGCAGCCAAGATTGAAGAAGCGCGCTCAATTCTTCGCCCGCATTTGCCAAAGCATCCGAATGACTCCTGGGATGAGGTGATTAAACGCCTGGATGTTTCTTCACCCAAAGACGGAGCAGTCTTTTGGTCAGGAGACCCTAAGGCTGCACAAAAATACGCTGAGCAAATGGGTGGCGTTACGCTTGAAACTACAAGTGGTGGCCGCATCATTGACGGCTGGGAGGAAGTAAACAGTGGCTACGCGTGGGACGCCAGAACTGGTGAACCACCCCATGCTCGGGATCTATGGGCAGGTGCTTCGCGTCAGTATGCAGAGGGAGCCTATGGCGAGGTCAACACTGTACAAACGGCTGACAAACTCAAAAGTCCGTACACGCTTTGGCAAAATGTTGAAAAACCTGTCATCAGCGACAAGATGTTTACAGGCGAAGTCTCTGGAATTAAAATGAATATGCTGGATGACGCAGGCAATATCGTACGCATTGATAAGAATGAAGTGGCTGATCTGCTGAATATCAAAGGAATCATGCCATGAGCACAAATCAACACACTCCGGGATTGACAAGAATTGTTGAGTTCTTCAACAAAACTGGCCCAGAACGTTTGAACGGCCTAGACTCATCATACTTTAATGACCTGACCCCAGACGAAAAACGCTCGGCATGGATTTTCCTTGAGAAAAACTTCAAAGAATCGGAAGATCAAATAATTGGAATGTATCTTCTCGATCCGCAACAGGCAGTTGCTGCCTTCAAAATTGAACTCGAGAAAGAACCCGAACAGTCGCCATATGCAGCAACACGAAGTGCCATTGAGTCTTGTCGAGTAACAATGCTTCAATTTGTTTGCGCTGAATGCCCCAACTCGGAGGCACTCAAGCAACTTGCAAGTTATTGTGGCAGTGCATTTCCCAACGTGCGAGCCAAAGCGTCTCAAGCACTGCCGTTCACACCCACTTCGCTGGAAGCGGTGTCTGCTTTAGAAGGCGTCTTGTTTACTGAGACTGATCGCTTGGCTCTTGCTGCTGCAACAGAAAAATTCTTAGCAATATTTGGATTCAAGCTCGATATCGCCGATCCAACGTACAAGTCTCTCTACCTCAAACTAAGAGGGGGCGACCTCGCTGACAAGAAAAGGGCAATCGAGTATGTGAAGCAGTCAGGCTCTCCCGTGCTTTTGTCGGAAAACCCTAACCCTCTTGGATGACGCGCTAGAAAAGTCTCCCAAGATACCAACAGAATACTGCGACGACAATGTCGAATTGATCGCCAACCTTCACTCACCAGAGATGAGTGCAGGAGGTAATGAATTCGACCGGCAGCCGTAAGCAGGCACCATATTGATCCCGCGGTGCCTGCACAAGTCAAATGACTAATGCACACGTCTCGGCAGAGCTGTCATATCCCTCAAGTCTTTTGATCCGCCTTCGCCCCCTGCCTCGCGTCCCACGCCCTCAACGCCTGCCGATACTCATCCATCGCCCGGTCATCGCGACCTCAAGTTTGCGCAGAGCTTACGCCACGCTTACCCCCACGCCCCCGGTGGTCGTGCACGATTTCCCCAGCCGCGCTAGCATGTTGGCTTGTCTTCAACCTAGCAACGCACTCACATGACCACTCCCAAGCTTCGCGCCATTGACACCCCATCCCAGGGTGACTCGTCTTCTGACGAAGGCGTGCCGGTGTCGGTCAAGATCCGGCAACGCATCAAGGAGGCGCAAAAGCGCTTTCACGCCAACGACAACATCGCCGAGTTCATTCAGCCCGGTGAGTTGGAAAAGTTGTTGGACGAGGTGGCCGGCAAGATGCAAGGCGTGTTGTCGAGCCTGGTGATCGACACCGAGAGCGATCACAACACGCAGGACACCGCTCGGCGCGTGGCCAAGATGTACTTGAAGGAAATCTTCAAGGGCCGTTTTGAAGCCGCCCCGGAGGTCACCGAATTTCCCAATGTGGAACGGCTCAACGAGTTGATGATTGTGGGGCCGATCACCGTGCGCAGCGCTTGCTCGCACCACCTGTGCCCCATCATGGGTAAGGTGTGGATCGGGATCATGCCCAATGAACACTCGAATCTGATCGGCCTGTCGAAGTACGCTCGCCTGATCGACTGGATCATGAGCCGCCCACAGATTCAAGAGGAAGCCGTGACCCAGGTGGCTGACTTGCTGCAGTCGCGCATGAACCCCGACGGCTTGGCCGTGGTGATGGAAGCCGACCATTTCTGCATGCAGTGGCGCGGGGTGAAGGACATGGATTCGCGCATGATCAACAGCGTCATGCGAGGCTCGTTCCTGAAAGATCCGAATCTGCGCCGGGAATTCCTGTCGCTCGTCAACAATCGCAAGGGTTGAACATCATGCTGGTTCGTTTGCTTTATGCCAGCCGTGCCAAGGCACCTTTGGGCAATGAGGTCATTGATCAGATCCTGACCGTGTCTCGCAATGAGAACCCGGCCAAGGGCATCACGGGCTTGCTTTGCTATAGCGGCGACATTTTCATGCAGGTGCTCGAAGGCGGGCGTGAAGCGGTCAGTCAGTTGTACGCACGCATTGCGGCCGATCCGCGCCACCAGGATGTGGTGCTGCTGATGTACGAGGAAATCACCGAGCGCCGCTTTGCCGGGTGGACAATGGGTCAAGCCAATTTGAGCCGCGTGAACCCATCGATCTTGCTGAAGTACTCGGAGCGGCCCGTGCTGGACCCCTACTCGGTGTCGGGCAAGGTGTCGATGGCGATGCTGGAAGAGTTGATCGCCACTGCGTCAATCTGCAGTCGGCCGACCTGATCGGCACCCATACGGTCAAACAGCCTCAGATCAGGGGATACTTGCGGGATGAGTGATTCCCAGTTCCCTTTGATCGAAGTTCTGGGCCAACCGGCCCTGAAAATCCAGTCGCCTTGCGGCTCTGAAGCCATCGTTCTGCTGCACGGTGGTCATCTTGTTTCGTGGAAGCCCGCCGGGGCGGACGAACAGTTGTATCTGTCGCCCAATGCAGTGGCGGGCCAAGGCCAGGCCGTGCGTGGTGGCGTGCCAGTGATTTTTCCTCAGTTTGAACAACGCGGCCCCGATGTGAGCCTGCCTCGCCACGGGCTGGCTCGCACCCGCCCCTGGAAAGTCGACGAAGTACGCCAGGGCAAAGACCACGCGCAGGCCACCTTGGTGCTGAGCGATGATGACAGCACCCGTGCATGGTGGCCTCATCAATTCACGCTGGAGTTGACGCTGTCGATCAGCGGGGCGCGCCTGGACATGGAGCTGTACGCACACAATCCCGGTCAGACGACCTGGCCCTTCTCTGCGGCACTGCACACCTATCTGGCTGTCAGCGAGTTGACCCATGTTCGCCTACAGGGCCTGGATGGTTGCCACTACATCGACAGCGTGCTGGGTGGCGAGGCCATTGAAGACCATCCGGAAAAGCGTTTCCACGGCGAGATTGACCGCATCTACGCCAAGGTACACAACCTGTTGCTGCGTGACGGCCCTCGCCGCCTTGAAATCGAGAGCGAGAACATGCCAGATGCGGTGATCTGGAATCCGGGCCCAGAGAAATGCGCGCACATGAAAGACATGCCTGCCGATGGCTGGCAACAGATGTTGTGCGTCGAAGCGGCCCGCATCAATGACCCAGTCACACTGGGTCCAGATGAAAGCTGGAGCGGGCGTCAGAGCCTGACTTTGCTGTCGGCCTGACGCGGCCGCATCAAGGCTTGGCGGCCAGCAGTTGCTTGAGGTCGGCCGCCAGGGGCTCCACTCCCATGCCATAGCGCACGAACAAGCGCACGTGCCCTTGGGGGTCAAACACGAAGGCCCCTGCTGTGTGATCGATGGTGTAGCCGCCTTCTCGGCCTTCTACCTTTTGGTAAAAGACCTTGAACTCTTTGGCTGCGGCATCGATCTCTGCTGGGCTGCCATGCAAGCCCACAAATGATGGGTCCATGCTGGCCAAGTAGGACTTGAGCACGGCTGGGGTGTCGCGGGCGGGGTCCACCGTCACGAAAACGCCTTGTACGCGGTCACCATCGGCGCCGAGCTTTTTACGCACGGCAGCCAGGTCGGCCATGGTGGTGGGGCACACATCGGGGCACTGGGTGTAGCCAAAGAATAGAAACACCACCTTGCCTTTGAACTCATCAAGGGAACGCGGCTTGCCGTCGACATCTTTGAGTTGCAATTTGCGCGCGTATTCTGCGCCCGTGATGTCAACAGCGTTGAAGTGGGCCGCCTCCGCTACCTGGCTGGCAGTGCCAGCTGTGCTGTTTGGCGAAGCGGCAGGCTTGCAAGCCTGCAATGAGAGAGCCGCCAGCGCGGCCAACAACCAGGTCGCGATCCGGCGGCTTGGTTGCCCCTGGGGGGGCTGGGTCATCATGATCAGATCGTGTAGTAGTGGTCCACCAGCAGGGCCGCAAACATCAACATCAGGTGGACGATGGAAAACTTGAAGGTCTTGCGGGCCAAGGCGTCACTGTACTGCTTCCACAGGCGGTAGGCATACCAAACGAACAGACTTCCCAAGACCAAAGCTGAAGCCAGATAGATCAACCCGCTCATGCCGTAGACAAAAGGCAGCAGCGTGGCGGCCATCAGGATCAAGGTGTAGAGCAAGACATGAAGACGGGTGAACTCGTTGCCATGGGTCACAGGCAACATGGGCAGACCTGCTCGCGCATAGTCTTCTACCCGATACAGTGCCAGCGCCCAGAAGTGAGGTGGGGTCCACAAAAAGATGATCAGGCACAGCATCAGGGCTTCAGGGTCGACCGATCCGGTCATCGCGGCCCAGCCGAGCACCGGTGGCATGGCGCCTGAGGCGCCGCCAATGACGATGTTCTGCGGCGTGAGGGGCTTGAGCACCACGGTGTAGACAATGGCATAGCCCACGAAGGTGCCCAGGGTCAGCCACATGGTCAATGGGTTCACCCATACCGCCAGAATCAACATGCCGGCGGCACACAAGCTGGTACTGAACAAAAGGGTTTGGGTACGGGTGAGCTCACCCCGAGCAGTGGGGCGCCACGCAGTGCGCTTCATGCGCGCGTCGATCTGTTGCTCGACCAGGCAATTGAACGCGGCAGCCGCCCCAGCCACCAGCCAGATGCCAACACATGCAGCCAGGGCCTTGAAGGCTTCGGCCGCGGTGGGCACGCCAGGCACCGCCAGCGCCATACCAATCAAAGCGCAGAACACAATGAGCTGCACCACACGGGGCTTGGTCAGCACATAAAACTGCTGAAAACGCGAAGGCGCTTGGGGCGCCATCAAGGCAGGCGATGCAACGGTTTCAGCCATGGGCGCTCCCTGAGGGACCTCATCATCAAAGTCTTGTGCTGGATTCATTCTAAAAGTCACCTCACCCCAGGGTGGTAGCGGAATGTCCCTGATAGCGGGGCCGAACGATCAGTCGCGTCAGGCGCCAGACCATCAAAGCGGCACCCAGGGTATGGCCCAATGCCGAAGCCAGCGGCCAATCGAGCACCACATTGCTCAGACCTGTCAGCAACTGCCAGAGCATCAGCCCCCATAGCCATGCTTGGTCGCGCCCTGCCCCAGGGACTTTGCGCATGGACCAGGCCAGCCAGGCCAATGCCCCGAGTGCCACCAAGGCGAACAAACGGTGTGTCATGTGGATGGCCGTGAGTGCCGCCAAGGTGATCCAGCCCCCTTGACCATCCCCTCCAAGGGGGCGCCACAGTGTGAAGCCCGTCTGAAAGTCCACGGGCGGCCACCAGCTGTTCTGGCATTGAGGAAACTGATCGCAAGCGAGCACTGCGTAATTGGTGCTGACCCAGGCGCCCGCCGCCATCTGCACGGTACAGATCAACAAAACCCATGCGGCCAGGCGACGAATGCCCGCATAAGCCGAGTCGGCCACACTGGGCGCAGCCGCAAGGCGGAACTCAAGGACACGGGTCTGAGCCGTCAGCAAGGCCACACCCAACATGGCTCCCAGCAAATGAGTCGTGACGATCAGGGGCTGCAGTTTCATCGTGACCGTCAAGGCGCCGAACGCGCCTTGCGCGCAAACCCACACAAATGTGCAGGTGGCCCACCAAGGCGACAAGCCCCCTGCCCGACGCCGCATGCGCCAACTCAAGATCATCAAGCCTGTGATCAAGGCCCCCACTGCGGTGGCCAGATAGCGGTGAATCATTTCGATCCAGGCTTTGCTGTGACTGACCGGCCCGGACGGACTGACCTGCCAGGCTTGCTGAATGGCGGAATGAGCCCCGACCGGGCTGGTGTGGCCATAACACCCGGGCCAGTCCGGACAACCCAGACCAGAGTCGGTCAAGCGAGTGAAGGCGCCAAACACCACCAGGTCAAGCGTGAGAAACAGGGTAGCGACCGTGAGCGCACGTTGCCAGGCGGGCCAGCCTCGAATGCCTGCTCGACGCGACTGCCAGACCACCGCCATCACCGGCACAGCCGCCAGCACCAAGCCCAACAGGGCCACTTCCGCGGCTGGGCCCAGGTTGATCAAGTCCAAAGGCGATGACATGGCTTAGCGACCCGCCTCATCCCAAGACTCATTGGCTTTCATCAGCCGAGTCAGATCCTTTTTGACGCGACTGGGATCGAGCGAAGCCGGAAACCGCATCATCCAGTCCCCTCTGGGATCGACCAGGTAGAGGTGTTGGCTCAAACCATGTCCGGCCTGAGGAAACAGCCAGCGACGCACAGCTTCGTCAGAGGCCCTGAGCACCCACGCTTGCTGCAAGGCAGGCAGCAATTCGGCTCGCACCGGAGCGTCGTCGGTGACCAACCAGACACGATCGAGCCGGTCTTTGTCTTTGCCCAAGGTTTCACGTAACTGCCGCTGCTGGTAGAGATGCTGCTCGCACTCGCTGTTGCAGGCGCCGCCCGCAACGGTGATGAGCAGCCACTGCCCTTTGAGCGAAGAGGGCAGCACCAGATTGCCACGAAGGTCGTGCAACGACCAGGTGGCATCAGCCGGCATGCTGATGGGAGGTTGAATCAGCTGACCGTAATTGACCCGCCCCTGAGGACGAAGCACATAGTAGGTGTAATACGACGCCACAACCGGGGCTGCGCAGACGGCCCACACCGCGAGCATCTTCAAGCGCCCCCTGCGGGTGCGTTGAGCCTGACTGCGAGACGGATCCGGCAGGCTGTGAACGCTGAACTGAACCAACGGGCCGGATTCAGGCAATTCGGCGTGGACGGATGAGTTGGAACCAGACATAAAGTCCTGTGATGATCAAAGCCATGACAAACCACTGAGCCGCATAAGCATGGTGCTTGCCCACGCCTACGTCGGGGGCTGGCCAGGCCCGTTTCAGCTCTTTCGAAGGCGCTTGCGGGTCATCTGACTGCCGCAGGGCAAACGGGGCCAGAGGTTGCCCCAGCCAGGCTTGCCAATCGGAGTGGCTCATGTTTTGCCGCAACAACGGCGAAGCCGCCCCTTTGTGCACATCCGGCTCTTGCCCCAAGGCATAGATTTGAGACACTTCGGGCAACAAGTTCCCTCTGATTTCAACCCGATTCGCTTCGGTCAGGACCGGCTTCAAACTCTGCCGATCATTCGCATTCCGAGGCACCCAGCCACGCTGCACCAGCACCACGGCCGGGCCACAGGCTGGTGCGGGGTCCAGGCGCAGCGGGGTCAGGACAAAGAAGCCTGCCTGCCCTTCCATCTGGCGGTTGTCGAGGTAGACGACTTTGTCAGTCAACCAGTGCCCCTGCAAAACCACGGCCCTTTGCTGCAATTGACTTGAGAGGCCTGGATCACGACAGGGCCAGTCGGCATTGCGCAGCGGCTGCTCGTGCTGGCGCTGTTCGACCTGCTGCGCCATTGCCGCCTTGAAATCGGCGCGACGCAGCTGCCACAGGCCCAGCGAAGTGGTGGCCATGACCGACGCCAGCGTGGCGATCAACACCATGACACGCCGCGCGTTAACAGACATAATCAAACACCATGAAAATCGTGATGGCCCTGGCCCTGCTTGCCGTGATTGCTGCCTTGGTGGTTGCAGGCAAAGCCATGCTCCAAGATGGCCGAGACGGCGCTCCCAAGACCAATCGTATGGCCAGAGCGCTCGCCTGGCGAGTAGGGTTGTCCATCGCTCTGTTCCTGTTTGTGCTGCTGAGCTACATGATGGGATGGATTCACCCGACTGGGGTTCCGGTTTAAGCAACAAAAAGGGCACCTCGTGAGGTGCCCTTTTTTCATTGACCTGGCATTGGATTGCGCAGGGCGAGGGGTGCAAGCCCCCCAGCACACATCAGGTCCAGTAGACGATGATGTACAGACCCAACCAAACCACGTCCACAAAGTGCCAATACCAGGCTGCGCCTTCGAACCCAAAGTGACGCTGCGAGGTGAAATGCCCCTTCATCAGGCGCAGGGTAATGAATAGCAGCATCAACATGCCCACGAACACGTGCAAGCCGTGGAAACCGGTGAGCATGAAGAACGTGGAACCGTATACACCCGAGCTGAGCTTCAAGTTCAGGTGGGTATAGGCTTCGTAATACTCATAGCCCTGCAGCCCCAGGAAGGCCATACCCAGCAGCACAGTCATCCACATGAAGGCAATGCATTTGCCGCGCAGGTTGTCACGCAAGGCGTGGTGAGCAATGGTCAGGGTCACACCCGAGGTCAGCAGCAAGGCCGTGTTGATCGTGGGAATAGGCCACGGGCCCATGGTACGGAACGCTTCAACCGTGCCAGCGGGCGAGCCGGTTGCACCAGCCACATCCGAAGGCCAAACACCCTTGAACCCCGGCCACAGCAGTGAGTTCTCCATGTCGCCCAAGTTGGGCACCGAATGCAAGCGAGCCCAGTAAAGCGCACCGAAGAAGGAGCCAAAGAACATGACCTCGGAGAAAATAAACCAGGCCATGCTCCAACGGAACGACACATCAATGCGGTCGCTGTACTGCCCCGTTTCGCTTTCGTGAATGGCGTCACCAAACCATTGCTTGAGGACCACCAACCACCACACCAGACCGAGTGCGACGGAGTACGGCCCCCACTCGACACCGTTGACCCATTGCCCAGCACCCAGGGCCACAAAGAATAGGCCTATCGCCGCCATCATCGGATGGCGGGAAGGCCCGGGCACGTAGTAATAAGGGGCCTGCCCTTTGGAAACCGATGCCGACATGTCGTGCTCCTGTTTACACCAACCTGTTAGACCGAACTTCAGCGCGCCACGCCACTACTGACCACCCACTGGATCAGCAGCACCAGGCCCACCACAAAGACAATGGCAGCAATGACCCCCGCCACGATGACGTGGATCGGGTTGATCTTGGCCACATCTTGCGCATAGTCAGAAGACTTGCGAACTCCAAAAAACGACCAGGCCACGGCTTTCATGGTCTGGAGAAACGACCCCTGACGCTGGCTCGCTTCCTTCAAATCTGAACTCATGATCGACCACCCGGCGCGGGAGGCACCTTGCCCCCCACTTCGAAGAAGGTGTACGACAAGGTGATCGTCTGAACATCTTTGGGCAAACGTGGGTCGATGACGAAGGTCACCGGCCAACGTCGTGTCTCACCCGGCTTGAGCGTGTATTCGTTGAAGCAGAAACACTCCAACTTGTTGAAATGAGCGGTGGCTTGCTTCGGTGCGTAGCTCGGCACCGCTTGAGCCGCCATGGTTCTGTTCTGCACATTGCGGAACTCGTACATCACCGTGGTGATCTGGCCGGGATGGACATCGACATGGCGAACCTCAGGTTTGAAATCCCAAGGCCCACGCGCGTTGGCATCGAACTCGATGGTGACGGTACGCGTCAAGTCGACCTGGGTGTTGGCCTTTCGATTGGCCAAAGCACCAGGGGTTTGCTGCTCGGCCAACGACAGCACATTGATGCCCAACGCAGCACAGATGTGCTTGTACATGGGCACCATCGCATAACCGAAACCGAACATCAGGCCCGCCACAACCACCAGTTTCCCCACCATGTTCAGGTTCGCCTTTCTCAGGCGACGACTGAAGGCCATCGATAAACCGGAAGAGGACACCGTGGTGGACATGACGCGAGGCGATTGCCTTCAGTGATGAGACAGGAGAACGACCTTGGCGACGAACCCGATGAAGAATGTGGCAGCAATCGAGGCCAGGATCAAAGCCAAACGCAGATTCTTTGCCTTGGCCTCATTGATGGACAGCGGATTCGGTGTGCTCATGGTGTGCCCTTTTCGCTTCGAGGGTTCAGCCAATCACCCTGGTCGCCGAGGCGTCCAGCTTGGGGGGCGTTTCAAAGGTATGGAAAGGTGCAGGAGAAGGCACTTCCCACTCCAAGCCTTCCGCGCCCTCCCATGGCTTGGCTGGTGCTGGCTGGCCCTTGCCGCGCATGGCAGGAATCAACACCACGAAGATGAAGAACACCTGGGCAAAACCGAAACCAAAAGCACCAACCGAGGCCAGCGCATTGAAGTCGGCAAACTGCATGGGGTAGTCGGCATAACGGCGAGGCATGCCGGCCAGACCCAGGAAATGCATTGGGAAGAAGGTGACGTTGAAAGCAATCAGCGACCACCAGAAGTGCAGTTGGCCCTTCCACTCCGGAATCATCACACCGGTCCACTTGGGGGCCCAGTAATAGAAGCCGGCAAACAAGGCAAACAAGGAACCAGCCACCAGCACATAGTGGAAGTGCGCGACCACGTAGTAGGTGTCCTGGATCTGGGTGTCAATGGGGGCCATGGAACAGATCAGGCCCGTGAAGCCACCCATGGTGAACACGAAGATGAAGCCCACCGCCCACACCATGGGCGCCTCGAAGGTCATGGAGCCACGCCACATGGTGGCCACCCAGTTGAACACCTTCACGCCCGTAGGCACCGAGATGAGCATGGTGGCGTACATGAAGAACAGCTGACCGGTGACCGGCATGCCGGTGGCAAACATGTGGTGAGCCCACACGATGAAGCTCAGAATGGCGATGGAGGCCGTGGCATAGACCATGGAGGTGTAGCCAAAGAGCTTCTTGCGTGCAAAAGCGGGCACGATGTGGCTGATGATGCCGAAAGCCGGCAAGATCATGATGTACACCTCTGGGTGACCGAAGAACCAGAAGATGTGCTGGTACATGATCGGGTCACCACCACCAGCCGGGTTGAAGAAGCTGGTACCGAAGTGGCGATCGGTCAGGGTCATGGTGATGGCACCGGCCAGCACAGGAATGACGGCAATCAGCAAATAGGCGGTGATCAACCAGGTCCAGCAGAACATCGGCATCTTCATCAGGGTCATGCCAGGGGCACGCATGTTGAGGATGGTGACGATGATGTTGATCGAGCCCATGATCGAGCTGGCACCGAGGATGTGCATGGCGAAAATGCCAGCGTCCATCGATGGGCCCATCTGCAAGGTCAAGGGTGCGTAGAGCGTCCAACCTGCAGCCGGTGCCCCACCGGGCAGGAAGAATGAGGCCACCAGCAAGCAGGCCGCAGGAATCATCAGCCAGAAGCTGAAGTTGTTCATGCGAGCAAAGGCCATATCAGAGGCCCCGATCTGCAGCGGAATCATCCAGTTGGCCACCCCCACGAAGGCCGGCATGATGGCCCCGAAGACCATGATGATGCCGTGCATGGTGGTGAACTGGTTGAACAGTTCGGGGTTCAAGAACTGCAAACCCGGCTGGAATAACTCGGCGCGAATGCCCAATGCAAGCACCCCGCCAATCATCAGCATGGTCAAGGAGAACAACAGGTACAGCGTCCCGATGTCTTTGTGGTTGGTCGCATGCAACCACCGACGCCAACCATGGGGGTGGTCGTGATGATGGTCGTGGGCGTGGTCACCGTGATGGAGCACTGCACTCATTGCGTATCCTTTCCTGACTGATCCGGTACAACGCCTTACTTGCGGGCGGCCAGCACTTCGGCGGGCTGAACGGTTTGACCGGTCTTGTTGGACCAGTGGTTTTTCGTGTACGTGATCACTGCGGCAATTTCCACATCAGACAGCTGCTTCCAGGCCGGCATGATGTTGTTTTGGCCGTTGAGCAGCACGTGAATCTGCTTGCCCTGATCGGAATCGAGCACCACCGGAGAGCCATCGAGTGGCTTGATGGCACCGCCGCCCTTGCCGTTGGGCTGGTGACAAGCGGCGCAGTTGGCGTTGTAGACCTTCTCGCCTCGAGCCAGCAGGTCTTCCTGAGTCCAGGTCTTGGTGGGGTCGTCGGCCTTGGCCTGCATTTCCTTTTGACGCTCGGCCACCCACTTGGAATAGTCTTCAGCCGACAGCACCTTCACGTGAATCGGCATGTAGGCGTGCTCCTTGCCACACAACTCGGCGCACTGCCCGTAAAAGTCACCCACCTGCTCGGCCCGGAACCAGGTGTCACGCACGAAACCTGGAATGGCGTCTTGCTTGATGCCGAAGCGCGGCACCATGAAGGAGTGAATCACGTCGTTGGCTGTGGTGATGATGCGGATCTTCTTGTCAACAGGCACCACCAGAGGGTTGTCAACCTTCAGCAGGTAGTTGTCGCCCGCAGGCTTGCCAGCATCAGACAGGGCACGCTGCGAAGCATCGAGGGTGGACAGGAAAGCAATGCCCTCACCCTCCCCCTTGATGTAGTCATAACCCCATTTCCACTGATAACCCGTGGCCTTGATGGTGATGTCGGAATTGGTGGTGTCCTTCTGCGCCACGACCACTTTGGTCGCAGGCAAGGCCATGCCGATCACGATCAAGAACGGAATGATGGTCCAGATGATTTCGACGGTGGTCGACTCGTGGAAGTCAGCGGGCTTGGCCCCCTTGGACTTGCGGTGGTGGAAGATGGAATAGAACATCACCCCGAACACCGCCACGAAGATGGCCCCACAGATGTAGAGCATCATGTAGTGGAGGTCAGACTGCGCTGCGGCAATCTTGGTGGCCGCTGGAGGCAAGTCAAGTTGCTTGACCGCAGGGCCTCCGGGCAAATCGTTCACGGCCCACGCCGCGGCACTTGCGAGCGTCGAACCGACCACCCCTAGCTTTGCTACTGCACGCCCAAACCGACTCACCCGATACCCTAGATCGTTGATCATGTCTTCGCCCGCCAAAGATTGAAATGCCGATCCGATCCGCGCCAGGCACGGTGAACCGAGGCTCATACCCGTTCGGGATATGAGATTTCTCAATTCATTCTAGTGAGCGACTTGCGCTACCTCAAGGCCGATTCGGATCGAAAAGGCTATGAATAACCCGCACTTTGATTCGGATTGCCAACACTTGCACGACAAGCGTTTTCACCAACTTGTCAATTGGATTTGGGCGAATCTCGGCGAATCATGGCCCGCATGTCGTCTAGCGAGACTTTGGTTTCGGGGCCTAACTTGGCTTTGGGAATGGGCTTGATGGCGTGCCCGTAGACAAGTTCCACTGTGAGCCCCAGACGACCATCTGGTCGCATCAGGCTTCGGTTCAAAGCCTGTAGAAGGCGCTCGCGCCAACGGGGGGTTCGCAAGCCGTCGAAGCGTCCTGCTGCCACATTCCCACCCCAGGTGCGCAGCTCTTCGAGCAAGGCCTCTGGCGAGGCCCAGGTCAGTGTCAAGGTCTCCATGTCCATCACAGGGTCGGCGAAACCGGCTTGGACCAACTCGTCACCCAGGTCGTGCATGTCGATGAAGTCGATGGTGGGCAAAGCCCAGCCCATGTCGCGGTAGACCCCGCGCAACTCGCGCGCCGTGTCTGGCCCCAGACCTGAACACATCAAAAAGCCATCGATGGCAAGGTGTCGGTGCCACTGCGCCATCATCTCCGGCAGGTTGGAGGCTGCATGCAGGGTCATATTGGCCCACAGCATCTGCACCCCACCGGGCAACCAGGGCGCGGACGCGATGGGCTCCGAAAAAACCTGCTGCTGGGGGCGCTTGAACCAGGTCTTCCAGCCGCGCTGAGCTTCCTGAACTGCTGCGCGACTGCGATCGGCCAGCGCCGCATGGGGCTCGATGACCCAGCGCTGGGCCTTGGGGTATTTGGCTTGCACGATCTCAGCGCCTGCCCCCAGATGGGCCGACCAGTCAATCCAGCTCTGGGGCTCCAGGCGAATCGGGTCCAGCTTTTCCGCCAGCCGACGCGCCACCTCCTGATGCAGCCAGGGGGCTTGCCCCAGGCCGGCCAGACGACGAATCTGCCGGTTCAAGCCCGCGCGACTGGGCGCACAAGCGGGCACGGCGGCAGACTGAGACACAGGAGATTCGACAGACACAAGCGGAGCATTTCAGGAAAACGAGCCGCCAGTATAAGAACCCCACCCGATGTCGTGGGCGCGGACAGCCATGCCCCCGAAGCACACCAGGCCTTCCCACTCCCCAATCAGTGTGCCCACCAGGGGGTGATGGGCATGAAACACGAGGCTGCCTACATTCAGCCCCCATGTTGACTCACCTCTCTCACGCCTGGGGGAAGATCAGCCCCTTGATGCGCGCACCCAGCGCATGCCTGGTCTGTGGCAGCTGGCAATCTGCCCGCCTGTGCCTTGCCTGTCGCCACGAGTACGGTGCAGCGCCAATGCGCTGCCGGCGTTGTGGCCTACGGCTGACCGATGAAGCCCTGGGTCCCGACTGCCCTCGCTGCGAAGACTACCCGCCGGAAATGGACCGCGTCATCGTGGGGGTAGACTTTGAGCCCCCTTGGTCGGAGCAGATCGGGGCCTTGAAGTTTCAACGGCAGCCCGCAGCGGCCGGGTCACTGGCACGCATTCTCGCCAAGGCCGTGCGAGCCCAGCGCATGCCTGCGCCAGACCTCATCGTACCCATCCCCCTGTCGCGCGCTCGCTGGCAAGAACGCGGCTTCAACCAAGCCTGGGTGCTGGCGCAATTGACCAGTCAGGAGCTAGGCTGGAGCCAGCGACTTCACCCGCACACCCTGGAGCGACGCATTGACACCGGGCGCATCATGCGCATGCACGCCGATGAGCGCGCACGACGCATTCGCCAGGCGTTTCGGGTACGCCCCGATGCCTTGCACCGAGTTGAGGGGCAGCATGTGGTGCTGGTCGATGACGTGATGACCACGGGCGCCACAGCCAACGAAGCCACTCGCACCCTGCTGGCGGCCGGCGCAGCCAGCGTGACGGGCTGGTTTGCGGCACGGACACCAGAGCGACGCAGAAATGCCCAACAATGGGGGAACCATCACACCTCCCGGTAGCCCATCCAACGCGCACCATGCCCAGCCTGCGAAACCACGCCTTTGTATTGCTGCTGCAGTTGATTCGGCGCAAGCGCATTTACACCAGCGCCGGGCATTTGGATGCCAGCATTCAGGAGGTTCGGCGCAAAGGCGCGGCCCCTCCGCACAAAAAAATGGGCCATCGCTTGAATGTGACGAGCCAACTCTACGAGGGGCGCGTGGTTCACACCATCAGCCCACGGCATGGCGAACCGAAGGGACAGGTGCTGTATCTGCACGGCGGCGCCTATGTGCGCCCCATCACCCGGTTTCACTGGAATTTGATCGAAAACCTGGTGCTGTCCACCGGACTGACCTTCACGGTACCGGAGTACCCGCTGGCCCCGGAAAGCACCTGCGAGCACACGCTGGGCTTTGTCCTGCGGCTGTACGAAGAGCTGACTCGACATCACCCGATGACCAACCTGACGCTGATGGGCGACTCAGCCGGCGGGGGGCTGGCCCTGGCCACCACCCTCGCACGGCGTGACCGCGGGCAAACCTTGCCGCACCGACTCGTTCTGATCACACCCTGGGTGGATGTGGACTCGCAGCACCCGCAACTCGACAGGCTGGCACGCCGTGACCCGATGCTGGCCATTGACGGCGCTCGCCACGCAGGCCGCCTGTATGCGGGCCCCCTGGGAACCCGGCACCCTTGGGTCAGCCCCTTGCATGCGGACCTGCATGATTTGCCCCCCACCACCATGCTGGCTGGCACCCGCGACCTCTGTCACCTCGACACCTTGACCCTGGTACATCGCGCACGCGAACAGGGCAGCGCAATCGACTTGCGCCTGGTACCCGACATGATTCACGTGTGGCCGCTGTTGCCGACGCCAGAGGGCAAACAGGCCCGAAGAGAACTCGCCGAGCTGCTGAATCAGCCCTGTTCCGGTTCGACCGTCACGCCCGTCCACTCGCCCACCAGGCGGTAACCCAAAGCCAGGAGCGTGGGCCCGAGGAAGGCCCCAATGACACCGAACGACAGCACGCCACCGAGCACGCCCAGGAACACCACCGCAAAGGGCAGGTTCGAGCCACGGCTGATGATGAAAGGCTTGATGACGTTATCGACCGTGCTGACCAGGAAGAAGCCCCAAGCGGCCATGAAGATGGCCCAACCGATCTGGCCTTGCTGAAACAGCCAGATGGCGGCGCCGCCCCAGATCATGGGAGGCCCCACTGGCACCACAGAAAAGAAGAAGGTGACCATGCCCAGCAACAAAGCCCCGGGCACACCGGCGATCAGGAAGCCGATGGCAGCCAGCACGCCTTGAGCCAAGGCCGTGCCCAGCACGCCGTAGATGACGCCATGGATGGTGCCAATGGTGATCTCCAGCAGGTAGCCTGCTCGAGCCCCTGCCAGCCTGGCCAATGCCACCTTCAAGCGGGAGGCGAGCACTTCACCGTGAAGGAACAGGAAGAAGGCCAGGAACACGGACAGGGTCAGATCGATCACGCCTCGCCCCACGACCGTGCCGGCACTCAGGGCCATGTCTTGCGCGGGCTTGGCAAACTTGTTGAGTTCAGCCATCAGGCGCTGACCATCGTGCGCCAGACGCTGCCAATAGTCGTGCAGCCAATGGCCAAGCAAGGGAATGCGGCGCACCCACTCGGGGGCATCTGGCAAGCCTCGGCTCATGGCGTCAGACACGGCTTTACCCAACTCGGCCAGGTTGTCAGCCAAGCCCAAGGCCAGCGCCAGAACCGGACCCAGCACCACGACGGTGATGGTCAGCGTCATCAAGCTGGCCGCCCACACGCGCCGGCCGCCCAGCAGGCGATCCAGCCACAACAAGGGCACCCAGCACGTCGAGGCCAGAATGGCCGCCCACACCAGCGAGGTCATGAAGGGCCAGAGCACGTAAACGCAGCCCACGCCGAGGAGGGTCAATGCCAGGGTGGCGAGGATGCGATCGGCGCGATTCGATTCCATGGGTCAGACAAGCAAGGGTTCAGCGCATTATGACCGGCCGCGCCCATTCAGCGCTGAATGCTTTGAATGGGCACCCCCATGTCACGCCAAGCCTCGGGGTGGCAGGTGAAGAGCAACACCTGATGGCGCTGAGCCGCATCGAAAATGACGCGCTTCATGGCCGACAGACGCATGGCATCGCTGTGCACCAAGGCATCGTCCAGAATCAACAAAGTGGGCCGCCCAGCTTCACGCAACAAGTCAGCATAGGCGAAGCGGCTGATGAGTGCGAGTTGCTCGCGCGCCCCAAAGCTCAAGGCATCGAACTGGCTGACCTCTGCGGCACCCGTCGCGGTTCGGCGCACCAGGGTGTCAGGGGTGAGCTGTTCGCCCACCTGCACGTCGGCCTGCGGAAACAGCAACTGCAGGTAGTGCTGCAAATGCTTTTGCAAGGGGGCCTGCAGGCGGGCCAACGCAGCCTGCCGCTTGCCTTCGAACTTGGCGCAAAGCAAGGCCAGAGCCTGCGCCCGGCGGCGCAACTCGGTCACACGACGTTGGGCACGGTCCAGTTCCCCGAAGCAAAGCTGGCGCTGCTCTTCCAATCCCTGGGCTCCGGCCAGCTGCAATTCGTTTTCCAGCACCTGGATGCGCGTGTGGCGCTGCTGGTGGGCTTGTTCCTGCTGCGCGATGCTACGGGACAGGCGTTCGATGTCTTGGCGCACGATGTCAGGGCGCGCTTCCTCGCGCTGGCGGGTCAGCTCTTGCACCAGCAAGGTTTGCACACGGCGCTCTTGCTCCAATTGAAGCAACTGCCGCTGCGCCTGTTGATGCAGAGTCACACGCTCCGGGTTAGCCAAGTCGCTTTGGGCTCGCTCCCACTCACGCTGGGTGGCTTGCACTTGCGCCTCGGCGCGTGCCTTGGCCTGCTGCGCCTGAGCCAGGACCTGACGAGTACGGGCGTCCAATTGGTCCGCCGCCTGCTGCGCGGCTTCGGCTGCCGTCCATGACAACAGCTCGTGGCCTGACTCACCTTCATCGGGTGGGGCGGGCAACTGAGCCAAAGCGGTCTGGGCGGACTGCATCTGCCCTTGGGCATTCACCCAAGCCTGCTTGAGGGGCTCCAACCCTTTGGGCGCGAGGTGGGCCAGCATCTGCTGGGTCACGCTGATCTGACTGAGCCAATCCTGATGTTGCTGCAGACGGGCCTCGGCCTGGGCCACGTCGGCCAAGCCAAGGGCCTGCAAACGGGCTTGTAGCTCGGATTGCAACTGTGCACAGTCACGCGCCAAAGCGCCCAGGTCTTGGCCCCCTGGGGTGACGGTGAGTTGCCCCACACCGGGCAATTTCAGGGTGACCGCTTCGGCCAATAAGCGCTCACCCTGCCCGGTCAAGGCCTCGGTGCCATGCACGCCCTGCAGTTCAATGGCTTGCGTGCCCTGCAAGGCAAACTGCAAGCGGGTGGACACGGCCTGGCGTTGCAGGTTCAGGTCTTGCAACTGGCGCTCCAACTTGCGCAGGGCGTCTACCTCGGTGCGCGACAGTGCACAGGCCGCAGCCTGCGCCTTGAGCTGATCCAGTTGGGCCTGCTTCTCGTCGGCATCGTGCAAGGTTTGCTCGTACCGCTTCGCAGCCTCTTGTGATTCCTGCAACTGCTTGTCCAGAGCTTGGCGTGTGGCATGCTGCCGCGCTCGGTTCAAAGCATCGCGCGCACGCTGGGCCTGCTGGCTGGCCTGATCCGCCTGTTGTTGGGCCACTGAACAAGCTTCGTCGGCTTGCTGCAAGGCCAGGGCGGCCTGCTGCGCAGCTTGCTGGCGCTGCGCGAGGCTTTGCTGCAGTTGTTCGAACGACTGAATCTGGTTGAGCAATAGCTGATGCTGCTGATCCTGGCGCTGAGCTGTGGCCTGAGCCTCCGCCAATTGCTGGGCGGTCAATTGCAAACGTTGTTCGGCTTGCTGGGCTTCAGCCAGACGCTGGCGCAGCGCCTCCCATGGGCGTTCACGTTCGTCTTGCTGATGCTCATGGCGCAGCGCAGCCAGCTGGTCTACCTGCTGTTGATAGCGGTTGATGCGTTCATCCAGTTCGGTCAGCTGCTGCTGCAGTTGCTCGGATTGTTGAATGGCCTCGAGGTAGCTGGCGCGTGGTTTGCCCGTGGCCGTGAGCAACTCGTCGCGCTGAGTCTGGAACTTCGCCAGCAACTCGTCCGCCCCCGTGGCGGCCACCGCGCCGGCCGTGGTTTGGCTCATTTGAACTTGCAAGGCCGAATGAATGTGGTCGCGCGCATGGGCAGCGGCGTCGGCCAACTCCTGCCCGGTGCCTTGCTCCACCCACAGCAGCCCAGGAATGCCCCAATGCTCCGGCCTGCTGGCACCCTTGGAGGCAAAGCCATAGCCAAACAATTGCGCCAGCCGGTCCTCGGCTTCGGCGCCATCCAATTGGGCCCCTCCCCAAGACAGGCTGCATCGTGCCTTGCTGCTCAAGAACGACTTCACGAGATGACCCGCCTGGTTCTGCAGCAGGAATTCGATCTCGACTTGTGGCATGGCACCAGCGTCGCCCCAGGGACGCAGGTCTTCTACGGCCTTGGATCGGTAACGCTCGAAAAATGCCGCACGAATGGCGCGCACCAGGGTGCTCTTGCCGGCCTCATTGGGGCCCGCAAAAATGTTCAAACCGGGCACCAAGGGGCTCAGCTCAAAGGGCTGTCGGAACTGGCGCAATTGCTCGATGCGCAAGCGAGTCAGTTGCAGGCTCATGCGACACCGCCTTCCTGAGCGGGGGCTCGCTGAATCAAGGCGCTGCCCAGCAAGACCAGGGCGTCACGCGCGGCCTCGCCAGCCTCCCCCACTTGGGCTTGCTCTTCGCGCAACTCCGCGAGGATGTCGGCCAGGTAACCATCAGCCTGCAAGCTGGCCAATTCGTCGTCTGACGGGGCCAGGTGCATGGCGCTCAAATCAGCACGCAGGTGGCGAATGCGCGCGGATGTTTCGCCCAAGGCTTGCGCCAATTGCTGATGCTGCGTCAAGGTCGTTTGACCTTGCACACGCAAGTCCACCACCGCATCAGATCCGAACTGACTCAAGCGCGCCTGCAACGCATCCAAGTCGGTGCTGACTTGCAATGCAAACTCAAGTTGATGCCAACGGAACTGCGCCGTATCGAGCACGGTGACCACGGGTACGCTGCCAGGGGCAGCCACCTCCACCAACAATGCGCGCCCAGAGTCATTGGCCTTGAAACGGTCTGGCTCGGGCGTGCCGCTGTACCAGGTGCGATCGTCAATGCGCTTGCAGCCATGCCAATCGCCCAGCGCCAGATAGTCGAGCCGAGCTCGGGCGACGCGGTCGGGCGCAATGGGGTTGGCCGAATCGATGTCATCGGCCAGAATGCCCTGCACACTGCCATGGGCCAGGCCCACTCTCACATAATTGGCAGGGGTATCAGCCAAATCAAACCAAGCGGTGGTGTCGCCATAGGTATGGCGCTGGGTCAAGGGAGCCGGTAGAACGGCCACGCCAACCTCATGCAGCAGGACGGGCTCGGGCTGTAGGGCCAAGGTCACATTCGAGGGCACCACGCCCAAGCGCTGAGCCCGCGTCCACACGCTTTCGGCCAAGGCGGCATCGTGGTTGCCTGAAATC
Organism: Aquabacterium sp.; assembly: GCF_036273115.1. Classification (GTDB taxonomy): domain Bacteria; phylum Pseudomonadota; class Gammaproteobacteria; order Burkholderiales; family Burkholderiaceae_C; genus Aquabacterium. The sequence goes on from NZ_DASUIN010000029.1 coordinate 204,092, forward strand.
AGCACCCAAGCGCCGGTGAAGCCTGCCATCGCGTTGAAGAGTTTGCGAATGGTGCGGTCTGACACGGTTTGGAGGTCAAACACGTCACCCGCAACCAGCACGGCATCGACCTGATGCGTGACGGCCAGCGCAGCCAGACGCTGCACCGCGAGCAAACGCGCCTCGGCCAGCGGGTGAGCATCTTCATCGTCAAACGTGCTGAACTGACGCCCGATCTGCCAATCGGCGGTATGGATGAACTTGGGCATGTGATCTGGACCTTCTGGAGCTGACCGGGTCAGCCCCCCATCAGCACCGACTCAGAGGGCTGACTCTTTCTTTCTGTTCTTGTTTTTCTGCTCGTTGGCGTTCGACGCTTTGATGGCGTCGTAAAACGACTTCTCGTAGTAGGTGACGGTGAACTCGAAGCTCAAATGGGGGGAACTCTGTTCGATCACCGAATTGCCGGCAACAAAGCGTGCATAACCGTCTCCAAGCGATGGCATGGGAGCACCGGCCACTCGCTTGTACTTGCTGGCCAAGGTCGAATACGCTTGTTGAGCCCCGCCGTTACCCATGCCGCCTTTGGTGGCCTCCACCTGAACGGCAATGACGCGATCGCCACTGCACCGAGCGCCCACCTTGGTGGCACCGGGGTACAGGTCTTCGGCCTCGGTCGTCTCCAGCCACACGTCTTGGCCACCGAGCGAACGCTCCTCTGCACCCGTGAGCTTGGCTCGAGCCGCGTCACAAGACGCCACGCCCACCTCCAGCCCGAACGGCGCAGCATTGGCCGCGCAGGCCTGACCAAACGACACAGCCAAAAGGCCACCCGCAACGGCTTGCACGGCAAGGTTGCGCCACTTCCGATCCAACATGACAACACGCTCCCTGGTGACGTTCGCACGCACCTTCACCGCCTTCGCTTGAAGGCGAAATGGGAAAGCCGACGAACAGCAAATAGTCCGTCGATTGTAGGGAGCTATGGACTCGCACTGCCGAGCTTCATCATCGGGAAGCCAAAGGTTTCGTTCACGATGAGGCGGTTGTCAATGCGACGGCCTGAGCGTGATGCCCCAGCCACCAAGATAACGATAGACATTAGATGACACCCATAGGTGTTTCCACGGAAGGGAATTTCTGGGTTTTTCGGATGTCGCACATTCATCCACACTAGCAAGGCATTTTTGGGCCCCCTGCAGATTTCGAGCGCTCGACTTCCACCGTTTTTTCCAACCCACGAGGAGACAACCGATGAACAAGTCACGCGCATTGCGCGCGCTGCTGCCTGCCCTGGCCTTGCTGGCCTGGGGCGCTAGCGCGACAGCCAGCACCCTGAACCAGAACGTATCCTGGACGATTGACCGCGCCTCGACCACCACCAAATACCGCGTGGTGGCCTACGGTGACTCGATTTACGCAGGCTACAACGGCTCGACCACCAGCGCCGCCAAATACTCTGCCCCGACGGTCGATGCTGAATACCTGTCGGCTCTGTGGAATGCCGACATCGAGAGCGTGCGCCGCACCAAGTCCGGCGCGGTGGCGTCTGATGTCTACAACAACAAGATCGTGTCGGAACGTTCGTATATGCAGGACGCCTCGACCCGCGTCGTGACATTCGAGATGTGCGGCAACGACGGCTTGCAGGCCCGCTCGGCCTTCAAGAGCCAGACCGGCACCTGCGACTACAGCGGCCTGAATACGGCCGTTGCGAACTGCAAGACCTATGTGGCCAAGGCGATGGACTACATCAATGCCAACGCCTATTCGGGCGTGAAGCTGAAGGTCATCTCCAACCTGTACTACCCAGGCTACAACGCCGACAACGTGCAAAGCTCTTGCAAAGATGCCAGCACTGGCGCCACTGTGAACCTGCGCGACAAGTTCCTGCCGCTGATGGCCACGATGAACTACTGGATGTGCGAGTACGCCCGCCAGAAGGGCTTCAAGTGCACTGACAACTTTGCGGAGTTCATGGGCGCTGACTACGACAGCAACGGTGACGGTGTCATCGACGCCAACGGTTTGCGCTATGTGTTGGGCGAGAGCGAGTCGAGCTATGTGACCCGTATCACCTCGACCTTGAAGTCGACCATCCGCGACGCCAACACCAAGTTTGTGTCGGCCAGCAGCAGCTACGACTACATCCAGTCGGATGACACCCACCCCACCTACAACGGTGGCACGGTGACCGCTGGCCTGTTCGGTGGCACGACCGGCTCTGGCGCCGCACGCTACACCTCCTTCACCGGCGGCAAGAACCCGATCTGGAACACCCTGGGCCATGAACGCATGGGCTGGGCGGTTTCCACCTCCAACCCCTCTGCCCCCTGAGCTTGACCCCTAGGTAAGACCATGAAGTCGCCACGTTCTCCACATTCATCTGGCCATCACATCATGGTGGATGATGGGGCGTGGCGTCCTTCCTGGGGCTACCTGTTGATCGCTTTAGGCCTGGCAGCAGGCGGCTTGGGGTACTGGTGGTTGTCGGACACCGTGCCAGCGGAATCCAGCCAGACGGCGGCAGCTCCTTCTGCCGCCGCCTCTGCTTCCAGCAACGAGGCCTGGCCCATTCAAGCCACGGTGCCCGTATCGCAAAACCCAGCTGTGGTGCACGAGGCCCATGTCGACCGCGACGCCGACCAGGACCCCACTCCGGACCTGTCGAGCTATGTGCCTCGGGGTGAAAACCCAACGATGAACCAGGTCATCGAGCGCCTGCATCAGGCCGGCATCTACACCGGTCTGGGCGCCTTCAACCCTCCCGGCACGCGCCCCCCGAAAATCGGCCTGGCCGTTCCCGAGGGCTACCCCTTGCCTGATGGCTACGTACGCCATTACCAGGCGACAGATGACGGGCAACGCATTGAGCCCATCCTGATGTTTGCCCCCGACCGCGAAATTCGCGATGCCAACGGGCGCCCCATCAAGGTGCCAGAAGACCACGTGGTCACCCCAGAACTGGCGCCGCCTGGCTTTCCGCTTCGTCGCATCACAATTCCCGCGCCGCTCGAGGCGGGGCGCGGCAACCCGTGAGCGACAGCCCTCGACCTCGCCTTCGATCCCTTCACCCTCAGCAGTACGGTTCACACATGTTGCTTGGCATTGCGGCTAGCGCCATTCTTTGCGGTCTTTACGCCCATGGCGGATGGGCCTGGCCTCTGGGGTTTGCGGCACTCGTTCCGTGGCTGATCACACTGGACCGATCCCCCACTCTGGGCAAGACACTGCTCGCGGCCTACCTGATGACCGTGGCCTACACCTTGACCGTGTTCGCGTGGTTTGGTGTCGCCATCGGCGCCTACACCCAAGTCGGCCAAGGCCTGGGCCTTTTGGCACTCTTGCTGGGCGCGCCTGTCTTCCAACCACAAATTCTGGCACTCGCCCTGGCTCGCCATTTGACCGCACGCCGCCATGGCCCCGTCTTACAGGCATTGGCAGGCACCGCAGCCTGGGTGGCCACCGAGCGCCTGGTTCCCAAGCTGCTGGGCGACACCCTGGGCTACGGACTCTACCCGTCGGTGTGGATGCGCCAGGCGGCCGAACTGATCGGGGCAGCGGGTCTGACCACCCTGCTGCTGCTGAGCAATGAAACGATCCGCGCAGCCTGGGCACAACGCCAGCCCATTTGGGTTCCGGCGTGGAAGCCATTGGCCTTCAGTGCCTTGATTCCTGCGGCACTGGCAGCATTCGGATGGTTCAACCTGCAGGACACCGCCCCCTCCAACGCCCCCACTCTGCGCCTGGGCCTGGTCCAGACCAACCTGGTTGACTACGAACGCATGCGCCAGGAAAAAGGCGCCTATGCCGTGGTGCGGGAGGTTCTCAACACCCACTACGCCATGAGCTACGACGCTGTCGAGCGCCAGCATGTCGACGCCGTGCTGTGGTCCGAGACGGTTTACCCCACCCCATTCGGTCACCCCAAAAGCCAGGTGGGTGCCGAGTTCGACCAGGAAATCTTGAGTGTGATGCGCTCAGCAGGCGTGCCCTTCGTGTTTGGCACGTACGACCTGGATGACCAAGGCGAATACAACGCGGCGGCCTTTGTCAGCCCCCGCAACGGCGTGCTGGGGCTGTACCGCAAGAGCCGCCCCTTTCCCATGACCGAATATGTACCAAGCTGGCTGGATGGCCCCACCTTCCGCCAGCTGTTTCCCTGGACGGGTACCTGGAAGCCGGGCAACGGCGCACGAGTCTTCCCCTTGCAACTGAAGGATGGACGAGAGATTCCGGTCGTGCCTCTGATCTGCCTGGACGACGTGGATACCGGCCTGGCCCTTGCCGGAACGCGCCTGGGCGCGCAAGCCATCTTGACCATGTCAAACGACTCCTGGTTCACCGAGCACCCACAGGGGGCAGCGTTGCATCAAGCGGTGGCGGCGTTTCGCAGCATCGAAACGGGCTTGCCGCAGTTTCGGGTCACCAATAACGGCTACAGCGCCATCATTGACAAGCATGGCAATGTGATCGCCAGCTCTCGGATGGGAGAGCGTACCCTGGTGATCGGGGCCTTGCCGGTTCCCTCCCCCTCCCGCACGCTGATGGTGCGTTGGGGCGATTGGGTTGGCCTGGTCTGCGCGGCCTTCTTGTCGCTGTTGGGCGTGACCGCCTTGCTGCCCAAGTGGCATCCGCACGCCCACCTGACTGAACGCCCGCAGTTTGACTGGCAGCACCAGGCTGCCCCAGTCACCTTGCTGCCCACCCCCGCGCGGTTAGCCGCCGGCCTGCTGCGCAGCTTCGCCCGCGTGGCGCTGGTGTGGCTGGCCTTTGCCATGCTGCTCGACGACGCGCTGCGCACCAACACCTTGGCCCAGATTCGCCTGTTTGGCGCCCTGTGCCTGGCCCCAGAAGCTGCCGCCTGGTTCCTGATGAAAGCCTTTGCAGCCCAAGCCCAGATTCACGACGGGCATCTCGTGCTGAGCAAGGGGCGCCGGCACATGCGCTTGCCGCTGAGCGACATTGCCGCCACCGAACTCTGGTGGCTACCCATGCCCAGCCCAGGCCTGTCGATCCGGCTTCGCAGCGGACCTCGGTGGCGATACGGACTGGCCATGCCCGTGCCGGCGATGCTGGCGCAAGCGCTGTCGAACCATGGCAGCCTGAACGAATCGGCCCAAGCGCCCGTCCCAAAGCCTCTATTGACCCTGTTCACCTCGGCCCGTGAGGCCATGCGACAAGGTCGCATGTCTCACCCCTGGGTCAAATTCGGACTGTTCCCGCTCGTGCTGGCGTTACCGGCGTTCCGACTGCACCAGCACATTGCTTACGGCAGTACCTTTGGCGAGTACTACACCTTCGGCCTGAAGGCCTACCTGACCACCCTGCTGCTGTGGTGGGCCACCTGGGCCATTGGCGTGGCCACCAGTGCAGCCCTCTTGCGCGTGGGGGTGGAAGCCATCACGCTCATGGCAGCGCTCCTGCGCCCGCAGCAGGCCATCGACACACGCTACCTGATCGAGCGCATGGCCCTGGTCGCCCTGTATTTGGGCATGCCCATCTGGCTGGTGGTTCGCATGACCGGTAACAACTGAGCGGCTATCAGGTCTTGCAAGACCTTGGAATGTTGGGTGAATTGCACGCCTTTTCACTAAGCGCAAGAATGTGTTCCCTCTTTCACATCGCACTCAGAGGCGAACCCATCAGGAAGCACCCATGTTCACACCCAAGATCTCCCAAGCTGGCTGGACTCGTCGCACGCCTGTCCTGCGTCAATTGGCGCTGAGCGCCTGTCTGGCTGTGGCCGCAGCCTCACTCCCCACGGTATCGCACGCCGAAGCCCCTCTGCAGAAAGTCCAGGCTCCAGGCTGGTATCGCATGATGCTGGGCGCATTCGAGGTCACCGCCATCAACGACGGCACCGTCGATCTGCCCGTTGACAAGCTGCTGCACGCCCCCCCAACCACCATCGCGCAAAACCTGAAGAAGCACTACCTGGCCGCGCCACTCGAAACGTCGGTCAACGCTTTCCTGATCAACACAGGCTCGCGCCTCGTGCTGGTGGACACAGGTGCCGGCGGCTTGTTCGGCCCTACCCTGGGCCGCCTGGCCGCTCAGATTGCATCGGCAGGCTACAAACCTGAACAAGTCGACGACATCCTGATCACCCACATGCACCCGGACCACGTGGGCGGTCTGTCGCCCGAGGGCAAACTGGCCTTCCCCAACGCCACCATTCACGTCGACCAGGCTGACCGCGACTTCTGGATGTCCAAGGCCAATATGGACGCGGCCCCAGCCGACAAGAAGGGCTTTTTCCAAGGTGCCCAGGCTTCTTTGAGCGCTTATGAAGCTGCGGGCAAGCTCAAGACGTTCAATGCCGATGGCGAAGTGGTGCCAGGCATCCGCTCGCAGGCCACCCATGGCCACACGGCGGGACACGCCATTTACCTGGTCGAAAGCCAGGGCAAGCGCCTGACCTTGATTGGCGATCTGATTCACGTGGCCTCGGTGCAGCTTGAATCACCTCAGATCACCATCGGCTTCGACAGCGACGAAAAGCAAGCCCGCGCGCAGCGTCTGAAAACCTTCCAACAACTGGCGAAGGAAGGCAGTCTGGTGGGTGCCGCTCACTTCCCCTTCCCTGGGCTGGGCCGCCTGCGCAGCACCGGGAAGGGCTTTGCCTGGGAGGCTGTGAACTACAGCAGCCAGGTCAAGTGATGCCCTGATCAACCGCCCTGCCGCCTGGGTGGCACCACAGCCATCCGGGCTCGCCCGGCCTCACCCGGTCTCATGGGCGGTTACTTCACCAAAGGCCTCACGGTGGTGAACCCACCGTCCACGGCGATGATCTGCCCGGTGATCCGAGACGACTGCGGCGAGAGCAACCACGTGATGACGTCGGCGACTTCCTCGGCGGTCTGCACGCCCCCCAAAGGGTATTGTTTGCCGGCGCCTTCACGCAGCGCATCGGTTCGCAGCATCGGGGCGGTCATCGGCGTTTCAGTCATACCTGGGGCCACCGCATTGATGCGCAGCCCCACAGGCGCATAAGTGGCCGCAGCACTTCGTACCAAGGCCTCAATGCCGCCCTTGGCGGCGGCAATCACTTCGTGATTGGCCACCCCGATTCTGGCCACCACACTCGACACCAGCACCGCCGAGCCCGGCAGACCGCTGCCACGCGCCGCCTCCACCCAGGCTTGCAACACGAACAAGGCGCTATCAAGATTGACGCGCAACACGTCGCGAATCTGAGTTGGCGTGCTGCGATGCAAGGGCGCAATCAAGGTGCTGCCCACGCAATGCGCCAAGTGGTTCGGCGCGGCACCCAGCCGTTCGCGGCAAGCTGCGATGGCCGTCGCTGCACCTTCGGGGCTGGTGGTATCGGCCACCACGTGCGCGTCGGCATCCAACGATGCGAGCTTGTCAGCATCGCGCCCCACCACCGCCACGCCCATGCCGAGGGCTTTCAACTGCCTCACCACCTCACGCCCAATGCCGCCGGTGGCGCCGGTGACCAGGGCAATCTGTCCTTGTGCTTGTGTAGAGCTCATGACATCTCTCTTGTTTCATCTAACAACCGATCAGCGCCATACAGACCAGCAACTGTGTCAAGCAGCAGCCATGCGTGCTGGAAAGCGGCATAGGAGTCATCGGGCCTGCCGGTGCCAGACGCGCCTGACTGCCAGGAAAACGCGATAAGCTGGCTCCAGCAGCCACAACACTGGCTTGCGTGCCACCAAGCGCCCCAACCATGCCCAACGCGGCAAGGTTTGCCAGAGCATGGCAAACGCCTGTGGCCCACTCACCAGGCGACCATCGGCGCAGCGGAAATGCAGACGTTCGAGCGCCTCTTGGCGGGACAAATCGGGCCCCAATTGATCGGCACGGCAAGTGGTCACGTCAACCCATTGCACACCGCAGGCTCCCTGCTGGCGCTGGTACATCGCCACTTCTCGGGAGCAGACCGGGCAAGCGCCATCGAAGTACAGCGTAGGCGCTTCCGTGCGGGCTTGAGGTTTCATACGACCCATCGTATGGAAGCCCGGCCCACGCAGCTTGGGTTGATGCAGATTTCCCTGTCGTCCGCAGGGGCTCATTCGCATTCCCCTCCCCGAGTTGCATCGCTTGCGCAAGTCTGGCACCGTCTTGGCTGAACTGCAGCAACCAAGTGACGTAAAGCACTCCAACCAGTCTTGCCAATGGACGATCCAGAACAATCAGGCACACACCTGGCTGTCGTAGCCGAATCCCTGTATCTCGCTAACTTGTTGGTGGCACCGGGAATTGCGTTTGCCGCCCTGCTTTGGTTGTGGCACAAGCACAAGGCATCGGCCCCACCCTTAGCAAGACAGCACCTGCGGCAAGCCACCTTTGTCAGCGTGATCGGCGGCATCCTGATCGTGTGCCTGTCAGGCGTGGTCGTGGCTTTCGGGGGACTGACTCAGCCTTGGACCTGGGTCGCCGTCATCACGTACTTTGTGTGCGTGCATGGCGCGTTGGTTCTATTCGGCATGTTTGGTCTGGCGAAGGCCATGGCTGGCCAACCATGGCGTTACCCGCTAATTGGTCCGCGCCTTTGATACCACACACAAGACCTGTGTGTGGTGTATGCCAGCTAAACAGGAGACAAAGAAAAAAGCACCGAGCATTTCTGCAGGGTGCTTTGTTCTGGTGGGCGGTGCAGGGTTCGAACCTGCGACCCCTGCCGTGTGAAGGCAGTGCTCTACCACTGAGCTAACCGCCCGAAACTGGTTCGGGTTGCTGATTTGTTGTCGCAATCAGCGAAGACCATGACTATAACACAAGATTCAGCGATTTCCACAAAGTTTTTTTCTCGCTGGCTTTATCGATGCCTTCCAGGTGCGCCACAAAGGCCTCTTCCTCTTCAGGGGTCGGGCCAACGACAGGCAAGTTGAACTGGCTGAAGTCCATGGCTTCCACGGCCAAGCCGCCACCCTCGCCGCCCTCGGCACCGCTGCCGGCATCAATCAGCAGCGCGTCCTGGCCGCGCGTCATGTTGATGTAGACCTCGGCCAGCAACTCGGCATCCATCAAAGCGCCGTGCAGCGTCCGGTGGGTGTTGTCCACTTCCAGGCGACGGCACAAGGCATCGAGCGAGTTGGACTTACCAGGGAACATCTCGCGGGCCATGATCAAGCTGTCGATCACACCCGCCACGTGGTCGGTGAACAAGCCCTTGTTCAGCCGCTTGAGTTCGGCATTCAAAAACCCAATGTCGAACGCCGCGTTGTGGATGATGATCTCGGCGTCTCGGCAATAGTCGAGGATTTCATCGACCAGAGCCGCAAACACAGGCTTGTCGGCCAGGAACTCGTCGGTCAGGCCGTGAATCCGAACCGCGTCTTCGTGGTTGGGCCGCTCAGGGTTGATGTAGAAATGCAGATGCCGTCCAGTAAGGCGACGGTTGATCATTTCCACGCAACCAATTTCAATGATGCGGTCGCCCGATTCGGGGCTCAGGCCGGTGGTTTCGGTATCGAGAAAGATCTGTCTGGACATGCGTAACTGTAACGCCTGTGGATCAGTGGGCCGACGCAGGGCCGCCCCAAGTCGGCCGCTCCCCTTGGGGGACGCGAACGCAGTGAGCTAGGGGCTCAATGATTCTCGCGAGCGTGGTTGATCGTGTACTTGGGAATCTCGATGGTGAGATCTTGCCCAGCCACAATGGCCTGGCAGCTCAAGCGCGAATTGGCTTCCAGCCCCCAGGCGCGATCCAGCAGGTCTTCTTCGGTTTCTTCGATGTCGTTGAGGCTGTTGAAGCCCTCGCGCACGATGACGTGACAGGTGGTGCAGGCAGCACTCATGTCGCAGGCATGCTCGATTTCGACGTGGTTCTCTAGCAAGGCTTCACAGATGCTGGTGCCAGGCGCCACGTTGATGGACTTGCCTTGAGGGCACAAAGTTGCGTGGGGCAGGATCTTGATGATGGGCATGGTGAGGAACTCGGATCTGTAAAGCGTCAGACTTGGTCCAGCTTGCGGCCGGCCAGGGCTTGGCGAATGCTGCGGTTCATGCGTTCAGCGGCAAAGGCTTCGGTACCTTGCGCCAGAGCCTTGGTGGCGGCTTCCAGCGCTTCGAGGTCACCGCGGTCGCAGCGCTGACCAATCTGAGCCATCAACTGGTCAATTTCTGCGCGTTGCTCGGCACTGAGCAAATCGCCATCGGCCGCCAAGGCGGTGCGAGTGGCTTCCAGCATGCGCTCGGCCTCCACTCGGGCTTCACGCAAGGCACGGTCTTTCATGTCAGACGCCGCGGTGGCAAAACCCTCGCGCAGCATGTGCGCCACCTGGTCGTCACTCAAACCATAACTGGGCTTGACCACCACCGAGGCCTCGACGCCGGAGAGCTGCTCTTTGGCAGACACACTCAGCAAACCATCGGCGTCGACCTGGAAGGTGACGCGGATGCGTGCTGCACCGGCCGCCATGGGCGGGATGCCACGCAACTCAAAACGAGCCAGCGAGCGGCAGAACTCGACCTGGTCACGCTCGCCTTGCACCACATGCACGGCCAGCGCAGTCTGCCCGTCCTTGAAGGTGGTGAAGTCTTGTGCTCGGGCACAGGGGATGGGCGTGTTGCGGGGAATGACTCGCTCCACCAAGCCCCCCATGGTTTCCAGGCCCAGGGACAAGGGCAACACGTCAAGCAACAGGTGCTCGCCTTGCGAGTTGTTGCCTGCCAGCAGGTTGGCTTGAATGGCCGCACCAAGCGCCACGACCTCGTCGGGGTTCAGATCGGTCAGAGGGGCTTGGCCAAAGAAGGTGCCGACCGCATCGCGCACCGCAGGCATGCGGGTGGAGCCGCCCACCATGACCACCCCCTTGACCTCGTCAGCCTTCACCTTCGCGTCACGCAGCACGCGCTTGACGGAAGCGAGGGTCTTGTCGATCAAAGGCTTGGCCAGTTCGGCCAGCCGCTCACGGGTGAAGGTGACCGACAGCATGCCGGTAGACAAAGCGCACGACAGGTGCGCGCTGCCATCGGTGGACAGCTTTTCCTTGGTACGGCGAGCCGCCACCAGCACAGCGCGCTTGTCTTGCGGCGTGACCGCGTCCATCTTGGCATCGGCCAAGGCGGCATCGGCCAGCACATGGTCCACGTCGTCGCCCCCCAGGGCCGAGTCGCCACCGGTGGCGACCACCTCGAACACGCCACGGCTCAGTTGCAGCAAGGAAATGTCAAAGGTACCCCCACCCAGGTCGTAGATGGCATACAGCCCCTCGGCACCGTTGTCCAGGCCGTACGCAATGGCTGCAGCAGTGGGTTCATTCAACAGGCGCAGAACATTGATGCCCGCCATCTGGGCGGCATCTTTGGTGGCCTGGCGCTGGGCGTCGTCGAAGTAGGCGGGCACCGTGATCACGGCACCAAACAGATCGTCGTTGAAGGTGTCTTCGGCGCGCTGACGCAAGTTGGCCAGGATCTCGGCCGAGACCTCGACAGGTGACTTCGTGCCCGCCACGGTCTTGACCGACACCATGCCCGACAGGTCTTCGAACTGATAGGGCAAGCGACCGGGCTCGACCAGGTCGGCCAGCTTGCGCCCCATGAAGCGCTTGACCGACACGATGGTGTTTTGCGGGTCTTCGGCCTGTTGAGCCAAGGCGTCGTAGCCAATCTGACGGCGGGTCTGGCCGCGCTCATCCAGGAAGTAGCGTACCGCAGAAGGCAGAATCACACGGCCCTGCTCATCGGGCAGGCATTCGGCTGAACCGTGACGAACCGCCGCGACCAAGGAGTGGGTGGTGCCCAGATCAATGCCCACCGCGATACGACGCTGGTGGGGGTCTGACGATTGTCCGGGTTCAGAAATTTGCAGCAGGGCCATGGGTCAGCTCGTTTACTTCAGCGGGCGTCTTCGTATTGTTCCAGTCGCCCATCGATCTCTTCCAGAAGCCGATCGATGAACATCAGGGCGCGCACTTCCTGCGCAGCCTGGGCGGGGTTGGCGTCAGCGTCCAGCAGTTGCCTGACGCGAGCCAGGCGGGCTTTGCGTTGCTCGGTCACCTCATCAGACAAGGTCTCCACCTCGGCAGCGCTGTCAGCCTCTTCCAGCGCTTCGCGCCATTGCATTTGCTGCATGAGGAAATCACCCGGCATGGCGGTGTTGCTGTGCGCCTGGACCGGCGCCCCAGCCAGCTCGCACAGATAGGCCGCGCGCTTGAGGGGGTCTTTCAGGCGTTGATGAGCCTCGTTCACGCGCACAGCCCATTGCATGGCCAGGCGCTGAGCCGTCCCCCCCTCGGCCGCAAAGCGATCGGGATGAACCTGGGCTTGCAGGGCCTTCCAGGCACTGTCGAGCTCGGCACGATTGAGCTCGAACTTGCGTTCCAGGCCCAACAAGGTGAAGTCGTCTGCGTCAATGTTCATGGCGTTTGAAATGCGAAACCCCACCACGCGGTGGGGCTTCATCCGACATGAGGCCGATGGCCTGCCAGATCAGATGCGGAAGGATTCCCCACAACCGCAACGGTCGCGTTCGTTCGGGTTGTTGAACTTGAAGCCCTCATTCAGGCCTTCACGCACGAAGTCCAACTGCGTGCCGTCGATGTAGGGCAGGCTCTTGGGATCGACCAGAATCTTCACGCCCTGCTGCTCGAACACGATGTCTTCGGGCTCGATTTCGTCGGCGAACTCGATCTTGTAGGCCAAGCCGGAGCAGCCGGTGGTTTTCACCCCCAGGCGAATGCCCACGCCTTTGCCACGGCGGGTCAGATAACGGGTGATGTGGCGAACCGCTGCTTCGGTCAACTCCACCTTCATGTTGGCGTTGATTTCAGCAATCTCGGTCAACGGACCATTACCCGGACCCGCTGTGCAGGAACCCGCAGTGGCTTGTTCAGTTTGCATGTTTGGCCTTGTAGTCGGTGACAGCTGCCTTGATCGCATCTTCCGCCAGGATCGAGCAGTGGATCTTGACCGGAGGCAAAGCCAACTCTTCGGCGATCTGGGTGTTCTTGATTTCCAGCGCCTCGTCCAGCGTCTTGCCGCGCACCCATTCGGTGACCAGCGAGCTCGAAGCAATGGCCGAGCCGCAACCGTAGGTCTTGAAGCGGGCGTCTTCGATCACGCCGGTGGAGGGGTTGACCTTGATCTGCAGCTTCATCACGTCGCCGCAAGCAGGTGCGCCCACCATACCGGTGCCAACCGACTCGTCGCCCTTTTCGAACGAACCAACGTTACGGGGGTTTTCGTAGTGGTCAATGACCTTGTCGCTGTATGCCATGGTGATACTCCAATTTCAGTGTGCCGACCACTGTATGGTCGACAGATCGATACCGTCTTTGTACATGTCCCACAGGGGAGACAGTTCACGCAGCTTGGCAACCCGATCTTTCAGTGTGGTGATTGCGTAGTCGATCTCTTCTTCGGTAGAGAAGCGACCGATCGTCATACGCAGGGAGCTGTGCGCCAGCTCATCGCTGCGGCCCAGGGCACGCAGCACATAGCTGGGCTCCAGGCTGGCCGAGGTACAAGCCGAACCCGACGACACGGCAATGCCCTTGATGCCCATGATCAGGGATTCACCCTCGACGTAGTTGAAGGAGATGTTCAGGTTGTGCGGAATGCGACGTTCCAGATCACCGTTGACGAAGATCTGTTCGATGTCTTGCAGACCCTTGAGCAAACGCTGCTGCAAGCCACGGATGCGCTCGTTTTCAGCATGCATTTCTTCCTTGGCAATGCGGAAGGCTTCGCCCATGCCCACGATCTGATGGGTGGGCAAGGTGCCCGAACGCATGCCGCGCTCGTGACCGCCGCCGTGCATCTGCGCTTCCAGGCGCACACGGGGTTTGCGGCGCACGTACAAAGCACCAATGCCCTTGGGGCCGTAGGTCTTGTGCGAAGCCAGGCTCATCAGGTCGACCGGCAGTTGGCTCAGATCGATGTCGATCTTGCCAGTCGCTTGCGCTGCATCGACGTGGAAAATGATGCCCTTTTCGCGGCACAAGGCACCAATGGTGGGGATGTCTTGAATGACACCGATCTCGTTGTTCACATACATGACCGAGATCAGGATGGTGTCGGGGCGAATGGCAGCCTTCAGCGCTTCCAGGTCGAGCAGACCGTTTTCCTGCACGTCAAGGTAGGTGGCCTCAAAACCCTGGCGCTCCAATTCACGCACGGTGTCCAGCACAGCCTTGTGCTCGGTCTTGACCGTGATGATGTGCTTGCCGCGGCTTTGATAGAAATGGGCCGCGCCCTTCAAGGCCAGGTTGTTGGACTCGGTGGCCCCAGAGGTCCAGACGATTTCCCGCGGATCGGCACCGATCAGGGCCGCCACCTGAGCACGCGCGTTTTCAACCGCTTGCTCGGCTTCCCAGCCGTAGGCATGGGTGCGCGAAGCCGGGTTGCCGAAATGTTCGCGCAACCAGGGAATCATGGCGTCGACCACGCGGGGGTCGCACGGCGTCGTGGCGCCGTAGTCCATGTAGATCGGAAAGTGTGGGGTCATGTCCATGATGGGGACTCAAGCTAGCGCTTCCACCCTATGAAAAGAGCGGATCGCCGGTCAAACAAAAACGAGATTATCGCGGGGGAATGCATTCCCCCACTGTGATCAAGGACCAGTTTTGGCCAGGGTCGAGCCCAGCGCAAACACGGAATTCGGAGCCGTGACCTTGATGGGCTTGACCACCGGGGCACTCGAAATGGCGCGCTTGATGGGCTGCGCTTCAATCGAGACACCCTTGGCCAACTGGTCTTCCACCAGTTTGCGCAGGCTGATCGAGTCAAGGTATTCGATCATCTTGGTGTTCAGGCTGGTCCACAGGTCGTGGGTCATGCAACGAGCACCGTCTTCGCCCATGCAGTTTTCCTTGCCCCCGCAACCGGTGGCATCGATGGGCTCATCCACCGCCACGATGATGTCGGCCACGGTGATGTCCTCGGACTTGCGCCCCAGGGAATAACCGCCGCCCGGCCCGCGGGTGCTTTCCACCAGCTCGTGCCGTCGCAGCTTGCCGAACAACTGCTCGAGGTAAGACAATGAAATTTGTTGCCGCTGGCTGATGGCAGCCAGAGCCACAGGGCCCGTGTGCTCTCGCAAAGCGAGATCGATCATGGCAGTGACGGCGAACCGTCCTTTGGTGGTCAGACGCATGACTCAGCTCCTTATCTCGGAAGCCCTATTTCTGGCAGGGTTTACCAGAATGACACCGAACCGGGATCACCGGCTTGGTCAGGACTCTTAATCCCGAGTATTTGAGTCAATTATATTTAAGCCGACTAATTTTGTCAACTAAACATCAGGGTTGACCCGAGGCGCCCGCATCCAACCGACGTTGGATGTCTTGCAGGAGGCCATCACAGGCTGCCTCAACCAGATCGAGTACAGCGTCAAACCCTGCCGGGCCACCGTAGTACGGGTCAGGCACCACTTGCGCACCCGCCAAGGCCGAATCTGCAGGCACGTACTCAGCCAGGCGACGCAGCTTGCGGCGAAGCGCAGGGTCTTGAGGACAGGCCTCTTCGAGCAAGGCCAGGTTGTCCCAGTCCATCGCCAGGATCAGATCGAAGACCTCAAAGTCGTCGGGCCCCACTTTGCGCGCACGCTGGTCTGACAGATCGTACCCCCGCTGGCTGGCGTGCTTTTGTGAACGTTCGTCTGGCGGGCTGCCCACATGGTAAGCGTGAGTACCGGCCGAATCGACCAGAACACGTTCATGCAGACCCTGCTGCTTGAGCTTGTGTTTGAGCACCCCCTCGGCGGTGGGACTTCTACAAATGTTGCCCATGCAGACCATGAGAATGCGCAAATCGGGCCCTGGCTGGGCCCGACGAGACAAGAATGGGAATTTCAAGGACATGCCGTCAGACAAGTGCGAGACACAGGCCGCATTGTCTACGGCCCGTGCAATGCCCTGATTCCAAAATGGGGGCATTTGCACGGACGCCGAAGCTTTCAGCGCGTCATTGCCCTGCCGCACACCCCGACTCATTGACACCGGCGCCATCGGCTGTGGCTGGACACAGATCCAGACCACCTGACGCACCGTCGCCCGGCACGCCATCGCGATCAGGGTCCATCCAGGTGGGATTCTTCAGCACCAGAACACGCGAGGTACCGGCAGCCACGCTCAAAGGAAAGCTGACAGAGGCACCGGTTTGCGCATCCACATACAAGGTGCATGAGTTGCTGTTGGCAATGGGGCAAGCAAAGGACTTGGCCGTGCTGCCCGCGTTGTAGAAGCCAACAGGCTGCGCATCGCCCGACACCACGGTCGCAGGCAGCAGGCGGACGTTATCGACACGCACTTTGCCCAGGGTGGAGAACTGGAAGTCCAACCGGGTGTTGCCCTGGGTTGCATTGGCATTGAGCGATACGGTGTAGTTCTGCCAAGCGGTGGTCAAAGCGGTGCTGGCATAACTGGACTTGTCGGTGTAGTTGCTCATGTCACGCAACACACTGTAGACATACTCGCCAGCCAGATCAGCTTTGGCACTGAAGCTCATCAGATAGGTTTGCCCCTGCGTGATGCTCAGCGGCGAGCTGGTGTTCACGATCGACACCTTGCGACCCGAGGCTTCCGTGCCAGCGCTGGCACTGGGTTCGGTCAGCAAGCAGGCCACCGCATCGAGACAGCCACTGCTCGTCACCGAGGTCACCGCATTCCAGTAACTCCAGGCCGCCAAGCCCTGATCAAAACCACCGTTGGTGATCATGTTGGTGGCACCGGTTTGAGCCTTCACACCAGGCGCCGTCGCAAACACATTCCAAGGCGAGAGTTTGACGGCATCCTGCCCTCGTGCCGCCCATTGCCCGTAGGTCAGGTTGGTCACACCACCCGACTCAATCCGAACCAGCGCCGGGCTACCGTAGGTTGCATAGATGTTGTTGCTGTAAGTCGCAAAGTCGTCTGCGCCCGCAAAGTCGCTGGTGTGGATGATGACCGGATTGGTTTCCCGCGAAGCCATCACGTTGCCCTTCACGGTGTTGAATCGAAGGTAGTTCTTCGAATCGCAATCGGGCATGGAGCCGCAGTAGCCGGTGGCGACAAAGTCGGTGAGCCCGCCGTGAGCGTTCTCCTGCATCCACAACTGAGCGCGCGCATTGCCGACCAGCTTGTTGTTGCTGATCGTGTTGTAGCGGCCGTAGTGAATCATCACGCCATGATCAAAGCCGGTGACATAGTTGCCGTCGACCGTGACACGACCGGAGAAGTCATCCAGATACACCCCATTGGTACCGCTGGTCTTGATGTCGGCAGGGATGTTGGCCAAGCCGTCCACACGGTCCTTGGCATTCGCCAGCGTTGCACCATCAATGAAGTTGTTGCTGATGACGTCATTCACATCGTTCTTGTAGGTCAGGCCGTACTGTGTACCGTCGTAATCCAAGCCACGTACGTAGATGCCACCGCAGTCATCAAATTCAGCGCAGCTGTTGAGCACCTGGTTGCCGCTGATGGTGTTGGACTTGGCTGTGCGAATGCCGATGTAGCTGGAGCCATCAACCACGTTGCCGGTGGCACTGGAACCGTGCCCCAGCCAGATGCCCGCGTGCGCGTAGAAGCCACGCCCTGCACGTCGAACCGCGTTGTTGGTAACGTTGATGCCCTGGGTGGAATTGCTGCCAAGATAAATGCCTGCCGCCGCACTGTCGGCCACCAAGGAGCCAGAAATGCTGCCGGTTCCCGAACCGTTATTGGTCACAGAAATGCCCATGCCACCGGCACGCAGCACACTCACGCCCGCAATATTGACCGACGAGGTCGGACGGCTGATGGCCACCCCATCGCCACGCGACTCAATGACCGTGATGCCTGATACCGAGGCCTTGGCCACATCGCGCCCCTCAATGCCATGAATGCGCGAGGACGCGTTCAAATCGGCACCGACTGGACTCGCGTTGTTGGGCAACCAGACATAAACTTTTTTGCTGGCCGCATCGAAAACCCATTCCCCGGCCTGATCAAGCATCCACAGCTTGTTCTCCAGCCAATAGCCGTTGCCGGAATACAGCGGGTAGCCTTTCGCACCTGGCCAGGTCATGTCAGGGGCCAAGGAGACATTGGTTGTGCTGCTCGCTGTCGACACCGTGTACCGAGTCAAATACCACGCGAAGTTCTTGGCATAAACCTGCGCCCCCATCAAATCACCCGAGGTGACCGTTGCAGGCAAGGCCCCAGACTCGAGCAACATCGACTGCGTTGCGCTTGGGTTCGAGGCGAGATCGAGCTCCACCGCAGGGGTGCCACTGGCGATCTTCAGGAACCGATTGGCACCAAATTTGAAAACGCCGCCGCCTGCATTGGGATAGCGAGCGCGCTGAAGACGTGCGCCTTTGTAAATCAGCTGGGTGATGGCTGCGGGATAAGCCACCCCCGTCACATCTGTGCCGCTGAACAGGCGCGAGGACACATCGGCCACATAGATGTTGCCGCTGTATTTGCTCCAGGAAAGATTGCCAATGTAGGAAGACGCCCGGATGATGGGCGCGGCATCCGTTGCGGCTCCGCCGTAGCTTGTGTAGCTGACGCCCGACTTGAGCTTCAAAGTCCCTTCCCAGGTTTGCGCCCGGCGGAACAGAACCCGATCGCCATCCTTCAAGGTGGCGGAGTTGACTTTGTCCAGCGTGCGCCAGGGCCAGCTTGTCGAGGTACCGGCATTCGAGTCACTGGCAAGCGATGCCCCCGGGTTGACGTAGTAATCGGTGGCCCATGCGAACTGAGACGCATAGGCAAGCAGCCCGACCCCGACGTAGCGGGCCGCGCGATGAATTTGGCGCATTGGATTGTTCCCTGAAGTTGATTTATGCCCCGACCTAACGGTATGGGGCATCAAATTCTAGGAACGTCGCATCGTCTTCAGGCGGGCCGTTCGCCAACTATTCCCACAGAACTGACATTCGTCCGGAAATCCTATTTCTTGATGGCGATGTGATCATGCCCTGCCGCGCCGAAAGCTTGCTCCTTGAGCAAGGCCAACTGGTCACGCAAGCGTGCAGCCTTCTCGAATTCGAGATTGCGCGCCGCTTCGAGCATGTCTTTCTCCAACTGCTTCATGCGACGACTCAGGTCTTTTTCGCTCAGATCGCTGGCATCGGCCACCGAATCGGCCAGGGCCTGTGCGGCCTTGAGGTCGTCCTTGGCGGCATTGGACATCACGCCATCGATCAACTCCTTGACCTTCTTGTTGACCGTGCGCGGGGTGATGCCGTGCGCCTCGTTGTGGGCGATCTGCTTGGTTCGGCGTCGCTCGGTTTCGCCAATGGCCTTGCGCATGGATTCGGTCATCTTGTCGGCATACAGAATGGCCATGCCGTTCTGGTTCCGCGCAGCACGTCCGATGGTCTGAATCAGACTGCGCTCGGCACGCAGGAAGCCTTCCTTGTCAGCATCGAGAATCGCCACCAGGGACACCTCTGGAATGTCCAAGCCCTCACGCAATAGGTTGATGCCGACCAGCACATCAAAGGTTCCCAAGCGCAGGTCGCGCAAGATTTCGACGCGCTCGACGGTGTCAATGTCGGAGTGCAAGTACCGAACCTTGACACCGTTGTCAGTGAGGTAGTCGGTGAGCTGCTCGGCCATGCGTTTGGTCAGCGTGGTGATCAGCACGCGCTCGTCTTTCTCGACACGAATGCGGATCTCCTGCAACACGTCGTCCACCTGATGCGTGGCGGGGCGCACTTCCACAATGGGATCCAACAAGCCGGTCGGGCGCACCACCTGCTCGACCACGTTGTCGGTGTGCTGCTTTTCCCAATCCCCCGGCGTAGCCGACACGAAGATGACCTGGCGCATCTTGCGCTCGAATTCGTCGAACTTCAGCGGACGGTTGTCGAGGGCCGAAGGCAGGCGGAAGCCATATTCTACCAAGGTGGTCTTGCGCGAACGGTCGCCGTTGTACATGCCCCCCAACTGGCCAATCATGACGTGACTTTCGTCAAGGAACATGAGGGAATCGGGCGGCATGTAGTCCACCAGCGTGGGCGGTGGATCACCGGGCTTGGCGCCCGAAAGGTGCCGGGTGTAGTTCTCGATGCCTTTGCAGTGCCCCACCTCTTGCAGCATTTCCAGATCGAACCGGGTGCGCTGCTCCAGACGCTGCGCCTCGACCAGCTTGCCCATGCCGACCAGCTCTTTCACGCGGCCGTTGAGTTCGTCCTTGATGGCCTCAATGGCCACCAGCACCCGCTCGCGCGGGGTCACGTAGTGGCTGGATGGGTAGATGGTGAAGCGGGGAATCTTCTGCTGAATGCGGCCAGTCAGCGGGTCAAACAATTGAATCGAATCGATCTCATCGTCGAACAACTCGATGCGTACGGCCAGTTCACTGTGTTCGGCGGGGAACACATCGATGGTGTCGCCTCGAACCCGGAAGGTGCCGCGCCCAAAGTCCATGTCGTTGCGCTGGTATTGCATGCGAATGAGCTGCGCAATCACATCTCGCTGGCCCATTTTGTCGCCCACCCGCGCGATCAACACCATCTGCATGTAGTCCTCGGGCTTGCCGATACCGTAGATGGCCGACACGGTGGCCACGATGACCACATCGCGGCGCTCCAGAATGCTCTTGGTGGCACTCAAGCGCATTTGTTCGATGGCTTCGTTGATGGCGCTGTCTTTTTCAATGAACAGATCGCGCTGCGGCACGTAGGCCTCGGGCTGGTAGTAGTCGTAGTAGCTGACGAAATACTCCACCGCGTTGTTGGGAAAGAACTCGCGGAATTCGGCGTACAGCTGTGCCGCCAAGGTTTTGTTGGGCGCAAAGACGATGGCCGGCCGCCCCAGGCGGGCGATCGTGTTGGCCATGGTGAAAGTTTTGCCGGAGCCTGTCACCCCCAGCAAGGTCTGATAGACCAGGCCGTCTTGCACGCCTTCCACCAGACCGGCAATCGCCGTGGGCTGGTCGCCCGCAGGGGGATAAGGCTGGAACAACTGAAACGGCGAGTCGGGAAAAGTCACGAATTGGCCGCCTGAATCACCCTCCCCGCCTCCCTTGGGCGAGGTTTGTGAACTGTTGACATCAATCAGGTCTGGCATGTTCGAACTTTGGCGAGATAAAATAAAGGGTTTGCCCGAGGAACCAAACTGGCGTCACCCAACAGGTTCAGCCAGCGTCAACTCGGTGCGTTATTGCTTTTCAGCTTATCCCAACCCACCGGAGACTGCTTGCATGGCCTCTTTGTTTGCCACCGTTGAAATGGCCCCCCGCGACCCGATTCTGGGCCTCAACGAACAATTCAACGCCGACACCAACCCCAACAAGGTGAACCTGGGCGTGGGTGTGTACACCGACGACAACGGCAAACTGCCCCTGCTCAAGTGCGTGGCCGCTGCTGAAAAGCAGATGATGGAAGCCCCCAAGGCGCGCGGCTACCTGCCCATCGACGGCATCGTGGCCTATGACAAGGCCGTGCAAGGCCTGGTGTTCGGTGCCGAGCACCCCGCCGTGAAGGCCGGTCGCATCGCCACCGCTCAAGCCATCGGTGGCACCGGCGGCCTGAAGCTGGGCGCTGACTTTCTCAAGCGCCTGAACCCCAACGCCCAAGTGCTGATTTCTGACCCCAGCTGGGAAAACCACCGCGCCCTGTTCGAGTCGGCCGGTTTCCCCGTGGACGTCTACCCCTACTACGACGCGGCCAACCGTGGCATCAACTTCGAGGGCATGATCGCCAAGCTGAAAGCATCGGCCCCCGGCACCATCGTGTTGCTGCACGCCTGCTGCCACAACCCCACCGGCTACGACCTGACCGATGCCCAGTGGGATGAAGTCATTGCCGTGATCAAGGCTGGCGGCCTGGTCCCCTTCCTGGACATGGCTTACCAAGGCTTCGGCAACGGCATCGCCGAAGACGGCGCTGTGGTGATCAAGTTCCTGGACGCCGGCCTGAGCTACTTCGTGTCCACCAGCTTCTCCAAGAGCTTCTCGCTGTACGGCGAGCGCGTGGGCGCTCTGAGCATCGTGAGCGAAACCGCAGAAGAATGCGCTCGCGTGCTGAGCCAGTTGAAGCGCGTGATTCGCACCAACTACTCCAACCCACCCACCCACGGCGCTCAAGTGGTCGCCACCGTGCTGACCAGCCCCGAGCTGCGCCAAATGTGGGAAGACGAGCTGGCTGAAATGCGTGACCGCATCAAGCTGATGCGCACCGCCCTGGTCAACGAACTGACCGCCGCTGGCGTGCAAGGCGACCTGAGCTACATCACCCGCCAAAAGGGTATGTTCAGCTACTCGGGCCTGAACGCCGCTCAAATGCAGCGCCTGCGCTCCGAATTCGGCATTTACGGTGTCGATTCGGGCCGCATCTGCGTGGCTGCGCTGAACACCAAGAACATCAAGGCTGTGGCGGCTGCCATCAAGGCTGTGATGTAAGCATCCACTCTTCGTTCTGCGATAGAGATGAAGCCAAAGGCCTTCGGGTCTTTGGCTTTTTTCATGTCTACGCACAAAGTTGGTGCGCCGCAGCAAGAGCAAGCACGAACGCCCGCCCCGACATGAAAATTGCACGTGGTTTGAGTCTTTGTTGTTGCTCTAGCCCCTCGGAAATCGATGCAAAGATGGTGAAAGTACTTTATGCTGCACTGCAACAAGTCGAAAACCGCGACTTGTGCTTGATGCGCCAGACTCCTGAACCCAAAAGGTCACACCATGCTTTATCAGATTTACGAAACCAATCGCGCCTGGCTGAGCCCCTTCTCCGAATTCGCCAGCGCAGCCTCCAAGCTGTATAGCCATCCTCTGTCGCCCATGGCGCAGTTGCCGCAGGCACATCGTGTCGCAGCCGGTTTCGACTTGATTCACCGTCTGACCAAGGAATACGAAAAGCCCGCGTTTGACATCCGCGAAGTCACGGTTGGCGGCGCCGAAGTCGTCATCCAGGAACAAGTGGTAGACACCAAGCCGTTCTGCCGCCTGATCCGCTTCAAACGCTTCACCGACGACGCCGAAGTGCTGGCCCAAATGCGCGATCAGCCCTCCGTGCTGGTGGTCGCCCCCCTGTCCGGCCACCACGCCACCCTGCTGCGCGACACCGTTCGTACTTTGCTGCACGATCACAAGGTCTACATCACCGAGTGGATCGACGCGCGCATGGTGCCGGTTGAAGACGGCACCTTCCATCTGGACGACTATGTGAACTACGTTCAGGATTTCATTCGCGTGGTCGGCCCGAACGTGCATGTGATCTCGGTTTGCCAACCCACGGTGCCGGTGCTGGCGGCAGTCTCCCTGATGGCCAGCCGCGGCGAGAAAACCCCGCTGACCATGACCATGATGGGCGGCCCCATTGACGCACGCAAGTCGCCCACCGCCGTGAACAACCTGGCGATGAACAAGTCGTTCGAGTGGTTCGAGGCCAACGTGATCTACCGCGTGCCCCCCAACTACCCCGGCGCCACCCGTCGTGTGTACCCAGGCTTCCTGCAGCACACAGGCTTCGTGGCCATGAACCCCGATCGCCACGCGACCTCGCACTACGACTACTTCCTGGATCTGGTGCGCGGCGATGGCGACAGCGCCGAAGCCCACCGCCAGTTCTACGACGAGTACAACGCGGTGCTGGACCTGCCGGCCGACTACTACCTGGACACCATCAAGACCGTGTTCCAGGACTTCGCCCTGGTCAATGGCACCTGGCAAGTTCGTAACCCGGAAGGCGAGCTGGAGCTGGTCCGTCCTCAGGACATCAAGACCACTGCGCTGCTGACCGTGGAAGGTGAACTGGACGACATTTCCGGCGCCGGCCAGACCGAAGCCGCTCATGACCTGTGCACTGGCATTCCAAAGGGCCGCCATCAGCACTACGTGGTCAAGGGCGCGGGTCACTACGGCATTTTCTCGGGCCGTCGTTGGCGCGAAATGGCCTACCCGGAGATCAAGGCCTTCATCTACGCACACAGCGAGCTGGCCCGCGTGTCGGCACGCTCGGCAGGCAAGACCCCGGCGGCCACCAAGTCGTCTTCAAAGGCGCGCTGAGCCCGCCCTTGATATGCGGTGGTCTGGGAAGGCCACCCATGCCACCAAGACGGTGGGGAAGGTTGTAGACTGCGGCGCCTATGCTGGACGCCGACAAGATCAACCTTCTCCTGCCGCAAACGCAGTGCACCCGCTGCGGCTACCCTGACTGTGCCGCCTACGCCCAGGCGATTGCCCAGGGTCAGGCTGACATCAATCAATGCCCGCCTGGTGGCGAAGAAGGTGTAAAGCGTCTGGCTGAGGCCACCGGCCTGCCAGTTGTCCCTCTGAATCCCGAATTCGGTAGCGAGGCCCCTCGCTTCCTGGCAGTCATCGACGAGAGCTGGTGCATTGGCTGCACCTTGTGCATCAAAGCCTGCCCGGTCGACTGCATCATCGGTGCGCCCAAGCACATGCACACGGTGGTGGAAGACCAATGCACGGGTTGCGAGTTGTGCATTCCAGCCTGTCCGGTGGACTGCATCTCTCTCGTTCCGGCGCACGACCTGAGCCCAGCCCCCACCGGTTGGCGCGCCTGGAGCCCGCAGCAGGCCGACGAGGCACGCGACCGGCACGCCTTCCGAACCATTCGCATCGCCCAAGCCAAGGCCGACAATGAGGCCCGCCTGCAAGCCAAGGCCGAACACAAGCTGGCCAACCTGGCCGAAGCCTCGCGTTTGACAGATGCCGCGCAACTGGATCAGAAGCGCGCCGTGATCGAAGCGGCGCTGGCGCGCGCACGGGCTCGACGTCAGGCTCGTTGAGTGTCATCTCAGGCCATTTGCTCTCTGAATCGCGGACAGGGGTGATCTGAAGCGACCACCTTGGGCCCACAACTGCCACGTGATTGAGCCGATCGATTCAGGCGGCTCGATGGGGTACGCCCATCGGCGTGCAACACGCCATGACGACACTGCTTGGATCCGTTTGATCCAAGGACTGTTGTCATGTCACGTTGTTTCTCCACCCCCCGATCTTTGACCCCGTTTGCCACGGCGATGGCGCTGGCCATGGCGTCGATGTGCGCCCAGGCCTCCTCCACTGGCGTGGTCATCAGCCAGGTGTACGGCGGGGGCGGTAACGCCGGGGCAACCTACAAGAACGACTTCGTTGAGCTGTTCAATGCTGGCGCGGCAGCCGTGAATCTGTCGGGCTGGTCGGTTCAATACGCTTCGGCCACCGGCACGTCATGGCAGGTCACGAACCTGAGCAACACGGTGCTGCAACCTGGCCAGTACTACCTGATTCAGCAGGCGGCAGGCACAGGCGGCACCGCCGCACTGCCCACCCCGGATGCCATCGGCACGATCGCCATGAGTGGCACGGCCGGCAAGGTGGCGCTGGTGCGCTCCACCACCGCACTGAGCGGAACCGGAGTAAGCGCTGCTTCGGTGGAAGACTTCGTGGGCTTCGGTGCCACGGCCTCTGCCTATGAAGGCAGCGGAGCCACGCCCGCGCCATCCAACACCGTGGCTGTCATGCGCGGCCTTAACGGTTGCACCGACACCAACAACAACGCCAGCGATTTCAATACCGCAGCCCCCACGCCACGCAATGGGGCGTCTCCCGCTGGCACATGCACGGCGGCACCGGCCCCCGCCACGGTGTCGATTTTCGACATTCAGGGCAGCGGCCACACCAGCCCCTACGCAGGCCAAACCGTCAGCACCAGGGGCGTGGTCACGCGCTTGAATAACAACGGCTTCTTCCTGCAAGACCCAGTGGGCGACGGACTGCCCCAGACCTCAGATGGCGTGTTCGTGTTCACGGGCACAGCGCCCACCGTGTCAGTCGGCCAGCTGATTCAGCTGACCGGTAACGTCGTGGAGTTCAATACCGGCGCCGCATCCAACGCGCTCACCGCGGCTCGTACCGTCACCGAGATCAGCGGCGTCAGCAATGTGACCGTGCTGGGGGCGGGCTATGCCATTGCGCCCACGGTCATCACCTTGCCAGCCACCGCGGCCGAACTGGAGCGTGTCGAAGGCATGCTGGTCACCATCAACACGCAGTTGACGGCCTCGCAAAACTACTTCCAAGGTCGCTACGGTCAGGTCACTCTGTCAGCTGGCGGGCGCCTGGAAAAGCCCACCAACGCCTTCCGCCCCGGTTCCAGCGACGCCGTGGCCTTGACTGAGGCCAATGCCCAGCGTCAGATCCTGCTCGACGACGGCAACTCCCTTCAAAACCCCAACCCCACGCCTTACATCGGCGCAGACAACACCCTGCGTGCAGGCGACACCCTCGACAGCCTGACCGGCGTGATCGACTACGGCCTGGCCACCAGCGACAACACGGGCGCCGGCAGCTACAAAATTCACCCGACGACGGCCGTCAACTTCACCCGCGTCAACCAGCGTACCTCCGCCCCCCTGCCCGTGGGTGGCAATGTGCGCGTGGCCAGCGCCAATCTGCTGAACTACTTCACCACTTTCGGTGACGGCAAAACAGCCAGCGGCAAGAGCGGTCAGGGTTGCGCCCCTTCGGGCACCACCTCGGATTGCCGTGGCGCCGATTCGGCCGCCGAATTCACCCGCCAGCGCAACAAACTGGTCGCCGAGTTGAAAGCGCTCAACGCCGACGTGGTTGGCCTGATGGAGTTGCAAAACAACGGGGAAGCCATTGCCAACCTGGTGGCGGGCCTGAACGAACAAATGGGCGCTGGCACCTACGCCACCATTGCCGATCCGAGCACCGGCGTGGGCACCGACGCGATCAAGGTCGGCCTCATTTACAAGCCGGCCGCACTCACCCCAGTGGGCCCGTCGGTCAGCGACACAGACCCCTCGCACAAGCGCCCCTCGGTGGCCCAAACCTTTGCGGCAGCCAACGGCGAAACCTTCAATGTGGTGGTGAACCACTTCAAGTCCAAGGGCTGTTCCGGCGCTGCGGGAGCCGATGTCGATCAGGGTGACGGCCAAGGGTGCTTCAACGCCGCTCGCGTGGCCGAAGCGCAGGCCTTGCGTTCCTTCGTGGCTGACCTGCAGACCCGCAGCGGCAGTGCACGCACCCTGCTGCTGGGCGACTTCAACGCCTACGGCATGGAGGACCCGGTCTACGAATTCACGTCGAATGGCTACGTCGATCTGGCCAAACGCTTCAACGCCTTGGACTATTCCTACGTGTTCGATGGAGAAGCTGGCTCGCTGGACCACGCCATTGCCACACCTGAAGCCAACACCTTGGTGACCGGCGCCCAGGTCTGGCACGTGAATGCCGATGAGCCTTCAATCATTGACTACAACCTCGAGTTCAAGCAGCCGGCCTGCGCCACCTGCGGCCCCGACTACTACAGCGCCACGCCTTACCGGTCATCTGACCATGACCCCATCGTCATCGGCTTGTCGCTTCTGAAGACCCTCAATGGCTCGACTGGCCGCGACACGATCATGGGCACGTCCGGTGACGACGTCATCACCGGCGGCGAGCAAAGCGACACCTTGACGGGCGGTGCCGGCCGCGACGTGTTTGTCTACCAGTCGATTCGCGATGGACTGGACACGATCACCGACTTCACCCCCGGCACCGACCGCATTGATCTGACCACCTTGCTGGCGTCCATCGGCGTGAACCCCGCTACCGCATTGAGCCAGGGCTACATCCGCCTGGTCAGCACCAACACCGGCACACAAGTGCAAGTCGATACCGATGGCAGCGCTGGCAGCACCCTGCCACGCGCCTTGGTTCTGCTGAAAGGCGTGGCGGTGAACCAGATCGTTCCCGGCCGTGACCTTGGCCTGTGAAGCCTGTTTCCCTGACATTGATTGGAAGTCACATGAAAAAGCATGCAATGCAGATCGCTACGGCCATGATCTCGACCACGCTCGGTCTGTCCGCACACGCCGGAGTGTTCAACGGCCACTTCATTGGCGGCGCCAACGGCCTGGCTGGCTGGCAAACCCTGGGCGACGTGTCGGTGATGTCCCCCGCCAACGCACTGGGCCTGACCTTGAGTGCCCCACGTGCCATGGTGTTGAGTACTGCCTCGCTGGGGGCTGACGACATGGGGGCAGCCGACGGCGCCTACAACCTGTCTGGCACCTCGGCTGTCGACGTCATGGCGCCAGGTGGCCTGGCGAGCTTCGCCGGAGTCGACCCCACCGCACTGGAACTCGACCCCTTGGACCATACGGTATCCCTCATTGAGGGCTCGGCCGCGCGACAGGTGGTGGCCATTCAGGCTGGCGACACGCTGCAGTTCCAATGGAACCTGTTTTCGCGTGACCGCGACATGCCCGACACCGCCTGGCTGATCATCCGGGAACTCGGCGGCGCGTCTCAGGTGTTCACCCTGGCACAGGCTGATGCGGCCACACAGACCACAGCAGTCGATGCCGATATGCTGCAAACCGGCTGGCAGAGCTTCAGTTACACCTTTGCCCACGCCACCTCGGCCACCTTGACCTGGGCCGTGGCCGACATGAATGACTGGGGCCAGACATCCCTGCTGGCCATCCAGTCGGTGCAAACCCTTCCGGCCGTTCCGGAACCCGAAAGCCTGGCGCTGATGCTGGCCGCACTGGGTGCCATTGGCTGGCAGGCGCGCACCCGTCGCACGAAGTGAAATAGTGGCGGGAAGGCCGCAGTCGCCCCCCGAGTATTCCCTTGATCGGGGGTCATTCCCCTGTCATGCCTGGCCCGCAAAATGCATGCTGTTGGGGTGAGCGAGAGTCCCGTCAGAGGTACTCCGCACTCACGAAATGGAGTACCGCGATGCGCGCCTTGATGAACCTCGCCATTGAACCTGCCCTGAAAATCTTTGAAGTGTCGGCCCTGGTCGTGATCGACCCGTCGCAACGCGCCGTCAAACGCGTTTTGAAAGTCATGGCCGACACCCCTCTGGGCGCCGTGCAGATCGTGCGTGACCGCTACCCCCGGTCACGTGGACACGAAGTCCTGTCCTGCCAGGACCTGCCCGCCTACGCGGCCTGATCTTGCCTCTTGAATTCGGCATCGTCGACCTGATTTATCCTGTCGTTGTGACCTGACTCGCGTTCAGGCACTTTCCCATCGAAAGGACGACGAATGCCCGTTGCACGCTTCACACGCCCCCGCCTGGCTGCCCTCCTCGTAGCCGGCACCGCCACCGTGACCCTGAGCGGTTGTGGCTACAACGATTTCCAGCGCCTTGACGAACAAACCAAGGCCTCGTGGTCAGAGGTTCTGAACCAGTACCAGCGCCGCGCCGATCTGGTGCCCAACATTGTGGCCACCGTCAAAGGCGAAGCCAATTTCGAGCAGGAAACGCTGACCAAGGTGGTGGAAGCCCGTGCCAAGGCCACCAGCATTCAGGCCACCCCGGAACTGGTCAACAACCCCGAAGCATTCAACAAGTTCCAACAAGCACAAGGCGAGTTGAGCGGCGCGCTGTCGCGCTTGTTGGTGGTCAGCGAAAACTACCCCAATCTGAAAGCCAACCAAGGCTTCCAGGATCTGCGCGTGCAACTGGAAGGCACGGAAAACCGCATCACCGTGGCCCGCAACCGCTACATCAAGGCGGTTCAAGACTACAACGTGCTGACCCGCAGCTTCCCCACCAACCTGACGGCCATGATGTTCAGCTACCAGACCAAGCCGAGCTTCACGGTACAGAACGAAGCCCAGATTGCCACCCCGCCCGTGGTGGACTTCAACAAGAAGTAAGCCATGGCAGCGGCCGTGCGCCTCATGCGCTCACTGTGTCTGGCCTTGCTGGCTTGGGTATGCCCGTGGGTGGTGCATGCCCAGGAGCTGCAAGCCATTCCAGTGCTGTCGGCGCACGTGATCGACCAGACCGGCACCCTGACGGCCGAGCAGCAACAAGGCCTGGAAGCCAAGCTCGCGAGCCTGGAGCGCAGCCTGGGCTCGCAAGTGGTGATCTTGCTGGTGCCCACCACGCAGCCGGAAGACATTGCCGCCTACGCCCAACGGGTGGGCGACAGCTGGAAGATCGGCCGCAAGGACGTGGGCGATGGCGTGATCGTGCTGGTGGCCAAACAAGACCGAAGCATGCGCATTGAAGTGGCCAAGGCTCTGGAAGGTGCGATCCCTGACCTCGCGGCCAAGCGCATCATTGATGGGGTGATGACCCCAGCCTTCCGGGCTGGCGACTTCGCAGGTGGCCTCAATGCCGCAGTCGATCACTTGGCCAGCCGCATCAAAGGCGAGGCCTTGCCTCTGCCTGATGCCAGCCGGTCTACTGGCAAGTCCCCCACGCTGAACTGGGAGCAATGGCTCATCTTTGCCCTGGTCGGCGTGCCTCTGGTCAACGGCCTGCTGAGCGCCCTGTTCGGCCGCAAAGGCGGTGCGGCCTTCACCGGCCTGATTGGCGGCGGCTTGATCGGCCTGATCACCAGCAGCCTGGTGCTGGGCGTGATCGGTTGGGTCGTGGTGTTCATTCTGGCCCTGGCCTTTGGCAACAGCGGCCGCGGGGGCTGGGGCGGCCCGCCGATGGGCGGCGGCTGGGGTGGCGGTGGAGGTTGGGGCGGCGGCTCTGGTGGCGGGGGGTTCTCGTCAGGTGGCGGCGGCGACTTTGGAGGCGGCGGCGCCTCCGGCAGATGGTGAAGGAACCCGGCGGCCATGCAATCTCCCTCTCATCGATCCGGTAGCCCTGTATCGCGCTGGCTCAAGCACCTGAGCATGGATGTGCGCGACACCCAACGGCTTCTTCCCGCTGCGGCGCGGCAGCGCTTGGAGCAATGCATTCGAGCCAGCGAGGCTCGCCATCTGGGCGAACTGCGCGTCTGCGTGGAAGCCAGCCTGAGCCCGGCGCAGCTGTGGCGCGGTGTGACGCCCCGCCAACGTGCGGTTGAATTGTTCTCCCAACTGGGTGTGTGGGACACCGAGCACAACAACGGCGTGCTGATCTACCTGCTGCTGGCCGATCGCCGCATCGAGGTGCTGGCCGACCGGGGGCTGATGCGCCAGATCGAGCAAGCCGACCACTGGGAGCAACTGGTGGGCGAACTGTCTGCCCACCTGGCCCAGCAGAACATGGAGCAAGGCCTGAAGACCGCCATTGAGCAGGTGGGCGCGCTGCTGCACAAGCATTACCCGCTGGGCGCAGACCGACACAACCCCAATGAACTGAGTGACAGCATCGTGCTGCTATGACCTCTCGTGACCGCTAGACTTGCGGGCCATGAAAGCCGCCGACATCCACACCTTTTTTGCCACCCTTCAGGCCGCCAACCCACACCCCGAAACCGAGCTGGAATACAGCACGCCGTTCGAGTTGCTGACTGCGGTGCTGCTGTCGGCTCAGGCCACCGACGTGGGCGTGAACAAGGCCACACGACGGCTCTTCCCGGTGGCCAACACGCCCCAGCAAATCCTCGACCTGGGTCTGGAAGGTTTGTGCGACTACATCAAGACCATCGGTCTGTACAAAAGCAAGGCCAAACACTTGATGGAGACCTGCCGCATCCTGCTGGAGCAGTACGGCGGAGAAGTGCCACGTACCCGCGAAGCCCTCGAGTCCTTACCCGGCGTAGGCCGCAAAACCGCCAACGTGGTGCTGAACGTGGCTTTTGGCGAACCCACCATGGCGGTAGACACCCACATCTTTCGCGTCAGCAACCGAACCGGGCTGGCGCCGGGCAAAACGCCGCTGGAAGTGGAACTGAAGTTGCTCAAGCGCGTGCCGGATGAATTTCGGCTTCATGCCCACCATTGGCTGATCCTGCACGGCCGCTACATTTGCCAGGCACGCAAACCGCGTTGCTGGGAATGCAGCGTGGCGACTTGCTGCAAATTCAAGCCCAAGACGCCCGCGCCGCAAGCTTGAATCAAGCCAGATTCAAGCCTTCCTTGACTGTGGGATAACGCAAGGACAGACGCAAATCGGCCCACAGTCGGTCATTCATCAATCGGCGCGATTCGGACCAGAACGACAACTGCATCACCGTCATGGTGCGCCGAGCCTCGTCGAGCGTGATGCGCGGTGGACGAGGCAGGCCATAGCGATCAGCCACCCAGTCAAAGTAATCGCCCATGCGCATTTCAGTGTGATCGCTGGCGTGCAACACGCGCCCAGGCTTGCCGCGCCACAGCGCCGCCACGCAGATGCGCGCCAGGTCATCGGCATGAATGTGGTTCGTGTAGACGTCGTCTTGCGCCACCAGCACCGGTGAGCCCTTGGCCACGCGATCTCGCGGGTGCCCCCCCTCCCGATCAGGCGCATAAATGCCAGGAATGCGCAAGACGCTGACACGGGTGCCGGGGTGCTGCCGCCCGAACCAACGCACACGGGCCTCGGCATCCACGCGGCGGCGGGCGCGCGGCGTGGTTGGATTCACGCCCCGGGTTTCGTCAAAACGCGCGCCGTGGGCATCGCCATACACCCCGGTGGTGCTGCCGTAGACCAAGGAACGGACACCCGCGCGCCGGCCCAAGGCCTGCATCAGATGGGCGGTACGGGTATCGGTGCCGCCGGTGTTGGGCGGCGGCGCCAGGTGCAGCACATAAGGCGCCAGCCCCGACAAACGCGCCAAAGTGGCTGGCTGATCCAGGTTCCCTACCAGCGGCACGATGCCCTGAGCCCGCAGGGCTGACACCCGGTCGGGCTGAGAGGTCAGGGCCAGCAAACGGCAGGTGCCACGCAGCAGACGGGCAGCCCGCTGCCCCACATCGCCGCAACCCACAATCAAAACTCGTGGGCGTTTGAACTGGGACAAACGGGAAGGCTGAGGGTTGTACATGGCGGCAGCAGGTCTTGAGCGAAAATCTCGGTCTGCCTATTTTCCCTGTTCAGAGGTCTGTTCCATGAGCTTTGCCGTCCACATTCAACCCAGTGGTCGCGAATTCACCATGCAGCGCGATGAGACCGTGCTCAGCGCCGCCCTCAACGCCGGCATCGGCCTGCCCTACGGCTGCAAGGATGGGGCCTGCGGCTCCTGCAAGTGCAAGCTGGTCGAGGGCCGCGTGATTCACGGCGCCCATCAGGCCAAGGCCCTCAGCGCCGAGGAAGAGGCCGCCGGCTATCTGCTGACCTGCTGCGCCACGCCGCAAACCGACCTGGTCATCGAAGCACGCCAGGTCGTCGGGCTGGGTGACTTCGCCGTACAGAAAATGCCCACCCGGGTGACCACGCTGGAACGCGTCGCTCCAGACGTCATCGTGCTCAAGCTGCAACTGCCTGCCACCCACAGCTTCGGCTTCCGCGCCGGCCAGTTCATCGAGTTCATCTTGAAAGACGGCAGCCGCCGCAGCTACTCGATGGCCAATGCCCCCCACACGCTGAAAGACGGTGGTGGCATCGAACTGCACCTGCGCCACATGCCCGGTGGCAAATTCACCGACCACGTGTTCGGCGCCATGAAGGAAAAGGAAATCTTGCGCATGGAGGGGCCTTTCGGCACCTTCTTCCTGCGCGAAGACTCCGAGCGCCCCATCGTCCTGCTCGCATCGGGCACCGGCTTTGCGCCCATCAAGTCCATCCTCGACCACATGCGGCACGCTGGCATCACCCGCCCCACCCGTCTGTACTGGGGTTGCCGCAGCAAAGCTGATCTGTATCTGCACGAATGGGCACAACAGCAAGCGGCCGAGCTGCCCTGGTTGAGCTACGTGCCGGTGCTGTCTGACGCCAAACCGGAAGACCAATGGACCGGGCGGACCGGTTTTGTTCACCAGGCCGTGCTGCAGGACTTGCCCGATCTGTCTGGCCACGAGGTGTATGCCTGTGGCGCCCCCATCATGGTGCAGTCGGCCCAACGCGATTTTGTGGCCCAAGCCGGCTTGCCTGCAGAATACTTCTACGCCGACGCTTTCACCAGCGAAGCCGACAAACACTGACCGACCAGACCGGAGCCTCGAATGTCCTACGACACGAACAACATCTTTGCCAAGATTCTGCGCGGCGAGATCCCCTGCATCAAACTGCACGAGGACGAGCACACCCTGGCCTTCATGGACATCATGCCCCAGACCGATGGGCATGCCCTGGTGATCCCCAAAGAGCACGCCACCACGATCTTTGAACTCTCAGACACTGCCGCAGCCGCCTGCATGGCCACCGTGCGCAAGATTGGCAACGCCCAGAAAAAGGGTCTGGGGGCCGAAGGGGTGGTGCTGATGCAGCTCAACGGTCCAGGCGCTGGCCAGACCGTGCCGCACTTTCACATCCATGTCATTCCCGGCTCAATCGCTGATCTGCGCAAGCCTCACGCCACAGTCATGGCTGACCAGGCGCATCTGAAGACCTTGGCCGAGAAGATCAAGGCCGCCCTGGCCTGATCAGGCAAAACGGCCGGCGGACACCCCTATCTTGGCGCCCACTCAGGCGCCGAGGTAGGCGGCCTGAACTTGCGGGTCACGCAACAAGTCAGCCGCCGGGCCGGACAGCACCATCTCGCCGGAGTCGAGCACATAAGCGCGATCGGCCAGCTCCAGCGCACGGTGGGCGTTCTGCTCCACCAGCAAGACGGTCACCCCCTGTTGAGCCACTTCCTGCACCACCTGGAAGATCTGCTCGACCATGATGGGGGCCAGCCCCATCGAGGGCTCATCCAGCAGCAACAACTTGGGCTTGGCCAGCAAGGCCCGACCCATGGCCAGCATCTGCTGCTCGCCGCCCGACAGCGTGCCAGCCAGTTGGCGATGGCGCTCTTTGAGGCGCGGAAAGCGCGTGTAGATGGCTTCGATGTCGGACTCGACCTCTGCATCGCGACGCAGGTACGCGCCCATGCGCAGGTTTTCTTCAATGGTCATGCGCGTGAAGATGCCGCGGCCTTCCGGCACCATGACCAAGCCCTGCGACACCAACTCCCAAGCGCCCTGCCCTTTGATGGTTCGGCCCTGGTAGCGCACCTCACCGCTTGCGGGCTGCAACAAGCCACAGATGGCCTTGAGCGTGGTGGTCTTGCCGGCGCCGTTGGCACCGATCAGGCTGACCAGCTCGCCCGGGTTCAGATCCAGACTCAGGTTCTTGACAGCCTGAATGCCACCGTAAGACACATTCAGCTGCCGAACAGACAACAAGGGCTCACCCATCACATTCCTCGACATGGCGTTCATGCGGTCGGCACGGCCTGATGGCCCGTTCCCAGATACGCGGCAATCACAGCCGGATCACGCTGCACCTGCGCAGGGTGCCCCGATGCAATCAACTTGCCTTGATCGAGCACGGTCACGTGGTCACACAAACCCATGACCAGCTTCACATCGTGTTCAATCAGCAGCACAGCCCGGCCTTGCTGGCGAATGCGCTCGATCAGCTCGCGCAGTTGCACTTTCTCCGTGGCATTCATGCCGGCGGCGGGCTCGTCCAGCGCCAGCAGCTTGGGCTCGGTGGCCAGGGCACGGGCGATCTCCAGCCGACGTTGATCGCCGTAGCTCAGGGTGTGCGCGGTTTGATTCGCCTTGTGCGCCAGGCCCACAAACTCGAGCAAGGCCATGGCCTCAGCCCGGATCTGCGCCTCCTCGCGCTTGAACGCCGGGGTGCGCAGCACGGCCTGCCACCAGCCCACATGGGTACGCACATGGCGCCCCACACGCACATTGTCCAAGGCCGACATTTCGGCAAAGAGTCGAATGTTCTGGAAGGTACGAGCAATGCCGGCCTTGGCCACCTTGTGAACGGCAGTGGGCTTGTAGGGCAGACCGGCCAGCTCGAATCGGCCTTGATCAGACGGCACGAGCCCGGTGATGACATTGAAGAAGGTGGTCTTGCCTGCGCCGTTGGGGCCAATCAGGCCGTGCACCTGGCCGGGCTGAATCGACAAGCCCACATCGGTCAAAGCCTGGACGCCACCAAAGCGTTTGGACACGCCCGACACCATCAGCAAAGGCTGGCTCATGCTCGACCTCCTTCGCTGGACTCGGGCAGCATCTGGTCTTCATGCCGTGGCGAGGGCCAAAGACCTCGAGGACGCAACAGCATGATGCCGATCATGGCCAAGGCAATCAGCAGCTGCCGCAAGATGGCCGCGTCCAGGCGCCCATCGGTCATGGCCTGCAAGGGGCCGGCCACGTGGCGCAGCACCTCAGGCAAGGCGGCCAAGAGGAAGGCACCCAGAATCACACCCGGAATGTGCCCCAGGCCACCCAGCACGACCATGGCCACCACCATGACCGACTCTTGCAGGCTGAACGACTCTGGCGACACAAAGCCCTGAAAGCTGGCAAACAAGACGCCCGACACGCCACCGAACATGGCCCCGAGGCCAAAGGCCAGCAACTTGGTGTTGCGCACATTGATGCCCATGGCCTTGGCGGCAATTTCGTCTTCCCGAATCGCAATCCAGGCGCGACCCAGACGCGAGTCATGCAGACGCGAGCACAAGATCACGGCCAGCACGACGATGCCCAGGAACAGGTAGTAGTGCAGCGTGACGGGCTGCAAGGTCATGCCCGCCACGTGCCAAGGCTCACCCAGGCTGACAGACCCGACCTTGAGCGGGTCGATGCTGTCGATGCCCTTGGGGCCATTGGTGATGTTGATGGGGGCGTCGAGGTTGTTCATGAACACCCGGATGATTTCGCCAAAGCCCAGCGTCACGATGGCCAGATAGTCGCCCCGCAGTTTCAGCGTGGGCGCGCCCAGCAACACCCCGGCCAGGGCAGCCACCCCGGCCCCCAGCGGAATGGTCAGCCAGATGGGGGTATGCAGCCCATTGGGGAACATCGCCGCAATGGCCGGAAAGGCTTCGCCCAGGTGGGGCGATGCCAGCAGGGCAAACAGGTAGGCGCCCACGGCATAGAAGGCGATGTAGCCCAGGTCCAGCAGCCCCGCCATGCCCACCACGATGTTCAGGCCCAGGGCCAGCAAGATGTAGAGCAAGGCCACGTCCACAATGCGCACCCAGGCTTGGCCCACACCTTGCAGCCACAGTGGCAACACCGCCAGGGCCACCGCGCTCACAATGAATCCGATCAGCTTCTTGTTCATGCGGCCCCCATCAAGCGCGATCGGCCACGCGTTCACCCAGCAGGCCTTGTGGGCGCAGCGTGAGGATGAGGATGAGCACGGCAAAGGCAAAGATGTCCTGGTAGTTGCTACCCAACACGCCGCCGGTCAGATCGCCAATGTAGCCTGCCCCCAGGGCTTCGATCAGGCCCAGCAGCAATCCGCCCACCACGGCCCCGCCCAGGTTGCCAATGCCGCCGAACACGGCGGCCGTGAAAGCCTTCAGTCCCGGCAGGAAACCCATGGTGTGCTGCACCGAACCGTAGTTCACCGCCCACATGACGCCGGCCAACGCCGCCAAGGCGGCCCCGATCACGAAGGTGGCCGAGATGACCTTGTCTGGCTGCACCCCCATCAACTGAGCCACGCGGGGGTTCTCGGCTGTGGCCCGCATGGCGCGGCCCAGGCGGGTGCCATGAATCAAAGCCATCAGCCCGGCCAGCACCACCGCGGTCACCCCCAGAATCAGAATCTGCGCCACATTGATGGTGGCGCCAAAGAAGTCATAGGGCTCGTCGGGCAGCAGGATCGGATAGGGCTTGTAATCGGGCTTCCAGATGATCATGGCCAGGGTCTGCAGCAGCAGCGACATGCCCATGGCCGTGATCAGTGGCGCCAGACGAGGCGCACTGCGCAAGGGGCGGTAGGCCAGTTTTTCGATCACAAAGTTCAGCACCATGCAAGCCAGCATGGCCACCACCAGCGACAGCAGTAGCAAAGCCCAACCGGGCAAGCCGCTGTCGGCCAGCACCGTCACCACGGTCCAACTGACCAGGGCGCCGACCATCAGCACTTCGCCGTGGGCAAAGTTGATCAGGTTGATGATGCCGTACACCATGGTGTAGCCCAGGGCCACCAGCGCATACATGCTGCCGACCACCAGGCCGTTGATCACTTGTTGAATGAAGATGTCCACAATCGTCCAGACATGCAAAAAGCCCGCCAAGCAGAACAAGCCAGAGGCGGGCGGAGGGTCCGGGGCCGAATTATCGCGGCAAAGCGCGCTGAATTCGGACAGCCCGGATCAGAACAGCTTGGGCAAGCGCAGGATATCGACCGTGGCGCGGATGAGCTTTTGCTTGAAGTCGGTGTAGGGCGGGAAGAACAGCTTGGCCATCAGGATGGGGCCCGACTTCAGAACGGCCCGCTCATGCGAGAAGGCCTTGAAGCCGAAATGCCCGTGCGCGTTGCCGATGCCCGAGTTGTTCACCCCCCCAAACGGCAGGTTACCCTGGGCGTAGTGCAGCACGCAATGGTTAATGGCCACGCCGCCCGAACTGGTTCGCGCCAGCAGGCGACGTGTGCGAGCCTTGTCGGTGCTGAACACATACAGGGCCAGCGGTTTGGGCTGGGCGTTGATCTCACGCACCACGGCATCCAGGTCACGATAGGTGATCACGGGCAGAACCGGGCCGAAAATTTCCTCGGACATGATCTGTGCTTCCTGCGGCACCTGTTCGATCAGGGTGGGGGCAATGTAGCAAGCGGCCACATCCACCTCGCCCCCCGTCAGCACACGAGCGCCACGCCCTTGGGCGTCTTGCAGCAAACCGGCAATGCGTTGCGTATGGCGCTGGTTGATGACGCGTGCCAGGTGCGGGCTGTTGCGCTGCTCTTGAGCGGTCACGCCATAGCGTTCGGCCAGCACGGCCTTGCATTCGGCCACCAGCTTGTCTTTCACCGATTCATGCACATAGACATGATCGGGCGCCACACAGATCTGACCGCAGTTGGTGAACTTGCCCCACATCAGGGCTTCAGCCGTCAGGCGCAGGTTGGCGGTTTCATCCACGATGACGGGCGACTTGCCGCCCAGCTCCAGCGTGACGCTGGTGAGGTGCTTAGCGGCCGCGGCCATCACCACCTTGCCCACGGCAGGCGAGCCAGTGAAGAAGATGTGGTCGAACGGCAGATCGAGCAGCGCCTGCGAGGTGGGCAGACTGCCTTCAAACAGGGCCACCTCGTTTTCCGGGAAGGTGGCCGCAATGATCTCGGCCATCACGGCACTGACCGCGGGCGTCATTTCCGAGGGCTTGAGGATGACGGTGTTGCCCGCCGCCAGCGCCGACACCATGGGGCCGAAGCACAGGTTCAGCGGGAAGTTCCAGGGGGCCACGATCAAGGCACGACCGCGAGGCTGGTACTCGATCCAGCTGCTGGTCAGGGCCGAGGCGATGGTGGGCCACACCTTGGTGGGCTTCATCCACTTCTTCAGGCTGCCAATCGCATGGCGAATTTCGTCGAGCACCGGCATGAACTCGGTGGCCTCAACTTCGGCCGAAGGCTTGCGGTAGTCCTTCTGGAATGCGGCGTAAAAGTCTTCCCGTCGCGCCATCATGGCATCGCGCAACTTCTTGAGGCGGGCGATGCGCTCGGCAGCCGTGGACTCGCGCCAAGCCAGCGCGGTGGCCAGTTGCGCGTCGAACACACGACGGATTTCTGCAGGATCGGACTCGCCGGTCTGCGGATTGACTACTTGCATCATCGGTCGGTTCATCCTGCGTCTCCTGAATCAACGGGGAGCCTGAGCGGGTCAGGCCTTCTTGCCGGGGGCCTTCTTGCTGCTGACCTTTTTGGCAGCCACCGTTTTACCGGCAGCTTTCTTGGTGTCAGCCTTCTTTTCGTCAGCCTTGGCGGGCTTCTTGTCAGCGGGCTTCTTGTCAGCCGCCTTTTTGTTGGCCGCTTTCTCCACAGCCTTCTCAGTCTTCTTCTCTGCCTTTTGCTCAACCGCTTTCGCAGCCTTTTTCACAGCTGTCGTCGAAGCCGACTTCGTACCCGCCTTCGCAGGCTTTTGCGCCGGCCCTGCAGGGTCGATCGCCACGGGGGAAGCAGCCGGTTCAGCAGCCAGACCCGCGCGCAACAAACGTTCGGTCACGGCGTTAAGGTTGCCGCCATCTTGCTCGGCCAACGCACGCAGTTGCTTGACCAGATCGTCATGCAATTTGACGGCAAACGGGACCAGCCCCTCGGCCTGCTCCAGCTTGCGTCGCTCGCGGCGGTCCAGCGGCACCGCCGCCTCAGCCGCAAAGCGGCCCGGAACCCCTGCGGTTTTCATTTTTTGGGAGATCTTGAGAGCGAGCCGCTTGGCCAGATCGGTTCTTTTGAGAGACATGGTCGAATCTGAAAACACGTAAGTGCACAATGTCGGCGAATTGTGCCCCCATTTGCTCCACGACCCAACCCATGGCATCCCTGAAACAAATCCGCTTCGACCTGCGAGGCGACTTCATTCCCCTGGACAGTTTGCTCAAGGCCGCGGGCGTGGCCGAAAGTGGGGGGCGAGCCAAATCCATGGTGGCAGAAGGCCTGATTCAAGTCGATGGCCAGGACGAGTCGCGGAAAACCGCCAAGATTCGGGCCGGACAGGTGGTAGCCGCCCCAGGCTTTCGCATCAAGGTGGTGGCGCCAGAGTCGGAAGACTGAACCGGCACACCCCGCGCTGGTTTCGCAATGTAAAGAACGTCCCAAATCGCCTGCTACGCAGGGGGAGAGGTCAACCAACACCCCCGCTGACCACGTTGTAGCCCTTGACGCCCCGAACCGTGCGGGTTGATCATGGAAGCGGGAGAGTTCATTCATGCCTTTGACCAGCGCCCCCCCGGAAGCCGACCGTGTGACCGCATCAGCCGCCGATCAACTGGCTCGTACCACACAGGAGCGGCTGCAACTGGCCTTGGAATCGGCCCAAATGGGCACCTGGGACTTCGACTTCGAAACACACGACCGCATCGTCAGCCACCGTACCGCAGCCATGCTGGGCTTCGCCGGGGCCGATGAAACCCAGACCACCGTGGCCTCGTGGCTGAAGCTGGTTCACCCACAAGACCGCTACAAGATCGTCGAGGCCACGCAGATTTACCGCAAGGGCTTGAGTGACATCATCTCGATCGAATACCGGATTCGTCACCATGCGGGCCACTACATCTGGGTGCAGAGCTACGGCAAGCTGGTCGAGCGCGATCACCGTGGCCGCCCCAAGCGGGTGGTCGGCACGCTGCGCGACATCACGGAACAGAAGCGCCAGGAAGAGGTGCAACACCAGCAAAGGCAGTTACTTGACCTGATCAATCAGGCGCAAGCCACCTTCCTGCTCAACCACGACATCAAGGACGCCTGCGAGGCGCTGTTCGCTCCCCTGCTGCGATTGAGCGGCTGCCAGTTTGGGCTGATCGGCGTGGTGCGACACAGCGCGCCGGGCGTGCCTTATCTGGTGGTGCCCACCATGACCTTGGGGGATGGCCTCACCTCCGGTTTTCAATCAAGGGAATACTTCGACCTGAACAACCTCTTTGGGCGCGTCGTCACGACCAACCAAACCGTCGTCATCAATGAGGACACCAGCCCAACTCATGGCGCCGTGGCAACCTGGCCCGCAGGCGTACCGCCACTGGACAATTTCCTGGGCCTGCCCATTTGCTTCGACCACGACGTGGTCGGCCTGATTGGCTTAGGCAACCGCGACTGCCCCTTCGACTCGGCCCTGATCGATTTACTGGCCCCACTGGTCACCACCCTGGGCACCCTCATTCATGCCCGCCACCAGGAGGAAGCTCGCATCGAAGCCGAGCAGGAATGGTTGAGGCTGGCCACCGAGGACACCCTCACCGGCCTGCCCAACCGCCGCCATTTTTTCGATGTGGCAGAGACCTGCCTGTTGCAAACCCGGCGCTATGGCAGCCCTCTGACGGTGGCCCTGCTGGACCTCGACAACTTCAAGCAGATCAACGACACCTACGGCCACAGTGCTGGCGACGAAGTGCTGCGCGTGCTGGCCGACATCCTGCGCCAGGCGCTGCGCGACTCGGACACACCAGCCCGTATTGGGGGTGAAGAGTTTGCAGTGATTCTGACCAGCACCTCATTGGAAGACTCGATCATCGCTTTGGAGCGTATCCGCGCCACGCTCAGCCTGACCCCGATCACCATCGGCAACCGCACCTTGCACGCCACCGTGAGCATTGGCGCAGTGCAATGGGACGAAGCCGAGCACACCCACATTCACGGTTTGCTGCAACAAGCCGATGCGGCGCTGTACCGCGCCAAGCGCCGAGGGCGCAACCGGGTCGAGGTCTATCACGCCAGCGATGCCGACCCGATCAATGAAACGCCACAGGACAGTGGCTGGGGCTTGCTGGGCCTGGCGTGATCAGCCGAAAGTTGCGGTAAGTTACGGGTCATGAACCTGTTCACCGCCCTGCGCGCGGCCTGGCCCGCCACCCTGCACGACCCCGCCATCTTGCTCGATGGCGGCCATTACTACTCGTGGGACGACCTGGATCGGGCCACGGCCATGCTGGCCAACTTGCTCGAAGGCCTCAAACTCAAAGGGGTAGCGGGCCGCCCTCCGGTTGTGGCAGCCCATGTCGACAAGTCGGTCGAGGCGCTGCTGCTGTACCTGGCCACACTCCGAGCCGGCTGCGTGTACCTGCCGCTCAACCCGGCTTACAAGGCCGCCGAACTGGACTACTTTGTGGCCGATGCGCGCCCAGCCGTGCTCGTGTGCCGCCCAGATGATCAAGAC
The DNA here is from genome assembly GCF_036273115.1 of Aquabacterium sp. Lineage (GTDB taxonomy): Bacteria > Pseudomonadota > Gammaproteobacteria > Burkholderiales > Burkholderiaceae_C > Aquabacterium. The sequence goes on from NZ_DASUIN010000029.1 coordinate 246,352, forward strand.
TGGGTGGTGCCGCTGGCCGCGCACCGCCAGGTCGAACACCTGTTCACTTTGGGTGACCGACAAAACGGCAGCCTCCTGACTCACGCCGCGGTGCAGTCTGACCAGCACGACCATGCGCGCCGCAAGGCCGACGATCTGGCGGCGATCCTGTACACCTCAGGCACCACCGGCCGAAGCAAGGGCGCCATGCTCACGCATGGCAACCTGTTGAGCAACGCGCGCACGCTGCTGCGCCACTGGGACTGGCGCACCGACGATGTACTGATCCACGCCCTGCCCATCTTCCACATCCATGGCTTGTTCGTGGCTGTGCACTGCGCGCTGCTTTCAGGCACCCCCATGCGCTGGTTGGCCCGTTTCGATGCCGCTCAGGTCATTCGCCACATCAAGGACACGCATCGCCCGCGGGCGACCGTGTTCATGGGCGTGCCCACGATGTATGGCCGCCTGCTGCAAGACCCAGCCCTGACCGGTTCGGCCTGCGATCACATGCGCCTGTTCATCAGCGGCTCGGCACCCTTGCTGCCCGCCGCCTTTGAAGACTTCCAGGCCATGACGGGCCACACCATCCTCGAACGCTACGGCATGAGTGAAACGGGCATGCTGTGCTCCAACCCCTGTCGCCCGAGGGAGGGCGAGCGGGTGTCGGGGAGCGTGGGCCCCGCCCTGCCTGGGGTACACGTGCGCATCGTCGACGACGAAGGCAAGCCCTGCCCGGACGGCACCGTAGGCCATGTCGAAGTCACGGGCCCGAATGTGTTTGTAGGCTACCTGGGCATGCCCGACAAGACCGCCGAAGCCTTTACCGCCGATGGCTGGTTCCGTACCGGCGATGTGGGCCAGATCGATGACCGCGGCTATGTGCACCTGGTGGGCCGCGCCAAGGACCTGATCATCACCGGCGGCTTCAACGTGTACCCGGCCGAGGTGGAAAGCCACATCGACAAGATGCAGGGCGTGATCGAGTCGGCCGTGATTGGCGTCCCCCACCCCGACTTTGGTGAGGGGGTGGTGGCGGTGGTGGTAGCCCAGGCTGGCGCCTCGCTGGATGAAGCAGACATGATCCAGGCACTCAAGCAAACCATTGCGGGCTACAAAGTACCCAAGCGCATCATCGTGACCGATGAGCTGCCGCGCAATGCCATGGGCAAGGTTCAAAAGAACCTGCTGCGCCTGGCACATCAAGACGCATGCCAAGGATAAGAAGATGAAACAGATCTGGGCCGTCACCGGCATGATCGCCGGGGCACTGGCTTTGAGCGCCGTGCTGGTGGCTGGGCATGACAAGATGTCAGGTGCCAGCCAAACCACTGCAGTGGGCCTGCCATGGCAGATTGAATCCCTGCCCTCGGGGCAGGTGCGCGCTTTGGGTGTGACACTGGGCCCAGGCGGCAGCACGCTGGCCGATGCCCAAAAGCTCTGGGGCCCTAACCTGGAGATCGCGATCATTGCCGCGCCAGGCGAAGCCGGCGCCCTGGAAGCTTTTGTGGACCCGGCCCAGGCGGGCTTCATCAGCGGCAAGCTGGTACTGACGTTGGCGGCCCCTGTGGCCACCGTTCAGGGCATGCGGGAACGGGCGCTGAAGTCGGAGTTCATGGAAAGCACCACCCGCAAGTACACCCTGACACCAGCTGATCGACAGGCTGCGTCGGCGTTCCCCGTGTCAGCCATGGCCTTCATTCCCCAGGCCAATCTGGATGCCGCAATGGTGATCGAACGCTTCGGTCAACCCGAGCAGCGCCGGCAAGTTGGACAGGGGGCCGAGGCGGCCGAACACCTGTTGTACCCCAGCAAGGGCCTGGACCTGACACTCAACGCCAAAGGCAAGGATGTGCTGCAGTACGTGGCCCCTGGCGACTTTGATCGCCTGAGTGCACCATTGAAAGCCGCGTCGCAGCCTTGAGGATCGACGTGGCCTCATGATGGCCACGCGATCACCGCTCAACGGCCAATTCGTCCTTGCTTGAATTGCGCCTGCAATTCATCGATTTCTCGGTCCTTGGCGGCCCAGATTTCGTTGATCCAGTGCTGAAGGCGATGACGGTACTGGGTATCGTCCGCTTTCACGATCTTGAGGTCCATCGGGATCTCACGACGATGCACGCGCACGATCACGTCTTTCACTCGGCCGGAGAGCAAGTCACCGAACGTGGGCACCCCATGGGGGTAGACGATGGTCACGTCCAGCAGGCACTCGAACTTCTCGCCGATCGTCTCCAAGGCCATGCCGATGCCACCCGTCTTGGGCTTGAGCAGGTTCTTGTAGGGAGACTTCTGCTCCTTGTGTTTGACTGGCGTGACGCGAGTGCCCTCCATGAAACTGATCACCGAAGTTGGGTTCAGTCGGAAGATTTCGCAGGCCTTGCGCGCGGCTTCCAGATCCTTGGCGGCGCTGCTGCCGCCCTTGCGACGCATGAACGGGAAGTCCAGCGCCCACCAGGCCAGCCCCATCAGCGGCACAAAAATGAGTTCTTTCTTGATGAAGAACTTCAACAAGGGCACGTGACCATCGAAGGCGCGCTGCAGCACCAGAATGTCGACCCAGCTCTGGTGATTGCTGCCAATCAGATACCAGCCCTTGCGCGACAGGCCCTCCACCCCTTCGATGTGCCAGGGCTTGGGCTGCACAAGCTTCATCCAGCCACTGTTGCAATGCACCCAGGTGTTGGCCACCGGGCTGATCAAGGCATTGCAGACCTTGCGAACCAGCGGAAAGGGCAGCACCAGTTTGACCACCCCCAAGGGGAAAACGATCGAAAACGCGACCACGATGTTGAGGATCAGCAGGGTCGTGGCCACCAGGGCCTTGAGGAAGGAAATCAGACGGTCCAACATGATCAAAGTCAGGTGCGCAAAGCCACCAGCGGTCAAGACAGGCTGCGATTATCGCCACACATTGCCCCACACCGGCGAGCTGGCTCAGCAATCAGGCCTTGATCAGGCATGACTTAACCCCAGGTGAGGTTCGTCCGATATCCCCCTATCCCTTTTGCACCGAGGAACACGATGGGCGGCCTTCGCTTCGGATTCATGTCCATGTTCATGCGACTGATGGCCGTCGCACGGTACCGCTTTATTGTGGAACTGACGGTCTTGTTCATTCTGGTGTGGACGGGGTGCGCCGTGCTGATCTTCGCCATGGAGCACGGCATCAACCCCAAGGTGAAATCACTGGGCGATGCCGTCTATTTCCTGCTGGTGACGATGACCACCTCGGGCGACTCGGGCGTGTCACCAATCACGGTGGGCGGTCGCATGGTGATGGGCATCGCCGTGATCTTGTCGAAATTGCTCACTGCATTGCTGTGCGCGCTGGCAGCCGCCGTGCTGATTGAACGCAAAGTCAAGGAAGAAATGGGGCTGAAAATGCACAAACTGAGCCAACACATCGTTCTGATCGGCTGGAATCTCAAGGGCCAGCAAATCATTCGCACGCTGCGCTCCAACCCCGTGCTGGCCGACACCTCCATCGTCGTCGTGGCCGACCTGGAGCACAAGCCGGTAGATGATCCCCTGGTGCTGTTCACACGAGCCCCCTACCCCATTCGCGGCGATGCAATCGAACGATGCTGCCTGGCGCAAGCCGCCACCGTGGTGGTTCTGGCCAACTACAACGAAAAGCACCATGCCGATGCACTGACGGCGGTGAACTGCATGCTGGCACGCAACCTCAACCCGCAGGCTCGCATCATTGCCGAGTTGCTGGACCCCGGCCAACGCCTCTACCTCGAAACGGCTGGCGCCAACGAGGTGGTGGGCATTGGTGAAGTCGGGGGCTTCCTGCTGGCTGAGGCCACCATCGGTAACGATGAAGCGCGCAAACTGCTCGGATTCGTGGCAAACGTAGGGCGATCCCTACAAAAATAGAACTGCACCCTTCATTCCACGCGGAATCGTCCGAAAGAAGTCCTGACCAAGATCGCCCCTTGGCTGCTGTGCAGTTGATCACACCGACGCCGACCAAGCCGATGTGCAACTAGCCGACCGACTGCATTTGGGCGTATCTTGAGACACGTTTCAGATTTTTCAATTTGCCCGTTCAACAGGTGACACATGCTGGCAACCTTGACGCCGACTGCACAAACGAGCTCGCCCGACACCCAGGTGGTGACCGAGACCCTGTTGCGCTGGAGCCGATGGCAGGATCTGTCCGAGTGGCTGGAGCCCTTGCTGCTGAACCCCGGCAAAAGCGCCGGCTTCGTGGCCGACATCAACCGCTGTGCCCACACCCTGGTCAAACTGGTTGAGGAAGACCCGGACCTGGCCATCTTCCACATCGTGCACGTCAGCCCGGACAAGATGGCGCGCTACGGCGTTTTGCACTCGATGCACACGGGCATGTTGATGACCCTGGTGGGCAAGCGCAAAGACTGGAGCGAATCACGCATCGACAGTGCCGTGAAGGCAGCCTTGACCATGAATCTGTCGATCACGGCGCTGCAGATCACTTTGGCGCAACAGGTCGAGCCCCCCACATCCAACCAGCGTCAGGCCATTGCGGCCCACCCACTGGCCACCTGGCACATGTTGCGGCAGTTGGGCGTGACCGATGAGGACTGGCTGATTGCTGTGGCCCAACACCATGAACAGCCCGACGGCAAAGGCTACCCTCAAGGGCTGACCGAAATCAACCAGACCGCCGATGCACTGCGTACTTGCGACGTGTTCGGAGCCAAGCTCAGCCCCCGCATCAGCCGCAGCGGCATGTTGTCGACCCGCGCTGCCGCAGAAATCTTCCGTCAGCGCAGCGCCGGCTACTTCGGGGCGACCATCATCCGCGAACTGGGCCTCTACCCGCCTGGTTGTCTGGTTGAACTCAACACTGGCGAGCAAGGCATCGTCGTGCGCCGCACCGCCGACCCCATGAGCCCGGAAATCGTCGTGTTGACCACCGAGATGGGCGAACGCCTGTACTCCCCCGTTCGCACTCGTACCGGCAAGGCTTACGGTCGCATGGTGATCGGCGCAGCCGAAAACGATGCCGTCGGCGGCTTCCACGACCCCGCCGCCGTGCTGTCCGCTGCGGGATAAGGGCCCGGTCACACGCCTCACGCCAGAATCCGCTACGCTCACCGGTTTGGACCTGAGCGAAACCGGGAGATGTGCGCGTGTGGAGTGTGTTTGAGAAATGGGTGAGCCCGTATCCGGAGTCGGCGCCGGTCACCCCTCCCAAGGGCTTTTTTGCCTTCCTTTGGGTTTGCAGCCAAGGCGTGCGCCGCTACGTACTGGCCATGACGCTGTTGACGGCCACCATCGGCGCCTTTGAAGCCTTGCTGTTCAGCATGCTGGGTCAGATCGTCGACTGGCTCAGCCAGGTCAAGCCAACCGACCTGTGGCACACACAGAAAAACCACCTGTTCCTGCTGTGCGCGATCTTGCTGCTCAGCCCGTTGGCGGTGATGTGTCAGACCATGCTGAAGCACCAGACTCTGGCGGGCAATTTCCCCATGCGCTTGCGCTGGAACTTCCATCGCTTGATGCTGGGCCAGAGCCTGAGCTTCTATCAAGACGAGTTCGCAGGCCGGATCGCGGCCAAGGTCATGCAAACCGCGCTGGCCGTGCGCGACACGATTTTGATCGTGGCCGACATCCTGGTCTTCGTCGTCATTTACTTTGTCACCATGGGGGCCGTGGTCGGTGGCTTTGATCTGTGGCTGCTGCTGCCCTTCCTGGGGTGGCTGGCCTGCTACATGGTGGCCCTGTACTTCTTCATTCCCCGCCTGAGCAAGTGGGCGAAGGCCCAGGCTGACGCCCGGGCGCTGATGACCGGCCGCATCACCGACGCCTACACCAACATCGCCACGGTCAAGCTGTTTTCACACGGTCGGCGCGAAGCCCAGTTCGCCAGGTCAGCCATGCAGGACTTCATGGTGACGGTGCACGGCCAGATGCGCCTGGTCAGCGCCTTCGAGGTGGTCAACCACACCCTGAGCATGCTGCTCATTCTCAGCACCAGTGGCGTGGCCCTGTGGCTGTGGACCCAGGGCCTGTTGGGCATTGGTGCCGTGGCCGCGGCCACCGCCATGGCCTTGCGCCTCAACGGCATTTCGCACTGGATGATGTGGGAAATGGCCATGCTGTTCGAGCACGTCGGCACCGTTCAAGACGGCATCAACACCCTGTCGCGACGCCAAACCGTGGTCGATCGACCGCAAGCCCCCGACCTGCAAGTGCAGCGTGGCGAGGTCGAGTTTCGTGATGTGTCTTTCTCTTACGGCGGGGAAAAGACGGTCATCGAGCACCTGAACCTGCGCATTCGTCCAGGCGAAAAAATCGGGCTGGTGGGGCGCTCTGGGGCGGGCAAGTCCACCATCGTCAACTTGCTTCTGCGCTTTTATGACGTTGACAGTGGCTCTGTGCTGATCGACGGCCAGAATGTGGCCGAGGTGACGCAAAACAGCCTGCGCGCCCAAGTCGGCATGGTCACTCAGGACACCTCGCTGCTGCACCGCTCGGTGCGCGACAACATTCTCTACGGTCGCCCGGATGCCTCGGATGAAGACGTGATGGCCGCCGCCCGCAAGGCGGAAGCTGCCGACTTCATTGCCACATTGACCGATCCACAAGGCCGCACGGGGCTGGATGCGCATGTGGGCGAACGCGGCGTGAAGCTCTCAGGTGGCCAGCGCCAGCGCATTGCGATTGCACGCGTCATGCTCAAAGACGCGCCGATTCTGCTGCTCGACGAAGCCACCAGCGCCCTGGACTCGGAAGTGGAGTCGGCCATTCAGGCCAGCCTGTATCGTTTGATGGAAGGCAAGACCGTGGTGGCCATTGCGCACCGCTTGTCCACCATTGCTGCCATGGATCGGCTCATTGTTCTCGACCACGGCCGCATCGTGGAGGAAGGCGACCACGCCACGCTGCTGGCGCAAGGCGGGCTATACGCGCGCCTGTGGGCGCATCAAAGCGGGGGCTTCCTGGGCAACGAAGACGACGAAGCTGGCAACGGTGATCAGGCGTGATCGCGTAGCCACTGCGCCAACTCATCGGCGGGCATGGGGCGGGCAAAGCCATAGCCTTGGGCTTCCTCGCACCCCAGATCAGTCAACAACTGGGCAAGAGGCTCGGTTTCCACCCCTTCAGCAATCGTCTTGAGCCCCAGGCTGACCGACATCTGAATGATGGCCCGCACGATGCCCACATCGTCGGGTGAACGATTGAGGTCCCGCACAAAGCTCTGGTCGATCTTGAGCTTGTCCACATCAAATCGACGCAGGTACGACAAGCTCGAATAGCCCGTTCCAAAGTCGTCGATTGACAGCGTCACCCCCATGGCCTTGAGGCGGCGCAAGCGGTTCTCGACATGGTCGGTGTCGTTGATCAGCACCGACTCGGTCAACTCCAGTTCCAGCAAGTGCGGCGGCATGCCGGAAGCCGACAACGCCTGGGTAACCACCTCTTCCAGGTTGCCCCGGCGGAATTGCAGGGCAGACAGGTTCACCGCCACCGTCAGTGGTGGCAAGCCCTGAGCCTGCCAGGCCATGGACTGCCGCGCCGCTTCCTGGATGACCCAATCGCCCATGGGCACAATCAGTCCAGTCTCTTCCGCCACAGGAATGAAGACTCCGGGAGGCACCAGCCCCTTCTCCGGATGACGCCAACGAATCAAGGCCTCGACCCCCACCACCTTGCGAGTGCGCAGGTCAAGTTGGGGCTGGTAGTACAGAACAAATTGCTGTTGCTCCAGCGCCCGGCGCAGCTCCTGACGCATCGTCAGGCGTGCCAGCGACTCCTGGTTCATGCGGTCGTCAAAGAAGCGATAGGTGTTGCGCCCCTCTTCCTTGGCTCGGTACATCGCCGTGTCTGCCCGCTGGGACAAGGTTTCAAAATCCAGTCCATCACTGGGGGCCATGGCCACGCCCATGGATGCCGAGCAACTCAACTCGTGACCATCCAGGCTTACCGGCTGATTCAGCGCCTCCATCAGCTTGGACAGAATCGGGGTGACTGCATCGGCATCAGGCAAATCTTTGAGAATGAGCAGGAACTCGTCACCACCTTGGCGGCTGACTGTATCGGCCTCACGCAGATTCGCTTGCAGACAACTGCCCACCCACTGCAAAAGGCGATCGCCCACCGCATGCCCCAGGGAGTCGTTGATGGTCTTGAAATGGTCCAGATCCATGAAGACCAGCGCCACCTGGGTGCCATGGCGCTGCGCATCGGCCACCGCCTGTTGCAGGCGATCGCGAGCCAACTCGCGATTGGGCAAGCGCGTCAGCACATCGTGATAGGCCAGAAACTCGACCCGCTGCTCAGCCTCCCGTCGCTCTTCCACTTCCACACTCAGGCGAGCGTAAGGATCCCGCACGCTGGTGACAAACACCGCGCGGTAGATGAAGAAATAGGCCACGATCTTGTAGATGTGGCCCAGCAACATGAACAGGTCGTTCACGTTGGAGTACAGGCACAGACACAACTCAGACAGGATGGTGATGATGGCTGCCGCACAGAGGTCGGTGGTGCTGTAGGCACGCCCGGCCCCTTGCTGCCTGTACAAGCGCCAGGCGGTCAAGGCAGACAAGGCCACCAGCCCGTATTCCGCAACCACCTTGAAGGGAGTCAGACCTTGCCCTTCGATGAAGGTGCGCGGCCACAGACCCGGCCACAGCATTTCGACCGCATAAACCGACGCAGCGACCGTCAGGGCGGAAGCCAGCAGACGCATCCGGTGAAGGCGGTCTACTCGAAATTCGTTGACGCGAAAAGTCACGCTCAGCAGCGTGAACGCCGCTGTGTAGCGAGCGGCCAACCAGAAGTGAATGGCCTTCTCCGAGCCCGATGGGGTCAGGAAATCGGGCATTCCCTTGTGAGACAAGGCATGCCCCATGTCGAGCAAGCCCACCGCCAGAAAGCCGCAACCAATCACGACGATGTTGCCGGGCTGCCCCGCTGAGTTGCTGTGCCACGCCACCGAAAACACCATGAATGCCACCACGATGGCGGCCATTTCAGTCATGGTGTGCAGCCAGGGTGGGAACCAACGGGCATCCAGCCACCAGGGCGCCCCCGCAGGCAGACTCCAGATCACCACCAGCACCAGTGTCAGCGCCGCGATCCATCGCCAAGGCAAAGCCTCTGTCGCCTTTCCAGAGTCCGGAAGGTTCGAAGGCGAGGCGACTCGACGAGACAGGTTGAGAAGAGCCATGGCGTGGTTCAAAGCCGCATAGGCAGCGTATTCCGAGGATGACAGCAACGGTTGTCGCAAGCATAGCGACGGTGCTCGCCGGACCATCGCATTAAAAAGCCGGTCAATCCCGGGGTAATGCCGCCGTCGCAACTGGCCACCCGGCATGCCAACACCGCCTCGATATCGGCCCAAGGCGCTGCGCCCACGATAATCACGCAACCTCGCACATCAAACACAAGGATTCAACCATGGCGTCCAGCCTGCTGGCCCTCATTGACGACATTGCCACCGTACTCGACGACGTGGCGGTGCTGACCAAAGTCGCAGCCAAGAAAACCACCGGCGTCCTAGGAGACGACCTGGCACTGAATGCACAACAGGTCACCGGGGTCACGGCCGACCGGGAGTTGCCCGTCGTATGGGCGGTGGGCAAGGGCTCGTTGAAGAACAAGGCCATTCTGGTGCCAGCCGCCTTGCTGATCAGCGCGGTGGCCCCATGGCTGATCACTCCCTTGCTGATGCTGGGCGGCGCCTTCCTGTGCTTTGAAGGGTTCGAAAAGCTGGCGCACAAATTCCTGCACAGCGCCCAGGAAGACCAGGCGCACCACGACGAGCTGATCAAGGCCTTGTCCGCCCCCGAGGTGGACCTGGTGGCCTACGAAAAGGACAAGATCGCCGGGGCCGTCCGTACGGACTTCATCCTGTCGGCCGAGATCATTGCCATCACCCTGGGTACGGTGGCGAACTCGTCACTGCAAACTCAGTTCGCCGTGCTGGCGGGCGTGGCCCTCTTGATGACGGTCGGGGTCTATGGCCTGGTCGCTGCCATCGTGAAAATGGACGATGCCGGGCTGTACTTGCACCAGTTGCCAGGCCAAGGCGGGGGCACCCGCGCCCTGCAAGCATTGGGTCAAGGCCTGCTGCGTGCCGCCCCCATGCTGATGAAAGCCCTGACCGTGGCTGGCACCGTGGCCATGTTCATGGTGGGGGGCGGCATCTTGATGCATGGCCTGCCTGGCGCGCACGATCTGGCACACCACGCCAGCGAGGTGACTGCCACCGTTCCCGCTATCGGCGGGGTGTTGGGGTCCATCACCCCCACGCTGCTCGACACCGTAGGTGGCATTTTGGCGGGTGCCCTGGTATTAGTCGGTGTCACGGCCTTTCAGAAAGTGGCATCGAAGGTGCGCGGTCGAGCCTGATCTGCCAAGGGCGGATAATCCGCCCCATGACCTCCCCCCAGACATCCGGCCCCTCCTTCGGCAGCCTGCCGCTCAGCCCTGCCATGCAGGACACCCTGCAAAGTCTGGGTTATCTGAGCATGACCCCCATTCAGGCCGCCAGCTTGCCCTTGGCTTTGGCCGGACATGACCTGATCGCCCAAGCCAAGACCGGCAGCGGCAAGACGGCCGCGTTCACCCTGCCCCTTCTGAACCGGCTCGACGTCAAGAACCTGAATGTCCAGGCCCTGGTGCTGTGCCCCACGCGCGAGTTGGCTGACCAGGTCTGCCAGGAGATCCGCCGCCTGGCCCGCTCTGAGGCCAACATCAAGGTGATCACCCTGTGCGGCGGCAGTACCATGCGGCCTCAGATCGAAAGCCTGGCCCATGGCGCCCACATTGCGGTGGGCACGCCCGGCCGCGTCATGGACCACCTGGAGCGCGGCACGCTCGATCTGGGCGCCCTCAACACCCTGGTGCTGGACGAAGCCGACCGCATGCTGGACATGGGCTTTCACGACGACATCGTCTACGTGGCCCGCCAGTGCCCGAAGGACCGCCAGACCCTGCTGTTTTCGGCAACCTACCCCGACGGCATTGCCAAACTGAGCGCCCAGTTCCTGCGCCAACCCAAGGAAGTCAAGGTCGCGACCACGCACGAGGCCAACAAGATCCGCCAACGCTGGTACGAGGTCGACCGCGAAACCCGGCTGGATGCGGTCGCCAAGCTGTTGCTGCACTACCGCCCCGCCAGCACCATCGCTTTTTGCAACACCAAGCAGCAGTGCCGCGATCTGGTCGACGTGCTGACGGCCCATGGCATCGAAGCCATCGCCTTGCATGGCGACCTGGAACAACGCGACCGCGACCAGGTCTTGATCCAGTTTGCCAACCGCAGCGCTTCGGTGCTGGTGGCCACCGATGTGGCCGCGCGCGGCCTGGACATCGCCCAGCTGGAGGCCGTGATCAACGTGGACGTGACGCCCGACCCCGAGATCCACATTCACCGCATTGGCCGCACAGGCCGGGGCGACGCCGAAGGCTGGGCCCTGAACCTGGCCAGCATGGACGAGATGGGCCGAGTGGGCAACATCGAACTGCTGCAAGGCCGCGAGTCTGAATGGCACAAGCTGAGCGAGCTGACACCCGCCAGCCAGGAGCCCCTGCAGCCCCCCATGGTCACCATCCAGCTGCTGGGTGGCCGCAAGGAGAAGCTGCGCCCAGGGGACTTACTGGGCGCGCTGACGGGCGAAGGCGGCTTCCAGGGCAGCCAGATCGGCAAGATCAACGTCACCGACTTCCACACCTACGTGGCGATGGAGCGCAGCGTGGCTGCCAAGGCGGTGTCTCAGCTCAACAAAATCAACGTCAAAGGCAAGAAGACCAAAGCCCGGCTACTCAAAGACGTGATCAAGCAGGGGCGCTGAGAGGGGCGGAAAGGCTCGCTGAGGTGATCCCGGCGCCCAAAAAGCCCTTTTCAAAATGGGGCCTCTTCCAATGACAGAGCGACGACAATAGAGGGTTGCACGCCCTTTGCCCTTCGCGCGCCCTGCCCCCATGTCTGATTTGACCGTCGAGTCCCCTGCCGCCCCCGCCATCCCCAGCGCCAAGCCCATTGACAGCTACAAGCCGTACAGGCTGTCTGGGGCCAAACGTCTCGGCACGGCCAAGTTCCTGCCCACCAGCCGCGCCGAGATGGATGCACTGGGTTGGGACAGTTGCGACATCATCATCGTCACGGGCGACGCCTATGTGGACCACCCCAGCTTCGGCATGGCGGTCATCGGCCGCGTGCTGGAGAACCAGGGCTTCCGTGTGGGCATCATCGCGCAGCCCGACTGGTTGAGCGCCGAGCCCTTCAAGGTCCTGGGCAAGCCCAATCTGTTCTGGGGCGTGGCTGCGGGCAACATGGACTCGATGATCAACCGCTACACGGCTGATCGCAAAATCCGCAGCGACGACGCCTACACGCCTGGAGGCCTGGCGGGCAAGCGCCCCGATCGTTGCTCAGCGGTGTACGCCCAGCGCTGCCGCGAAGCCTTCAAAGAGGTGCCCATCATCATGGGCGGCATCGAGGCCTCGCTGCGCCGCATTGCCCACTACGACTACTGGTCAGACAAGGTTCGCCGCTCGATCCTGATGGACGCCAAGGCCGACCTGCTGCTGTACGGCAATGCCGAGCGTGCCATCATTGAAGTGGCCCATCGCCTGGCGGCGGGCGAGCCCGTGTCCAGCATCACCGATGTGCGTGGCACCGCTTTCATCCGCCGCCGCAAAGACACCACCGCAGAAGGCTGGTTCGAGCTCAACTCGACCGAAGTGGACTTGCCCGGCCGCATCGACCAGCACATCAACCCCTACATGACCACCGGTCAGCAGGCAGCAGAGCAAGGCGGCAGTTGCGCGCTGGAAGAAGCGGGCGAATTCGACCCGACCAAGAAGCCGGGTCAGGCGCTCCCAGCAGGCCAAGCCGATCTGGCCGGCGGCGCCAAGCCCATCAAGATTGTGGCCAACCCGGCCCTGGCCGCCAAAAAAGCGGCGTCCACCTTGATGCCCTTGCCCGAGCGCAGCGGCAAGATCGTCATGCCACCGCGTGACCGCACCGTGATACGCCTGCCGTCTTATGAACAAGTGGCCAGCGACCCGGTGCTCTATGCCCACGCCAACCGCGTGCTGCACCTGGAGACCAACCCAGGCAATGCCCGCGCCCTGGTCCAACGCCATGGCGAAGGCCCCGGCGCGCAAGATGTGTGGATCAACCCGCCCCCCATCCCCTTGACCACGCCCGAGATGGACCTGGTCTTTGACCTGCCCTACGCCCGCGCCCCGCACCCCAGCTATGGCGACGCCAAGATCCCCGCGTGGGACATGATTCGCTTCAGCGTCAACATCATGCGGGGCTGCTTTGGCGGCTGCACCTTCTGCTCCATCACCGAGCACGAAGGCCGCATCATTCAGAGCCGCTCGGAAGCCTCGGTGCTCAAAGAAATCGAAGACATCCGTGACAAGGTCAAGGGCTTCACCGGCGTCATCTCTGACCTGGGTGGCCCCACGGCCAATATGTACCGCCTGGGTTGTGCGTCAAAGGCCATTGAAGCGGCTTGCCGCAAGCCCTCGTGCGTGTACCCGGGCATCTGCCAGAACCTGCACACCGATCACGGCCCGCTGGTGCGCATGTATCGCCGCGCCCGCGCCCTGCCCGGCATCAAGAAGATCTTGATCGGATCCGGCCTGCGCTACGACCTGGCCGTGCGTGCGCCCGAGTACGTCAAAGAACTGGTGACTCACCACGTGGGCGGCTACCTCAAGATCGCGCCCGAGCACACCGAATCCGGCCCGCTGACCAAGATGATGAAGCCCGGCATCGGCACGTACGACCGCTTCAAGCAAATGTTTGAGCAGTTCAGCGAAGAGGCGGGCAAGAAGCAATACCTCATCCCCTACTTCATCGCTGCCCACCCTGGCACCACCGATGAAGACATGATGAACCTGGCCATCTGGCTCAAGCGCAATGGCTTCAAGGCCGACCAGGTCCAGACCTTCTACCCCAGCCCCATGGCCACCGCCACGGCGATGTACCACTCGGGCTTGAACCCGCTCAAAGGCATCAGCCGCCAAGCGGGCAAGGGCGAGAAGGTCGACATCGTCAAGGGTGAAAAACGCCGCCGCCTGCACAAGGCCTTCTTGCGCTATCACGACCCCAACAACTGGCCGCTGTTGCGCGATGCGCTCAAGGCCATGGGTCGCTACGACCTGATCGGCAACGGCCCCAACCACCTGATCCCCAACTACCAGCCGGTCACGGACGGTGGCTACGAGAGCGCTCGCCGAAAGAATTCGACGGCCTCAGGCACCAAAGCCTCGGTGGTCACCACGGGTCGCGTCAATCGCGCGGGCAAGGTGGGCGGCAGCCGCGCCAGTGAACCCGCCGATCCGCGCAACATCCCCAAGGCACAGCCTCGCAAGGGCTTGCTGCTGACCCAGCACACGGGCCTGCCCCCTCGGGAACAAGGTGAATCAAAGGGGCGCGCGGGTTCATCGCGCCCGGGGCAGCGCAAGAAGCCGCGCTGATCGCCTGCCAGGTACCTGGTCGAGGCAAGCAGGGGCTCAAGCCCCCACGGCCAACACCCAGGTCCAAGCCACCATCAAATTCGCGCCCAAGGCCAGCGCCACGCCCGAGCCAAAGCGCCAGCCTCCTGACACCCAGGCCACCGTGCCGCGTGTCAGGGCATTGGCACTGAGGGCCACCATCACGCCCAGAAACAACTGGGGGGCGTTCAGCTGCCCCGCCCCAAACAGCGACACCAGGCTGGCCATGGGCGCATGGGCATCAGCCAGCGCCGCCAACCCAGTGCCCACCAGCAAGCCAGTCAACCCACGCTGCTGCGCCCAGTTCACCAGCACCGCCCCTCCCAACAACAGGGCTGCCACCATCAGGGCTTCCCGAATACGCAAAACGCCATCCGGCCCCGTCAAGGACGCGGGCACATTTCCGTTTTGACGCCACAGCAGCGCCCCTGCCACCAAGGGCACAGACACCCCTACTCCCAGCAGCGGCCACAACTGGGCCACCGCCACCGGCGACACCACTGAAGCCATCACCAGCACCTGCAACCAGGTGGCCACCATCGACAACACCGCCGCGCACAAGCCCAAGCGAAAAGAAACCTGACCGCTTCGAACCAGGCTGCCCATGGCCCCAATGGTGGCCGTGCTCGACACGAATCCCCCCAACAAACCCGACACCGCCAAGCCCGAACGCGCCCCCAGCAGGCGCTGGGCCACATGCCCGCCAGCCTGCATCAACAAGATCACGATCACCAACATCAACACCCGCTGAGGTGACAGCTGGCCCAGCCCACTCACAGGCGTGGTCGGCAACAAGGGCAGAAGCACCAGAGCCAGGGCAGACAACAGCAAACCGTCATGCAACTCGGACTCGGTCAGCCAGTGGGTCGCGAAACGATGCAAATGCTCTTTGGCAGCCAGTACCCCAGCCAACACGGCTGCACAGGCCGCCGCCAGCGCGGGTTCATGCACCGCCAGCATGCCGATGAGCGCCGTGGCAATCAAAGCCAACTCGGTGGTCAGCCCAGGGTCATCGGAGCGGCTGCGCCAATACGACATGGCCGCCAAAGCAACGACGCCCCCCAGCACCACCGAAGCCAATGCTGGGGACACGATCAGGGCCATGGCGCCAGCCAAGGCTGCCACCATGAACGTCCGCAACCCGGCAGCCTTGCGGTCGGGCCCCTGCCCCTTGCGACGCTCGCGCTCCAGCCCGATCAACAAGCCAGCACCCAGGGCCACTGCCAGGCCTATCTGGTCCGAAGACAACACCCCGTTCACGCGCCGCACACTCCCCTGATCAAACTGAATTACGCCTATGGTGCCACCCTCGCCCAGGAAAAACCTCGCGCTGCCCTAAAATCGCGCTTTTGTCTGCGCCCTGCCGTCCACATGTCCGCTGCACTTTCCGGGAACGCATCCGCCCTGTTTGACCTCAAGAGCGCCTCGCTCACCCTGGTGGCCTTCGTGCTCAAGACCGGGAACGTGCAGGCACTCGAGCAGGCGCTGACCGAGAAATTCGGCGACACCCCCGACTTCTTCAGCCACGACCCCGTCGTGATCGACCTGACGCATCTGTCGAGTCTGGCGGTCGCCACCATCAATTTCCCGGCCCTGATCGATTTGCTCAAGCGCTTTCGCATGACCCCGGTGGCCGTGCGCGGCGGCAACGCCAAGCAAATGGCCGATGCACTGGATGCCGGCTTGGGCGAAGCGCCTGACAGCCAGAGCGCACGCCCTCAAACTGTGGTGCAAGAGGTCGTCAAGGAAGTCATTCGCGAGGTTCAGGTGGAAGTGCCCGTGTCGGCCCCCACCATGATCATCGACAAGCCCTTGCGCTCGGGCCAGCAGATTTACGCCAAGGGCGGCGACCTGGTGGTGCTGGCCGTGGTCAACCACGGTGCAGAAGTGATCGCCGACGGCAGCATTCACGTGTATGCCCCGCTGCGCGGCAAAGCCATCGCTGGCGCCAAAGGCAATGCCTCGGCCCGCATTTTTTCCACCTGCATGGAACCTGAATTGCTTTCCATCGCAGGCACTTACCGTACGACCGAAAACCCCTTGCCTCAAGAGGTACTGGGCAAGCCCGCGCAAATCCGCCTGGAAGGCGAGCGTCTGGTCTACGAAGCCATCAAAATCTAAGACTTACAGTTGAAAGGACAGCCACCAATGGCCAAGATCGTCGTGGTGACCTCCGGTAAAGGGGGCGTCGGCAAAACAACCACCAGCGCGAGCTTCGCATCGGGCCTGGCCCTGCGCGGCTACAAGACGGCCGTGATCGACTTCGACGTCGGTCTGCGTAACCTCGACCTCATCATGGGCTGCGAGCGCCGCGTGGTGTATGACCTGATCAACGTCATCCATGACGAAGCCAAGCTCACGCAAGCGCTGATCAAGGACAAGCAGTGCGACAACCTGTACGTGCTGGCCGCCTCGCAAACCCGCGACAAGGACGCCCTGACCCAAGACGGCGTCGAGCGCGTGCTCAAGGAGTTGGGCGAGATGGGCTTTGACTACATCGTCTGCGATTCGCCTGCCGGCATTGAAACCGGCGCCCTGATGGCCATGCACTTCGCCGATGAGGCTCTGGTGGTGACCAACCCTGAAGTGTCGTCGGTGCGTGACTCCGACCGCATCCTGGGCATGCTCAACAGCAAGACCAAGCGTGCGCAAGAAGGCGGCGAACCCATCAAGGAACACCTGCTGATCACCCGCTACAACCCCAACCGCGTCGAAGGCGGCCAGATGTTGTCGCTGGAAGACATTCACGAAATCCTGCGCGTCAAGCTGATCGGCGTCATTCCGGAATCGGAATCGGTGCTGAACGCCTCGAACCAAGGTGTGCCCGCCATCCACATGGAAGGCACCGACGTGTCCGAGGCCTACAAGGACGTCATCGCCCGCTTCCTGGGTGAAGACAAGCCCATGCGTTTTGTCGACGCCGTCAAGCCCGGCTTCTTCAAGCGCCTGTTCGGAGGCAAGTGATCACCATGGGATTCCTGTCATTCTTCCTCGGCGAAAAGAAGCAGACCGCCACGGTGGCCAAGGAGCGCCTGCAGCTCATCTTGGCGCACGAACGGGGTGCTCGCACGACCAGCCCGACCTACCTGGCCGACTTGCAGCGTGAGCTGGTGGCCGTGATCTCCAAGTACGTTCAGATCAATCCGGATGACATCAAGGTGTCAATGGAACGACAGGACAACCTGGAAGTGCTGGAAGTCAAGATCGAGCTGCCCGAAGCCGCTCGCTGATCTGCATCAGGTGCCCGCTCAATCGGGCACCCAAGCTGGGGCCTACCCGCACGAAAATGAGCCGTGTTGCGTTGCACAATACGGTTGACGTGAAACTAGGAAGGCCCCAGCTCATGCGCTACGTTGTTTTCAATCAGAAGGGTGGTGTCGGCAAGTCCACCATCACCAGCAACCTGGCTGCCATCAGCGCCCACCAGGGGCTGCGCACCTTGGTCGTTGACCTCGACCCTCAGGGCAACTCCACCCACTACCTGCTGGGTGGCCCACAGGAAGACTCCGACGTCAGCGCCGCCGAGTTTTTCGAGCAAACCCTGCGCTTCAGCGCCCGCGACAAGACCGCGTCCGACTACATCGTCGAAACCCCTTGGGAAAACCTGCACCTGATGCCCTCGCATCCGCTGCTGGAAGAGCTGCAACCCAAGCTGGAATCGCGCTACAAGATCTACAAGCTGCGCGACGCCCTGCAGGAACTGGAAGAAGAGTACGACCGCGTCTACATTGACACGCCCCCGGCTCTGAACTTCTACACCCGCTCGGCCCTGATCGCCGCCGAAGGCTGCCTCATTCCCTTCGACTGCGACGACTTCTCGCGCCGTGCCCTGTACACCTTGCTCGACAACGTGCAAGAGATTCAAAACGACCACAACAAGAACCTGGCCGTCAGCGGCATCGTGGTCAACCAGTTCCAGCCGCGCGCCAATTTGCCGCAGCAACTGGTGCAAGAGCTGATCGACGAGGGCCTGCCCGTTTTGCAGCCTTATCTGAGTTCGTCGGTCAAGATCCGTGAGTCGCACCAGCTGTCCAAGCCGATGATCCATATGGATGCCCGCCACAAGCTCACCCAGGAAATGCTGGCCCTGCACGAACAGCTGGCCAGCTGATTCAACGCCCCCCAATGCAAAGAGCCTGAGCGCCACGCGCATCAGGCTCTTTTGTTTTTAGGTCAAGCAAGTTCCAGCTTGAGAGCAGGGACGTCCTGGCCTGCGCTCAGGACACCTCGAGCATGTCTCGCAGTTCCAGGTCCCAGACCACCAGCTCGTCTTCGCTCACCTGCAGCCATTCGAGCACGCGCGCGGAGTGATCAGCCCATTCTCGATCAGGGTCGAGCCCTTCATGCAGAAGCATCATGCGCTCGGCCAGCAAGCCGGTGGCGACCAGAAGCTGGACTTCGCTATCTGTTTGTGAATCGCCCAGCACATCGAAATCATGGTGCAGCCGAATGGCGGCCATGACGGCGGGTGCCAGACGCCAGACACGCGCGACCAGGGCCCCGACCACCGCATGATCGGTCTTGTGATTGGCATTCTCGGTTTGAATCGGCGAGCGATCGCGCCGCGCCCTGGCCTCGACCAGGGTGCCACTGTAACCGGCCACGCTTTGCATCATCACCGGCATGCCCACATGGCAGAACAGCCCGTAGGTATGCGCCACATCAGCCGACATCCCGGGGAACTTGCCGGCCAGGAAGCTCATGGCCATGGCACGCTTGGCTGCTCGCTCCCAGAAGCGCTGCAGATGCACCGGATTGACCTTGATGGCTCGCTGAGCCAGGAACCCCGCCATGACCGAAGCGGTGTGCTCCAGGCCCAGTCGGTTCATGGCCTGACCGAGCGTTTGCACCGGCTGGCCTGCCGCATACATGGGTCCGTTGGCAGAACGAATCAGCACCGCCGCCATGGCCACGTCGCTCGACGCAATGCGGGCCACTTCGTTGAGGTCAGGCTCGGCGCACGCCATCGTGGCTTGCAGCCTGGCCAGCAATTCCGGACAAGGCGGGATGACGATGCGATTGAGCGCACCGCTTCGCCGGCCCTTGTCCAGCTCATCGGTCACCCCTTGGATGGACGACTTGGGCGCCATGACGTGCTCCATGTCTCTGCCCCCCTCAGATCGAAGCCAGGAGCTCATTGAGCTCGTCTCGCCAATGGGCAAGATCATCCAGGCTGATCTGCAACCAGTCCAGCGCAGGCTGTGAGTACTTGACCCAATCTGCATCGGACGCAATGCCTTCGTGCTCCCGCATCAGCTGATCAGCGACCAGCCCCGCGGCCAGCAACGTCTGCACTTCGCTGTCGATCATGCTGTCCCCCAGGCTAGAGAGGTCGTGGTGAAGCCGGATGCTCGCCACCACCTGAGGGTGCATGCGCCAGGTACGGGCCACCAAGGCCCCCACCACCGCGTGATCGGTGCGGTGGTTGGCGTTTTCGGTTTCCACAAATGAGCGATCAATCCGGGCCAGCGCCTCCACCAAGGTACCTGTATAGCCCTTGATGCTCTGCGCCATCACCGCAATACCGATGTGGCTGAACAAGCCAAACGTGTAGGCAATATCGGTCGACATCCCAGGCATTTTGCGGGCCATGAAGGCCATGGCCACCGCTCGTTTGGTGGCGCGCTCCCAGAACCGTGCCAGCTGGGCACTGCTGATCTTGACCGCGCGCTGGGCCAGAAAACCCGTCATCACCGCGGCGGTGTTGTCCAGCCCCAGAATGTTCATGGCTTGGCCGATCGTCTGCACCGGCTGCCCGACCGCATACAAGGGGCTGTTGGCCGCCTTCATCAAGGCCATCGACATCGCCACATCACTGGAGGCAATGCGCGACACTTCATTCAGATCGGGTTCTTCCTCAGCCAAAGCCTCCTGCAAGCGGCGCAGCAACTCCGGATAAGGAGGAAACACGATGGTCTGCATCGGCCCGCTTTTTCGAAGCTGATCGAGCACCTCCAGAATGGAGTGCGTGAACGGCGTCTCCTTGACGGGGGTGCGGGTAGGCGCAACGGCCGTGTCTGTGGTCATGACTCAGGCAATTCTTCTGAATGGATCGTCTGTTTATCGACCAAACCGCTGCGGTGTTGAAGTCAAAACCGACATCGGCAACGTGCGAAACAACACGTTTCCGTACACTAGCGGCTCCGCTGTTCTGCCCCCCGTTTGACACCCCATGTCCATCCTGCTGGCCCCGATGGAGGGCCTCCTTGATTTCGCATTGCGAGACGTTCTGACCCGCGTCGGGGGCATTGACCGCTGCGTGTCCGAGTTCATTCGCATCACCGACACGGTGCTGCCCGAGCGGGCGTTCAAACGCATCGTGCCCGAACTGGCAAATGGCAGTCGCACGCTTGCCGGCGTCCCGGTCAGAGGTCAGTTGCTCGGCTCTGACCCCATCTGCATGGCCGACAATGCAGCCAAGTTGGCCTCACTGGGCTCCGCGGGGGTTGACCTGAACTTTGGCTGCCCCGCTAAAGTGGTGAACCGACACGGCGGGGGGGCGGCGCTGCTACAAGACCCAGACCATGTGGGGCGGGTGGTTGAAGCCGTTCGCGCCGCGGTACCGGCTGAGGTCCCCGTGTCGGCCAAGATGCGCCTGGGCTTTCATGACGACTCATTGGCCGAAGCCTGTGCCCAGGCCATTGAAGCGGCCGGCGCCTGCGAGCTGGTCATTCATGCACGCACCAAGGCCCACGGCTATCGCCCACCAGCCTATTGGGACCGCATTGCCGACATTCGCCAGCATGTGCGCCTGCCTGTTGTTGCGAATGGCGAGATCTGGTCGGTGGCCGATGCCCTGCGCTGTCAGGAGGTCACGGGTTGCAAGACCCTCATGATTGGCCGCGGTGCCGTGTCTGATCCCGGGCTGGCCATGGCCATTGCACAGGCCAATCAGACTCAGGCTGGACAAGCGCTTCCGTCTACCCCTTTGGTGGCCTGGTCAGACCTGGCCCCTCAGTTCCATGCGTTCTGGGACCTCATCTGTGACCATGTCGTGCCCAAGCACCGCGCTGGCCGCATGAAGCAGTGGCTGAACTACCTGCGCAAAACGTATCCACAAGCCGAGGCGGCCTACCAGAGCGTGCGCACGCTCAACGATTCAAGGCAAATGGAAGACTGGGTCAACAGCCTGACGCCCGAGCTCAGAACAGTCGCCGCCCACCGCCCAGGAACATGTTCCAACGTTTCTCGTTACGCCGCTTGGACTGATTCAACGATTCGGTTGCGCGCTTGACCAGATCGGCTCCAGAGAGGATCTGGTCGCTGTAGGCCGCCATCCCAATCGAAATGCCCACCCCAACCGTGTCGCCGGTGGTCAGGTCAATCGGCACGGCAATGGCCTTGGTGATGCGTTGAGACAGTACGCTGGCCGCCTCTTCCGCACCGTGGCGCATGACCACGGCAAACTCGTCGTCGCGCAGTCGCACCAAGGTATCGCCCAAGCGAACCTGCTGTTGCAGCCGCCTTGCCACCTCGCACAACACCTCGTCGCCCGCGGTGTGACCAAAGCCGTCGTTGACCGCCTTGAAGCCATCCAGATCCAGACACAACACACTGAAGGGCTCGCCACTGCGCATGGCATGGCCCATTTCCACCTGCAAAGCCAGATCAAACTGGGTGCGGTTGCCAATCCCCGTGAGCGGATCCGTCATGGCCAGACGGGCGAGTTGCCAGGCGCGCTTGCGCGACTCCATCACCGCGACCATCAGGGTCACGGCGTCAGCTAGCTTCTTTTGAAGCGCTTCGTCGGATTCGGCAGACTGGGGCGAAGCCACAAGCACCCCCCCCAAGACATAACCGGCTACATCCACCACCGGCATCAGGGCCAGAAACCGGGCCTGCGGCAAGGCATCACCCCAGTCATGCTCGGCCCAACGCTCGTCGGCCTGCAGGTCTGGCACCACCAGGCATTCGCGCGGGTGTGTGACCAGATGGGCAGCCAACCAATCATCACGACTCAAGGCCTGCGCCCCCAACCCCACGCTCGACTTGAACCACAGTCGCCCGGCATCCAGCAGGGCCAGCCCGACCATGGGCATCTGGGTGACCTGGTTCAGCAGGCGGGTAATGGCATCGAAATCAGGCTCGGGGGGCGAGTCCAGCAACTCGTAGGCCTGCAGGGCGGCCTGACGCTTGGCCTCTTGGGGAGAGACAGGGTACTGCTCAGTCGACATGGTTGAATCCACGATGGTTTGGAGGCTTATCGGTCAAACTGCACCGCAACTCAAGGCCACTGAGCATACGCCCGAGACGCGCTCGATTTTGCGGAACTTGCGTTCACAAGGTCAGAACAGACGAAAATGCGCGTTTTGCGCACAACGTTTTCATACCCATGGGCATTCAATGGTTCCCCGGTCACATGCACGTGACCAAGAAAGCCATCACCGAGCGTGTCAAGGACATCGATGTGGTCATCGAACTGCTGGACGCCCGACTGCCCGGCTCCAGCGCCAACCCGATGTTGGCCCAACTCACCGGTAAGCGCCCCAAGCTGAAGGTGCTCAACAAGCAGGATCTGGCTGACCCGGAGCGCACCCAGAAATGGCTGGACTGGTACAACAGCAAGCCCGATACCAAAGCCATTGCCCTGGATGCCGGCGAAACCGCCCCCACGCAACGCCTGATCAAGGCTTGCCGCGAACTGGCGCCCAACCGCAGCGGCATGGACAAGCCACTGCGCGTGATGATCTGCGGCGTGCCCAATGTGGGCAAATCCACCCTGCTGAACACGATGGTGGGCAAGAAGGCTGCCAAGACGGGCGACGAGGCCGGCATCACCCGCATCGAGCAGCGCATCAACCTGGCCAGCGACTTCTATCTGTTCGACACACCTGGCATGCTGTGGCCCAAGATCATTGTCGAAAAGTCGGGCTATCACCTCGCGGCCAGCGGCGCCGTGGGCCGCAACGCCTACGACGAAGAAGAAGTGGCCCTGGAGTTGATCAGCAGCATCAAGGGCCATTACCACCGCGAACTGGCTGCGCGCTACAAGCTGGAGGACGAGCACAACATTCCCACCCGCCACGACGACGAACTGCTGACCGAAATTGCCCGCAAGCGCGGCGCAGTGATGAGCGGTGGACGCGTGAACCTACAAAAGGCAGCAGAAATCGTGCTCAACGATTTCCGCAGTGGCACCATTGGTCGGGTCACACTCGAAACCCCGAAAAAATTCGAGACCTGGCTGGCTGAAGCCCAGGCCGCCGAGGCCGAACTCAGACGGCAGCGAGCCGAGAAGAACAAGAAACGACGTGAAGCCGAACCGGACTTCGACGAGTAACCCGCTAAAGATACACCCCCATGGCTTCTACCCCTGACAACATCAGCATGGCCTTGTTCTGCGATTTCGAGAACGTGGCCCTTGGCGTGCGTGACGCCAACTACGACAAGTTCGATATCAAGCGCGTACTTGAACGCCTGCTGCTCAAGGGCAGCATCGTGGTCAAGAAAGCCTATTGCGACTGGGACCGCTACAAGGGCTTCAAATCGCCCATGCACGAAGCCAATTTCGAGTTGATCGAGATTCCGCATGTGCGCCAGTCAGGCAAGAACTCGGCCGACATCCGCCTGGTGGTCGATGCGCTGGACCTTTGCTACACCAAGAGCCACGTCAACACCTTCGTGATCATTTCGGGCGATTCGGACTTCTCTCCGCTGGTGTCCAAGTTACGTGAGAACGCCAAGTACGTGATCGGGGTGGGCGTGAAGCAATCCACCTCGGACCTGCTGATCGCCAACTGCGACGAATTCATCTTCTACGACGACCTGGTGCGCG
Source organism: Aquabacterium sp. (assembly GCF_036273115.1). GTDB lineage: Bacteria > Pseudomonadota > Gammaproteobacteria > Burkholderiales > Burkholderiaceae_C > Aquabacterium. The sequence goes on from NZ_DASUIN010000029.1 coordinate 270,569, forward strand.
AAAGTCAGCGCAACTCTGCCCGGCGCGATAACCGCGACACCCCACAGCCTCGCCGCACGCCCGAAGAGGAAGCACGCCGCAAGGCCGAGATGGACACACGCCGCACCAAGGCCATCGAGATGGCGGTGGAAACCTACGAGGCCCTGGTCACCGACCGCGACGTGGGCGGCAAGATCTGGGCATCGGTACTCAAAGAGGCCATCAAGCGCCGCAACCCTGGTTTCAACGAAAACTACTACGGCTTCCGCACCTTCGGCAACCTGCTGGAAGAGGCGCAGAACCGCGGCCTGCTGGAGTTCGGTCGCGACGAGAAGTCCAGCGCGTTCGTGTCGCGGGGCAATGGTGTCACGCGAGGTGAGACCTCCTCGGCCAGCTCTGCGCCCAACGCTGCAGCTCAAGCGCCTGCGCAGCTCAGCGAAACCCTCTCGACCAAGCCTGAGCTGCCCCTTGGAGCTGGCGAAACGCCCCAAGAGGCCAAAGACGCCAGCGAAGTCGACCAGCAGCATGATCAGGACGCTCACGCGGCCCATGATGAGGGCTCTGCGGCCGCCCCTGCGGCCAAATCACGCTCACGCGCACGCCGCCCACGTCAGGCCTCGGCCAAATCCGCCGCCAAGACTGAATCAACCTCTGAGGCACCAGCCACATCGGAGGAGCGCCCGGTGAAGGCCCCCGCCCCAGTAGTTGCTTCGACCGCAGATGAGGCGCCCCCGGCTGATGCTGCTCCCGGCCCCGCCAAGAAAACCCGAGGACGCACGAGCGGACGCACTAACAGCCGCTCGCGAACCAAGTCGACAGCCCAGGCCGATCAGAACAACAAATCCTGAACCGCCAGGCCGTCGACGCTGGTCAAAGCACCGGACGCAACCGGTGCAGCATCTCGATGGCTTGACCGGTTGGCGCGCCGACGGCATCGGCCAGGGTGTAGCGATCCAGTCGCTCAAACAGCGCTTCCATGGCCTCATCGAGAATGGACTTGAGATGGCAGCGCCCCTGCAAAGTACAGGGCGGATCACCACAATCGATCAGCTCGTTGAGGCGCTCCAATACCCGGATGGTGGCCCCTAGCCGATAGTGATTCAGGGGATGCGCCAGCGCCAGACCGCCCCCCTTGCCACGCGTGGTCACCAACCAACCTTGCTGCCCCATGAAATGAACCACCTTCACCAAGTGGTGACGTGACGCAGTGAAGCGCTCAGCCACTTCAGCAATCGTGACCGGCGTATCACGTCCTTGGTGACTGAGATACATCAACACGCGCAGGCCCAGGTCGGTGAATTGCGTCAGTTGCATGGTCGGATTTCCAAGGTCACTGAATCAGCGAGCATACCGTCTCCATCCCTGCCCGCGCACGAATTCACCCCTGCTCGACCCCGCCCCGGAAAAATCGCTCGCACATTATTCCTGGACGCGCGTCCACTAAGTATTTACACGCTGAACATCGAATAGAGGTCGTAGGCACCATGCCCGTGCGTCTTGACAAATGGCGCCCAAAAAAATCCTCTCCGACCTTTCATACAAATTAGGACAAGCAATGAAAAAGTACATCGCCGCCGCCCTGCTGGTTATCGCTCCTATGGCCGCCATGGCCGAGACAGCTCCTGAGTCGACCATGATCGAAGTGAGCGATGCTGCTTTGTCCGAAGTCTCCGGCCAAGCCAGCCTGAACATCGACCCTGCGCAAATCATCGCTGGCCTGCAACAAATCAACTCCTTCGCCAACATCATCAAGCCCATCCTGCCTTCGCAAGGCAAGCAAGTGGTGAACCTGATCAACGTGGCCGCCACCACCGCCCCCGTGATCAACAACCTGGTCAACGGCGGCAAGCTGTCTCCTGCTGACATCGGCCTGCTGGTCAAGAACGGCCTGACCGCTGGCGTGGCCATCGGCAGCCTGACTTCCGGCCTGTAATCGGTAGTTTGCTAGGATCAGGGCCGTCGTTCAGCCCTGATCCTGCACATGCACATCACCCGCATCAATCGGTTCTTTGCCAAACCCCACCTGGCAGAAGATCTGCACGAGTTTCTGAACTCGGTCTTGCCCACCCTTCGCAAGGCACCTGGTTGCCAGTCAGCCCAACTGCTGCGTGGCAAAGACGACCCCCATGAGTTCGTCCTCATCGAGCAATGGGATTCGGTCGCCGCGCACAAGAGTGGCGCGCAAATCATCCCCCCTGATCAGTTCGATGTGGTGCTGCCCATGCTGGCCAAGCCCCCCACTGGGTCCTACTACGTCGCCGGCTGATCGCACCGCGAGCCAGCTTTCGGTCAATCGCAGCCAGGGGCTCCACACTCATTGCGATCGCCAGTACAGTGACAGTGCCAGTCACTTCGAATGCGAGCGATCAACATGAGCACACTGACCCTCTACACGAACCCTCAGTCACGCGGGCGCATTGCCCACTGGATGCTGGAAGAAGTCGGGCAACCCTATGAAACCGTATGGCTGGATTTCGGTCCGGCCATGCGCACCTCGCAGTACCTCGCACTCAACCCCATGGGCAAAGTGCCCGCCTTGCAGCATGGCGAGGTCGTCGTGACCGAAGCCCCCGCGCTTTGCGCTTACCTGGCCGACGCGTTTCCCGACTCCAACCTGGCGCCTCCCCCAGGCAGCCCCGCACGTGCGGCCTACTATCGTTGGCTGTTCTTCACGGCCGGCCCGCTGGAAATGGCCACCACGGCACGCGCGATGGGCTGGGCCGTGCCAGAGGGCAAGAGCGGCATGGTTGGCTTTGGCAGCTACGAACGCACACTCAATGCCGTCGAGTCAGCTCTGCAGCGCGGGCCCTATGTGTGCGGTGAGCAATTCACCGCCGCCGACGTCTATCTGGGATCGGCCCTGATCTGGGGCATGATGTTTGGCAGCATCGACAAGCGCCCGCTGTTTGAAGCCTATGCAGCTCGGCTCGGTGAACGCCCAGCGGCCATCCGCGTCAACCAAATCAACAACGAACGAATCAAGTCGACCTGAGCCATGAGCACCGACCGCTTCTCGCGGGGTCAGCAAGCCCTCTCTCGCATTCACGGACACGTGGGCGAGGGCGTGATGCAGGCCCTGCAAGACATCGCCCCTGACTTCGCCCGCATGATCATCGAGTTCCCCTATGGCGATGTCTACTCGCGCCCGGGGCTCACGCCCAAAGAGCGTCAGATTGCCACTCTGGCTTCGCTGGTCACCCAGGGCAACGCCCCCAAGGAACTCAAGGCCCATATTCAAGGCGGACTCAATGTAGGCTGTACCCGCCAGGAAATCACCGAGCTGATCATGCAAATGGCGATTTACGCGGGCTTTCCGGCTGCGGTCAATGCCATGCTGGTGGCGAAGGAACTGTTTGCCGAACTGGACGACAAAGCTGACGCGATCAAACCGTGACTGCTCAGGCGTGGGCCAACAGCCTAGGGGTTGACGCCAAGTTCACCGCATGGTCAAAACGAGGACTTTGCAACCTCTCTGAGGCCGCCCCCTTCAACACACGGGAGACCTGATCATGAACCAGCGACTGGCAACCCTTGCCCTGACAACATTCATCGGCGCGTGGGCTGGCCCGGCCTGTGCCGAATCCAGCATGACGGTGACCTTGAACAGGGTCGATGAAAGCGGCACGGGCCCCGTCGTCGGGCGAGTGCTCGTGACCCAAACCCCTTACGGGGTGGTGTTCAGCCCTGAACTGAACGGCTTGCCACCAGGATTGCATGGCTTCCATGTTCACGAAAACCCAAGCTGCGCCAGCAAGGAAAAAGATGGCAAGAAGGTGCCCGCGCTGGCTGCAGGGGGGCACTTCGATCCGAAGAAGTCAGGCCAGCATGGCACACCCTGGGGCGATGGGCATCTGGGCGATCTACCCGCTCTGTATGTCGATCCGCAAGGACAAGCCACCCAACCCGTGCTTGCTCCACGCCTGACCCTGGCTGACCTGGCGGGACGTTCGCTGATGATTCACGCAGGCGGCGACAACCACGCGGATCACCCCGCCCCCCTGGGCGGGGGCGGGGCTCGCGTGGTGTGTGGCGTCATGCCCTGAACCAGAAATGCCCCGCATTCAGGTTCGAACAACCCGGGCCCAATGCTGGGCCAGCGAAGGCTGGACCACATCGGGCGCAGCCACGATGCCCATGTGCCCTTGCCCTGCCAGCGTGTCCACCTGGGCGTGCGGGTTGACTTCAGCCAGACGCTGAACCATCTGCCTGGCCGGTGGCGTGGTGCACGCGCCGCGGACCAGGGTCATGGGGATATCCAATCGATAGACCTCGAACGCATGGGGTTCACGTGACACCATGCGCACCTCCTGGAACATCTTCCAGCCTACCAGGCGTGTCATGGCTTTCGCCTTTTCGGGCATCGCCGCCCACATGCCAGGAAAGTTCCAGTAATCAATGAAGCGCTCGATCCAGCCTTCATCCCCACCCCGCGCCTCGTTGAGCAAGAAGTCAGGGTCACTGAACAGTTGCTGAACTTGCTCTGCCACATCAGGTGGCAGCCTGTCTGCCTCGGCCTGAAGCGAGCCAAACAACACCGGCTCGTACAACCACAGAGACCGCACCGGCACCTCTGGATCCAGCGCGAGCATCAATGCGGCAAAGCCGCCATAGGAATGCGCCACCAGATGCACCCCCGAGGTCTCTTCTGGCAGTTGCGATTTCAAATGCAGGACTTCATCGGCAATCCGAAACTCTGAGCCTCGGGCCAGCAAATCGTGTGGTGCATACCCACGGTTCACCGGAGTCAGGGGCCTCAGCCCCTTTGGGCATTGGGCCGCAAAGGGCGCCCACATGAATGGCCCGGTGGCCGTGGAATGAATGAACAAGGCAACTTCGGACATGTCGAGCAACTCCAGATCACAAGGCATTTACTTGCTTTATGCAAGTAGAAAGAGTACACCATTTACTTGCTTGATGAAAGTAAAATCATCGCCATGCGCCGCACTTCCTTCTCTGACATGAGCTGCCCCATCGCCAGGTCGCTGGACCTGATTGGCGAATGGTGGACCTTGCTCATCGTGCGTGAAGCCTTTTGGGGAACCCGACGTTTTGGCGAATTCCAGGCGCATCTGGGCATTGCGCCGAACGTGCTGACCCAGCGATTGAACCGGCTCGTGGAAGGCGGCATCCTGGAGGTCACCTCAGAAAGCCAGATCGGGCGCGCACTGGAATACCGCCTGACCCCCAAAGGTCTCGAGCTGGCGCCCATCCTGGTGGCCCTGGCCCAATGGGGCAACAAGCACACGCCCACACCTGATGGCGTCACCACACGCATCGTCGAGCGCCAAACCGGGATCGACGTGGCCCCCATCACCGTCATGTCAGCCTCAGGCCATCCCCTTCAGCCCAAAGACATCACCGTCGAGGCAGGCCCCGGGGCCTCCAGCGCCGATCGTCAACGTCTGGCCCAGTTGAAGCAGCGCCAAAAGCGCAAGGACTGATCGTCTGAAGCCAGTCGGCCACAGGCCGAAATGATCACGTGCAACGTCACACGGGTGCATGGTGTGTTTTTGACAATCGATGCAGCGCAATCCTGCGCCACGCATATTCATGCCGCATCACAAGGACACCACCATGAGTCAAGACGACCAGAAGCACAAGGAAACTCGCCGTCAGTTTTTGCAGACCTCCGCCCTGCTGATGGGTGGCGCGGCCGTGCCACGCATGAGCTGGGCACAGGGTGCGCCAGCCATCATCACCGCCGATTCCGAGCGCCCCTTGGCGGCACAAGGACTGCAGTTGGGCGACCCACGCGACAACTCCCTGCTGGTCTGGAGCCGCAGCGATCGCCCGGCCCGCATGATTGTCGAATACAGCCAGGACGAATCGTTCAAGAAGGCGCAGCGCTTCATGGGCCCCTACGCCCTCGATACCAGCGACTTCACTGCACGCCAGCTGCTCACCGGCCTCCCCGCCGGGCGCGAAGGTTTCGTACGCGTCACATTCCAGGGCTTGAACAACAGCCGCGCACTGAGTGAACCTGTTGTGGGTCGATTCACCACCTTGCCATGCATGGAAAGCGCGGGCTTGGGGATGTGGCACAGCCGTCATCGACTGCAAGACATTCGCTTCCAATGGGGGGGCGATACCGCTGGCCAGGGTTGGGGCATCAACCCCTCCTTTGGCGGCATGAAAATCTACGAATCGATGCGCCAGCGTCGCCCTCACTTTTTCATTCACAGCGGCGACAACATCTACGCCGATGGTCCGATCAAGGAAAGCGTGAGCGCCGAGAACGGTCAACTGTGGACCAACATCGTCACCCCCGAAGTGTCGAAAGTAGCCGAAACCCTCGACGAATTCCGGGGCCGCTACCGCTACAACCTGCTCGATGACAACGTGCGCCGCTTCAACGCCGAAGTGCCGCAGATCTGGCAGTGGGACGATCACGAAATCACCAACAACTGGTCGGACTCGAAGGACCTCTCGGCCGACAGCCGCTACACCGAGAAGAATGTGCCCTTGCTGACGGCTCGCGGCACACGGGCTTTCCTCGACTACGCGCCCATGCGTCCGTTCGATGCCAGCGAGTCGCAGCGGGTGTACCGCCAGTTCTGCTACGGCCCCCTGCTGGAAGTGTTCGTGCTGGACATGCGCTCCTACCGCGGCCCCAACAGCGCCAACCTGCAGACCGAGGCCAGCGATGCCACCGCCTTCCTGGGCCGCGAGCAACTCGACTGGCTCAAGCGCGAACTGAGCAATTCGCGCGCCGTGTGGAAGATCGTGGCCGCCGACATGCCCATTGGCTTGAACGTAGGCGATGGCAAAGACGCCACCGGCCAGGCCCGCTGGGAAGCCGTGGCCAATGGCAACAACGGCGCACCCGCAGGCCGCGAACTGGAATTCGCTGAACTGCTGCGCCACCTCAAGCGCCAAAAGGTGCGCAACGTGGTGTGGCTGACCGCGGACGTGCACTACTGTGCCGCCCACTATTACGACCCGGAAAAGGCCGCCTACAAAGACTTCGACGGCTTCTGGGAGTTTGTGTCAGGCCCACTGAATGCTGGCAGCTTTGGCCCCAACACCCTGGACAACACCTTCGGCCCGCAAGTGGTCTTCTACAAAGCCCCGCCCGCTGGCCAAGCGAACCTGTCACCCTTCGCAGGGCTGCAGTTCTTCGGCGAGGTGAACATCGATGCCGGCAGCGCTCAGTTGACCGTAGACCTGCGCGACATCGATGGCCAGTCGGTGTTCAGCAAGACGCTGTCACCGAAAATCTGATCTCGATCTGACGTGCGCCCGCTCAGCGGGCGCACAGCCCAAACACTGCTATGCGCCAGCCCAAGTCACAACGCCAAACACGAAACTCAGGGCTTGGACGCGTACTTATTGCAGCGAGAAGCCACTCCCGCAAATAGCAGCCCCAACGACCACATAAACCATGTCGTGGGCTCTGGGACCGCCGTGGCAAACGCCGCTTTAGAAATGTGCCACGCAGGCGAATACCCGAGAGTCGACCAATTCAAGTAAGCAGCACCATTGCCGCAAGCCTGTTGCTGCGATGCGTCGGCGCAAGCCAGGAACAAGGGGCCAGCCCTCGAACTCGTCAGAGACAACTGCGCAGGTTCTCCGGATAGAAGCAGTACATCGGAAGTCAAGTTTGAAAGATCAAATGTAATCGTCGTCGTCGAATCGGCTCCCAGCCCTCCGACGATGGTGCCCCCACCGATTGATCCAGTAAGGACATTACGAGATTGATCCTGCGGAGATAACTTGATGGAAATCGTTCCCGTAGCGAAGAACGACTGCGTGATGGTTTCAGCACCAGCTTCCGGCGGCTCGAAGGCAAACTTGGCCATCATCAACCAATCGACGCCCTTCAAAGTCAATTCAAGACTTTTCGGATCGTAAATGAGCCCCGAGCCCCGCATCGTGACCAGGCCATCAGCATCAGCGTAAGGCTCGTTACCGCCATACGAAAGACTTCCACCCAACCCATCTGGAGCGGCAATCATCGTGGCCGCATGCCCGCAAATCTGAGTCGCCAACAAGCTCATCAGCACGACTGACCTCAGAGCGCCACCCAAAAAAACGATTGACCGCATATGCCCCTCAATGATTTTTAGTTTTGTGAGTCGAAGTTCGACACGTTTGAGCCAATCATATCGTCTTGCGTTACATCCAAGAACCAAGATTCACCCGCTCAGTCGGGTGCCAAACAAAACGGCCAGACTGGGTAGCCTGGCCGTCAGGGTTCGATCAGCTGAAGGTGCCGATCACTTCCAGCTGTCTTTCAACCCGGTGATCTTGTTGAACACAGGCTTGCCGGGTTGATGGTCTTTGCGATCGGCCACGAAGTAACCAAAGCGCTCGAACTGGAACTTCTGGTCAGCTGCGGCTTGCGCCAGAGACGGCTCCACGTAGGCCTTCACCACCTTTTTGCTGTCGGGGTTCAGGCTGGCCTTGAAGTCCTTGCCGCCGGCATCAGGCTGCGGGTCGGTGAACAAGCGATCGTACAAACGCACTTCGGCTTCCACGCCGTCAGCCACGCCCACCCAGGTGATCGCGGCTTTGACCTTGACGCTGTCGGCACCGGGTGTGCCGCTCTTGGTGTCAGGCACCACCGTGGCCAGCACTTCGGTCACACGACCCTCAGCGTCTTTGGTGCAGCCGGTGCACTCGATCACATAGCCGCCCTTGAGGCGAACCTTGTTGCCCGGGAACAAGCGCTTGTAACCCTTGGGGGGCACTTCTTCGAAGTCTTCGCGCTCGATCCACACCTCGCGCCCCAGCTTGAAGTGGCGCAGGGGAGACTCGGTGCCCTCGGGCGGGTGCGGCAAGGCGGGCATGGAGCATGGCTCCAGGTGACCCGCGCCCATGACCTCATCCCAGTTGGTCAGCACCAGCTTGACCGGGTCCAGCACGGCCATGCCGCGGTGGGCCTTGTTTTCCAGATCATCACGCAGGGCGATGTCGAGCGTGCTGTAATCGATCCAGCTGTCGGCCTTGCTCACGCCAATGCGCTCGCAGAACAACTGAATGGCCTCAGGCGTGTAACCACGGCGGCGCAGACCCACGATGGTCGGCATGCGGGGGTCATCCCAGCCTTCGACCACGTTTTCGTCGACCAAGGCCTTGAGCTTGCGCTTGGAGGTGATCACGTAGGTGAGATTCAAGCGTGCAAATTCGTACTGCTTGGGGTTGGGGTGCTTGAGCAAGCCCAGCTTGGCCAGGTTGTCGACCAGCCAGTCGTAGAACGGACGCTGGTCTTCGAATTCGAGCGTGCAAATCGAGTGGGTGATCTGTTCCAGCGCGTCTTCAATGGGGTGCGCAAAGGTGTACATCGGGTAGATGCACCACTTGTCGCCAGTGTTGTGGTGGGTGGCACGGCGAATGCGATAGATGGCCGGGTCCCGCATGTTGATGTTGGGGCTGGCCATGTCGATCTTGGCACGCAGCACCATCGAACCATCGGGGTGCTTGCCGTCACGCATTTCGCGGAAACGTGCCAGGTTTTCTTCGACGGTGCGGCTGCGAAACGGGCTGTCCTTGCCGGGGGTCGAAAAGTCACCCCGGTTGGCGCGCATTTCCTCGGGCGTTTGTTCGTCCACGTAGGCCAGGCCGGCGCTGATCAAGGCCTCGGCCGCTTCGTACATGAAGTCGAAGTAGTTGCTGGCGTAGTACAGGTGGCTTTCGGCCTTACCGTTGAAGCTCGAGTCCCAGCCAAAGCCCAGCCACTTCACCGCGTCCAGAATGGAGTCAACGTACTCCTGTTCTTCCTTTTCGGGGTTGGTGTCGTCAAAGCGCATGTGGCACACGCCACCGTAGTCGCGCGCCAGACCGAAGTTCAGGCAAATGCTCTTGGCGTGCCCCACGTGCAGGTAGCCATTGGGCTCCGGCGGAAAGCGGGTGCGAATCTTGGCCGGATCAGGCTCACCAGCTTCATGGTGTGCGGCGCCGCCCGGGGAACCGGCCCAGCGGCGGCTGGCGTAAGTGCCCTGCTCCAGATCGCGGTCAATGATGCCGCGCAGGAAGTTGGTGGGCTTGTGCTCTTCTTTACTTGGCTCTGCGCCAGGAATGGGTGCGTTCATGCCCCCGATTCTACGATTTCGTCAGGGCTGAATGGCCTGAGGTTGTAGCGGCAAATGGAACCAGAAAACACTGCCCTGCCCGGGCACACTGTGTACGCCAATGTCGCCCTGCATGATGTCGACCAAGCGCTTGCAAATGGCCAACCCCAAGCCGGAGCCACCATGGGTGCGAATGGTGCGCTCGCTGACCGGGCTGAAAGGCTCGAACAAGTAGGGCAAGGCGTCGGTTGCAATGCCGATACCAGAGTCCGCCACCTCGAATCGCAAGCGGGGACTGCCATCGTCGTGCGCCAGCTGACGACACGACACGATGACTTCACCGCGCTCGGTGAATTTGACGGCATTGGCCAGCAAATTGATCAGGATCTGGCGCACGCGCAGGGCATCGCCCACCACCGGCAAGGCTTCGCCATCGGCACGGGTGTTCAGCATCAGGCCCTTCTGCCCCGCCAGGGGCTCCAGCATGCCTACCACCTCATTCATCAGAACCACGGCGTCATACGCTCGCGCCTCCAACTCGGCTGACTGCGCTTCCAGCCGGGAAAAGTCGAGCACCCCATTGGCAATGTGCAGCATCGACTCACCGCACACCTTGATGCGCGACACATGCGCTTGCTGCTCAGAGCTGAGTTCCGTTCGCTCGAGCAACTGGGCAAAACCCATCACGCCGTTGAGCGGGGTTCGAAGTTCATGGCTCAGTTGGGCAAACATCTGCGTGCGCTGCAGGCTCGACTGCTGTACCGCATCGAGGGCATCTGCCAACTCCCTCGCGCGATGCGTCAACTGAGCCTGCTGATTCGCAATGGTGCGCTCGAAGCCTTCATGCGCACGCCGAACCACCATGCCGAAGGCGGCGCCCACCACCAGGAAAGACAGTTGCAGCAAGAACATGGGGTGCTGATCAGGAGTCATCAGCGGGGTCACCCAATGGTGCTGAGCGTTGGCCCATTGCAAGGCGGTCGCGGCCATCACGATCAGCAACCAGATCGCCCCGTCCCAGACGCCCATCAGGTGTGTGGCATAGATGGGCCACCACACCATCCACCAGATCGACTCTCTCGGGCTCCAGCCCATCCACATCAGGCTGATGTTGAGCGTGGAGATGGTGGCCACCAGCACCAGATGATTGAGCAGGCGGATGGCCCCCAGGCTGAGCCTGGCGTTCAGCAACGGGAACAAGGCGAGCACCAGCGGCGTGGTGCTGAACAGCATCCATCCAATGGCAGGCTGCCCCAGCACCAGCCCATACAGCGCCGCCATGGCCACTTGGCCGGTCACCGAAACGGTGATGACCTCCTTGAAACGCTGATAAGGAACGGACTCGGTACTGCGCATGGCATTAGAGTACATGCGTGCAGGGCCAATCCGCCCCCCTAAGTCGCAAGGAAAGTCAGGACACCCTCAAGTAAGGGCCCGCTCGGCATAGCGGTTGAAGCGCCAGGCACTCGACTTAGCCGCCCTCCCCGCCCTTGCAGCAAGGACAATGCCCCTAAGGAAGGTCTGCCTAAACCGCCCGAACACGTGCTTGGCACTGGCCTGATTGCCGGAGACCATTTAGCCCATGAAGCAGACGAGCCTTGGATTGGGAACATCGACGAAGCGCACGCGACGTCGCGAGTACCTCGACGAGATGGACCGGGTGGTGCCGTGGTCCGACTTGGTGGCGGAGATCGCCCCATTAATGCCCGAAGGCAAACGCGGCCGTCCGCCGTTCCCGGTGGAGTCGCTGCTGCGCATTCACTTCATGCAGCAATGGTTCACTATAAGCGACCCGGCGATGGAAGAAGCGCTGCACGACGTGCCGCTTTTCCGTGGCTTGGGTGGTTGGGATGACCACCTGCCCGACGAGAGCACCATCTTGCGTTTCCGCCACGTGTTGGAGAAGCACAAGCTTGCCGAGCGAATCCTGGCAACGGTCAACCGCCTGCAGCGCGCCAAGGGCCTGATGCTGCGCAGCGGCACGGTGGTCGATGCCACTCTGATCTCAGCGCCGAACTCGACCAAGAACGCCAGCGGTGAGCGCGACCCGGAGATGCGCCAAAGCAAGAAGGGCCAGCAGTGGTTCTTAGGCATGAAGGCGCACATCGGCGTGGATGCGCATTCCGGCCTGGTACACATCGTGAGCGGCACGGCCGGACACGTCAACGATGTGGTCGAGGCCAACAGCTTGCTGCACGGGCAGAAGTCGAATGTCTTTGCCGACGCGGGCTACCAAGGCGTGCAAAAGCGGCCCGACACCAAGGCCAATGTGCAGTGGCATGTGGCCATGCTACCGGGCTTGCGCAAGTTGCTGGACAAGACCGATCCCAAGGATACGCCGACCGTGCAGGTCGAGCGCATCAAGGCCAGCATCCGCGCCAAGGTGGAGCATCCGTTCCGTGTCATCAAGCGCCAGTTCGGCCATGTGAAGGTGCGCTATCGAGGCCTGGCCAAGAACACGGCGCCGTTGCAAACGCTGTTTGCGCTGGCCAATCTGTGGATGGTGCGCAGGCATTTGAGCGAGGGCTTGGCATGAGTGCGCCCAGCGCATGGGAAATGGGCGCGAAACGCGCCCAAAACTCCTGTCTGAGGAGCGTCCGAACGCCAATCTGGTCATGTCAGTGCACCCAATCATTGTCAGCGCTCATTTGTGCAGACCTTCCTTAACGCCATACTGATTTCATATTTTTACCCCCGAAAAGAACCCATCAAAATTGCTGAAGGGACCTCTCGAATGATGCTCAACTCAATGTTTTCTCATGACGCACGAGATATTAATGCTTTGCTAACCGATAGCATACCAACCAGATAAATCTCCGACACAAGAGACAACGTGTCGCTAGTTCAGTGGGTTATTCTTCATACAGGAAATTACGGCGACCTTACAGAAGGCGGCGAAGGTTGGCGAAATTCCGGATCGCACAAAACTCATCAACACCGGATCAATAGACCCCATATTAAAGAAAAAAGCAAATATTTCAATTAGGAGGTTGACCCATGACCAACACATCAACGCTCGACCGCACCGCAAACAAAATTATACTCAACAGAGGACAGGCATGATCGGACTAATATTGATACCAGCATTTATTGTTTGGCTGGTGATTTCCGTCGTGATAAGCAGCAAGATCCCAGACTGGCTCAGAATAAAGAAGCACACCACCGCTATTACAGTGCTTTTAATTCCAGTTGTACTACTTGCCCCCATTGCCGATGAAATTATTGGTCGAGCACAATTTCACTATCTGTGCAAAAAGGAAGCTGTTGTTTGGCTTAGCCCTGACTGGAAGCAGGTTAATTTTGCAACCGTCAACGACGATCCAATTGCAGAAATGCATGGCTACATCATCCCAATAAGAGTGCAACGAATTGAATTTATAAATTCAGAGACCAAGGAACCATTCCTATCCTACAAGGGATTTCATACCAAAGGTGGATTCTTGATGCGCAATAGCCTTGGCCTTAATTTTACAACATCGTGCTGGCCAAAAGATAGCACTCAAATTCTCAAAGAACTGAATATTGACCAACTACTGAAGCATGGCAAATGATATGACTACCGTCACAAACGCATACTTCAACGCGCTCTTGGCGGATGCCGCATATGTCAATCTGACACAGGGAATTCCTGAAACTGATTTGGTTCGTAAGCTTGGTGAACGCCTCACCTCATTTCAAGCCGCCTATCTAGCCGCCAACTTTGGCGGTCGCCAGCGTAGCCAACTATTCCGACAACCCATTTACAGGCAATTCAGGCTTTGACGCTACCGTGTGGCGAGGAAAGGCCGGAACGGAGTAAACATGAACGCCCAAACATGGCCTTGGGCGGCATCCCCCCAAAGCAGCGGTTGGCCATGGCCGCATAGCTCTACTTCTCGGAGCGACGGTTTATGGGGGGATTACCGTAGATGCTTTGGGGCAGTTCTCTGCGCCTGCTGCTGGACAGACAACTCCGCCCGCGAACTATCAAACCGCCTTGAATGCGGTTATTGCAGCAAATTGGGTCTAAGGTTCTGATTTAGTTCACCCAATATGAGCTGGCGTTCACGGAAACATCAAGCCGGCTTTTTATTGCTTCCAATACATTTCTAGGTGGCGGAGACTCTGGTCCGTTGTCGTTTTGAATTGAATCAGCACACCCTCAAGTAAGGGCCCGCTCGGCATAGCGGTTGAAGCGCCAGGCACTCGATTCCACGGTGATGCGTCGCCAGGTGGCCCGTTTTTCAGCCGGCGTCATCTCGGGCCACAACTGCACTTCGTCAAAGGTACGGCCACAGCCCTTGCACAGGTCATCGCCCTGGCTGGTCGAGCAAATCGCGATGCAAGGCGTATCTGGCGTGGTGTCGTACCAATCCAGCCAGGCGCGGCGGGCAAGCTCAGGCATGGAGCCCTCATCGCACAGACTCTCGTGGAAGTACACCATCAGGGCATACACCTCGGCCAAGGCCGCCACTTCGGGCGCCAGACCCAGGTCGTCGCCCACGGGAAACTGTTCACGCCACCAGTTGATGGCGGCTTCGATGTCGGTGATGTGAATGCCCGCCATGGCGCCAACCATCAACCTTGCGCGGCCTTGGCCGCCTTCTCGGCTTCGGCCTGGCGTGTGGCCTCGACCAGCGCTGCCAGTGCGGTGTTCACAGCCTCGGCCGACACACCCTGAGCCAACTCAGCTGGCGCATCGGCCAATGCCTGGGCACCCTCTGTCTTGAGTCGCTTGACCCATTGGCCCGCCTCGCGGCCATCACTCAGGCCCCGGCTTTGCAGCAAGACGTGGCCATGCGCATCGGTCAGCTTGAAATAGAACAGGCCATCGGCCTCACGGTATTGCTTGAACACCGGCAGGGCCACTTTGGCCGATTCGCCGGCCACCACCTGCGGCTTGGGCACGGCCACCATGGTGCGCAGCCCCACGGCCTGGCGCAATTCGGCCAACAAAGGCGTGGCCACACGACGAGCCTTGTCAGCACCGGCCTGCAACACCGCTTCGATCTGCTCGGGGTGAGCCATCAGTTCGGCATACCGGGCCCGCATGGGGCCGACATGGGCTTCGATCAAGTCCACCACACGTTGTTTGGCATCGCCCCAGCCCAGACCGGCGCGCAGGTCGGCGTGGAACTGAGCCTTCACCTCGGGCGAGGCAAAGGCATCGTGAATGGTGACCAGGTGGGCGCTGTCGGGGTCTTTGGGCTCGCCAGGCAAACGCGAGTCGGTCACGATGCGAGCAATGGCCTCTTTCAAGGCCTTGGCACCGCCTTCGAACAAGGGCACGGTGTTGTCGTAGCTCTTGGACATCTTGCGGCCGTCCAGCCCAGGCAGGGTGGCTACGCTTTCTTCGATCTCGGCCTCGGGCAGCACGAACAGGTCGCGCCCCTTGCCGAACAAATGGTTGAAGCGCTGAGCCACGTCACGTGCCATCTCGATGTGCTGAACCTGATCGCGGCCCACGGGCACGCGGTGGGCGTTGAACAGCAGGATGTCTGCCGCCATCAGGATGGGGTAGCAGTACAGGCCCATGGTGACGCCGGCATCGGGGTCCTCACCTGCGGCCACGTTCACGTCTACCGAGGCCTTGTAGGCATGGGCGCGGTTCATCTGGCCCTTGGCGGTCACGCAGGTCAGCAGCCAGTTCAGTTCCGTGGTTTCGGGAATGTCGCTTTGGCGGTAGAAGGTCACGCGCTCGGGGTCCAAGCCGGCCGCCAACCAGGTGGCGGCGATTTCCAGACGCGAACGTTCGATGCGCTCAGGGTCGGCGCACTTGATCAGCGCGTGGTAGTCGGCCAGGAAAAAATAGCTCTCCACACCGGCTTGCCGGCTGGCCGCGATCGCCGGGCGAATGGCCCCCACGTAGTTGCCCAGGTGGGGCGTGCCCGTGGTGGTGATGCCGGTGAGAACTCGCTGGATGTTGGCCATTTTCGCGCTGTGAATGATTGGACGGAAAGGATGGAATTGTAGGTGCCCGGTACACTGGAGGCCGCATGAAGAACATCGTCATCCTGATTTCAGGGCGAGGCTCCAATATGGAGGCCATCGTCCACGCCTGTGCCCAGGAAAAATGGGGCGCGCGCATTGCCGCCGTGGTCAGCAACAAGGCCAGCGCGGGTGGCCTGGCGTTCGCCGCCAGCCATGGCATCGCCACCGAAGTGGTCGACCACAAGCAGTTCGACAGCCGCGAGGCATTCGACACCGAACTGGCGCGGGTCATTGACCAGCACCAGCCCGATCTGGTGGTGCTGGCGGGCTTCATGCGCATCCTGACCGAGGGCTTTGTGCGCCACTACGAGGGCCGCTTGCTCAACATCCACCCTTCATTGTTGCCCGCCTTCCCCGGCTTGCACACCCACGAGCGCGCCATTGAAGCCGGCTGCAAGCTGGCCGGGGCCACCGTTCATCTGGTCACACCCGAGCTGGATCACGGTCCCATCGTGATTCAGGCGGCCGTGCCGGTGCGGGCCGACGACACCGGCGATACCCTCGCCGCCCGCGTCTTGCGCCAGGAGCATCAGATCTACCCCCGCGCCGTGCGCTGGTTTGTCGAAGACCGCCTCACGGTGTCTGCCGATGGGCGGGTCAGCCAGCTCGATGGGGCCCCCCAAGTGGTGTGGTCCGCCGACTGATCCAGGCCACCTGACCCCGGTTTGTTAACCTAGCGGCTCTTGCTACAACATCAATAGGGAGCCGCCATGTTTGATCCATCCACCCGCCAAGCGTGGGGCATGCTGAGCCTTTGCGCCGTCTTGCTCACGTTTGCCCCTGCGAGCCACGCTTCACCAGAATCCGAGATGGAAGCGGCCGTGCAGGCCATGAAGTCCAGCCAGGTGAGCGGCCCGGCCGAAATCGTCCTGCGTGATCAGGCCAAGCTGAAGCTGCCCGCGGGCTACATCTGGGTTCCCGAGCCCGCTGCCGGGCAGATGATGCGCGCCATGGGCAACCACTCGGACGAGCGCGAACTGGGCCTGATCTTTCCCCAGTCGGAAGAGGCACGCTGGATGGCGGTAGCCAAGTACGAGGCAGCCGGCTACATCAAGGACGACGACGCCAAAGATTGGAATGTGGACGATCTGTTTCAGAGTCTGAAAGAAGGCACGGCAGAAGCCAACAAGGATCGGGTCGCACGGGGCTTCAATGAACTCGAAATCGTCGGCTGGGTCGAAAAACCAAGCTACGACGCTGCCCTGCACCGACTGGTGTGGTCCATGTCGGCCAGAGACAAAGGTGCGCCGGCCGACGCCCCTGTGGGCATCAACTACAACACCTACGCTTTGGGACGCGAGGGCTACATCTCGCTGAATCTGCTCACCAACCTCAGCGATGTGGAGCAGAACAAGCCCCACGCGCAGACCCTGCTGGCCGCACTGACGTTCCAGGAAGGCAAACGCTACAGTGACTTCAACGCGTCAACCGACAAGGTGGCGGAGTACGGTCTGGCTGCGCTGGTAGGCGGCCTGGCGGCCAAGAAGCTGGGCTTTTTCGCCTTGGCTGCGGGCTTGCTGGCCAAATTCTCCAAGGTGATTCTTCTGGGGGGTGCTGCCTTTGCAGGGGTGTTCGCCAAAGTATTCAAACGCAAGAAAGACCAGGCCTGAGGTTGGCGATGTTGAAATTGCTCTTTCTGCTGTTCAGTGGCCTGAAGTTCGGCAAGTTGTTCACCACCGGCGGCACCATGCTGATCTCGATCGTGGTGTATGCGTGGATCTATGGCTGGCGCTACGCCGTGGGCTTTGTCGGCTTGCTGTTCGTGCACGAAATGGGGCATTTCATCGCCGCCAGACAGCGCGGCCTGCCGGTAGGGGCGCCCACATTCATCCCATTTGTCGGGGCGTGGATCGAAATGAAGCAAATGCCGCACGACGCCGAAACCGAGGCGTATGTGGGCATGGGCGGCCCGCTGGTGGGCACACTGGGCGCCCTGGCCTGCTATTTCGTGGCACGCGACATGGGCCACGGCCAATGGCTGCTGGCAGTGGCCTACGCCGGCTTCATGCTCAATTTGTTCAACCTGATCCCCATATCGCCTCTGGACGGCGGACGGATCACCGCCGTGCTGTCGCCCCGACTGTGGCTGCTGGGCGTGCCGGTGCTGCTGGGCTTGTTCTGGTGGCGGCCCAGCCCGATTCTGATCATCGTGGCCATCATGGCGGCACCGCAGGTGCTCAAAGCCTGGCGAT
This sequence comes from Aquabacterium sp., assembly GCF_036273115.1. Taxonomy (GTDB): domain Bacteria; phylum Pseudomonadota; class Gammaproteobacteria; order Burkholderiales; family Burkholderiaceae_C; genus Aquabacterium. The sequence goes on from NZ_DASUIN010000029.1 coordinate 288,720, forward strand.
TCCGGGCCGATGACCCGAGCCATGGCGACTATTACCAGGCATCAGCCGAAACTCGCTTGACTTACGCGACCGCCTACGTGGGCTTGATCGCCTTTCTGGCGCTGATGTCTCACGATGTGCACCAGATGCTGGTGGGCAGCGCGGCGCACTGATTCGCTCAGCTTGTTCATCAAGCCATCAAGCGGCCAAGCGAACGGGCACCTCGAACCAGAACAGGCTGCCCTTGCCTGGGCGACTGCTGACGCCGATGTGGCCTTCCATGAGGTCGACCAGACGCTTGCAAATGGCCAGGCCCAGGCCTGATCCACCGTATTTCTCCATGGTTTCGTCGCTGGCTGGGCTGAAGGGCTGAAACAGCAAAGCTTGCGCCTCGACCGGGATGCCAATACCCGTGTCTTGTACCTCCACGTGCAGGAGGGTCTGCCCCCCCGCCCCGAGGTCGGTACGGCAGCGCACCCGAACCGAGCCTTGCTCGGTGAACTTCAACGCATTGCCCAAGAGGTTGAGAATGACCTGCTTGAGTCGCAAGGGGTCGCCCACAACCTGCATGGGCATCTCGGGAAACTCGCGCTCTAGCGTCACGCCCTTGTGCTGGGCAATGGACTCCAGCATGTCGACCGCTTCATGGGCCACGACCACCGGGTCATAGGGACGCTCGTGCAACTGGGTCGGTGCTGCTTCCAATCGGGAGAAGTCGAGTACCTCGTTGACCATTTGGAGCAAGGTGTCACTGCATTTGTCGACCTGTTCCAGATAGGTACGCTGCTGCGCATTGAGTTCGGTCTTCTTGAGCAGCTGCATGAAGCCCATCAAGCCATTGAGCGGCGTTCGCACTTCATGGCTGATCGAGGCAAACATGCGTGTGCGCTCAAGATTGGCCTCTTGAACGGCTTGCAGCATGTCTTCGAGCTTCTGGTTGCGCTCAGCCAGCGCCCGATTCTGCTCATCGATGGTGCGCTGCTTTTGCTCAATGGCACGGTTGTAGCGGTCGAAAGCCGAGCGCACGATCAAACCAAACGCCAGCACGATCATGACGAACCCCAACTGCATCAACTCGACCGGGTTGTCCTCGGATCGCAGCAAAGGGGCAATCCAGCCGTTCTGCTCGTTGGCCCAGATGAACAACACGCCGCCACATCCGATCAGCAGCCAGATCAGCCCATCCACGACCCCGACCAGGTGCGCGACAAACATGGGCCACAAGGCACACCACCAAGCAGACGAGTGAGCCGGCAAGCCCATCCAGATCAAGGCCAGATTCAAACCGGCAAAGTCGATCAGGGCGGCACCATGTGTGACCAAACGCAGCGGTTGCTGGGGAATGCGAGTCTTTGAAAGCGGAAACAGCGCCAGTATCAGCAGCGATGGCGCAGCCAGCGCCAAGCCTATGGCCGTCTGACCGAGGTACAGACCATAGAAAGAAGCGAACACCAGATGTCCGCCCACAGACATGAAAATCAGCTCACTGAAACGACGGTACTGTACCCAGCCACCATGCATCTCTGTGGATCGCTGAACCGCCATCCTGACTCCTTTGACAACGGCATCGTCGCCCTGAAACAGGGCGGCAAACCAAACAGGTGGAGACTACCTCAGGTTGACACCGAATTCACAATTTGAAACATGAGGGTTTGTGCGAGTTTGTCGCCCATCCGTCAAACCGAAATGGAGCGACTGGCCAAAGCCGCGGCCGCGGCTCGCGTTTCCACCCCCAACTTTTCATAGATGTGCTCCAGGTGCTTGTTGACAGTGCGGTGGCTCATGCCAAGGATCTCGGCGATATCACGATTGGTCTTGCCCTTGGCCAACCAGGACAGCACTTCGGTTTCCCTGGGCGTCAGAGCCGCTTCGGCAATGCGCTCGGCTTCCGGGCTGTCGGGCTTGGCCAGCGACGTCTCACGCACGCGAGTGACCAGCCGGGCGATGCGCAGATGGGTCTGCAAGCGGGCCAGCACCTCTTCGATCTTGACTGGCTTGATCACGTAATCCACACCGCCGGCCTCGAAGCCAGCGACGATGTCCGCGGTGTCTGACAAGCCCGTCATGAAAATGACGGGGACATGCGCCCATTCGGCATGGGCTTTGAGCTGGCGACAGGTGTCGAAGCCGCTCATGCCCGGCATGACCGCATCCAGCAAGATGGCGTCGGGCATGACAAACGCCAGGCGGCTCAAAGCCTGTTGACCATCGCGCGCAACCAGCACGGTGTAGCCCTCCCGGTCCAGCGCATCGCACAACATTCGCAAAGTGTCAGGGGCGTCGTCGACGACAAGGACGGTGCCTCGGTTCGCAACAGGGTCTTCAATCATGGACAGGCTCCGTCACGGGCAGGTCTTGCAAATAGGACACGGCACCGTCGAGGTCAAACTGCTCGATCAGTTGTTCGAGCGGGCGCAAAGCTTCTCCCTGTGAAGGTGTCTGGTTCTTGTAGTCGTACACGGCCTCTTTGAGCTTGAGAACATGGCCCATCTGGGCCCAGCGCAACCACTGCTGGCGGTCGGCAGACGACAAGGTGAGCTGGGCCGACGCGCCCGGCGCAGGCAGGGCTACGGGCAGCGCAGCGCCAAACTCAACGTCATGGGTCCACTGCAGATCCAGTTGCTGCCCCAGCACCGCCAGCAACTCCGACTCGATCACAGGCTTGGCCACAAAGCCCTGACAGCCCGACGCCCTCAGGTTCTCCGGCCGGTTCTCAAACACATTGGCCGACACCATGATGATGGGAACCTGTCGCAGGCCGCTGTCGCGAACTGCGCGCGCCGTTTCCCAACCATCCATGTCATCCATGCTGATGTCGAGCAAGATGGCATCAGGCAGGAATTCCTTGACGCTTTCCAGGCACTCGTGACCGCTGGCTGCCTCACGCAGTTGAAAACCCAGCGGCAACAGCATGCCAGCCAGCATCTGGCGTTGGATGGGCTGATCGTCCACCACCAGCAGGGTTCGGCGGCTCCCGAGATAGCCTGAAACCGGGCGCAAGGTCGGCTCCAGCCCCGCCCCGGAGGCAAACAGATCAGCCTGAGCGGGCTCTTGAATGGTTCGCAGGTACAGGCGAACCGAAAAGGTACTGCCCTGCCCTGGCTGGCTCGTGACGGACAGTTCCCCCCCCATCAACTCGGTGAGCAAATGCGTGATCGTCAGCCCTAACCCCGTACCCGGCTCGGCGCTACGGCGCCCGCCGCTGCCGCGCTCAAAGGGCAGGAAGATGCGCTCCAGGTCTTGTGGGGCAATGCCAATGCCGGTGTCGATGACATTGAAGCGCAAGACCTCACGCCGGGCGTCCACCTCCAGCGTGACCTGACCGTGGTCGGTGAAACGCACGGCGTTGCCCAACAAGTTCAGCAGAATCTGCCTCAGCCGCTTGCCATCGGCATGCACCCAGGCCGGCAGGCGGCCACGCACGTCCATGTGGAAGTTCAGGCCTTTCGCCTGCGCTTGCGGCTGCACCATGCGAACCACGTCTTCCAGAAAAGCGCGCAAGGGCAAGGGGGCCGGATCGAGACGCAAACGCCCGGCCTCGATGCGTGCCAGATCGAGCGATCCATCGATCAGGCCCATCAGGTGCTCACCGCTGCGCTGGATGGTCATCAGTCCACTGCGGCGTGGCCCATCGGGCGGCTCGTCTTTCAACAGAATTTGCGCATACCCCAGGATGCTGTTGAGGGGGGTGCGCAACTCGTGCGTCATGCCCGCCACATAACGTGTCTTGGCCTGGTTGGCCGACTCGGCCTGCTCCTTGGCCTTCTGCAAGGCCGCGTCCGTGCGGCGGTGCGCATCGATTTCCAGTTGCAGCAACTGGTTGTGGCGGTTGGATTCGTCTTGCGCCAGCCGTCGGCTTTCCGAGGCCAGCACCACCCACCACGCACAGACCGCTGCAGCCAGCAACATCAGGGCATAGACCTTGACGAAAGGGCCCTGCAAGACCTGAGTCATACCACTGACCACGCCCTCCTGGTAGTAAACCACTCCCAGCACGAAGGCCAGCATGATCGACAGCGTAAGCAGCACCACCAGGTACTGGCCCACCCTGAAGTTCATGCGGCGAGACAGCGCCTTGGGCAAGACCTGCACCAGCACATCCGAGACTTGCTCTGCCGCGCGTGATCGGCTCTTGCACGAATCGTGGCAGCGTGATTCCAGCGTGCAGCACAAGGAACAGATCGGCGCGTCATAGGCTGGACAGGTCGCCATGTCTTCCGCTTCGAAGTGGTTTTCGCACACCGAGCACTTCACCAACTGACCTGGCCGCCAAGGTGTCTGGCGAGGTCGTGCCAGGTAGTAGCGCCCTTGCGTGGCCCACGCCAGAAAGGGCGACACCACAAAGGCCACAGCCAACGCAAGAAAAGGCGACCAGGCTGCGACCGACGAGCCCATCAAGCCGGCATGCGCCCCCATGCCCACCGCGGCCGACAGGACGGTGGCGCCCAGCCCCACCGGGTTCAGATCAAACAGGTAGGCGCGCTTGAACTCGACGCCCTTGGGGCTCCAGCCCATGGGCTTGTTGATGACCAGATCGGCCACCAGGGCCCCGATCCAACCAATGGCAATGTTGCTGTAAAAGCCCAGCACGTGTTCCAGTGCGCCAAACACCCCCAGGGTCATCAGCAAGACCGCGATGATGACGTTGAAGACCAGCCAGACAACCCGACCTGGATGGCTGTGTGTCAGGCGCGCAAAGAAGTTCGACCAGGCCAGGGAGCCGGCGTACGCATTGGTCACATTGATCTTCACCTGAGAGACGATGACGAACACCACCGTGGCAGCCAGAGCCCAGGACGGCGAATCGAACACCTGACTGAAGCCCGCCAGATACATCTGTGTGGGTTCAATGGCTTTCTCATAAGGCACTTCGCGCTGCAGGGCCAGGAAGGCCAGAAATGCGCCGGCCAGCATCTTCAACATGCCAGGAATGACCCAGCCTGGGCCCGCCAGCAACACGGCAGACCACCATTGCCGCCGATTGGCAGGCGTGCACTCGGGCAAAAAGCGCAGGAAGTCCACCTGTTCGCCCACTTGCACCACCACCGACAAGGCCACCGATGAAGCCAGGCCCAGAGAGAGCCAATCCAATTCGGCATGACCCGATGCCCGGCCCGTGAGCGAGGTGAATTCAACGTAGGCCTGCGGATGGCGAATGGCCACCCACGCGAAAGGCAGCACCCACAGCGCCAGCCAGATCGGCTGCGTCCACAGCTGCAAGCGCGAAATCAGCGTGATGCCATGAATGACCAGGGGAATGATGACCAGGGAGGCCAGCACATAGCAAACCGGCAAGGACAGGCCGAACACCATCTGCAAGGCCAGGGCCATGATGGCGGCCTCCAGCGCGAAGAAGATGAAGGTGAAACTGGCGTAGATCAGGGAGGTCAGGGTCGAACCCAGATACCCAAACCCTGCCCCTCGCGTCAGCAGGTCCATGTCGACACCGAACTTGGCGGCGTAGTAGCTGATGGGCAGCCCGGTCAGAAAGGTCACCAACCCGACCAGCAAGATGGCCCACAGGGCATTGCTGAACCCATAGTTCAGCGCAATGGCCCCACCAATGGCCTCCAGCGCCAGAAATGACACGGCACCGAAGGCGGTATTGGCCACGCGGAACTCCGTCCATTTACGGAAGGTGCGTGGGGTGTAGCGCAGTGCGTAGTCCTCCAGGGTTTCATTGGCCACCCAGGAGTTGTATTCACGACGAATGCGAAAGATTTTTTGCCGTGCGACGGACACAGACAGGCTCCGATCGGATCAGGACCCGACTGTGATTGCAAGAACCGATCCACCCCCACCCCGGCGCCGTCTGAGGCGGCACATGCGCATGGCTGTACGTTGAATAACGTATTCATGGAAAACCCGCTCCTACGTAACGTTGCGTCCAAGGCCTCGTCACGGAGCAAATTTTCCGAATGCACCGAGACGCGGCACGAGCAACCCTTTTTTGTGCAAGGAGCCCTCTCATGTCGCATGATCAAAACGATCCCCGCAACTCGGACCTCAGCCGTCGCCGCCTGCTGCAAGGCATGGGCGCCCTGCCCTTGATGGGCATGACTGGCCTGAGCTACGGTGCCCCGCCTGCCACCTCGGCTGTCAACACGACCAAGCTGGCCGTGACCGACACCGAAGTCGTCGTGGGTCAGTTGCACTCGGCCACCGGCACCATGGCCATTTCGGAAACCGGTTCGATCCAGGCCGAACAATTGGCCATCGATCAGATCAACGCCATGGGCGGTGTGCTGGGCCGCAAGATCCGCGTGATCAAGGAAGACGGCGCCTCCGACTGGCCCACCTTCGCTGAAAAGTCCAAGAAGCTGCTGGTCAACGACCGCGTGGCCTGCGTGTTCGGCTGCTGGACTTCGGCCTCGCGCAAGGCCGTGCTGCCCATCTTCGAGAAGGAAAACGGCCTGCTGTACTACCCCACCTTCTACGAAGGCCTGGAGCAGTCCAAGAACGTGATTTACACCGGCCAGGAAGCCACGCAGCAGATCATCTGGGGCCTGGACTGGGGCGCCAAGGAGAAGAAGGCCAAGACATTCTTCCTGGTGGGCTCGGACTACATCTGGCCCCGCACCTCGATGAAGATTGCGCGCAAGCACATCGAATCGGTGGGCAAGCTGGGTAAGGTCGTGGGCGAAGAGTACTACCCACTGGGCAACACCAACTTCAACTCCTTGATCAACAAGATCAAGCTGGCCAAGCCTGACTGCATCTTTGCCGCCGTGGTGGGCGGCTCGAACGTGGCCTTCTACAAGCAACTCAAGGCCGCAGGCATCACCGGTGCCAAGCAGTTCCTGTTGACTCTGTCGGTGACCGAAGACGAAATGCTGGGTGTGGGTGGCGAGAACTTCGCCGGTTTCTACTCGTCCATGAAGTACTTCCAGTCGCTGGATAACGCCAACAACAAGAAGTTCGTCGAGGCATTCAAGAAGGCCTACGGACCGAAGGCGGTGATCGGGGACGTGACGCAGGCGGGCTACCTCGGCCCGTGGCTGTGGAAGGCCGCTGTCGAGAAGGCCGGCAGCTTCGACGTCGACAAGGTGGTCGCCGCTTCGCCAGGCATCGAACTCAAGACCGCGCCCGAGGGCTATGTGAAGGTGCACGAGAACCATCACCTCTACAGCAAGGCGCGCATCGCCCAGGGCCAGCCCGATGGCACCTTCAAGGTGGTCGCCGAGTCGAAAGACCTGATCGAACCCAACCCCTTCCCCAAGGGATATCAGTAACCCCCCCTACGGCCTGCGGCCGCCCCCCCCAGGGGGCCACACCAGCAGCCCGGCAAAGCCGGTTCTGCGGTGTGCACTGGGTTAGACAGCGTGAGCGCGCAGGTGGTGCTGGTGGTCACCACCTGCTTCCTGCGCCGGCCCGATCGGGATGCCGGTCGGGCGGCGCAGGCTTTTCCCGATGAGAAGGTGAAGAAGATGGACATGACATTCTCAGACATGCTCAACATCGGCCTGATGCAAGGTTTTGCAGGCCTGAGTCTTTTTTCGGTGCTGCTGTTGATGGGCCTGGGCCTGGCCATCATCTTCGGGCAGATGGGCGTGATCAACATGGCGCATGGCGAGTTCATGACCATTGGCGCCTACACCGTCTACATGGGCTCGACGCTGACTGAAAAGTACGCCCCCGGCTTCATTCAGATGTATTTCCCGGTGGCTATTGTGGCGGCCTTCCTGCTCGCCTTTGCAGCGGGCTGGCTGACGGAGTGGGCCCTGATTCGTCACCTCTACAAGCGTCCACTGGACACCTTGCTGGCTACCTGGGGCCTGAGCCTGGGCCTGCAGCAAGTGTTTCGCACCTTCATTGGCCCCAAGGAAGTCAGCCCGACCCTGCCTGACTGGTTGATGGGCTCCTGGGCTCCTCAAGAAGGCCTGGACATTCCCATCAATGGCCTGTTCGTGATGGGCCTGACCGCCCTGGTCACCGCCTTGCTTCTGCTGGCCCTGTACAAGTTCCGCTGGGGCCTGCGTGTGCGTGCCACCGTGAGCAACCGCATGATGGCTGACGCCATTGGCATCAACACCAAGCGCACAGACCGTCTCAGCTTCGCCATTGGTTGTGGCATTGCAGGCATCGCAGGTGCCGCCTTCACCACGATTGGCTCCACCGGCCCCACCAGTGGCTCGCTCTACATCGTGGACTCCTTCCTGGTCGTGACCTTCGGGGGCGCCGCCAGCCTGTTCGGCACCGTGGTCTCTGCCTTCGGCATTGCGCAAACGCAGTCCATTGCCGAGTTCTTCATGACCGGCTCGAACGCCAAGGTGCTGACCCTGTTGATGGTGGTGACGATTCTGATGATTCGCCCCCAAGGTCTGTTCGCCGCCAAGGTCCGCCGTTGACCTCAGCCCCGCCATTCAGAACTGCATACCTGGAGTTTCATCATGCAAGCGCTTTATTCGTGGGTGAGCAAACAAAAGCTTGGCAGCATCTTCCTGCTGGCCCTGCTGCTGATCGTGGTCTTCCCTCTGACCCTGGACATCTTCCGGCTCAACCTCATCGGCAAGTACCTGTCTTACGCCTTCGTTGCGTTGGGCCTGGTCATGCTGTGGGGGCATGCGGGCATCCTCAGCCTGGGCCAGGGCGTGTTCTTCGGCCTGGGCGGGTACTGCATGGCCATGTTCCTGAAGCTCGAAGCGTCTGACCCCATCAGCACGCAAATCCAGTCCACCCCAGGCATCCCTGACTTCATGGACTGGAACCAGCTGACCGCCCTGCCTTGGTGGTGGACCCCCTTCAAGAGCCTGCCCCTGGCCTTGATCGCCGTGCTGTTGGTGCCCACGCTGCTGGCCTTCATCGTGAGCTTTGCGATGTTCAAGCGCCGTGTGGGTGGGGTGTACTTCGCCATCATCACCCAGGCCGTGGCCTTGATCCTGACCGTGCTGATCATCGGCCAGCAAGGCTACACCGGTGGTGTCAACGGCATCACCGATCTGAAGACCCTGCTGGGCTGGGACATTCGCACCGACCATGCCAAGTACGTTCTGTACTACGTGTGCGTAGGCCTGCTGCTGGCCTCGGTGATGCTGTGCCGCTGGGTGCAATCTTCCAAGCTGGGCACCTTGCTGCTGGCCATGCGCGACAAGGAAGACCGCGTTCGCTTCTCTGGCTATGACGTGTCCATGTTCAAGGTGTTTGCCTTCTGTCTGGCGGCCATGCTGTCGGCCATCGGCGGTGCCATGTTCACGCTGCAGGTTGGCTTCATGTCGCCTTCCTTCGTCGGCATCGTGCCCTCTATCGAAATGGTGATCTTTGCCGCGGTGGGTGGTCGCATGAGCCTGATCGGCGCGATTTACGGTGCCCTGATCGTGAACTTCGGCAAGACCTATTTCTCGGAAAGCGCACCCGATCTGTGGCTGTTCTTGATGGCCGCCCTGTTCATCGGCGTGACCATGGCCTTCCCTGACGGTCTGGCCGGCTTGTGGGAGCAAAAGATCAAGCCCTGGTGGGCCAAGCGCCAGGCCGACCGCAAGGCCCTGATCGAGCGCGTCAAAGCGGCACATGCCGCCTACCCCGAGGCACTGCCGCCCAAGTCGGCCGGCTTGCCACCCGCCGTGAGCGGACAACAAGCCTGATCCCCCTTCAGAAACTCGATCCTTAGGAGCGCCCCATGAGTGCCAAAGAGTTTGTGCTGTACATCGAGGACCTCACCGTTTCCTTTGACGGATTCAAGGCCATCGACAAGTTGAATCTGTATGTCGACAAGAACGAACTGCGCGTGATCATCGGCCCCAACGGCGCCGGCAAGACCACCTTGCTCGATCTGATCTGCGGCAAGACCAAAGCCAGCGCGGGCAGCATCAAGTTCAAGGACGATGAGCTGACCAAGAAGTCAGAGCACGCCATCGTGCGGTCCGGCGTGGGCCGCAAGTTCCAGACGCCTTCGATCTACGAGAACCTCAGCGTGTTCCAGAACCTGGAGGTGTCCTATCCCGAAGGGCGTTCCGTGTTCGGCGCATTGGGATTCAAATGCACCGACGAGGTCAAAGCCCGCGTGCAGGTGGTGGCGGAAGAAATTGGCCTGGCCGACAAGCTGGACATGGAAGCAGGCCTGCTGTCGCACGGCCAGAAGCAATGGCTGGAAATCGGCATGTTGTTGATGCAGGAGCCCGAGCTGCTGATGCTGGACGAACCCATTGCCGGCATGAGCGCCAAGGAGCGTGAACTCACCGCTGACCTGCTCAAGCGCATCTGCAAGAACCGCTCGATGATCGTGATCGAACACGACATGGATTTCGTCAAACAGATCGCTTCCAAGGTGACCGTGATGCACCAGGGAAAGATCCTGGCCGAAGGGACGATGGACCAGGTGCAAAGCGATCCCAAAGTGATTGACGTCTACCTCGGCCACTGAAAGGAACACATCATGTTGGAAGTCAAAGACCTGTATGTGGCCTATGGCCAGAGTGAGGCCCTGCATGGCATCTCGTTCGAGGCCAACAAGAACGAGACCGTGGCCATCATGGGGCGCAATGGCATGGGCAAGACCACGCTGTTCAAAAGCCTGATGGGCGTGCTGCCAGCCAAGGGCGGCGAGATCAATGTGGCCGGCCAGAGCGTGGTCAAGGATGAAAGCTACAAGCGTGTGGCCAAAGGCATTGCCTATGTGCCCCAGGGTCGAATGATTTTCCCCACCCTGACGGTGGAAGAAAACATCCAGACCGGGCTGGAGAACGCCAAACACAAGAAGATTCCTGAGGAGATCTACTCCCTCTTCCCGGTCTTGTTCGAAATGCGCAATCGCAAGGGCGGCAACTTGTCTGGCGGGCAGCAACAGCAGTTGGCCATTGCACGCGCCCTGGTGACCAACCCCAAGGTGCTGCTGCTGGATGAACCGACTGAAGGCATCCAGCCTTCAATCATCAAAGACATCGCCAAGGCCCTCAACGAGATTCGCAAGTTGCGCGAAATCACCATCGTCGTATCCGAGCAAGTGCTGAGCTTTGCGATGGACGTGGCCGATCGTCTGTTCGTGATCGAAGGCGGTCGGCTGGTTCATGAGACCACCCGAGCCGAAACCGACGCAGACCGCATCAAGGCTTATCTGTCTGTTTAACCGCCCGTAGGAGCACATCATGGCTGACACCCTCATCAAAGTCGATCTGTCCCAATCACCGACCACCAACGAAAACGTTCACAACCGTTGGCACCCCGACATTCCGATGGCCTGCTGGGTCAACCCCGGCGACGAGTTCATTCTGGAAACCTACGACTGGACCGGCGGCTTCATCAAGAACAACGACAGCGCCGACGATGTGCGCGACATTGACCTGAGCACGGTGCACTACCTCAGCGGCCCGGTCGGCGTGAAGGGTGCCGAGCCCGGAGACCTGCTGGTGGTGGACCTGCTGGACATTGGCGCCAAGCAAGACTCGCTGTGGGGCTTCAACGGTTTTTTTAGCAAGAAGAACGGCGGCGGCTTCCTGACCGAACATTTCCCACTGGCGCAAAAATCGATTTGGGACATCCACGGCATGTTCACCAAGAGCCGCCACGTGCCCGGTGTGAGCTACGCCGGCCTGATCCACCCCGGCTTGATCGGTTGCCTGCCCGACCACAAGATGCTCGAAGCCTGGAATACCCGCGAGCAAGAGTTGATCGATTCCAACCCCGGCGTGACCGGCCTGGCGAACCCACCCTTTGCCGGTACCGCCCACATGGGCAAGCTGACGGGCGAAGCCAAAGACAAGGCCGCCGCCACCGCAGCCCGCACCGTGCCCCCACGCGAACACGGCGGCAACTGCGACATCAAAGACCTGTCGCGTGGCTCCAAGGTTTACTTCCCCGTGTATGTGGATGGCGCTGGCTTGTCGGTGGGCGACCTGCACTTCAGCCAGGGCGACGGCGAGATCACCTTCTGTGGCGCGATCGAGATGGCCGGCTGGGTGCACATGAAGGTCACCCTGATCAAGGGCGGCATGGCCAAGTACGGCATCAAGAACCCCATCTTCAAGCCCAGCCCCATCAAACCGGTCTACAACGACTACCTGATCTTCGAAGGCATCTCGGTCGACGAAAAAGGCAAGCAGCTTTACCTCGATGTGAATGTGGCCTACCGCCAGGCTTGCTTGAACGCCATCGAGTACCTCAAGAAGTTTGGCTACAGCGGTGCGCAGGCCTACTCCATCTTGGGTACGGCGCCGGTTCAGGGTCACATCAGCGGCGTGGTCGACGTGCCCAATGCCTGCGCGACCTTGTGGTTGCCCACCGAGATCTTCGACTTCGACATCAACCCGACAGCGGCCGGCCCGATCAAGATGCTGGACGGCAGCATCGACATGCCGATTTCGCCTGACGTGATCTGACCGACTGGAGCGGCCTATGCCTACCTATGACTACGCTTGCCCCCAATGCGGTGGCTTTGAAGCCTTCAGAACGCTGGCCGCTCGCAACGACCCGCTGGCCTGCCCGGACTGCGGCACAGACTCGCAACGCGTGTTTGTGACTGCACCGCGTCTGGCCTGCGTGAGCAGCGACACCCGCATCGCCATGGAAACCAATGAGCGTGCCCGCCACGCCCCCATGAATTCCAAGGAATATGGGGCCTATCAGCGCCTCAAACACCCGGCAGGGTGCGGGTGCTGCTCAACGGGCAAGAGCAAAGCCACCGTCACCGGGGCCAACGGCAACAAGATGTTCCCCAGCAAACGCCCCTGGATGATCAGTCATTGAACTCGGGCCACGGCCAGCTCAAGAGCTCGGCCAGCCGCGTCACCACCCAGCGCGCCTCGGATTCGGACACCCCGGATTCCGGCGCGCACAAGCCTTTGTGGCAACGCACCAGCACCTCTTGCTCGTCCACGCCAATTTCAACGTGGATGCTCTGGCAATGCTGCGTCAGGTGGTTGGCCAGGTCTTCGCACACCTCATAGCGATCACGCAGTTCCGCTTGGGAAATGGTGAACCGCTTGCGCGCATCCTGGTACAGCTCGATGAAGGATGGCGGGATGATGATCTGATAGTCGTCGCTCATGCAAAGGGCGTACCGCAGTGAGCGGCCAAGGCTACGTCAAAGAACGTATTGGAACCCAAGCCAGCGTGATTTCAAACTGCTCGGGTGTCCCCCCCTTCAGGAGCCCAACATGCTTCACGGCGATATTTCCAGCAGTGACGACACCGTCGGTGTCGCCGTCGTCAACTACAAGATGCCCCGCCTGCACACCAAGGCCGAGGTCTTGCAAAATGCCCACAAGATCCGACAGATGATCGAGGGCATGAAGCTGGGCCTGCCGGGCTTGGACCTGGTGATCTTTCCGGAGTACAGCACCCACGGGATCATGTACGACCGCCAGGAGATGATGGAGACGGCATCGACCATCCCCGGCGACGAGACTGAAATCTTTGCGCAGGCCTGCCGCAACGCCAAAGTCTGGGGCGTGTTCTCGCTGACGGGTGAGCGCCATGAGGAGCACCCCAAGAAGGTGCCCTACAACACCCTGATCTTGATGAACCCCGAAGGCGAGATCGTTCAGAAGTACCGCAAGATCATGCCTTGGACGCCCATTGAAGGCTGGTATCCGGGCGACAAGACCTATGTGTCTGATGGCCCGAAGGGCATGAAGATCAGCCTGATCATCTGTGATGACGGCAACTACCCCGAGATCTGGCGCGACTGTGCCATGAAGGGCGCCGAGTTGATCGTGCGCTGCCAAGGTTATATGTACCCTGCCAAAGACCAGCAGGTACTGATGGCCAAGGCCATGGCCTGGGCCAACAACAGTTATGTGGCCGTGGCCAATGCGGCCGGCTTCGATGGCGTCTACAGCTACTTCGGTCATTCAGCCATCATCGGCTTCGATGGCCGCACTTTGGGTGAGTGCGGTGAAGAAGACTATGGCATTCAGTACGCGCAGCTGAGCAAACGCCTGATTCGCGATGCCCGCAGCACGGCGCAATCGCAAAACCACCTCTACAAGCTCTTGCACCGCGGCTACACGGGCAAGATCAACTCAGGCGAAGACCCCAAGGGCGTGGCCGCTTGCCCCTATGAATTCTATGAGAAGTGGATCAAGGACCCGGCTGGCACCCAAGCCATGGTCGAAGCCCTCACCCGGCGCACACCGGGCACAGCAGAGTGCCCCATTGAAGGCATTCCCAATGACGCACGCTTGAAGTACGAATGAGCCAGACGGCGTCTCAGGCTGCAGCCAGTGCCCGGCCCTGATGGCGCCGCATGCCAAACACCTCCATGGCCTCGACAAACGACTCAGCCGTGCGTTCGATGCGGAACCGCTCGTTGAAGCAATCGCGGGCGTTCTGGCGCATGGCCTGCCACTCATGTTCGGGGGTGCTCAACCAGCGCTCCAGCAAGCGTTCAGTGCCCTCGACAGTATCCGCATCAATGAAGCCACCATTGGCCAGCTGGATCTCGCGCCAGATGTTGACCTGGTTCGAGATCAACACCGGCACGCCGCAGGCCATGGCCTCGGCCACCGCAATGCCGAAGTTTTCCTGGTGCGACGGCAGGATGAAGGCATCGGCCTGACGAAACGCGCCCCACTTCACATCGCCCCCGATCATCCCGGTCCAGGTGGTTTGATCGACCAGCCCCAGTTGCTGCGACAAGCGCTGAATGCTTGCGCCATACGCATCGTCAGCCGGCCCCGCCATCACGATTTCGACGTTGCCGGTCAGTTCAGGGCGGCGAACACGCAAGCGCGCAAAAGCTTCAAACAACAAGTCGGGGCCCTTCTTCTCATGCACACGGCCCAGGAACAGCAAGCAACGCTTGTCTTTCAGATGCGGGAACTTCTCCAGGAAGGCTTGCTTCTGTCGATCAGCTGGCTCGGGCGGTGCACTGGTGCCGTAGCTGACCACGAACTCATCGCACCGATACAGCCAGAACGACTGCCGAGCCAGTCGCCTCTCATCTTCACAAGTGAACATCACAGCGGTAGCGTCACGCAGAACACGGTATTCCGCCCACGGCCAGAACAGCCACTTCTTGATGTGCTTGAGCGGGTAAGTTCGCTTGAACCAGGGGTCCAACATGCCATGGGTGAACACGAAGTACGGCGTGCGGGTGCCCTGCAAGGCGCGCCACACCCCATAGGCGTGGTACTGCCAGATGCCGTTGACGATGACCGCATCGTAGCGATGAGCATTGGCTTTCAGCCAAGGCACCAGTCGCGGAGAGTAGGCATACGCTCCGATATAAGTGGGCCCCATGGCATGACAAGGCAAAGGAAAGTCTTTCACCCAGGGGTCGTCAGGATGATCCAGCGTCACCACTTCGACGGTGTGGCCGTGGCGCTGGTTGATCGCAGACAACTGTTTGATGCCCTCTATGGGGCCGCCCTTCTTGGGGTTGACCGACGAGATGCAGTGAAGAATACGAAACGACATATCAAGCGCCTTGTTGGCTGACCTCGCGATAGCCCCCACGCGCGTAGGCATGACGTGCGCAATCAGGGCAGACCTTGTGCTGAGGTTGAGCATTCCCGAACTCTTGCAGATAGGCCTCAACGTCCCACCAATAGCCATCGCTGGCGCCGAGTCGCTGGCACTGCGTGCAAATTGGCATGGCGCCACTGAAGGCCTCCAGCTTGCGCTTGAGCTGGTTTTGCCTGGCCTGGAAGTAGGCAATGGCCCAAACAGCCAGCAAGAAGCACATCATGCGGTTGCCCGCATTCACAAACCAGATCCACTCCTGGCTGTACTGGTGTCCGGACAGGCGATCGACCGCCATCCACACCACGGTGGCGAGCATCGCCATGCTCACGCCAGCGCGCGTCCCGAAAAAGCGGGCCGTGAGCGAGACGGGAATCACATACAGCAGGAATACCGAAACCTCGTAGCCGGTGCTGTAGTCCACACCGGCGCATCCGGCCAGGGTCAGAAAAATGAACCCCAGGCGAGCAAACAAGCGCGTCGGGTTCGGTCCGCAGGAGGTGGGCGTTGGCTTAGGCATAGCCCGAATGCTGCGCGGGCATTGTTTCGCCCTGCTGTCGCACATGATCCGTTCGGACCATGCCGCATCTCATCCCCCGCAATGCCGGGGGGTGCGGTCACCAGCGTGAGCGGTGGTCTTCCGTCACACCCACCAGCCCCGTCACCACTCTGGGGGGCGCGTCCGGGCTGGCCTTGACTTGGCCCGCAAAGGTGCCGACAGGCTGCACATAGTGGCTGGCGGCAAACCCGAGGTTACGGTCTTGCTGTCGGGCCCCCTCAGGGTGGAAGCGCAAGTCCAACAAACCATCGTCAGTCCAGACACGCCACGGTTGAAGTGGCTGTCTGGCGTCGAACTCGAAGTGGGCGGCGCCCAGGGGAATCAGCTCGCGATCCAGCCACAGCACGTTCTCGTGCTGACCGAAGTAACCATCTTGCAAATTGAAGCCGACATCAGGCCCATGGGCGCAGGCCCAGCGCCAGGCGGTGTCGCGCGCCAGCAGGCCGTTGGAACTATCCAGGCAACCCATGGCGCCGTTCAGATCAAATCGCTTGCCCGCCACAGACACCTGCCCCGTCACCGGCAGACCGGGAGACTTTTGCGTCGCGTGCGACAAGCCGCCCTCAATGGGCCCCACCGCCAGCAAAAAGGGAGGCGCTTGTGTCAGCAGCAAAGAGGCCTCCAGATCGATCCCGCCCGCCTGGACCTGAACCTGCAAGGCCTCGTCAATCTGACGGATGGCCAAGCTCGCGCCCCAGCTCCGAAAGGTGGAATGGGCTCGCAACACGGGCTCGTCCTGCACCTCGCCACTGAGCCTGGGCAAGCCGTCGGCACTCCAGTCGGCCAGCAGCCGTCGGGTTTGCCGATCAAATACATAAGCGAATGCGGTGTGACACCAACCCACGTCCACAATGGCCAAACCAATGAAGACCTGCTCCGTGGCCAGCCCCACATACTGCCAACGCTTGTGGTGCAGCCATTGCCAGATTCGCCCCTTGCCATGACGGGCAGGCAGGTCAGACCAGTCGAGTCGATCGATCAGCCCAGCATAGCGGCCATGACTGACCTGCCCCTGCTGAACCAACGAAGCAGGCGGTGCGGGTAAGGAATGACTCATGCGGCTTGTGCCTGAGGCTGGCTCAACTGCTGCCGGCGCCATTGCGCGGGAGCCATGCCCGTCCAATGCCGGAACGCCCGTGTGAACGCACTTTGCTCGGAATATCCCAACAACAGTGCCATCTCGACCAGATCGAGCGATGACTCCAGCAGGTAGTTGCGAGCCAATTGGAAGCGGGTGTCGTCAAGCAGGCTCTGGAAGGTCATGCCGTGCTCGGCCAGGCGCCGCTGCAGGCTGCGCGGACTGGTGTGATGCAAGGCAGACAACTCGGCCAGGGTCGCACGGCCTTCGCGAATCAAGGGCACCAACGAGCGCCGCCACGCCTCCACCGAAGCCGGCACGGCCGACACGCGGGCCAGAAGCTCTTGCGCCTGCCGGTCCAGGTCGGCCAACAAGGCGGGATCGGTCTTGCGCACAGGCAAGGCCAGGAACTCGGCGGCAATGACGAGACGGGTGCGAGGCTGATCGAAGCGCACCGCACAGCCGAAGAAGTCTTCGTAGCAGGTCACATCGTCTGGCCGAGGGTTAACAAACGCCACCTCGGTGATGGGCCAATACCGCCCCGTGATGTCACGCGCCAGTTGCACCAGCGAAGCAATGGCCGTTTCATCCACCAGAGCCCCCGGACGACCACGCGACACGCCCCACTCGATGCACACGCCTTTTGGCGTGATCTGCAACTGAGCCAGGTTGGCGTCGTACACGGAGGCGTGATAGCGCTCGAGCCTCAGCAGCGCATCGGCCAGCGTGTCGCAAGCCAAAGCGGCATAGCCCACAACGCCAAAGTGGCGGGGGCTGATTTTTTCCGCAATGCGCAAACCCAGCGCAGGCCGTCCATCCAGCGCCTGAACCTTGGCCAACATGGCCTGCCACACCGACATGGACACGAAATGTTCCTGGGGCGACGGTGGCAAGCCCAGCACGCGCTCGGCGTCGACGCCTTCCCCTTCCAGGAATTCGTACAGCAATTGAACGTAGGACGCGGCAACTCTCGTGACAACCATGTCGCGAATCATGCCTTTAATGCCCAGCGTTGGATATCGGGGGATCACTGAAGGCGCCACCCGTCAGTTGGCGCAATTCGTCAAGAAATCAACCGCGAGTTTGGGTTGAGATAGGCGCCATGCTGCCTATTCAACTCCCCATCGAAGTCCCCTCGGCCCTTGCGTCCATTCTGGCCGAGACGGACTGGCGTGACTGGTTTCTCATCGGTTTGACCCCGCTGTTCGTGCTCGTGGTGGCGCTGGAGTGGTGGCGATTCCGAAAAACGCGCATCTACGACTGGCGCGACTCGCTGGCCAGCATGAACCTGGGCGGAGCCTACATGCTGGTCGATGTGCTTTGGGTGGTGGCCGTCATTCTGCCCGCCATGGACTGGGTCTACGCACACCGACTCACCACCATCGAAGTCACCCCGCTGAGCTTCGTTGCGCTGTACCTCGGTGTGGAGTTTTGCTACTACTGGTTCCATCGGGCCAGCCACCGCATCCGCTGGTTCTGGGCCGCCCACGTCGTGCATCACGCCTCCGAGCACATGAACTTCACCACCGCCATGCGCCAGAGCTGGCTGTACAGCTTCGCCGGCAACTGGCTGTTCTACGTGCCCATGGCCTGGATCGGATTCGATCCCCGCTGGGTGCTGTTCGCCCTGTCTGCCAACCTCGCCTACCAGTTCTTCATTCACACCCAGTGGGTCGATCGCCTGCCTGCCTGGGTCGAAGGGGTGTTCAACACGCCATCCCACCATCGGGCCCATCACGGCCGCAATCCGCAGTACATCGACCACAACTACGGCGGCACCCTGATCGTGTTCGACCGCCTGTTTGGCACCTTCGTGGAAGAAGACGCCCCCGTGGAATACGGCATCGTTCGCCAGGTGCACAGCCACAACGTGCTGTGGCTCACCGTGCATGAATGGGTGGACATGATCCGTGACGTTCTGCAGCCTGGCCCGCTGGCAACCCGACTGAAACACATCTGGGCGCCACCAGAATGGACGCGTACCCCCGATAATTGCGCCCATGCATCCTCAAGCCCTCCTCGACCTGACCAGCACTCTGCTGCGTGAAGTCCTCAAATTCGAATTTGCCGCCGACAACGTCGTTTCCACCTTTTTCCGCCTGAATCGGAACCTGGGGTCACGCGAGCGGCACACCCTGGCCGAAACCACCTACCACGTGCTGCGCCAGCGCCTGCTGCTGCAGAACCTGGCCCAGTCTGGCAAGGGCCCCATGGAGCGACGCCTGGCCATCCTGGGCTGGCAGGGTCAGCCCAGCTTCCTGAAAGCTGCGATCACCGCCGACGAGGCCCAATGGCTGGAACACTCGCAAGCCATTGACGTGGCCACGCTGCCCGAAAAGCTGCGCCACAACATGCCCGATTGGTTGGCCAACCCACTGCGCGAGCAACTGGGCGAGGAAGAGTTCTGGGCCTTGGTCAACAGCCTGTCGGGCACCGCCCCCCTGGATTTGCGGGTCAACACCTTCAAAGCCAAGCGCGAAGCCGTGCTGGAAGCCCTCAAGGCTGCCAACATCGAAGCCATCCCCACCAACTACTCGCCCACGGGCATCCGCATCGAAGGCAAACCTGCTTTGCAGAAGCTGGACGTCTTCACGAGCGGTCAGGTTGAAGTGCAGGACGAAGGCAGCCAGTTGCTGGCCCTGTTGACCGGTGCCAAGCGCGGCGAAATGGTGGTCGACTTCTGCGCCGGCGCTGGCGGTAAAACACTGGCTCTGGGCGCCATGATGCGCAACACCGGTCGTCTCTACGCCTTTGACACCTCAGGTCACCGCCTGGATGCCATCAAGCCTCGACTGGCGCGCAGCGGCCTGTCGAACGTGTACGCCACCCAGATTGCCCACGAACGCGACGAGCGCGTCAAGCGCCTGAGCGGCAAGATCGATCGCGTGCTGGTCGATGCACCTTGCTCAGGCACAGGCACCCTGCGCCGCAACCCCGACATCAAATGGCGCCAAAGTCCCAAGGCCATTGCCGAGTTGAACGAGATGCAAGCGGCCATTCTGAAAAGCGCGGCACGCATGGTCAAACCCGGCGGGCGCCTGGTCTATGCTACCTGCAGCTTGCTGAAGTCGGAAAACGAGGCCATTGCCGAGCAATTCAGCCAGGCGCACCCTGACTTTGTTCAGGTCAACGCGGCTGAAAAGCTGGAGCAGGCGGGGGTCAGCCAGGCTGAATCGCTGGTGACCGAGGCGGGCCACCTCAGACTGTGGCCCCACCGCCATGCCACCGACGGGTTCTTCGCGGTGGCATGGGAAAAGAAGGCCTGATCAGAACAGGCTTTCCTTGATGAAGACGATGTCGTTGGCTTGCAGCTTGTCGTTCAGACCAGGCTGCAAGACCTGAACCTGACCATTCGCATCGCGACGATTCACGCGCACGCCACGTTCGGTACCACGCAGGGTCAAACCACCTGCGCTGGCCAGGGCCTGCAAGATCGACATGTCGCGCTCCAGGCGCATCGGGCCAGGGCGTTGCACTTCACCATAGATGTAGACCATCGGGGCGCGATCCACCCAGATCGCATCACCGTTTTCCAGCGGGAAATCGTCTACCGAGCCGGCAGCCGCGAACACCTGAGGGAAGTCGATTTCCTTGCGGAACGGCTTGCCATCACGCTTGCCCGACACCACCACGATGTCCGAACCCGCCACCGGAATGATGCCGCCAGCCAGAGCCAGCACTTCGCTGAGCTTGGTGGCGCCGGACTCCAAGGGGTAACGGCCTGGACGGTTGACCTGACCCAGCACCGACACCTGGTTGGCCTTGACCTGCAGCACCAGCAAAGACACCTGGGGTTGCTTGAGGAAGTTGCCATCACGCAGACCGGCAGCCAGCTTCTTTTCGGCAGCCGACACGGTCAGTCCGCCCAGCTTGACATCACCCAGCAAAGGGTAGGAGATGGAACCGCTATCGGAGATGCGGGTTTCCAGGGTCAGGTCGGGGTTCTGGTACACCGAGATACGAATGGTGTCTCCCGCCCCCAGCACGTAGTCAGCCACCGGGGCAGCATGAGCCAGACCGGTCACCAGCAAGAACACGGCGAACAGGCGTTGCAGCCATCCACGCAACCAATTCATAGATCAATCCTCTTGTGAATCATCTTGAGGCCAGCAAAATGCCGGCCAACATCGCGTCAATGTATCACCGGCATGTGAGCCCGTGATGACACATCGGCCCCCTGCATCACAGGGGGTGACGCGATCAGATGCACATTTCCCGCCAAGGTTCCCGCCTGAGCGGCATCAGGCAGGCAAAGCGTCTTCGACCTGTCGGCGCAAGTAAGCCGAGATGGCCTCCGCCGGCATCGGACGGGCGATGTGGAAACCTTGCACGTCGTCGCAGCCCAGCGCCTTCAGCATGGTCATCTGTTCCTGCGTTTCAATGCCCTCGGCCGTGGTGTCCAGCTTCAGGGCCCGAGCCAGACTGATGATGGCAGTCACCACCGCTTGCGCCCCGGCATCACGATCCAGCGACCGCACGAACATGCCGTCAATCTTGAGCTTGTCCATCGAGAATCGACGCAGGTAGGCCAACGACGAGTAACCGGTGCCAAAGTCGTCCATCGCCACCCGCACCCCACGGCTGCGCAGCGCGTCCAGCGTGGTCTGCGCCCCCGCGTCGTCTTCGATGAGGGCGGATTCGGTGATTTCCAGCTCCAGCCGCTCGGCAGGCAAGCCCGTTTCGGCCAGGATGCCGTCCACGATGTCGACCACAGCCGAGCTGCGGAACTGCACCGCTGACAGGTTCACCGCCACCCGCAAATGCGCCGGCCACCCCACCGCCGTGCGACAAGCCGTGCGCAAGACCCAGGTCCCCAAAGGCACGATCTGCCCGGTTTCTTCGGCCACCGGGATGAATTCGGCCGGGCCAATCAAGCCGCGCTCGGAATGCTGCCAGCGCACCAAGGCCTCGAACCCCTTGACCTCTCCAGTCTTGAGGTTGACCTGGGGCTGGTAATGCAGGGTGAACTGCTCGCTGGCCAAGGCTTGCCCCAACTCTTGCTGCAGTCGGGCCCGTGCCCGCGTGCTTTCGCCCATTTCCGGGCTGAAGAATCGGAAGGTGTTGCGCCCAGCCGCCTTGGCGGCATACAAGGCCAGGTCGGCGCATTGCAACAGGGCTTGCGGGTCTTGCCCGTCTTGCGGCGCCAGCGCCACCCCCACACTGGTGCTGACTTCCACCAGCACCCCATCCATCTGCACCGGCTCTGACAAGGCCGCCACCAGTCTGGCTGCCAAGGCCTGCGCCTCGTCGCGAGACATGTTCAGCAGCGACAGCAAAGCGAACTCGTCGCCACCCAACCGCGCCAACAGATCACCATCTCGCACGCACGCCTTCAAGCGCTTGGCCACCACCCTTAGCAGTTGATCGCCCACGCCGTGACCCAAGGTGTCATTGATGGTCTTGAAGTTATCCAGATCCAGGAACATCAGACAGCATGGGCTGTGCTTGCCCGCCCCCGTGGCCGACATCTGATTGAGCACCGCGCTGAAGCGATGCCGATTGGCCAAACCGGTCAGCGAGTCGAAATTCGCCATCAAGGCCAGGTCATCACGCGCCTTGCGCGCCTGGGTGATGTCGGCTCCCACGCCTCGCCAACCTGCCGCACGGCCACGTTCATCAATCAGCGGCTTGGCGGTAAGCGACCACCAGCGAATGTCCTGATTCACCAGAACCGGCAACTCGAGGTCTCGAAAGGGCTGCCCCATGCGCAGATTCGAGGTCAGGCTGCTCAGCGCTGCCTCGCCCTGGGAGTCGTTCTGCGGCACCAGGCTGTAAAGCAACTCAATGAAAGAACGCTGCATCAGCAGCGTGGCGGGCAAGCCAAAGGCCTGGGCCAGACGCGCTGAAACATGCCGCAGGTGGCCATTGGGCGCGATTTCCCACAGCCAGTCACTGGCATGCTCTTCAAAATCGCGTAGCAGCAAATCGACCAGTTGCTTTTGCCGATCCGATTCGGCCTCGGCGCGCAAACGGCTCATGAACAGGCGCGCGCTGTTGAGAACGATGCCACACATCGTCACAGCATAGATGCCCAGCAACAGCGTCAACAGCGTGTGCCCTGCGTAGCTAGACCGCACCAGGCCAACGGCGCAGGCCACGGACAGCACCCCCACATAGGCGCACGCTGCCAACAGATGGGGGCCCAACATGAAGCCCCCGCCGCAAATCATGCCCACCACCATGGTCGCCAGCATCAGCTCATCAGCAGGCGCTGCGGCAATCGGAAACAGCACGATCGGCACCACCGACCACGCCAGCGCGAACAGGCCCACATGGGCCGCGACGAGGCGGCTTGAGCGACGCGACGCCATGGCCTTGCCGGTATCGCGGATCAGCCGCCGCCAGCCAAACGACACCAGAGCCAGGCTGGCCACCACAATCAGTGCCCACGCCAACAAGCCGACTGGATGCACGTGGCCCCAGAAAATCCACAAAATGGCCAGCGTATTGACCGTGTTGCCGATCATGACGAGCGGCAACTGGCTCAAAAGAGCCTGAATCTGTCGGGCGCGGAAATGCCGCGCCAAAGGGCCATCGACTTGCTCAGATGGCGACACATCGGCCACCAACCCGGTCAAGCTCTCGGTCCAATTTTTAGCAATGTGAAACATCCTTGCTATGCATGCAGACGATCTGGACCCCATGGGATCGGCATTCGGCACGCGAACTTGACCGTCGACACCCCGACAAAGGGGCGACAAGGCAAGCCCTGGGGCGAATTGGCGTGTGCAATTCGCTTACCATGACGCCCCTGCTGAGAAAAAAAGCCGTTTATGAGTTCTGCCAAGCCCCTCTCTGACGCCGAACAGGCCCTGCGCGACGCCGCCAACGAATATCACCGCCTGCCCACCCGGGGGAAGATTTCCGTCACGCCCACCAAGCCGCTGTCCAACCAGCGCGACCTGGCTCTGGCCTACTCACCCGGCGTGGCCTACCCCTGCCTGGCCATTGAGCAGGACCCTGGCAAGGCGTTTGACTACACCTCGCGCGGCAACCTGGTCGCCGTGATCACCAACGGCACTGCCGTGCTGGGCTTGGGCGACATCGGCCCCCTGGCCTCCAAGCCGGTCATGGAAGGCAAGGGCTGCCTGTTCAAGAAGTTTGCCGGCGTCGACGTGTTCGACATCGAACTGGCTGAACGCGACCCCGACAAGCTCATCGAGATCATCGCTGCGCTGGAGCCCACGCTCGGCGGCATCAACCTCGAAGACATCAAAGCGCCCGAGTGCTTCTACATTGAGAAGGAACTCAGCGCTCGCATGAACATCCCCGTCTTCCATGACGACCAGCACGGCACGGCCATCATCTCCAGCGCCGCCTTGCTCAACGGCCTGGAACTGGTTGGCAAGGACATCGGCAAGGTCAAAGTGGCGGTCTCCGGCGCCGGCGCGGCCGCCATCGCCTGTCTGGACGTGATGGTGGGCCTGGGGGTCAAGCGCGAAAACATTTTCGTGTGCGACTCCAAGGGCGTGATCCACCACGAACGTACCGACAAGCTCGACGCCTCCAAGCAGCGCTACCAACAAACCACGACGGCCCGCACCCTGGCTGACGCGGTCAACGGGGCCGACGTGTTCCTGGGCTGTTCTGCCGCTGGTGTGCTGACCGCCGACATGGTTAAAACCATGGCCGACAAGCCGCTGATTCTGGCGCTGGCCAACCCGGAACCCGAAATCCGTCCCGAGGTGGCCAAGGCCGCCCGCCCGGACTGCATCATCGCCACCGGCCGCTCCGACTACCCGAACCAGGTCAACAACGTCCTGTGCTTCCCTTACATCTTCCGTGGCGCGCTCGACTGTGGCGCCACCAAGATCACCGAAGCCATGAAACTGGCCTGCGTGCGGCAGATCGCTGACCTGGCCAAGGCTGAAATCTCCGACGAAGTCGCTGCCGCCTACCCCGGCCGCGAACTGCGCTTCGGCCCTGACTACCTGATCCCCACCCCGTTTGACTCGCGCCTGATTCTGCGCATTGCCCCAGCCGTGGCCGAAGCCGCCGCCGCCTCTGGCGTGGCCGCTCGCCCGATTGCCGACCTGAAGGCCTACCGTGACTCGCTGACCCAGTTCGTCACGAACACCGGCTTGTTCATGCGTCCGCTGTTCCTGGGTGCCAAGGCCGCGCCCAAGCGCGTTGCCTATGCCGAAGGTGAAGACGAACGCGTGCTGCGTGCCGCCCAGATCGCCGTGGACGAGGGCATTGCCAAACCCATCCTGGTGGGCCGCCCCGACGTCATCACCAGCCGCATCGAGCGCGCTGGCTTGCGACTGCAACCCGGCGTGAACTGCGAAATCGTCAACCCCGCCAACGACGCCCGCTTCAAGCAGTACTACGAGGCCTATCACAAGCTCAAGGCCCGCGACGGCATCTCGCCTGAACTGGCCAAGGTCGTGGTGCGCCGCTCCAACTCGCTCATCGCCACCCTGCTGGTCAAGATGGGTGACGCCGACGGCATGATCTGCGGCGTCATCGGTCGCTACGACTTCCACCTCGAGCACGTGCGTGACGTGATCGGCGTGCGCCCCGAAGCCCACGGTCTGGCCGCCCTGAACGCCCTGATTCTGGACAACCACAACCTGTTCATTGCCGACACCTTCGTCAACGAAGACCCCACGGCAGAACAACTGGCCGACATCGCCGTGCTGGCGGTCGAAGAAGTCCAGCGCTTTGGTCTGCCTCCGCGCGTGGCCTTCCTATCGCACTCGATGTTCGGCTCCAGCAACCGCCCATCGGCACGCAAGATGCGCCAGGCTCGCGACATCTTCGTCAAGCGCATGCCCCACATCCCAGCCGACGGCGAAATGCAAGGTGATGCGGCCCTGAGTGAATCGGTGCGAACCAAGCTGCTGCCGGACTCGACCCTGCAAGGCACGGCCAACATCCTGATCTGCCCGAACCTCGATGCCGCCAACATCCTCTTCAACGTGCTGAAGATGACGGGTGGTCAAGGCGTGACCGTGGGCCCGATCTTGCTCGGTGCCGCAGCTCCTGCGCACATCCTCACGCCTTCTGCCACCGTGCGCCGAATCGTGAACATGACGGCCGTCGCCGTGGCACACGGTGCAGCCTGACGTCAATCCACCGCTCACCCACTCCCAAGCCCCTGCTCTCAGGGGCTTTTTTCATGGCCAAACGCACCCGCTGAAATCCCACAAGACCCCGTCGCTCGACCAAATCACACAATTAGTTACCTACAACACACCAGACTTACAAACACCCCTCCTAACCCCTGATTCACAGGGGCAACCCTCCCCCCGCAACGAGGGAGTCAGGCGCAACCTAAGAACAAACCCGGTTCCTATACTGTGACGAGGTTGGCACCCTGCATAGCGTTTTCCATCCAACGTAGATGAAACAGGCGTGCAGTTCAGAGATGTCGGGCTGACCTGCAAGACCATAAAGCGCAGAGGACCGTGGCATGCCCGCATTACCCGTAACCCACAAGGACCAGGCTTGGCAGTACTGGCAAGCCGGACTCATTTCCGCTGCCAATGTTGGCATCGGGGTGAATGGCGGGAGTGGCTTCCCCATTCTGGCCAATCTGGCTGTCCGAAAGGGCTACAACGCCATCCGTATCCAGCTCAACCATGACGATTCATGGGGGCTGTCCAGCGAAGACCTGTTCACCATCGCCACCCAGGGGTGGGACACCACGGCCTTGTCAACCGCCAGCCGTCCTGCCGGCGGCGCTCCCCGCACCATTCAGGACATCGCACAGCAACTCGACCGCATCCTGGCACTGGCGGCTCAGTTGCGAATCGGCGTCATCCTGACCGTCAGCGACTTTCATCAAGAAGCTGGCGGGTCGCTCTGGCAACAAGCCGCGCAGCAAGACGCCCTGGTCGGCTTCTGGCAAGCCACCGCGCGACGTTGGTCCGATGCATCTCACCCGGAAATCATTGGCTACGACCTGCTCAGCCGCCCCTGCCCTGATCCTTCGCTGTCGTTTGCCGAACTCAACGCCCTCCCCCCCCAACAACCCACCCTCCACAATTGGCGCGCCTTGGCTCAGCGTTGCCTGATCGCCATTCGCCAGCGCGACCTCCACACCCCCATCTTGGTCCAGGGGGTGTACGGTGGGGCTGCGCGTGGGCTGGATGTCTTCCGCAATCTCGACAATCCCGCTGACCGCTCCTTGCTGATCTCCGACCCGGCGGGACGCGTCGTCTACGGCTTCAACCTGTATGCGCCAAAACCTTTCACGGAACAAGGTGCCACGCCGTCATGCTATGAAGCCATCGGGACCCTCTATGGCGATGCGGCCTACACCCACTGGCGCAACTGGGACCACTACAACGCCAGTGCCGCAAACAACCGGGCACCGGTCAATCTCAGCCAGGACTTCAACAGCTACCTGAGTCTGATCAGCCATTACCGCAACGACGCGTTCTATCAGAACCAGGGTCGCAGCAATCCTCAGCCCGACTTTCACAAACAGTTCGGCGTCCCTGGCTTTGTCGCCGAATTCGGGGCCATCAATCCCCGGCTGACGCGCTCCTCCGATGTCAGCGCAGACAGCCCCCACCGGACGATCACAGGGCTGACCATCGAGTCACGCCAAGTCACGGTGACCCTGGGGCTGCTCGACGGCCAAGGCTTTCGCATTGACTGCGGGGCTGCGGCCCGCAATTGGCCGTTCAGCCACACGGTGCTTGCGCAAATTTCAGAAACCGGCACACCTCTGGACGGACAAACCTATACCGTCCAGCTCACTGCAGGCCAAAGGTCATTCACGTTCACATCCTCCGCTGCGCTACCGAATCTGGCCCTGGGAGGCTCTCAGCAGTCTCGCGTCGGAACCCTGACCCTGGCCTTGCTGCCGAACAAGCAAGGGCCACATGACCTCGCGCGCCAGCGCTACGCGCGTGACGTGCTGCGCATGTGCCGCCAACTGGGGCTGTCCTGGGCCTGGCAGTTCGAGGACAGCGACACGGCGGCGGAATTCAACGGCTGGCGCGCCTCGTCGTCAGTGAACGCCGCACTGACCTCGGCGGCCAATGGCCTGACCTTGAACTGACCGAAGGGATAACATGGACTCGATTCGACGTCAGTTGATTCTCAGCGTGCCCGCCGCTGCCGTGGCAGGCCTGACCGGATGCGGTGGCGCCGACAGCGCCGACGGGGCTCGCGCCAGTGCCCAAGCCGTCGGCAGCGGCAATGCGCAGGCCCAAAACGCCTCACCCAGCGGCGACGGCATCATCATCCGACATCGCACCAGCAGCAACTTCCCCCTCATTGACGGCCTATTCGAACTCCAGCCCACGCCGGGCCTGATTCAAGGTGTCGTCAACCTGGGCACCCCAGGCGGCAGAGGGCCTGTTCTGGCGATCCAGATCAGTTCGAGCCGACAGCTGAACGATGAAACCCTGATCGTCTCGCTCAATCTTTCGGTCAAGCTCAATACGACCTCAGGCGCCGCCTCCACCTACGTGCTTGGACCGGGCGGGGCGCAGGCCAGCGACTGTTTGCTCACCTGTCGGCGGTTGATGCCGGATGGTTCGGTGGCGACTCATGCCCACCGGATCAACGACGGGGCACTCACCATCCTCCGCCCGAACGACAACACGATTCAACTCAGCGTCCGGGATCTGATTGCGATCCCAGCCCCCGGCTTCAACAACTTGGCACAAGGCAGTGTCACTTTAAGCAGCAACAACTACGTCACCCTGATGGGACGGCAAGAAGACACAGGAAGCGCCCTCACCTGAACCGGGGCGTCCATTCAAGGCGGTCATTCGGAACTTTTTTCTCTTTAGCACTCTAAGCCAGAGAGTGCTAGTATTGATCTAGTAGACGAACCCGAAAGGATTCCGACGATGACAGCCATTTCTGCCTTGACCGTCCGTGACCCCTGGAACGTGGTGCCCTCCCTGGGCAACCTCGATGCCTATGTGCGCGCGGTGCAAGACATCCCCATGCTGGAAGCCGACGAGGAGAAGGCCCTGGCACGTCGACTGCGCGATCAACAAGATCTCCAGGCGGCCGGGAAGCTGGTTCTGTCGCACCTGCGCCTGGTGGTGTCCATTTCTCGTCAGTATGTGGGCTACGGCCTGCCCCAAGGCGACCTGATCCAGGAAGGCAACGTCGGCTTGATGAAAGCCGTCAAGCGCTTCGACCCAGACCAAGGCGTCCGCCTGGTCAGCTACGCCATGCACTGGATCAAGGCCGAAATCCACGAATACATCCTGCGCAACTGGCGCATGGTCAAGGTGGCCACGACCAAGGCCCAGCGCAAGCTGTTTTTCAATCTGCGTTCGCTGAAGCATCAGTTCAAAGCTGATGCCGACGACGCCCACATCGGGCGCTCCGCCTTCAGCGAATCGGAAATCCAGCGTGTGGCTCAGGAACTCGATGTCCGCCCTGAAGACGTCATCGAAATGGAAACGCGTCTCGCTGGCGGCGACGTGGCCCTCGACGCCCCCAGCGACGACGACCACGAAGGCGCCATGGCACCCGTCACTTACCTGGCTGACGACCGCCACGAGCCCACTCGCGTGATCGAATCGCACCACCGCGACTGGCTGGCCACTGACGGCATCACCCAAGCGCTGGCCCAACTTGATGCGCGCAGCCGCCGCATCGTGGAAGAACGCTGGTTGAAGGTCAATGACGACGGTTCTGGCGGCATGACCCTGCACGAACTCGCTGCCGAATACGGCGTGAGTGCCGAACGCGTGCGGCAGATCGAAGTGGCAGCGATGAAGAAAATGCGCAAGGCCCTGACCGAGCCTAGCGAAGCCTGATCTCAGGCGACAGGCAGCCAGCCACGCGCCTTCAACTCGCCTTCGCACTGAAGCGCATTCTCAAAGCGAACAGCTCGCCACCCCAGGGTGCGGGCTGTTTCCACATTGCGCGGATGATCGTCAATGAACACCGTGCGAGAGACGTCCAGATTCAGCAAGCCCGCGGCGGTCTGAAAGATGTCCGCATTGGGCTTGACCTGGTGCACATCACATGAAAACACCCCGCCTTGGAACCGCTGCAGGAAGGGATGAGCCGCACGTAGATAAGCCGCATAGGGCCGAGGCATGTTCGACAAATAAAACAAGGGCACCCCAGCCTGGGCCAAGCGCTCCAGCCATTCCACAGTCGGCAAGACCGGCGCGAGATGCCGGGGAATGGCTTCCATGACCTGCTTCAACTCGTCGATCGGCAGGCCAGTACGTGTCGCGATGCGCTCACGCACCTCATCCGCACTCAGCATGCCACGATCAAACTCTGACCAGTCCGACCCCGGCACAAAAGACTGAAAAACGGTCTGGGCCCAGTCTTGCGCATCGGCGTCGCTGCGCACCCGATGCGGCAGCAACGACCGCAACAGGACCGGCGGCTGCCAATTGAACAGCACGCCGCCAAAGTCGAACACCACGGCCTGGGTCATGCCAGAGTCAGCGCAAACGGGTGAGCATGGCCGCGGTGGCACCGTCCAATCCGGCAGTCTGACCGGATTGCATGCGTGCCAGGATGTCCTTGCACAGCACTTTGCCCAACTCGACTCCCCATTGGTCAAACGAATTGATGCCCCACAAGGCGCCGGTCACAAAGGTGCGGTGCTCGTACAGTGCGATCAATGCCCCCAGAGAGCGTGGGCTCAATTCATCGAGCAACAAAGTCAGGCTGGGGCGGTTGCCCGGGAACGTCCGTTGTCGAGCCAGCTCGTCCGCGGGCATGGATGCGCAGGCTGTGGGTGGGCGCGGCTCACTTTGCGCGCTTTCAGAGGTCTTCCCCCACATCAAGGCCTGAGCCTGGGCCACTCCATTGGCCAATAGCGTGTCGTGCTGACGATCGAGCATCTGACGAAGCGCGGGCGACAACGCCGGCTCGGTCGGATAGGTCGGGCGCCGAATCAAGATGAAGTCCACGGGGATCACATCGGTGCCTTGGTGCAGCATCTGGAAGAACGCATGCTGCCCATTGGTGCCGGGCTCGCCCCACACCACTTCGGAGGTAGAAAAACCCAGCTCACCACCATGCGCGTCGACACCCTTGCCATTGCTCTCCATGACCAGTTGCTGCAAGTAGGTCGGCAGCCGACGCAGCCCATGGTGATAAGGCGCCACGCAGCGGCTGCCGTACCCGTGGAAGTTCCGGTACCAGACGTCGAGCAGACCCAGGCACATCGGCAAGTTCTGCTCCAGAGGCGCTTGGGCGAAGTGCTGATCCATGGCGTGAGCGCCTGCCAGCAAAGCCCTGAACTGTTCACCGCCCAGCGCCAGCGCAATGGGCAAGCCAATGGAAGACCACAGCGAGAAACGCCCGCCCACCCAGTCCCAGAAATCGAACGTGGTGGTCACGCCAAACTCTGCGGCAGCCTTCACGTTAGTGGTGGTCGCCACGAAGTGTCGGGCAATGTCTTGCCCCCCCTGCTCCACGAACCACCGCCGAGCCAACTCAGCATTGGCCATGGTTTCAACGGTCGTGAAGGTCTTGGATGCAACCACAAAAAGCGTGTGGCGCACATCGACCCGCCGCAGCACTTCCATCAGGTCATGCCCATCCACGTTCGAGACAAAATGGAATCGCAAACCAGGGTGGGCATAGGTATCCAATGCCGCCACAACCATCTGCGGCCCCAGGTCTGAGCCACCGATGCCGATATTGACCACATCGTGAATATCGCCCAACTGCGAACCACCCGCGGTGGCTCGTATGCCATCCGCGTATGCCAGCATGCGATCCAGCACGGCGTGAATGTCTTCACTGAAAGGCGCAGCACCTCGGGGGGCTCGCAAGGCGGTATGCAAGGCCGCACGCCCCTCGCTGAGGTTGACGACATCACCGCGCAGCATCGCATCCCGCTGTGCAGGCAGAGCACACTCGCGCGCCAGATCAAACAGGTGGCGAGCGGTCGCGACGTCCCACTTGCAACGGGAGAGGTCACCCAGAACCTCTGGCGCTCGGATGGTCAGTCGCTCTACCCGCTGGGGATCGGCCGCAAACAAGGTCCTCAAATCAAGATCACGGCCATGCGCCTGCCAATGGCCTTGCAAGGCCGCCCAGGCGACGGCCTGATCACAACGCAAATGTCCCATGCCGGTATCCGATCAGCGCAGCGCCTCGATCATGGCATCGAGCTTGACGGCATCCGCAGCAAACAGGCGAATGCCCTCAGCCAGTTTTTCGGTGGCCATCGCATCTTCATTCAGGGCATAACGGAAAGCCGCCTCGCTCAGGGGGGCAGGTGCCGGCTGCTGCGTGGCGGGTGCAGTCAAATGCCGCACAACGGGTTGAGCGTCCCCGTCAACCGCCTGCAACTGTGCAAGCAGGTCGGGGCTGATGGTCAGCAGATCGCAGCCGGCCAGGGCCAGAATCTGGCCCACATTGCGGAAGCTCGCACCCATCACCTCCGTGAGGATGCCATGCTGCTTGTAATACTGGTAGATGCGGGTCACTGACTGCACACCAGGATCGTTGACTCCCGCGCGCGCAGCCTCATCCCAGGCCGAACCTGCGGACTTCTTGTGCCAGTCATAAATGCGCCCCACAAACGGCGAAATCAATTGCACGCCTGCATCGCCACAAGCCTGAGCCTGAACAAACGCAAACAGCAGGGTCAAGTTGCAATGAATGCCCTCTTGCTCCAGCACGCGCGCAGCCTGAATGCCTTCCCAAGTGGCGGCAATCTTGATCAGGACTCGGTCGCGCGAGACGCCCGCGGCTTCGTACAGCGACATGATGCGTCGGGCACGTGCCACGGTGGCCTCTGTATCGAAGCTCAAGCGGGCATCCACCTCGGTAGAGACACGACCGGGCACCACCTTGAGGATTTCCAACCCAAATCGGACCAGCACCTGATCGACGATCGAATCCAGTGCCGCAGCGCGATGCGCCGCCACGGTTTCAGCCAACAGCGGCGCGTAGTCGGGCTTCTGAACAGCCTTCAGGATCAAAGACGGATTCGTCGTGGCATCTTGCGGCTTGAACTGCGCGAGTTGCTTGAAATCACCGGTGTCGGCCACGACGGTGGTGAATGCCTTGAGCTGATCGAGTTGGGTACCCATGTCTTCGTGTATTTATTGGCGACCACAAATATTGGTTCTTTGACGTATTTTCCATCCATTTTCATGACAAACCGTCGAGGCATACTCGATATAAGGGGTAGCCTGTTGGTGGATACCGAGATCGGATGGATCGCACATGTCTTTTGACCTCGTTTTTTTCGGCGGTACAGGTGACCTGACTTGGCGCAAGCTCATGCCCTCACTGTTCCAAGCGTGGCGGCATGGCAAATTGCCCCGCGATGGCCGCATCCTGGGCGTGGCACGAGATGATCTGGACGATGCACGCTACCGCCAATGGCTGCAAGACAGGCTGCAAGAGGCCGACAGCGCCAAACGCCCCACCCCGGATGAATTTCGCCAGTTTGCCGAACAGGTGCATTACCTGCGCATGGACCTGTCGGTTGCGGCCGACTACGCGCGACTGACTCAATGGCTGGGCCAACGCCAAGCCGACACCACGGTCATGTATCTGGCCACCAGCCCGCACCTGTTTCCCGTCATCTGCCAGCAGTTGGGTGACTGCGGCCTCAATCACGACAAGGTTCGGGTCGTGTTGGAAAAGCCTCTGGGCCACGACCTGGCCAGTGCGCAGGAAATCAACCGAGCCGTGCGCGCGGTATTTTCCGAGCAGCAGGCCCTGCGCATCGACCACTACCTGGGCAAGCCCTCGGTGCAGAACCTCATGGCACTGCGCTTTGGCAACGTGCTGTTCGAACCGCTTTGGCGACGGGAAAGCATTGCCAACATCCAGATCACCTTGGCCGAAAGCATGGGGGTGGGCACCCGCGGCGACTTCTACGACCGCACCGGCGCCCTGCGTGACATGATTCAGAACCATGCCCTGCAGCTGCTGACGATGATGGCGATGGAACCGCCATCCAGCGCCGATGCCGATGCCATTCGCGACGAAAAGCTCAAGGTGCTGCGTTCGCTCAAGCCCTTTGACGCCCACACCGTCACGCGCGATGTGGTTCGGGGGCAATATCGCTCAGGTATGGTCCACGGCCAGACGGTGCCCGGCTACCTCGAAGAGGCCAAAGTCCCAGCCGACAGCCACACGGAAACATTCGTGGCCTTGCGCTGCGAAGTTCAGAACTGGCGTTGGGCAGGCGTGCCCTTCTATTTGCGTACAGGCAAGCGCATGGCCCATCGGCATGCGGAAATCGTGGTCAACTTCCGCGCCACGCCGCACCCCATCTTCCCAGGCTCGCAGGCCCCCAACAAACTGGTGATCAAACTGCAGCCCGAAGACGGTCTGGAACTGCATCTGCTGGCCGCCAAGGGCACTGTATCGAGCGCGTTGAGCGGCAGCGGCACCGAAGCCCTGTCCCCCGTGTCACTGGACCTGGACTTCGACAAAGCTTTCCCGACAGACCGCGTGGGCGCTTACGAACGCATGTTGCTCGATGCCCTGGCAGGCCGGCTCAATCTGTTCGTGCGCTCCGATGAGCAAGAACAGGCTTGGCGTTGGGTGGAGCCCATTCTGGAAGCGTGGCGACACGATCACCAATCGCTACGGCCCTACACGGCCGGCACCTGGGGGCCGCCTGCCGCGAGCGCCTTGGTGGCGCGCGACGGCTTCAATTGGGCCGAAGAAAGCTGAACCCGATCAGGCAGACTGCAGAAGCCCGTCGACGCCGTACAGGCGCGCCAGTTCGGTCAGCTTCGGGGGCAGGGATTGCACCGCAAAGGCGCGCCCTCGCGCGCGCGCCATGCGCTGACACTCCAACAGCACCGCCAAGGCGCTGGAATCAAACTGCTGCAATGCCGAACCGTCCACCGTCAGCATGGCGGCGTCCACATTACCCTGGGCGGCAGCCTTTTCCAGTGTCTGACGAAACAGACGCAGGACGGCAGGCACCTCGGCATGGGTGATCACGGCAGGCAGCATCAACATGGTCAACCCGCCTTCTTGGCAGCCAATTGCTTGTTGCGCTCGACGAGCTTGTTGATCAAACCATCGATACCCGAGGCCGAGACCTCTTGCGCAAAGGAGCTTTGGTAGGTCTGCACCAACCAGGCGCCCAGCACGTTCACGTCATACACCTTCCAGGTGTTGCCCGAACGCTCGAGGCGATAGTCGATCTGAATCGGTTCACCCTGGCCACGCACAATGGAGCGCACCACCACTTCGGTGTCCTCTGGACGAGCGCGCAAGGGGCGGTACTCGACCGTCTGATCCTTGATTTGAGCGGCAGCGCCAGCGTAGGTGTAGATCAACAGGTTCTTGAACTCTTCCTGCAAGCGCTTTTGCTGCTCGGGCGTGGCCTGACGCCAGTTTTTGCCCACAGCCGAAGCGGTCATGCGCTGGAAATTGACATGCGGCAGGATCTTGGCATCGATCACCGCAATGACCTTACGCAGATCACCGGCCTGAATGGCCTTGTCGCCACGAACCGTGGCGAAGACGTCGTTGGTGATGTCCTTGATGAAGGCATCGGCTGCCACACTGGCCTGAGCCTGAGTGGCTGGCGCAACGGGATCTGCCGCATGCGCCACAACAGCCACCGACGACAACGCCGCCGCCAGTACCAAAGTCCATTTCGTGTATTTCAAAAATCGCTCCTTCGAGTCAATCAGTCGGGGCTTCGTGGGCCCCTGATTGCTTCAACGCAAACACCCCAAGATCGGTAGACAAAGCTCACTCGCGTGAGGGGTCTTCCGCCGGCGGCACCTCTTCGTCATCCTCTTCGGGGGGATCGCCGTTGTAGACCAGGCTCTGCCTGCGCTGCAAGTACGCATCGCGAACAAAGGCATAAGGGTCCAGGGCCACATCCAGCATCAAATTGCTGGCATCGAGGTAATTCGATCGCAAGTTGACCACATTCAGCACCCGCACGCGGTTTTCGCTGGCGGCATTGTGCATGACGGTGGTGGGCGAAAAGTACATGTCGGCCGGCATGGCAAACGAGTCGCGCAAGGTCGAAGAGCCAAAAAACGGCCAGACGATGTATGCCCCCGGGGCCACCCCCCAACTACCCAAGGTCTGCCCGAAATCTTCGTCCTGGCGGTACAGGCGCATGGGCGTGGCCACGTCAAGGAGACCGGCCAAGCCGAACGTCGTGTTCACCCCGACCCGCATCACCCCCATGGTGCCATCGGCAAAACGCCCCTGAAGGAACAGGTTGGTGGTCGACAACATGTCTTTGAAGTTGCCGACAAAATTGCTCACACCGATGCGGAAGAACTCTGGCGTGACCGCTTTGTAGGCCTGCGCGACCGGCCGGACGACACGACGATCCAAGCCATCATTGAATGCGAAGACCTTTCGGTTCCACGACTCCAGCGGATCCGGATTCTGGCGAGTGGCACACCCGCTCACAGTCAAGGCAAGAAACAAGGCCCCCACGACGGCACGGGAACGAACCCTCGCCCGCCCTGCCAAGCTCTGCCTGTCATGGCTCATTTCGCCCCTCCGGAACCCGAGGTCGCGTCTGCCGCCTTGTTGTACAGGAACTGACTGATCAGGTTTTCCAGCACCACGGCCGACTGCGTCGACTTGATCGCGTCACCCTGCGCCAGGTTGGTTTCCTCGTAACCAGGCTCCAAGCCAATGTACTGCTCACCGAGCAAGCCGGCAGTCAGGATCTTGGCCGAGGTGTCTTTCGGAAAAGTGACACCCTGATTCAATGCCATCTCGACCTCGGCCTGATAGGTTTTGCTGTCGAAACGAATCGCCTGCACGCGCCCGACCACCACGCCAGCGCTCTTGACCGCCGCCTTGGGCTTGAGACCGCCAATGTTGTCGAACCGTGCCTTGACCACATACCCGGTGTCAAACGACAGCGTCAGCAAATTACCGGCCTTCAGAGCCAGAAACAGAATGGCCGCTGCGCCGATCAGCACAAACAAACCCACCCACACATCATGCTTTGAACGTTGCATGCTTGTCTTTCCTTGAATTGATGGCGATCAGATGGAGAACATCATGGCGGTCAGCACGAAATCGAGTGCCAGAACCGCCAAGGACGCCATCACCACCGTGCGTGTCGTGGCACGCGAAACCCCTTCAGGCGTCGGCTGGCACTCATAGCCTTGCAACAGCGCCACGAACGTGACGGTGAGCCCGAACACCACACTCTTGATGAAGCCGTTGCCGACGTCGGCCCAGACTTCAACGCCATTTTGCATTTGCGACCAGAACGCGCCCGGGTCGACCCCGATCATCACCACGCCGACAAACCAGCCCCCAATGATGCCTACTGCGGAAAACACCGAAGCCAACAAGGGCATCGCGATCACGCCGCCCCAGAACCGTGGCGCCAACACACGCTGAACCGGATCGACCGCCATCATTTCCATGGCGGACAACTGCTCGCCCGCCTTCATCAAGCCAATGCCTGCGGTCAGCGAGGTGCCTGCCCGGCCGGCAAACAACAGGGCCGCGACAACAGGCCCCAGTTCGCGGACCAGCGACAGAGCCACCATCAGGCCCAAGGCCTCACTGGATCCATAGCGTTGAAGGATGTAGTAGCCCTGCAAGCCCAGGACAAAGCCCACAAACAGCCCCGACACCACGATGATGGCCAGGGAGTGGTTGCCCAGGAAATGGATCTGCTCCCCCACCAATCGCGCACGGCGGAAGGTGGACCCGAGCATCATCAGCAGCTTCATGAACAGGCGTGTGGCGTAACCCACGTCAGCCACCTTGGCCCGCACCGCCTGACCAATCACAGAAGGACGCAAATAATGAAACAGCATCACCGCACTCCGTAATCAACGCCCGCATCAGGCGCTGGATGATGGAAGCGCACCGGACCATCAGGTGCGGCATGCACGAACTGGCGCACCAGCGGATCTTCGCTGGCACGCATTTCCACCGGCGAGCCTTGCGCCACGATGCGACCATTGGCGATCAGGACCACGTGGTCGGCAATCAGGAAGGTTTCCTCCACATCGTGCGACACGATCACGCTGGTCAGACCCATGGTGTCGTTCAACTCACGGATCAGGCGCGCAGCCACGCCCATCGAGATCGGATCCAAGCCAGCAAAGGGCTCGTCGTAGAGCATCAGTTCGGGGTCGAGTGCCATGGCACGCGCCAAGGCCACACGACGTGCCATGCCGCCAGAAATTTCACTGGGCATGAGGTCTCGCGCCCCGCGCAAGCCCACGGCGTTGAGCTTCATGAGCACCAGGTCGCGAATCAGGGCCTCGGGTAAACGGGTGTGCTCCCGCAAGGGAAACGCCACGTTCTCGAACACGCTCAGGTCGGTGAACAAGGCCCCGAACTGAAACAGCATGCCCATCCGGCGACGAGCCGCCATCAAGCCATCGGCGTCCAACTCGGCGAGATCCCGACCGTCCAGAAACACCTGACCCACCATCGGTGAAATCTGACGCCCTATCAAACGCAAAACGGTGGTCTTGCCACCGCCTGAGGTTCCCATCAACGCGACCACTTTGCCTTTGGGGACCACCAAGTTGATGTCCTGCAAGATCACGCGATCGCCATAGCCGCAGGTTACCCCTCGCAACTCGACCATGATGTCGGGCATGCGTGAGGGCAAAACGGAGTCAGGGAGCTGAAACTGATTGGGAGCCATGGGCAAAAAAATTGGCCGGTGCACCACACACCGGCCATCCAATCATAGGGGAAGAAAGAGGGTCAGGTGCCCGGCCCGCGGGGATGACACCACAGCGCGCTCGCAAATTCAAGCGAGCGCTTGACCATTTCCAAATTATCGTGGCAACGAAGTCGAGCCCATCAGGAACGCATCGACCTCGCGAGCAGCCTGACGGCCTTCGCGGATGGCCCAGACCACCAGCGATTGACCACGACGCACGTCGCCGGCGGCGAACACGCCCTCCACGTTGGTCTTGTAGCCACCGATGTCGGTCGAAGCCTTGGCGTTACCACGGCCGTCCTTCTCCACACCAAAGCCTTCCAGCAAGGTGTTGACGGGGTTGGTGAAGCCCATGGCCAGCAAAACCATGTCAGCCTTGTAGGACTTCTCCGTGCCGGGGATTTCCACGAACTTGCCGTCCTTGAACTCGACGTTCACGGTCTTCAAGCCGGTGACCTTGCCCTTTTCGCCGATGAATTCCTTCGTGGCGATGGCGAATTCGCGCACGCAACCTTCTTCATGGCTGGAAGAGGTACGCAGCTTCACGGGCCAGTAAGGCCAGGTCAGCTCCTTGTTCTCTTGCTCGGGCGGCATGGGCATCAGCTCGAACTGGGTCACGCTCTTGGCGCCATGACGGTTCGATGTACCCACGCAGTCGGAACCGGTGTCACCACCGCCGATGACGATCACGTCCTTGCCGTCGGCACGGAGCTGATCCTTCATCTTCACGCCAGCGTTGACGCGGTTTTGCTGGGGCAGGAACTCCATGGCGAAGTGGATGCCGTCCAGGTCGCGACCGGGCACGGGCAGGTCGCGCGATTGCTCAGCGCCACCAGCCAGGATCACGGCGTCGAAGTCCTTCTTCAGCTGTTCAGCCGAAACGGTTTCCTTGGCCCAGTTGGTGACCTTGGAGCCCTTGGGCATCTCTCCCACGATGACGTTGGTCTTGAAGACCACGCCTTCGGCTTCCATCTGCTTGACACGCTTGTCGATGTGAGCCTTGTCAAACTTGAAGTCAGGGATACCGAAACGCAGCAGACCACCAATGGTGTCGTTCTTCTCGAACACGGTCACGGCGTGACCGGCGCGAGCCAGCTGCTGAGCAGCGGCCATGCCAGCGGGGCCGGAGCCCACGATGGCAACCTTCTTGCCAGTCTTGACCTTGGCAGGCTGAGGCTTGATCCAGCCCTCTGCCCAAGCGCGATCCACGATCGCGTGTTCAATCGACTTGATGCCCACGGCATCGTTGTTGATGTTCAACACGCAAGCGGCTTCGCAAGGCGCGGGGCACACACGACCGGTGAAGTCGGGGAAGTTGTTGGTCGAGTGCAGAACCTCGATCGCGTTCTTCCAGTCGCCGCGGTACACCAGGTCGTTGAAGTCCGGGATGATGTTGTTGACCGGGCAGCCGCTGTTGCAGAAGGGCGTGCCGCAGTCCATGCAGCGCGCGCCTTGTTGCTTGGACTGCTCAGGCGTCAAACCAATGACGAACTCTTTGTAGTTTTTGACGCGCTTTTCAACGGCTTCGTAGCCTTCTTCCAGACGCTCAAATTCCAGAAAGCCAGTGACTTTTCCCATTTCAATTCACTCCTAACGTCCTGATCAGGCCTTGGCCTTGGTGGACTTGGCCTTGGCAACAGCGGCCGTGGCTTCTTGCTTGGCGCCCATTTCGGTCAGGGCACGGCGATACTCAGTCGGGAAGACCTTGACGAACTTGCCCATGGCGGTGGACCAGTTGTCGAGGATCTCGCGGGCACGGAGCGATCCGGTCCAGCGGTGGTGATCTTCGATGAGCTTCTTGAGCAAGGCTTCGTCGGTTTGACCCTTGTGCTGTGGGATACCGG
Source organism: Aquabacterium sp. (assembly GCF_036273115.1). GTDB lineage: Bacteria > Pseudomonadota > Gammaproteobacteria > Burkholderiales > Burkholderiaceae_C > Aquabacterium. The sequence continues at coordinate 329,141 of NZ_DASUIN010000029.1, forward strand.
CTTCAACTTGTTCAGCAGAAGGCAACACCTTGTCCAGCGACACTTGAGCGGTGTTGACGCGCTTGGCGAACTGACCGTCTTCGTCGAAGACGTAAGCCACGCCGCCGGACATACCGGCAGCGAAGTTACGGCCGGTCTTGCCCAACACGACGACGGTACCGCCGGTCATGTATTCGCAACCGTGGTCACCGGTGCCTTCCACCACTGCGGTGGCACCCGACAGACGCACGCCGAAACGCTCGCCGCCCACGCCGCGGAAGAAGGCCTCACCGCTGGTGGCACCGTACAGCACGGTGTTACCGACGATGATGTTCTCAGAAGCGTTGCCACGGAAGTCGATGCTGGGGCGAACCACCACGCGACCACCCGACAAGCCCTTGCCGGTGTAGTCGTTGGCTTCACCGATCAGGTACATGGTGATGCCCTTGGCCAGGAACGCGCCGAACGATTGACCGCCTGTGCCTTCCATCTGGATGAACACGGTGTCATCAGGCAGACCATCGGGATGGTGCTTGATCAACTCGCCCGACAGCATGGCGCCGACGGTGCGGTTCACGTTCTTGGCGACTTCCATGAACTTGACGGCTTCGCCACGCTCGATGGCGGGCTTGGCCTTCTCGATCAGGCGAACGTCCAGAGCCTTGTCCAGACCGTGGTCTTGGGTCGAGGTGTGCAGACGGGGAATGTCGGCAGGCACGGGAGGCAGCGCGAAGACGCGGCTGAAGTCCAGGCCTTGAGCCTTCCAGTGCTCGATGCCCTTCTTCATGTCCAACAGGTCAGCACGGCCAATCAGGTCGTCAAACTTGCGGATACCCAACTGAGCCATGATCTGACGTGCTTCTTCGGCGACGAAGAAGAAGTAGTTCACAACGTGCTCAGGCTTGCCAGAGAACTTCTTACGCAGGACAGGGTCTTGCGTGGCCACGCCCACCGGGCAGGTGTTCAGGTGGCACTTGCGCATCATGATGCAGCCTTCGACAACCAGCGGCGCGGTCGCAAAGCCGAACTCGTCAGCACCCAGCAGTGCACCCACGACCACGTCGCGGCCGGTCTTGATCTGACCGTCGGTTTGCACGCGCACTCGACCGCGCAGGCGGTTCAGCACCAGGGTTTGCTGTGTTTCAGCCAGACCCAGTTCCCATGGGGTGCCACAGTGCTTGATGGAGGACCAGGGCGATGCACCGGTACCACCGTCATGACCGGCGATCACGATGTGGTCGGCCTTGGCCTTGGCCACACCGGCTGCCACGGTACCCACACCCACTTCGGACACCAGCTTGACGGAGATGTCAGCCTTGGGGTTGACGTTCTTCAGATCGTGAATCAGCTGAGCCAAGTCTTCGATCGAATAAATGTCGTGGTGAGGAGGTGGCGAAATCAGACCCACGCCAGGCACGGAGTGACGCAGCTTACCGATGTACTCGGACACCTTGCCACCAGGCAACTGACCGCCTTCACCGGGCTTGGCACCCTGAGCCATCTTGATCTGGATCTGGTCAGCCGACACCAGGTACTCGGTGGTCACACCGAAGCGGCCCGATGCCACCTGCTTGATCTTGGAACGCAGGCTGTCGCCTTCCTTCATCTCGTAGTCAGCTTCGATGCGCGAGGCGCCAACCACGTCCGACACCTTGGTGCCGGCCTTGATGAAGATGCCCTTCATTTCGTCGCGATAACGGCGCTCGTCTTCACCACCTTCACCGGTGTTGGACTTGCCGCCGATGCGGTTCATGGCCAGAGCCAGGGTCGAGTGGGCTTCGGTCGAGATGGAGCCCAGCGACATGGCGCCAGTGGCGAAGCGCTTGACGATTTCCGAAGCGGGTTCAACTTCCTCGACAGGAATGGCCTTGGCGGGATCGATCTTGAACTCGAACAGGCCACGCAGGGTCAGGTGGCGCTTGCTCTGATCGTTGATGATCTGGGCGTATTCCTTGTAGGTGTCGAACTTGCCAGCACGGGTGGAGTGCTGCAGCTTGGCAATCGCGTCAGGCGTCCACATGTGCTCTTCGCCGCGGGTACGCCAGGCGTATTCGCCGCCAGCGTCCAGCATGTTGGCCAGCACAGGGTCGTCACCGAAAGCAGCCTTGTGGTTGCGGATGGCTTCTTCAGCCACTTCGAACACACCGATGCCGCCGACTTGCGTGGGGGTGCCACGGAAGTACTTATCGATCAGTTCCTTGTTCAGACCGATGGCTTCGAAGATCTGAGCACCACAGTACGACATGTAGGTGCTGATGCCCATCTTCGACATGATCTTCGAGAGACCCTTGCCGATGGCCTTGGTGTAGTTGTAGATGGCCTTCTCGGCAGACAGATCACCGGGCAGGTCCTTGGCCATTTCGGCCAGGGTTTCCATCGCCACATAGGGGTGAACGGCTTCGGCGCCATAACCAGCCAACACGGCAAAGTGGTGCACTTCGCGGGCGGTACCGGTTTCCACGACCAGACCGGTCGAGGTGCGCAGGCCCTTGCGAACCAGGTGGTGGTGGATGGCCGACAGGGCCAGCAGCGCAGGGATCGCAATGTTGTTGCGGTCCATCTTGCGGTCGGTCACGATCATGATGTTGTGACCGGACTGGATGGCTTCCACGGCTTCAGCGCACAGCGAGGCCAGACGGGCTTCCACCCCTTCGTGACCCCAGGCAGCTGGGTAGGTGATGTCGATTTCGTAGGGCTTGAACTTGCCGCCGGTGTGCTTCTCGATGTTGCGCAGGCGAGCCATGTCGTCGAAGTCCAGCACGGGCTGGGACACTTCCAAACGCATGGGTGGGTTCACCGCGTTGATGTCGAGCAGGTTGGGCTTGGGACCAATGAAGGACACCAGCGACATCACCACCGCTTCACGGATGGGGTCGATCGGTGGGTTGGTCACCTGGGCGAACAACTGCTTGAAGTAGTTGTACAGCGGCTTGTTCTTTTCAGACAGCACGGCCAGGGGCGAGTCGTTGCCCATGGAGCCGGTGGCTTCTTCGCCGTTCTGAGCCATGGGGGCCATCAGGAACTTGATGTCTTCCTGAGTGAAGCCGAAGGCTTGTTGACGGTCCAGCAGCGATTCAGAGAACTCGCCAGCGCTGCCCTTGGCATCGATGGTGTCCAGCTTGATGCGGACATTCTCGATCCATTGGCGGTAAGGCTTGGCCGAAGCGTATTGAGCCTTGAGCTCTTCGTCTTCGATGATGCGGCCTTGTTCGAAGTCGATCAGCAGCATCTTGCCGGGCTGCAGACGCCACTTCTTGACGATCTTGTTCTCGGGGATGGGCAGCACGCCGGACTCCGAAGCCAGCACGATCACGTCGTCATCGGTGATGATGAAACGAGCGGGACGCAGGCCGTTACGGTCCAGGGTGGCGCCGATCTGGCGACCATCGGTGAAGACCATGGCGGCAGGACCGTCCCAGGGCTCCATCATGGCAGCGTGGTATTCGTAGAAGGCGCGGCGGCGCTCGTCCATGGTGCTGTGTTGTTCCCAGGCTTCCGGGATCATCATCATGGCGGCTTGCGCCAGGGGGTAGCCAGCCATCACCAGCAGTTCGAGCGCATTGTCGAAGGTGGCGGTGTCAGACTGACCTTCCAGGCTGATGGGGTACAGCTTTTTCAGGTCGTCGCCCAGCACGGGGGACTTCATGACGCCTTCGCGAGCACGCATCCAATTGAAGTTACCCTTGACGGTGTTGATTTCACCGTTGTGAGCGACCATGCGGTAGGGGTGAGCCAGAGGCCACTCGGGGAAGGTGTTGGTCGAGAAGCGTTGGTGCACCAGCGCCAGTGCCGACACGACACGCTCGTCCTTCAGGTCGTTGTAGTACTTGCCAACTTGATCGGCCAGCAGCAGACCCTTGTAGATGATGGTGCGGCACGACATGCTGGGCACGTAGTACTCGGAACCATGGGTCAGGTTCAGGCTCTGGATCTTGCTGGAAGCCGTCTTGCGGATGACGTACAGCTTGCGCTCCAGGGCATCGGGCACCAGGATGTCAGGGCCGCGACCGATGAAGACCTGGCGGATGACAGGCTCTTTTTCGCGAACCAGCGGCGACATGGGCATGTCGCGGTCCACAGGCACATCACGCCAACCCAGCAGCACCTGGCCTTCGGCCTTGATGGCACGCTCGAGTTCTTGCTCACAAGCCTGGCGCGAAGCGCTTTCCTTGGGCAGGAAGATCATGCCGACGCCATATTCGCCGGGTGGAGGCAGCTCAACACCCTGCTTGGCCATTTCGGCGCGATAGAACTCGTCGGGAATCTGGATCAGCAGACCGGCACCGTCACCCATCAGGGGGTCGGCACCGACGGCGCCACGGTGGTCAATGTTCTCGAGGATCTTCAGACCCTGCTGAACAATGCTGTGCGCCTTCTGGCCCTTGATGTGCGCCACGAAACCAACGCCGCAGGCGTCGTGTTCAGCGTTGACGTACATGCCGTGCTCGGCTGCAGCCTGAATTTCCTGACGGGTGGCCATGGAAGTGGCGGCTGCGTCGGACACGGAATGAATGGGGAACGTCGTTCCCGAAGTCGCCTGGGTCATGTGGGCGCTCCAGATGTTAGTGTGGAAAAACAACACGGGGACCGGCGAGGATACTCCTGATTCTCAGGGTTTTCAAGCATTAATAAATAGGGTCAGACCATATTTACGGAATGCGCATTCTTCCTTACAAATAAATTAGGGACAGACCATCAGACCTGAGGCGGTTCCTGCTCTCTGGGAGGGCGCCCCCGACGCGACGGTGTCAAGCGCCGGCTCGTGGCAGTCTGCAGGCGGGCAATGTCAGGCGCAGACCCGACCGCCCAGCCCTTGGCCACCGCGTCGTGCAAGGCGCGACTCCGAGAGGGCGACAAGCCCTCTTCCAGGCGGCGCTTCCAGGCGGCGTCGCGCTCGAAGGGGGTGTTGCCGAGCGTCCAGAACTGGGCATGGTCACTGACCAGCGGGTCGGTACCGCGCCCAAGATGGTGCGCGGCGCTGGACCATGCCCCTGAGGGGTTCGCGACTTCGATCAGGACCATGCAATCGAGCAAATCCTGTGCCGAGGCCACCGGACATGATTTGTAGCGACTGGCCCAAAGTGATCCCTGGCGTTGGTGACGACGGTTGTAGTAACCCACGTAGTGACGCCCCACCGACTGCACCATCAGGCTCAAGCCGTTGTCGGTCGAGGGCGTCGCCAAAGCCGACCAACCCGAGTCAGTCAAGGCATAGGCATGCACGGACACCCGATGATCCTTGGCAGCCATGCGCAAGATCTCCAGCAAACGCTGGCGATCTGCATCGTCACGGACCAAGGTCTGGCCTTCATGCGTGGATTGAGTGAGCAGATGCGGCACACCGGCCAGTCCACCCCGGGCCTGTCTGGCCATGTCTGTCGTCCTTCCCTTTGAGTCAGCTTGGGTTTGATCGGGTGCGAGCTTCCCATTATCCAAACCCGACAGGCGAATTCCACCAGGCGGGACTGAGGGGAGAACACCCGACAGTCAATTGGTTCGGTTTCACCCCGCTTCAAGAGGCGTCGCTTTCACGGTGTCGGATTTTTTCTGACAAGCCCCTCAGCCTGCAACCGACGTGGATTACAGCGTGCGGCCTATTCAGAAAAAAAAGGGGGGTCTTCACAATCCGTTTCATGCTGATGCGAATTCAGCAGATGAAACAGACAAGCACAGACCACCTTCCAAATCGTTTTAAGGAGATTGACATGAACGCAGACCAAATCCTGATGGAAATCCGCGAAACCAATCTGTCTTACCTGATGCTGGCACAAAGCCTGATTCGCACCGACCGCGAGCAAGCTCTGTTCCGCCTGGGCATCTCCGAAGAAAGCGCCGCGACCATCGCTGCCCTGTCGCCCGCCCAGATCATGAAGATCGCTTCGAGCAACACCCTGCTGTGCCGCATGCGCATTGACGACGACATGGTGTGGAACCTGCTGACCAACCACGGCAAGTCGAACAACGACAGCGTGACCCGTCTGCACGCCAGCATCCTGATGGCCGGCCGCCACCAAGAAGCCGCCTGAGCCCACGCCACCACCGTCTTGCCCATTCTTGTTCAGGAGCCCACCATGCGCGCCAAGAGCCTGTTGACCGAAGCCAAGCAAATCGAAACCGCTGTCACCCTGATCAACCTGGGTGCCCGCCTGCAAGTGCTGGAATCGGAAACCGACTTGTCGTATGAGCGCTTGCTGCGCCTGTACAAGGAAGTGGCCGGGAAGTCGCCTTCGAAAGGCCAGTTGCCCTTCTCGACCGACTGGTTCATGACCTGGCAACCGAATATCCACTCTTCCCTGTTTCTCAACATCCACGAGTACCTGAACAAGGCGGCCGAGATGGATGAGATCCAGACCGTGATCAAGGCCTACCAGCTGTACCTGGAACAAACCCAGAATCAAGGCCTCGAAGCCCTGCTGTCGGTGACCCGCGCCTGGCGTCTGGTCAAGTTCATCGACAACGGCATGCTGACCATGACCAAGTGCTCCAAGTGCGGCGGTCACTTCGTCAGCCACCCACACGAAATTTCCCGTCACTTCGTATGCGGTCTGTGCAATCCCCCCGCTCGCGCCGGCAAGGGCAAGGCCGCTGGCGCACTGCACATGCACTGATCGCCAAGGAAGTCACGTTTGCGCATCCATCTGCGACGCATGGATGCTCAAGTTGTCCAGCCATCTGCCGAAACAGCAGATGGACGGTTTGGTAGTGAAGCGTCCTTGCTTGTCTCCTCCTAGCACAGTGTTGTGTGCTTTCTCGCGGGCCCCACAGGGCCCGCTTTTTTGTGTCATCCAGCGTTTTCACAAACAGAAAAGCGGGGACCTCGTGGCGTTGTTCACGGCATCCCGTTGTCAGGAAATGCCGATGATGTCAGCATGATTCGACCATTGCGTTAGAGACACCATGTTCGTCCTGATTGGCTACGTTGTATGTCTAGGCTGCATCTTTGGCGCCTACATCATCCACGGCGGGAACATGAGCGTGATCATTCACGCCATGCCCACCGAAATCATGGCCATTGGTGGCGGTGCCATCGGGGCTTTTCTGGTCAACAACCAGCCCAAAACCGTCAAGGCGGTGATGGCCAACCTGGGGCCTTTGTTCAAAGGCTCGAAGTACACCAAGGATCGGTACATGGAGCTGATGGCGATGCTCTATGAAATCCTGCAAAAGGTGCGCAAGGAAGGCCTGATGTCCATCGAAAAGGACGTCGAAGACCCGCACAACTCTGCGCTGTTCAAGAAATATCCGAACGTCGGGCACGACCACCACGTGATCGAGTTCATCACCGACTACCTGCGCATGATGGTCTCCGGCAACTTGAATGCCCACGAAATCGAGACCCTGATGGACAACGAAATCGAGACCCATCACCACGAAGGCCATGCGCCGGTGGCCGCAGTGGCTCGACTGGCTGGCGCCCTGCCCGCGTTCGGTATCGTGGCTGCGGTGCTGGGTGTGGTGAACACCATGGGTTCGGTGGGCCAACCTCCCGCTGTGCTGGGGGGCATGATCGGCTCCGCGCTGGTGGGCACCTTCCTGGGGATCTTGCTGGCTTACGGCGTGGTGGAACCGCTAGGCGGCCTGATGGAGCAGAAGCTCGACGAAGGCACCAAGGAATTCCAGTGCGTGAAGACCGTGCTGCTGGCCTCGATGCAAGGTTACGCCCCGCAGGTGGCCATTGAATTCGGCCGCAAGGTGCTCTACTCGACCGAGCGCCCCACCTTTGCGGAACTCGAAGCCCACGTCAAGAAGAAGTAAATCATGGCCGGCGATTCGAAGAAGGTTCAACCGATCATCATCAAGCGCATCAAGAAGGGCGGCCATGCCGCTCACGGTGGTGCGTGGAAGATCGCCTATGCCGACTTCGTGACCGCGATGATGGCCTTCTTCCTGTTGATGTGGCTGCTGGGGTCGACCACCGAAGGCGACCGCAAAGGCATCGCAGACTACTTCAACAGCCCCCTGAAGGTGGCCATGTTTGGCGGCGCCGGATCGGGCGACGCCACCTCGCTCATCAAAGGCGGCGGCACCAACCTCAGCGAAAGCGCGGGTCAGGTCAAAAAAGGGGCCTCCGAGCAGGCCGAGGTCAAGGCCCGGCGCAAAGCCATCCAGGCCGCCCAAGCCGCCGCAGAAGCCGCGCGCCTGAAGGTGGTCAAGGAAAAGGTTGAAGAAGTCATCGCCAATGACACTCGCCTGGCTCAATACAAATCCCAGATCCGACTGGATCTGACGGCAGAAGGCCTGCGGATCCAGATCGTGGACGACCAGAACCGCCCGATGTTTGCCAGTGGCGATGCAGAGGTGCAAGGCTATATGCGAGACCTCTTGCGCGCCATTGGTGCCGTGCTGGAGGTGGTCCCCAACCGCCTGACCATTGAAGGCCACACCGACGCCAAACCTTTCAGCGCGGGCGAGCGAGGCTACAGCAACTGGGAGTTGTCCGCGGATCGAGCCAACGCTTCCCGGCGAGAGTTAATTGCCGGAGGCTTGTCTGGCGACAAGGTGTTGCGCGTGCAAGGTCTGGCCGCCAGCATGCTGTACGAAAAAGACGACCCCATGAGCCCACTGAACCGCCGCATCAGCATCATCGTGATGAACCGCGCGGCAGAAGATCGCATGTTTGAAGCCGCTCAAATTGAGAGCGACTCGACCGCCCCCGCCGAAGACAACCCAACGCCCACAAAGGGCTCAAGCCCACCGTTGGTTGGTCGATAAGGCCTCTAGCGACATTTTTTGTCGAGACCCGTAACCACACCGCGGATTGAATCAAGGACAAGCCATGAGCAGCCCAGCCGACCTGAAATTTCTGATCGTGGATGACTTTTCCACCATGCGCCGCATCGTCCGCGGTTTGCTGAAAGAGATTGGCTACAACAACGCGGAAGAAGCCGAAGAC
>NZ_DASUIN010000030.1:0-10777 GCF_036273115.1 Aquabacterium sp.
TTGGCATTGCCGGTGTTGATCACGATGGCGCGGGCATCTGAGCCAGCAGCCAGGTGTTGACGGCAAATTTGAACGGGGGCGGCGCAGTAACGGTTCTTGGTGAACACGCCGGCCACGGCCGAGCCTTCGTCCAGCGTGACCACGGTCAGGTCACGGCGGTTGGCCTTGCGAACGCCTGCCATGGCAATACCCAGCTTCACGCCGGGAACAGGGTGCAGGTCAGCGGGGTTGGGAGCAGACAGGTTGACAGGCATGATCAGGCCAACTTTCCATGGCAGTTCTTGTACTTTTCGCCGCTGCCGCAGGGGCAGGGGTCGTTGCGGCCTACGCGTGGAACCTGCTGGCCCGCATTGGCGCCACCCTCGGGTTCGGTCACGGCCTTACCGTCTTCGTCGGGGTGGGTGTAGGTCACGTTGCGGAAGCTTTCGGCTTGCTGCTCAATGGCTTGGGCGGCTTCCATGGCTTCATCACGCGACTGGATGCGCACAGTCAGCAGGGTGCGGGTCACGTCCATTTTGACCACGTCCAGCAGTTGGCCAAACAGCTCGAAGGCTTCGCGCTTGTATTCCTGCTTGGGGTTCTTCTGGGCGTAGCCGCGCAGGTGAATGCCCTGGCGCAGGTAGTCCAGCGAAGCCAGGTGTTCACGCCAGTGGCTGTCGATCGACTGCAGCAAGACCATGCGCTCGAACTGAGCAAACTGCTCGCGCGACACCAGGCTGATCTTGGCCTCATAGGCGGTGTTGGCCGCTTCCAGCACGTGATTCAGCACGTCTTCGTCATCGGCTGCGGTTTGGGCTTCCACCCACTTCACCAACTCGATCTGCACCTGCCATTCTTCGGCCAGGTTTTTCTCCAAACCGGCCAGGTCCCATTGCTCTTCCAGGCTTTCGGCCGGCACATAGGTGCGTACCACGTCGGTCAGGGCGCCCTTGCGCAGATTCGCAATGGCCTCGGCCACATCGGTCGATTCCAGAATCTCGGCGCGCTGCGAGTAGATGACCTTGCGCTGGTCGTTCGACACGTCGTCGTACTCGAGCAGCTGCTTACGCATGTCGAAGTTATGGCCTTCCACCTTGCGTTGGGCTGACTCGATCGAGCGGGTCACGATGCCGGCTTCGATGGCTTCGCCTTCGGGCATTTTCAGGCGGTCCATGATGGCGCGCACGCGGTCGCCCGCGAAGATGCGCATCAGGGGGTCGTCCAGGCACAGGTAAAAGCGCGAGGAGCCTGGGTCGCCTTGGCGGCCCGCACGACCACGCAACTGGTTGTCAATGCGGCGCGATTCATGGCGCTCGGTGGCGATGATGCGCAAGCCACCCAACTCCTTCACCTTCTTGTTGAGCTCAACCTGCTCGGCCTTCAGGGCGCTGATCTTTTGCTCTTTGGCAGCGGCGTCCAGGCTTTCGTCGTGCTCAATGGCTTCGACCAGCTTTTCCACGTTGCCGCCCAGCACGATGTCGGTACCGCGACCGGCCATGTTGGTGGCAATGGTGATCATGCCGGGGCGGCCGGCCTGAGCCACGATCTCGGCTTCACGGGCGTGCTGCTTGGCGTTCAAAACCTGGTGGGGCAAGCCTTCCTTTTGCAGCAGGCGCGACACCAGTTCCGAATTTTCGATGCTGGTGGTGCCCACCAACACGGGCTGGCCACGGCCATGGCACTCCTTGATGTCGGCCACGATGGCAGCGTACTTTTCCTGGGCGGTCTTGTAGACCAGATCCAGTTGGTCCTTGCGGGCCAGCACGCGGTTGGGCGGAATCACCACGGTTTCCAGGCCGTAGATTTCCTGGAATTCGTAGGCTTCGGTGTCAGCGGTACCGGTCATGCCGGCCAGCTTGTTGTAGAGGCGGAAGTAGTTCTGGAAGGTCACCGAGGCCAGGGTCTGGTTCTCGGCTTGAATCTTCACGCCTTCCTTGGCTTCCACGGCCTGGTGCAGGCCATCCGACCAGCGGCGACCGGCCATCAAACGACCGGTGAATTCGTCCACGATCACCACTTCGCCGTTTTGCACCACATAGTGCTGGTCCTTGTGGTACAGGTGGTGGGCGCGCAGGCCGGCCAGCAAATGGTGCATCAGGGTGATGTTGGCCGCGTCGTACAACGAAGCGCCTTCCACCAGCAGGCCCGCATCGGCCAGCAGTTGCTCGGCCTTTTCGTGGCCGTCTTCGGTCAGCACCACCTGGCGCGACTTTTCGTCGGCGGTGAAATCACCGGCTTCGATCACGCCTTCGCCTGTACGGGGGTCGGCTTCGCCGATCTGCTTTTTCAACTGCGGAATCACCGCGTTGATTCGCAGGTACATCTCGGTATGGTCTTCGGCTTGGCCCGAGATGATCAAAGGCGTACGGGCCTCGTCGATCAGGATCGAGTCCACTTCGTCGACGATGGCGTAGTTCAGGCCACGTTGCACGCGGTCGCTCACCTCGTAGACCATGTTGTCACGCAGGTAGTCGAAGCCGTATTCGTTGTTGGTGCCGTAGGTGATGTCGCACTGATAAGCAGCCTGCTTTTCTTCCTTGGGCATTTGCGACAGGTTGATCCCCACTGTCAGGCCCAGGAAGTTGTAGAGCTTGCCCATCCACTCCGCATCGCGGCGTGCCAGGTAGTCGTTCACGGTGACCACGTGCACGCCCTTGCCGGTCAAGGCGTTCAGGAACACGGGCAGGGTACCGGTCAAGGTTTTGCCTTCGCCGGTGCGCATTTCAGCGATCTTGCCGAAGTGCAGGGCCATGCCGCCCAGCATCTGCACATCGAAGTGGCGCATCTTGAAGACGCGCTTGGAGCCTTCGCGTACCAGGGCAAAGGCTTCGGGCAGGATGTCGTCCAGCGATTCGCCCTTGGCCACGCGCTGCTTGAACTCTTCAGTCTTGGCGCGCAGTTGCTCGTCGCTCAGGGGCTCGAAAGAAGGCTCCAGGGCGTTGATTTTGTCGACGATTCGGCGGTACTGCTTGAGCAGGCGTTCATTGCGGCTGCCGAAAATCGAAGTGAGAAGCTTGGGCAACATGGAGCGATTTATCCGTTCTAACTGTGGCACGAGGGTGCCCGTTCACCAGAGGCACCAACCCCCAGTGAACCAAAGCCAAAAAGTGTAGCACCGGGGTGTGTCGGTTCCGGTGCACAGATCTACCTAGGTGCGGGCCGGGGTTTCCCCCTCCCGCTGCGTTTCAGAACACGAATTCGGGCACTTGGGGATGGCGGCGCTGAAAACAAGCCCGATCAGGGACATCACCAACACCACCACCGCCCCCGAGGGCCAGTCCAGCACGGCAGACGCTGCCAGCCCCAAGGCATACGAAAGGCCCCCCATGGCATAGGCCAGCGGAATCTGCCGTTTCGATGGGGCGTTGCGTACGGCGAGCGCCGGCATGATCAGGCTGCTGAACACGAGGTAGACCCCGACCAGTTGCACCGATGCTGTCACGGCCAAAGCAAACAGCAGGTAAAAGCCGGCCTGGCCCAGGCGGGTTCCGGCGCCGTACCAAAGTGCCAGCACGGCCGCGGACAAGCCAGCCATGGCCCAAAGTTGTCCCGGTGTGACCCACAGAATCTGCCCCACCAGCAGGTCTTTCAGGTGCTCGCCGCCGTGCGGGTTGCCCGCCAGCAGCAAAATGCCCACGCAAGACGCCAGCACGAACAGGGTGCCAATCAAGGCCTCTTGAATGTCGGGCCAGCGTTTTTCGGTCCAGGTCAGCAGCACGGCACCCAGCAAAGCGGCGCTCACCGCGGCCGCTTGCACGCCCCAGCCTTGGGGCTCCCAACCCAGCGCGTCGGCGGCCATGACACCCAACCCAGCAATCTGGGCAATGGCCAGGTCTATGAACACAATGCCGCGCTTGAGCACCTGCCGGCCCAGGGGTACGTGGGTGCTCAACACCAGCAAGCCGGCCACCAGGGCCGGGCCCACGATGGACCAGTCCACCGCGTGCCAGGTCAGGTGCTCGCTCATTTGGTGGCCTTCAGCAATTGGTCAACCGTGTCGTCAAACAGGCCGAACAGGTCGCGTGCCCGATCGCTGCCGCCCACGGTGAAGGGCAGCACTGCCACGGGAATGCGCGTGCGCTCAGACAGCCATTGAGACCCCCTTCCATCGTTGTAGGCCCCACGAATGATGACCTTGGCCGGTTGCGCCTTCATTTGCGACAACACGCCAGACAAATGCGCACTGCTGGGCTCCACGCCGGGCTTGGGTTCCAGCGCGGCCACCTGGTTCAGACCCAGCCAGTTTTCCAGGTAAGGGAAGCCCTTGTGCTGAACCACAATCGGCATGCCCTTCAGAGGCGCGGCAGCCTGGTTCCAGCGCTGCATGGCCTGGCCCCAGCGCGCGTTGAAATCGGTCAGCCGACTTTGGTAGGTGCTGGCATGGGCCGGGTCGACTTCGGCCAGGCGTTTGCCCAAAGCTTGCGCCACGGTGGCGATGTTGCGCGGGTCGGTTTGAATGTGCGGGTTGCCAGCGGCATGCACATCGCCATCGGCGCGGTCCAGTCGGGTGGGCACTTCCAGTTTGCGAACGAAGTCGGCCGCATCGAAATGGCCCGCTTGGCCCTGTTGCACTTTCGGGTTACCAGACTGGCGCAGCAGCACGGGTAGCCACCCCGCTTCCAGTTCGGCTCCCGTGCACACCATCAGGTCGGCATTGCGTACGGCAGCCATCAGGCTGGGGCGCGCCTGCACCTGATGTGGGTCTTGTTGAGCGGTGGTGGCGGTGTAAACGGTGACCAGGTCGCCAGCCAACTCTTGTGTCAGTGCGGCCCATTCGGGTTCGCAGGCAAACACTTTGATGGCGGGCGCTGCCTGGCTATAGGAAGCAGTCAGGGCCGTGAAGGCCAAGGCAGCGGCTTTGAATGAGGTATTCATGTCCGGGTTCTCCGTTGCATCAATAGCTGTGCGCTTTGTGGGCGCCCAGGCTCATCTGGTACTGCACAAATACCTGCTTGTCACTTTGGTCGACGCGGGCGCGGTCATCGTTGAACTGCAGTCGAATCCGGCTGAATTCGCTCAAAGACCAGTCCAGCATCACGCTGGTGCGCTTCGGCTTGCTCGATTCTTCAGCCAGAGCCGTGTTGGCGCCGGCTTCGGTCGTGCCGCTTTGCAGCTGGTCAAAGCGCAGGCCCACGCGCCAGCGCGGCATGAACTGGTACACCCCTTGCACATACCAGCCTGACTGCGCCGATCGGTAACGGTCAGTCAATTCGTTGGTGCCGCCGAAGTCGTAGGTCGCATCACCCGTTTCGGTGCGGCGGAAGTATTCGCCTTGCAACTTGAAGTTGGTGCGTGTGGCGTTGCCTTCTGGGGCCCATTTCCACACCCCGTCTACCACCCACACCCGGCTTTGCCCAGTGAAGGCGTTGGTCAAAGCGGGGTCATTGGCATCGGCCCAGGTGCGCTCCTGGGCATGGGTGTTGAGCCAGCTGATCCCAGCGCGCCAGTTGTGGCTGTTGCCCATATCGCCCCCGGTGTGGGCAAACAAGGCCGTAGCCCCGCCCGAGTTGCGCGCGCGGCGTGTGCCTGGGAAGCGCTCGCCGTTGCCTGACTCGGCTCCCAATTCCACGAACTGGTCGGTGGGGGCCAGCCAGCGCACTTGCACGCCATCTTGCGCATATTGGCCGCCCACCATGGCTTGGTATGCCAGTGGGGCATCCACAAAGTCCCAGGTGTGGGCGTGCTGTTCGTTCAAATAACCCAGGCCCGAGAAAAATCGCCCCGCCTTGATCTGCCAGCCATTGCTCAAGGCTGTGGTTTGCACATAGGCCTCTTCGGCCGAGATCTCGTTGTCGCTGGCCACCGCCAGGGTGACCGAGCCATAAAAATATGGGTCCACATTGGCATTGAGGCCCACCTCGGTTTCACCCAGGCTGAAGCCGCGTTCGCCGGGGCCTATTTCGTCGCCAGCAGGCACAAAGCCTTTGAGGCGCCAGCTCTCCGGGTTCTTTTGCAGGTTGGCGTAGGTGCCAGACAGGATGGCGTATACGTTGGGGTTGAACGTGGGGCTACTTTGAGCCTGGGCCGCTTGGCTGCACAGCAGCGTGGCGACAGTTGCGTTGAAAGTGGCGCCCAAGCAGGCGAGCGCGCAGGTCCGTGCGGCCTGCACGGTGTGTCGTGTCATGAACATGCTGTTCCTCTGAAACCACGCGACGACCCTATGCACACTCAGCGGCATGGGCCGATGCTCACGTGGAAAGTGATCTGAAAAACGAAGGGATCAGGTCAGAGGGAAACCAAGGGTGGGGCGCGGCTCAAATAGCCGGTTGAGACCACCTCGTGGCATTGCGCATGGCCATTGGCCATGTGTTGGGCCGACAAATCGGCGGCCAGGGCCAGCGTGATCGGGCTGGGGGTAATGACGTCGCCCGCGCAGTACGACAGGCAGTCTTTACACAGGGTGCTGTGGGCGGGGAGGGAGTCATCGCCCACGCCGTGCTGCATGGCATGCCGCAGCCCGCCCTGCTGCATCAGCAGCATGGACAGAGCCAGAACAACATAAGCGCCGAAGCGCTTCAGACCTTGCTTTGCACCGTGCATATGGCAGGCACTTTAACGCGTAGATGTTTCCGAATTTTGAATGCGGGCATTGCTACGGCGCAATAATCGCATCTGAAACCTTGAATTCCAGATATGTTCCAGCGCCCCTCCAGCTTCAAGCCGCTCGTGCCCGATGTGCCATCGGTGACGCGTGCCTTGGAGCAGTCGGAAACCATGGTCACGCTCATGCAGCGCCTGCAGGCTTCGCAGGCCTGTCTGGCTGTGGCCAAGGCTTGCTTGCCGCCCGCGCTGGCGGCGTACATCAAATCCGGGTCCATAGACCACGAGGGGTGGACCCTGCTGGCGCCTAACGCCGCCGTGTCGGCCAAGCTACGCCAACTGCAGCCGCGCATTCTGGAGGCCTTGGCCAAGAAGGGGCTCAAGGTCAACGCCATCCGGGTCAAAGTTCAAAGCTACGAGTCGCTTTGAAACGGCTTCGAACTTTGAATCAGGCGCTCAGCGTGGCCGGCACTTGCCCTGCCAAAGCCTGACGTTGGCTGGTGGCCTTGCCTTGCAGCGCAAAGCCCAGCAACTGCCCTGAGCCTTCGGCCACAAAACGGGCTTCCAGCCCCTCATCCACTTCGGTCACCAGCCATTGGCCGGCCGCGCCACTGGCTGGCGGGCATACCACGGTAGGGCAGGCGGGGGTCTTCACCACCACGGGCATGGCGGGGTACGCCACTTTCGTGGGGGTGCCAGCCAAGGTCGCGGCCAGGGCGCGCGCCTGCTGCATGATCGGCATCACAAACGGCAGATTCAAACCTGGCAGGTTCAAACCCGCCACCTCGGCCAGGTCGCCCACCGCAAACACATGGGGCGCACTGGTTTGCAAGGTCTGGTCTACCACCACCCCGCGGTTCACTTTCAGGCCAGCTTTTGCAGCCAGGGCTGTGCGGGGCTTCAATCCAATCGCTGACAAGACCAGATCGGTTTCCAACTCAGAGCCGTCGCTCAAGGTTACGACCAGGCCCGAACCCGAGGCGGACCGATTCACAGCGTTGGCAGCCACGCCAAACCGGAACTGCGCGCCCAGCGCCTCCAGCTTGCCTTGCAAATAGGCGCTGCCTTCAGGTGGCAGCAGGCGGCCCAAGGCGCGGTCGGCCAAGTCCAGCACGGTGGGGGCAATGCCGCGGGCCAACAGGTCGTTGGCGAACTCGCAGCCAATCAGGCCACCACCCAAAATGGCCACCCGCTGCACCGGCTGGCCGTTGGCGCCGGTGTCCAGCGCCTCGGCAAAACGGGCAAAGTCATCCAGGTCATTCACCGACAACACCGTGTCTGCTGCGTTGCCTTCCAGCGGCAGGCGAATGGGGTCTGCGCCCAAGGCCAGTACCAGATCGCGGTAGCGCAAGGTGTCGCCATTGCTCAGGTGAACCGTTTGCGTGGCGGTGTCCATGCGCGCCACGGCCGCATGGGCCAGCACTTGTGCGTTCAGCTCTGCGGCCATCTTGTCGGCCGTCTTCATCACCAGGGTGGCGGCTGTTTTCTTGCCGGCCAGCGCGTTCGACAGCATGGGTTTCGAATAGAAACCGGCGTGGTCGCGGCTGACCACCACCAGCGGCACTGCCGCGTCGAGCTTGCGCAGCTCACGGGCCACGTTGTAGCCAGCCAGGCCGGACCCAATGATGACGACGGGATGGGACATGATCAGATCTCAACCATTTCAAAGTCGGCCTTGCCCACGCCGCAGTCGGGGCACACCCAGGTGTCGGGCACGTCTTCCCACTTGGTGCCGGGGGCAATGCCCTCAGGCGGCAGGCCCTGAGCTTCGTCGTAAATGAAACCGCAAACGATGCATTGATAGGTTTTCATGGTGAGTTCCTTCTAATCACGGGGCGCATTGTGAGCCCTCTTCCTTGGCCCCACGGTGTGCGTGGACGACAAAAGGGCATTCCCTAGCGTCTTTCTGCGGGGGGGCAGTCAGTGCGGCAAAGTTGCCCCTCTACAATCTGTTCACGATTTCACAGTGAAAGATTCGGGTTCCCATGACTCAGCGTAAGTCACACCCTCTGCGCCGCTGTTTGGCGTTTGTGGTTTCTGTTTCCTTGGTCGTGCCTCATGCGTCTATGGCGCAAGGTATGTTGATGGGTGGTGCATCTGGGGCTGGGGCCGACTCTGCGCCGCTGTTGCCCAATATTCCGGCTGCGGCTCTGGGTCGCCTCGACACTTCCTTGTCTGCCGTACCCTCGCTGCGGCAAATGCAGGTCGACGGGCAGGGAGACGACGCCAAAGTCGCCACCATCCCGCGCCAGCCACTCAAGCCCCTGCCGCCCAACGACTTCCAGAAGTTCGTTCAGGAAAGCACGGGCCAGTCGTTGCCACTGTACGGCTACAACTTCTTTGATCAAGACGCCTACAGCCCCACGGGCAATGTGCCTGTCACGCCTGACTACAAACTAGGGCCGGGCGACGAACTGTATGTGCGCGGCTGGGGCAGTGTCGACATCGACGTGCGCACCACCATCAACCGCGACGGGCAAATTCACCTGCCGCGCGTAGGTGCCATCACCCTGGCGGGTGTCCGCTCCGCAGATGCTGACAACGTGGTTCGCGCTGCCGTGGCCCGCTACTACAAAGACTTTCAGCTCTCGGTTACCCAAGGCCGCCTGCGCGGCATGACGGTTTACGTGGTGGGCCAGGCGCGCAAACCGGGCGCCTACACCGTGAGTGGTGTGTCTACGGTCATCTCGGCCCTCATGGCCAGCGGTGGCCCCAACCAGAACGGTAGCCTGCGCCGTGTTCAGGTGAAGCGCGCAGACAAAGTTGTGGCCGAGCTGGACCTGTATGCCTTCCTGGCCAAGGGCGACAAGGCCGCTGACATCAAGCTGCAAGACGGCGACACGGTTTTCATTCCTGCGGCCAAGGGCTATGTGGCCATGGTGGGCAAGGTACGCACGCCTGCCGTGTACGAACTAGGGGCTGACGACACCATCGACAGCATGCTGGCTGTGGCTGGTGGGTTGCCCGTCATGGCTGACCCCAAGCGCGCTACTTTGGAGCGCGTCAACTCTGCAGCGAACCCGCCGCGCTCGGTGGAAACTTTCGCGCTGGACGCCGCTGGGCTGAAACGGCAATTGAAAGCGGGCGACCTGTTGTCCATTGCCCCACTGCTGCCTGAGTTTGCCAACTCGGTGGTGCTGCGCGGTAACGTGTCCCAAGCCATGCGCCAGCCTTGGAAAGACGGCATGCGGGTGTCCGACCTCATTCCCGGTCGCTCGTTCCTGTTCAGTCAAGCCGCCATCAAGCGGCAGAACGATGTTTTGCTGACAGCGCAAGAAAAGAAGCAGGCTGCTCAAAGCTTCGATAAAAAGGCAGATGCAGAAGATCTGATGTCAACCGAAGCGGACAAGGTCAGCGACAACGAAGCAACCCTGGCTCAGCGAATTGGCAACCTGATTGACGAAATCAACTTTGACTATGCCGTGATTGAGCGTGTTGACCGCGATAAGGTCGAAGTCAAGCTCTTGCCGTTCAACTTGGGTGAAGCCCTCGACAACCCCGCCAGCCCAGAAAACCTGGCCCTCAAGCCGGGTGATGTGCTGACCGTGTTTTCGGTGAACGACGTGCGTGTGCCGCAGGCCAAGCGCCAGGTTTACGTGCGCGTGGAAGGCGAGGTGAAGCGCCCGGGCATTTACCAAATGAAGCAGGGCGACAGCCTGCCCCAGCTCATTGAAAAGGCCGGTGGCTTGACGGAAGACGCTTACTTGTTTGGGGCAGCGTTTTACCGCGAACAAGTGCGCCAAGACCAGCTGGCCAACCTGAACCAGCTGGTTCGCAAGCTGGAAATGCAAACCCAGACGCAACTCAGTTCGTCGGCCGCCAGCGCCTCGGTAAACGACAACGCGGGGGTGGCACAGTTGCGCATTCAGGCCGAACAACAGGCGCAAAAGCAAGCCATTGACCGGCTGCGTAACCTGAAACCCACCGGTCGCATCATGCTGGGCTTGAACCCGGAGCATGCCAGTACCTCGGCTTTGCCTACCCTGAAGTTGGAAAGCCAGGACCGCCTGGTGGTGCCTGCCCGGCCAGACTTTGTGCACGTGCTGGGCTCGGTCAATACCGAAGCTTCTTTGATCTGGAAGCCAGGCAGCAAGGTGCGTGATTACCTAGAGGTTTCGGGCCTGACCAGCGGTGCAGACAAAGACGAACTGTTTGTGATTCGAGCCGATGGCAGCGTTTTGTCGAACAACGGCAGCTGGTTTGGCAGTGTCGCGCGCGCGGAAGTGCAACCGGGTGATTTGATTGTGTTGCCGGAAAA
>NZ_DASUIN010000031.1:0-10101 GCF_036273115.1 Aquabacterium sp.
GAACCCCGACGTGCCCGAACTGGCGCGCGGCAAGACCGGCCGCGTGGTGGGCCACCTGATGGGCCTGATCACCCTGATGAAGGGCCAGCCCCTGGCCTACAACAAGGACAACCAGGAAGACAAGGAACCCTTGTTCGACACAGTCGACACCCTGAAGGACACGCTGCGCATCTTCGCCGAAATGGCTGCCGGCATCACGGTCAAGCCCGAAGCCATGGAGCGTGCCGCCAAGAAGGGTTACGCCACTGCCACCGACCTGGCCGACTACCTGGTCAAGAAGGGCCTGCCTTTCCGTGACGCGCACGAAGTCGTGGCCCACGCCGTGAAGGACGCCATCGCCGCCGGCGTGGACCTGTCGGAATTGCCGCTGGACAAGCTCAAGGCCTACAACCCCGC
Organism: Aquabacterium sp.; assembly: GCF_036273115.1. Classification (GTDB taxonomy): domain Bacteria; phylum Pseudomonadota; class Gammaproteobacteria; order Burkholderiales; family Burkholderiaceae_C; genus Aquabacterium. The sequence continues at coordinate 397 of NZ_DASUIN010000031.1, forward strand.
CATCGAGCAGGATGTGTACGAAGTACTGAGCCTGCGCGGCTCGCTGAACGCTCGCAACATTCTGGGCGGCACCGCCCCCGAGCAGGTGCGCGCCCAGGTGGCCCGCCACCGCGCACGACTGGCCTGATCATTCGCCCCGCAAAAAAGCCGCCTGATTCAGGCGGCTTTTTCTTTTGTCTGGCCTTATTCGGTTCAATGGGGGGCGTGCGGATCGGCCTTGAGGATCCGGCGAGCCGACCAGAAGTTGAACGCCAGCCCCGCCAAGCTCCCCAGCGCCACACCAATCGCCGGCTGGTCTTGCACCACCGGCCACACAGCCAGGCTCAGCACATACACCCCGTAATTCACCGCTCCGCCTACTGCCATAGACGACAAGTAAGCGAGGTATTCGCGAGCCAAACTCCCCACTCGCGGCCCCTTGAAGGTCAGAGACCGATTGAACAGCCAGGTGAATGTGGCAGCACACGCAAACGACAGCGCACGCGCCAGGTAATAGCCGGCCCAAGCCTTGAGCGCATACAAAACACCGATATCGACCAGCAGCGCCAGCCCGCCCGACACGCAAAACAGCAGAAGCGATCGCAGACCCGACGCCATGAATGTCCCTCTCTCTCACGGCACCGCCGCACTGCAAACGATTCTATCGAGCGAAAGTCCAGCAACAGACTGGGCTTTCCTTTTGGCCCCCTCTTGAGCCAACTCAAGCCCGAAACCCAGGCCAGAGATTAGGCTGCGAGGCGCCGTTTTGATTCATTTTTTGCCGTTTATTGAGGTCCACCATGCCGCTCGTCTGGTCCGAAGCCATGTCCCTTGAAATGCCCGCCATGGACGAGGCCCACGAAGACATCGTGGACCAACTCGCCTTGGTCGAGACAGCCAGTGACGACAACCTGCTGGACGCATGGAACGCCCTGATCGACGAAACCGCCGAGCACTTTGCCGAAGAAGACCGCTGGATGCAGGCCACCGGCTTTGCCCCCGACAACTGCCACAGCTCACAGCACGCCATCGTGCTGAAAATCATGCGCGAAGGCGCCGAAAAATGTGCCAAGGGCGATCTGGCCATCGTGCGCCAGATGGCTTATGAGCTGACCGTGTGGCTGCCCCACCATGTGTCGGCCATGGATGCCGGCCTGGCCCTGCACCTCAAGAGCGTCGGCTTCAACCCGGAAACCGGTCAGGTAGACAAACCCGAGGCGCTGCCCACCACCGCCCTGACAAGCTGCCGCTCAGAGCCCTGCGAAGATCACGCCGACTGATTCGGGTTACCGGCCGCCTGATCCAGACGGTCACGAACCAAGCGCTCGATGCCAGCAGCATCGAGCCCACACATCGACAGCAGCTTGGCCGGATCGCCATGCTCGACGAACTCATCAGGCAAGCCCAGCATCAGCAAGGGTGCATTCACTCCCGCCTGGGCCAAGGCCTCAGCCACCGCCGAGCCAGCGCCGCCTGAAACACAGCCCTCCTCCACTGTCACCAGCAGGTCGTGGGTGCGAGCCAACTCCAGCACCAAGGCGGTGTCGAGCGGCTTGACGAAGCGCATATTGGCCACCGTGGCATCCAGCGATTCGGCGGCCGCCAAAGCGGGATACAGCAAGGTCCCAAAGGCCAGAATGGCCACGCGGGAGCCCACGTTAGCGCCCCCCTGCTGCTGCCCATGCCGACGGATCTCACCCTGCCCCCATGGCATCGCCGTGAGTTCGGGCTGCACGGCCACACCGGCGCCCGTGCCACGCGGGTAGCGCACAGCAACCGGATGGTTCTGTTCATGCGCCGCGGTCAAGGCCTGACGCAACTCGTTTTCATCGGCCGGCGTCAGCATGCTCATGTTGGGAATGCAGCGCACGAAGGCAATGTCAAACGCCCCCATGTGCGTGGCGCCATCGGCCCCCACGATGCCAGCACGATCCAGCGCAAACACCATGGGCAGGTTCTGCAGGGCCACGTCGTGGATCAGCTGGTCGTAGCCGCGCTGAAGGAAGGTCGAATAGATCGCCACCACGGGCTTGAGGCCCTCACAAGCCAGGCCTGCCGCGAAGGTCACGGCATGCTGTTCGGCAATGCCCACGTCGAAATAACGGCCAGGGAACTTCTGGTGAAACTCGACCATGCCTGAGCCTTCCCGCATGGCGGGCGTGATACCCACCAGACGTGAATCATGGGCAGCCATGTCGCACAGCCATTGGCCAAAGACCTGGGTGAAGGTCGGCTTCACCGGCTCGGTACTGGCCACCTTCTTCAGACCCACGGCCGGGTCGAACTTGCCGGGGCCGTGATACGCAATGGGATCTGCCTCGGCCAGCTTGTAGCCATAGCCCTTTTTCGTGACCACATGCAGGAACTGCGGGCCATGGCGATCGCGCAGGTTTTCCAGGGTGGGAATCAAGGAGTCGAGGTCATGGCCGTCAATGGGGCCGACGTAGTTGAAGCCGAACTCTTCAAAAATCGTGGCCGGCACGACCATGCCCTTGGCATGCTCTTCCAGCTTTTTTGCCAACTCGAACAGAGGTGGCGCATTGCGCAGCACCTGCTTGGCTCCTTCGCGTGCAGCCGCATAGAAGCGACCCGACATCAAACGAGCCAAGTAGCGATTCAGCGCGCCCACGGGCGGCGAGATCGACATGTCGTTGTCGTTGAGCACCACCAGCACATCGGCCATGCGGCCGTTGTGTGGCACCCCCGCGTTGTTCAGGGCTTCGAAGGCCATGCCAGCCGTCATGGCACCGTCGCCGATGATGGCCACCGCCTTGCGGGCTTCGCCACGCAGTTGCGCGCCCACGGCCATGCCCAGGGCAGCCGAAATCGAGGTCGACGAGTGGGCCGTACCAAAGGTGTCGTACTCGCTTTCGTCGCGACGCGGAAAGCCGCTCATGCCGCCCAACTGGCGCAGAGTGGGCATGCGGTCACGACGCCCGGTCAGGATCTTGTGCGGGTAAGTTTGGTGCCCCACGTCCCACACCAGCCGGTCATCGGGGGTGTTGAACACGTAGTGCAGGGCCACCGTCAATTCAACCGTTCCCAGGTTCGACGACAAGTGCCCACCGGTGCGCGACACGCTTTGCAGCAGGTATTCGCGCACTTCACCCGCCAACTGCTTCAACTCGCCACGCGAGAGGCGACGCACGTCGGCTGGAGATTCGATGCGAGACAACAAGGGATACGTCATGTCTGATCCATCCATGGAGGAATGCTTCTCTCGTCAGTGGTCGCGATGCACGATGCGCTCGGCCAGCGCCATCAACATCGCAGTGGCCGCTTCACCCAGACCGCTGCGCACCAGTGCCTGTCGGGCGCGTTCGAGCAACTGCGCCGATTCATCGCGCGCGCCGTCCAAGCCCAGCAGGCTGACATAAGTCGGTTTGTTGGCATCGGCGTCTTTGCCCGCCGTCTTGCCCAGTTTGTCGGATGCCTGCGTGGCGTCGAGCACATCATCGACGATCTGAAACGCCAGGCCAATCGCATCCCCGAAATCACTCAGGGCCTGCCAGGCAGCGCTCTGCGGCAGCAAGCCACCACAGGCTGCGCCCATCTGGACGCTGCAACGCAGCAGGGCCCCTGTCTTGCGGTGATGCATGTCGCGCAAGGTCTGTTCGTCCAGGTCTTTGCCCACGCTGGCCAAATCAATGGCCTGCCCCCCAGCCATGCCTGCCTGACCCGAGGCACGGGCCAGCAGTCGGCACAAACGGGCCTGCAATCGGGCATCAACGCCATCGGGGGTCTCGTCGGGTGTCAGCACATCGAAGGCCAGGGCCTGCATAGCATCGCCTGCCAGCATGGCCTGCGCTTCGCCATACTTCACGTGAACCGTGGGCTTGCCGCGCCTGAGCACGTCGTTGTCCATGCAGGGCATGTCGTCGTGGATGAGCGAGTAGGCATGGATGAGCTCGACTGCGGCGGCGGCCCGCATGGCCGCCTCTGCGCCCGCGGTGTGCTTGTCGGCCCCGGCGGCCTCTGCCGCAGCCAGCACCAACAAGGCACGAAGACGCTTGCCACCGTCCAGCACGCCATAGCGCATGGCTTCACCCAGACCGGCAGGCGCATCGGCCGGCACCCATTGCTCCAGGGCCCGCTCGACACGGCCCAAAGCCTGCGTCGACCAGCGAGAAAAATCAGCCACCGTCATGCTGCATCCAGAGGCTTGAGCTGGCCCGCTTCAAGCAATTTGACTTGGGACTCGACCGCTTCCAGCCGAGACCGACAGAACTTCAACAACTGCGCCCCACGCTGATAACTGCTCAACAAGCTGTCGAGGGGCAACTGCCCCGACTCCATGCTCATCACCAGTCCTTCCAGCTCGGACAGGGCCTGCTCGTAACTCATGTCAGCAGGCAAGGTCGCCGCAGGATCAACAAGATCGACAGCAGCGTTTTTTCCAGAAGAGGCAGACGATTTGGCCATGGGGTGTCGCCCGGTCTCCGGGTGTCGAAGGCAAACGCGTATTCTATTTCGGCGGCAGGCCAATTCGTCGCTGGGCCCACCCGTGACAAGGGAATCTGCCCCCGGTCTGGGTGGTGAAGTTAAGGCAAGCCATGGCACCCTTGAGCCGAGGGGGTACAATTGTGGGTTTCCCCGCAGTATGGGTCTGCGGGGGGTTGACATTGGTTTTTGGAGATCCTGGGGATCATGTCTGACCTGAGTAATGCACTCACAGCTCTTTCGCGCAGCCGCACGCAGCTGCCCGTGTCCGCCTACTTTGATGAGGCCCTCTATAAAGCGGAGCTTGAGCGCATCTTCCAGTCCGGTCCACGCTACCTCGGGCACGCCAATGCGGTTCCCGAGGTAGGCGACTATTACGCCCTGCCCCAAGAGGGGGAAGGTCGCGCTTTGGTGCGCACGCCGGACGGCGTCGAGCTGATCTCGAACATTTGCCGCCACCGCCAGGCTGTCATGCTCAAGGGGCGAGGCAACAGTCGCCACAACATCGTGTGCCCGCTGCACCGCTGGACCTACAGCCACAAGGGCGAGCTGATCGGCGCACCGCACTTCGACCACGACCCCTGCCTGAATCTGAACAACTACAAGATTCAGAACTGGAACGGGCTGCTGTTCGAAGACAACGGGCGCGACATCGCGGCCGACCTCGCCGGCATCGATGCCCGCTTCAAACCCGGCGGCGATCTGGACTTCAGTGGCTACGTGCTCGACAAGGTTGAACTGCACGAGTGCAACTACAACTGGAAGACCTTCATCGAGGTCTATCTCGAGGACTACCACGTCGGCCCGTTCCACCCTGGCCTGGGCAACTTCGTGACCTGCGACGACCTGCGCTGGGACATGGCCAAGGAATACTCGGTGCAAACCGTGGGCGTGGCGCGCACGTTCGACAAGCCCGGCTCGGGGGTGTACCAGAAGTGGCATGACGTGCTGATGCAATACCGCAATGGCACCAAGCCAACGCAGGGTGCGGTCTGGCTCACTTACTACCCCACCATGATGGTGGAGTGGTACCCGCACGTGCTGGTCGTGTCCAACATGTACCCGCAAGGCCCGCAGAAAACGCTCAACGTGGTGGAGTTCTACTACCCCGAAGAGATCGTGGCCTTCGAGCGCGAATTCGTTGAAGCCCAGCAGGCTGCCTACATGGAAACCTGCATCGAGGACGACGAAATCGGCGAGCGCATGGATGCCGGCCGCAAGGCTTTGTTCGAGCGCGGCGACAACGAAGTCGGCCCCTACCAAAGCCCGATGGAAGACGGCATGCAGCACTTCCATGAGTGGTATCGCCGCGTGATGGACTTCAAGGACTGAGGTCCTCGCCATGAATGCAGTCGGACGGCTCGTCAGCAAACTGTCAGCCGCCTGGCTGATGGTGCTGGCCACCCTGCTGTTCGCGGGCATGGGTGTGTGCGTCAAGAAAGCCTCTGCCGAGGTCACCACGGCAGAGGTTGTTTTTTTTCGGGGCTTCGTCGGCGCCATCATGATGGGCGCCCTGGCCTGGTGGCAAGGCCTGAACCTGCACACCCAGGTTCCCCGACTGCACTTCCTGCGGGGTCTGGCTGGCGTCACCGCCCTGAGTCTGTGGTTCTACACGATTGGCCGACTGCCTCTGTCCACCGCCGTCACGCTGAACTACATGTCGTCGGTGTGGATGGCCGTGTTCCTGGTGTTGCGGCAACTGTGGCGGCGCTGGCAAGCCCGGCCCAGCAAGGCCATTCCGCTACCGCTGCTGGGCGCCGTGTTGATCGGCTTCGTGGGCGTGGCCCTGGTTCTGCGCCCCACCTTGCAGCGTGACCAATGGGTAGAAGCCCTGGTGGGCGTGCTGTCGGGCATGCTGTCGGCCTGGGCTTATCTGCAAGTGGCCAGCCTGGGGCGTGCCGGCGAACCGGAACACCGCGTGGTGTTTTACTTCTCGCTGTTTGGCACGTTGGCGGGCTTGCTGATCAGCGGCTTGACCTACCTGAGCGGACACACGGCCTGGGCCGCCCCCAGTCCCATGGGATGGGTCTGGCTGCTGGGCATTGGCGGGTTTGCCACCGTGGCCCAGTTGGCCATGACACGGGCATATGCCAAAGGCCAGGCTCTGGTCATGGCCAGCCTGCAGTACCTGGGCATTGCCCACGCCTTCATCTTGGGCGTGCTGCTGTTTGACGACCCGATCAACCCACTGTCCATTTTGGGCATGGTGCTGATTGTGGCCGCCGGCATGGGGGCCACACGCACCAGCGCCGCGGTCAAAGACTGACCCGCGGTCTTTCGATCAATGGTCGTGCAAACCGTGCACGATGCTGGCAATCATCAACAAGCCCATTCCCAGCCACACCAACTGGAACACGGTGTCGCGCCAGCTCAGGCGCTTTTGCAACTGGGGAATCAAGTCGGCTACTGCCACGTACACAAAGCTGCTGGCGGCCACCACCATCATGTAGGGCAGGTACTCTTGCCAGGGGCCGATCAGGAAGTAGCCCAACACGCCCCCCACCACCGCGGCAAAGCCCGAAATCATGTTGTAGACCAGGGCGCGCATGCGGGTGAAGCCAGCATTGATCAGCACAATGTAATCGCCCACTTCCTGCGGAATTTCGTGGGCAATGATGGCCATGGCCGTGACCAGCCCGAGATGGGGGTCAGACAAGAAAGCAGCAGCGATCAGGACGCCGTCGCAGAAGTTGTGAATGCTGTCGCCCACCAGCACGCTCCAGCCGCCACGGCCGGCTTGTTCGGCATCGAACCCATGATGATGGTGATGGTCATCGTGTTCATGGTGATGGCCATGGCGATACAACTCGGCTTTTTCAAGCAGGAAGAAGAACATCAACCCACCCAGCAGGGTCAGGAACAAAGCCTGCGGCGACCGCCCTGATTCAAAGGCCTCCGGCAGCACATGCAGCAGGGCTGTCCCCAGGAGCACACCCGTGGAGAGGCTGACCAGATGCCGAACGATCAGCGTCAGCAACGGTTGAGATACTGCAGCAGCCAGCGCCACTGAGACCACGCCCCCTAAAAAGGTCGCGGCCACGATGTAAGTCAGAGTCATGGTGTGATCTTAGCAACGCTGTCAACACAAACGCGACCTCGAACTGTCATTCAGAGGTAGGACAATCGGGCTATGGATACCGACACCCCCGCTTCGTCCGCCAAATCAGCCGCCGCCTTGGATGCCAGCCGCTTCCCGCAGCAGTTGGCGTCCATCGACATGGGCTCCAACAGTTTCCGCCTGGAAATTGCCGAGTTGCACAAGGGGCGCTACAAGCGCATCGATTACCTCAAGGAAACCGTGCGCCTGGGAGCCGGCCTGGATGAGCACGGCCTGCTGACAGAAGAAGCCGCGCAACGAGGGCTGGCCTGCCTGGCCCGATTTGCCCAGCGCCTGAAAGGCTTTGCTTCGTGGCAAGTGCGCGCGGTGGCCACTCAGACCTTGCGCGAAGCCCGCAACCGCGATGCCTTCCTGAGCCGAGCCAACGGGGCCCTGGGCCACCCGATCGACGTGATTGCCGGCCGCGAAGAGGCTCGCCTGATTTACCAAGGCGTGGCACGACTGCAGCCCAGTGAGCTCCCCCGCCTGGTGATCGACATTGGCGGGCGTTCGACCGAGATGATTCTGGGCCGAGGCCGGCTGCCACAACGCGCCGAATCGTTCAAGGTGGGCAGCGTCAGCCTGTCTTTGGCCCATTTCCCTGATGGCCGCTTCACCGCCGACGGTTTTCGGGCCGCCCAGATTGCCGCAGGTGCCGAGCTGGAAGAAGGTTTGACCTTGTTCACCCCCTCACAATGGCGTGAGGCGCTCGGCTCGTCCGGCACAGTGGGGGCCGTCTCGCAACTGCTGCAAGCCAACGGCATCACCGACGGGCGCATCACCCCTGAGGCCTTGCGCTGGTGCATTGAGCAATGCCTGCAAGCCGGGCATGTCGATGCCCTGAACCTGCCCGGCTTGAAAGCCGACCGCAAAGCCGTTCTGGGGGGAGGCCTGTCCATCCTCTACACCCTGGCCGTTCAGTTCAACATCGATGTCATGTGGCCCGCACGCGGGGCACTGCGTCAGGGGGTGATCTTCGATCTGGAAGAACGAATCGAAGCCACGCGCAACCACCGCCTGCCCGACCCACGTGACTCGGCCGTGCGTGAACTTCAGCAGCGCTTCCGCGTAGACACCCAGCACGCCCAACGCATTCACGACCGCGCACTGCAACTGTGGAACACCATGCAAGGGCGCCCGCCTAGCGATGGCGAAGCCATTCGTGAACTGGCTTGGGCCGCACAACTGCACGAAATCGGCATGATGGTGTCACACCATGATCACCACCGACACTCGTCTTACCTGTTGGGGCACGTGGATGCCGCCGGCTTCTCGCAGTCGCAGCTGCGCCGGCTGGCCTCGCTGGTTTTGGGACAACGTGGCGAGTTGATCAAGCTGGCCGAACATCTGAACGACAAGGTGCTGATGGCGCAGGTTTTGTGCCTGCGTCTGGCCATCATCCTGCACCACGCGCGGATCGATCAGCCCACAGAGGTGGCTCGCATCATCAAGGCACGCTCACGCTGCAGAGTCAGCCTGGACAAAGGCTGGGCCCAGCACCAGCCCCGCACGCTGCACCTCTTACAAGAAGAGGTCCGTCGCTGGAATGCGGCCGGACCTCATGCATTGGAACTGACCTGGCGCGAACTCAATTGAGCCGCGCTGGCTGTGAGCCTTACTTTTTCTTCTGACTCAAGCTGCGCTTGTACACAGGGCCCCACATCGGGTGCCCGGCTTCCGCCTTGGTCAAAGCAAACTTGGGGTCCGCGGTGCGGGCTGCTTTGAATGCAGCCAGGCACTGCGCTTCACGCTTGCTGGTGCAGAAAATGAAGGCCAAGTGCTTATTGGCTGTGGCCACATCGGTGGGGTTGGCCAGGCCCATCTGCAGGGCCGACTTCAGATCCAGTTCAGCCTGCTGATACTGCGCCGCCTGGTATGCCTTCACACCTTGAGCCAGCACGGTCTCTGGCGTCACCACCACTTTGGGGGCAGCCACCACAGGCTCCGCAGGCGCGGAAGCCACCACGGGAGGAGGCGGCACATCCTGTGAGGCAGTTTGATTCGAAGTGGCACAGCCAGCCAGCGTCAGCGAGGCCGCAGCGAACGCACCCATGCAGAGGCGTTGAGAGCGAGTCAACATAAGCAAGATCCCTTGTTTAAAAACGGTGCTCGAGAGCATACGTGCGCCCTGACTTCACCGTGATGGTTTTTCGATACACCGGCGAATCGGCATTGCTGATCGCAATCAC
>NZ_DASUIN010000032.1:0-125562 GCF_036273115.1 Aquabacterium sp.
GTAGACTGACATGGTTACTTGACACCAGACAAAACTCGATTATGTCAAAGCCGAAGCCAGCCCCGTTGCCTCCGGGCACAGTTGTGGGTGGTTATCAGGTCGTCAAGAAGCTTGCAGCCGGTGGTTTTGGCGTGGTTTACCTGGCCGAAGACCCTGACAAGCGGTTGGTAGCCCTGAAAGAATATCTGCCCGCCTCCCTGGCCGAACGCGCCGCGGGGGAACTCATTCCGCGCGTCAAACCGGACAAGCAGCCGCTTTACCGCCTGGGCTTGAAGAGTTTCTTTGAAGAAGGCCGTTCGCTGGCGCAGATTGCACACCCCAGTGTGGTCTCGGTGCTGAACTTCTTCCGAGAAAACGAAACCGTCTACATGGTGATGAACTACTTGCAGGGCGACACCCTGCAGGATTTCATCGTCACGGCCCGCGACCTCAAACGTGACAAGGTGTTCCGCGAGTCGACCATTCGGTCGCTGTTCGACGAAATTCTGCGTGGCTTGCGCATTGTTCACCAGCACAAGATGCTGCACCTGGACATCAAGCCCGCCAACATCTTCATCACCAACGACAACCGAGCGGTGCTGCTTGACTTCGGTGCTGCGCGCGAGGTGCTGTCCAAGGAAGGCAACTTCATTCGCCCGATGTACACACCGGGCTTTGCGGCGCCGGAAATGTATCGCCGCGACGGATCTCTGGGCCCCTGGACTGACATCTACGCGATTGGCGCCTGCATTTATGCGTGCATGCAAGGCTACCCGCCCAACGATGCGCCCCAGCGGCTTGAAAAAGACCGTCTGAGCCTGTCGCTGTCGCGCCTGCGCAATGTCTACTCTGACAACCTGCTGGAAGTCACTGAGTGGTGCATGTCGCTTGACCCATTGGCCCGGCCCCAGAGCGTGTTCGCCCTGCAAAAGGAACTCGCCCGCGAGACCGAACGCCGCTATTCGAAGCTGACCTTCTCCGAGCGGGTCAAGCTGCAACTTGAAAACCTCAAATCAGGCGCAAAGGCTTGAGGCTGGCATGAGATTCTCCGTCTACCAAATCAGCCGCAAGGGCGGTCGCGAAAAAAACGAAGACCGCATGGGCTATTGCTACACGCGGGATTCCGGCCTGTTTGCCCTGGCAGATGGCATGGGCGGCCACCCCGAAGGGGAAATGGCCTCGCAACTGGCCCTGCAAACCATGGCTGCGCTGTATCAACGTGACGCACGCCCCTCGCTGGAAGACCCCATCCGCTTCCTGCAGGACGCGGTCATGGCAGGCCACCACCAGCTGCTGCGCTACGCCAGCGAAAAGGGGCTGATGGACACGCCCCGCACCACCATCGTGGCCTGCATCATGCAAGGCAACTCAGCCTACTGGGCCCATTGCGGTGACTCTCGCCTGTATTTCGTTCGCGGCGACAAGCTGCTGGTGCGCACACGGGATCACTCCTACTCCGAGCTGCAGCAATCCCTGTCCAGCGTGGTGCCACTGAACGAGCGCTACAACCGCAACGTGTTGTTCACGTGCCTGGGCAGCCCCGGCAAGCCCGTGGTCGATACTGCCGGCCCCATCCTGCTGCAGGAAGGCGACCGCATCATGCTGTGCTCCGATGGGCTGTGGGGCACCGTGGAAGACGACGAAATCACCCGACATCTGTCGACCCGCACCATTTCCGATGCCGTACCTGAACTGGTGGAAGTGGCTTTGCGCAATGGCGGCGTGAAGTGCGACAACGTGACCGTGCTGGCCGTGGAGTGGGAATCGGCAGAGAACGACGAAGCCCCCAACGTGGAAACCGATACGCTGGGCGAAGAGGTTTTTGCCTCGACGATCCAGGCCAGCGTGGGCGGCTCGGGCGAACACACCGATCTGGGTGGCCTGGATGAACTCGACGAGGCCGAGATCGAGCGCTCGATTCGCGAAATCAACGAAGCCATTCGCCGCTCGGCCAATGCTGCCAACGGCGGCAAGAAGAACTGACTGACTCCCAGGAGCCCTCATGGCTTATCAACGCGCGCACGGTCGTGCGCATGATGCATTGCGCCCGCTCACCATTGCCCGCGGCTACACCAAACACGCAGAAGGCTCGGTTCTGATCTGCTTCGGCGACACCAAGGTGTTGTGCACTGCTTCGGTGGAAGAGCGCGTGCCCCCTCACAAGCGTGGCAGCGGCGAAGGCTGGGTCACCGCCGAGTACGGCATGCTGCCGCGATCCACTCACACCCGATCTGACCGGGAAGCTGCTCGCGGCAAGCAATCGGGCCGCACCCAGGAAATTCAACGGCTGATCGGTCGAAGCTTGCGCGCCGTGTTTGACCTGGCCGCTCTAGGTGAGCGCTCCATCGTGATCGACTGCGACGTGATTCAAGCCGATGGCGGCACTCGCACTGCAGCCATCACCGGCGCTTATGTTGCCGCCGTCGACGCCGTTCACGGCTTGATGACTCAAGGCAAGATTGCAGCCAGCCCCATCCTTCACCCTGTGGCCGCCATCAGCGTGGGCATTGTGGAAGGCACCCCCCTGCTCGACCTGGAGTACACGGAAGACTCGGCGTGCGACACCGACATGAACGTGGTCATGACCGGCGCAGGCCATTTCGTGGAAGTGCAAGGCACCGCTGAAGGCGTGGCCTTCACGCGAAGCGAGATGGACCAACTGCTGAACCTGGCAGAAAAGGGCATTCGCCAGTTGCTGGAAGCCCAAACCGCCGCGCTGGCCCAGCCGTTGAGCAAGGCATGAGCAAGACGCTGATCCTGGCGTCGAACAACGCCAAAAAGCTCAAGGAACTGCAAGCCTTGATGGCCCCGCTCAACCTGACCCTGGTGACCCAGGGATCGCTGGGCATTCCGGAAGCAGAAGAGCCCCATATCACCTTCGTCGAAAACGCCTTGGCCAAAGCACGGCATGCGGCTCGTGAAGGCCAAGGCCCCGCGATTGCCGACGACTCGGGGTTGTGTGTTCGCGCCCTGGGCGGCGCACCCGGTGTTCGCTCTGCCCGCTATGCGGTGGACGCAGGCCGCATCGCCGAAGGTCTTGACCGCGAAACCATTGACGCAGCCAACAATGCCTGGCTGCTTGACCAGATGCAGGCGCAAACTGACAGGCACGCGCACTTCATTTGCGTGCTGGTGGCGGTGCGGCACGCGGACGACCCTGAGCCGCTGATTGCACAAGGCACCTGGTCGGGCGAATTGCTCCACAAACAGCAAGGCGAACATGGCTTTGGCTACGACCCCTTGTTGTGGCTGCCAACCTATTCGCAGAGCGCTGCACAACTGGCACCCGAAATCAAAAATGGCATCAGCCATCGGGCCCAAGCCTGTGAACGCATGCTGAATCTGATTCGTGAGCAATGGGCGCCGGGTTCTGACAACTTGTGGCCCTGGCAACGCACATGATCACTTTGCACCGACCGGGGGCGCTGCAAGCCTTGCCCCCTTTGTCACTCTACATTCACCTGCCCTGGTGTTTGCGCAAGTGCCCATACTGCGATTTCAACTCGCATGCCTCACCGGCATCTGCCAATGTGCCAGCGCAAGGCATGTTGGACGCTGACACGGAAACGCGCTACCTGAATGCCTTGTGCGCCGATCTCGAGTCGGCCCTGCCGCAAATCTGGGGACGACGCGTCCACACTGTGTTCATCGGGGGCGGCACACCCAGCCTGTTTTCACCGCAAGGCATCGACCGCCTGCTGGCCGATGTGCGCGCCCGACTGCCGCTGGAACCCGACAGCGAGATCACACTGGAAGCCAACCCAGGCACCTTCGAGAAGGACCGTTTCAAGGCCTTTCGGGAAGCTGGCGTCAACCGACTGTCCATTGGCGTGCAGAGCTTTGAGGACAGCAAACTCAAAGCTCTGGGCCGAGTGCACAGCGGCGATCAAGCTCGTGCCGCCGTAGAAGAAGCCGCAACCTGCTTCGATACGTTCAACCTGGACCTGATGTACGCCCTACCCGGCCAGACCTTGGCTGACCTGCAAAGCGACATTCAGACCGCGCTGTCATTCCGCCCGCCCCACCTGTCGCTGTACCACCTGACGTTGGAGCCCAACACGGTCTTCGCTACGCGACCGCCGCAAGATCTGCCAGATGACGACACCGCATTTGACATGCTCGATTACCTGACCGAGCAAACCACGCAGGCAGGGCTGCAACGCTATGAGGTATCCGCTTATGCCCGCCAGGGGCATCAGTGCCTGCACAACCTCAACTATTGGCAGTTTGGCGATTACCTTGGCATCGGGGCTGGCGCGCACAGCAAAATCAGCTTTCCCGACCGCATCGTGCGACAGGTTCGCTGGCGTGAGCCGGCTACCTACATGGACAAGGCCATACAAGGTGCAGCCTGTTCAAACGAACAGGAAGTGGCACTGAACGCCCGCCCCTTCGAGTTCATGATGAACGCGCTGCGACTGAAAGACGGCTTCGAATTGCTCCGCTTTCAGGAACGAACTGGCTTGACACTGGCCAGCATCCAGCAAGCGATGAACCAGGCCGAAGCACAGGGCCTACTGGCTCGCGATCTGGCCCGAGCGTGGCCGACCGAAAAAGGCTTCGACTTCCTCAGCGACCTGCAAGCGCTCTTTCTGCAAGACTGAGCGCCCCCTACAATTCGGCTCATGCCAGCCGACCTGCTCAGTGACAGCACGGTGGCCTTTATCGAACGCGAAGTCGCGATTGATCTTGCCTCGTGCTCTGCCACCCTTCGCCCAAGTTCATGCCGCGGTTTTGCCTGTCGCGTGTCGGCAGACCGTCGGCGCATCACCGTGTTCGTGCGGCGCACAGAGGCTAGCCAGCTTCTGCAAGACGTACTCAGCCAGGACACGTTGGCTGCCGTCTACTGTCTGCCTGAAACCGAAGCGGCCATTCAAATCAAGGGCCATCAGATCAGCCTGCAAGCGGCGTCAACTGAAGACATGGCAGCGATTGAAGATTACTGTCAGCGCTTCCTGAACGGTATTGTTCAAATTGGATTTGATCGCACTTTCGGACAGACCCATATGTCGGTCGAGTCCGGCCAGATGGTGGCCTTGAGTTTCACACCGCTGGTGGTGTTTGAACAAACACCGGGACCTCGAGCTGGGCAACCCATTCCAGGAGCCTCGGCATGACGGTGTGTATCGCAGGCCTTCGCAACTGCTTCGAAGGCGCCATTCCCAGTGCCCTGGCCACCTGCTCGCAAGATGGCACCCCCAATATCGCATACCTCTCGCAAGTACAGTACGTCGACCATCGCCATGTGGCGCTGACCTTTCAGTTCTTCAACAAGACCCGACAGAACATTCTGAGCAACCCTTACGCCTTGCTGAAGGTCGTAGACCCGATCTCAGGCAGTGGCTACAGGCTGCACGTTCGTTACCTGCGCACTGAGACACATGGGCCGCTATTTGAGAGCATGAAAGCCAAGTTGGCGGGCATTGCATCGCACACGGGCATGGCTGACATCTTCAAGCTCCTGGGAGCCGACATCTATGAAGTGCTGGAAGTCGATACAGCGGTGGTGGCCAAGCAGATTCCTGCACTCAGCAGCGGCGATCAACTCCCCAAGCTTCGCCTGATGAGCAACATGCTCAACGCCAGCAAAGACTTGAATGAACTGCTGGATAACACGCTGTCGGCCCTGAACCTGGCTTGCAGCATTCAGCACATCATGATCCTCAAGCTGGATGAATGTGGCGAGCGCTTGTTCACCGTCGCAAGCCGGGGCTACGACAACCCCGGCGTCGGCTCCGAAATCCCGATGGGACACGGCGTGATCGGCGTTGCAGCGCGCGAGCGAACGCCCATTCGCATCTCGCACATGACCAGCGAATACATCTACGGCAAAGCCGTTCGCGCCAGTGCCGAAGCATCGGGGCTGCACCACCAACTCGAGACAGCCATTCCCATGCCCGGCCTGCCTGAAAGCCGTAGCCAGTTGGCCGTACCGATTGTGGCTGGCACGCAGCTTTACGGGGTGCTGTATGTCGAAAGCCCAGAAGACCTTCGCTTCACATACGACGATGAAGACATGCTGTCCACACTGGCGCAGCAGTTCGGCTGGATGGCCAAGGCGCTGACCTGCGCAGACGCCAGCGAAACCATCGAGGCAGACACTCCTCTCATCCAGACCAAAGAACAAGCGGCCGGGAGAGTCGTCTCGGTGCGCTACTTCTCCGCCGATCACAGCGTCTTTCTAGACGATGATTATTTGATCAAAGGCGTTGCTGGCGCCATTTTCTGGAAGCTGGTTCAAACAGCCGAACAGGAAGGCCGCTTGCACTTCACCAATCGGGAACTGCGTCTTTCACCCGAACTGGGGCTACCTGACATCAGTGACAACCTTGAGGCCAGATTGGTGCTACTGCAGCGCCGCCTGGCGGAACGGCAGGCTTGCGTACAGATGACCAAGACCGGTCGAGGGCGCTTTGCCATCTCGATTGCACACCCCTTGAAGCTGACTCAAGTCGATTAGACCAGGCAGCCAAGGGTGCGCAACGAGGAAGGAAGCCCTCAGCCATGCGTGGCAGCTTGGTAGTTCAACGCCCCTGCCAGTTTTTGCCAGGCACGCGGTGTCAACAAGGTCTGGGCAACCGCCATTTGAGAGTGAAACACCGGCTCGGGCATACCTTGCTGCATGCCGCCCAGCATGGCCACACGCTCAGGATGCGACAGGCTAGGAATCATCCACCGAAAATGAATCGCCATTTCCTCAGGAGGAATGCTCGACACCAAAGCCACATGGATGCCGCCCAACTCTTCATCTGAATAGTGCGACCACAGCACTTGGTTGTTGTGACTCTCTTCCAGCATCATGTGCTCGAGGTTATCGGCCACAAACAGACTCAGTTCCTGGTACAGCGTCAGCCAGGCATCGCCGCCATCAGCTCGCTGCTCTGGCGAGTCTGCAACTGACACCAACTGTGTCAGTTGATTGATATGCGCCATGTGCTCGACATGGTCGCCCTGACATTGTCGGGCACTACCCGGGCTACGGCGCTCCATGGCGACATGGATGAAGTCGTTTTCGTGGCTCAAATGTGCCTGGCAGATCGACAAGAGCGTGCGCACTTGCTCAAGAGCCTTGTCTCGTTCACTTGCGTCGGCAGGATCCGTCGCGCCAACCAGTTGAACCGTATCAGCCATGAATGCGCGCAGGCCCTTATGAACCGATTGATAAAGGTTCAGGCGTCCGGCTTGATTTGTCTGAGTGCTCATGATGAATTCCCTTGCTGTCCTTCGTGAATGGATGCAGGGAACTGTATCGAGGGCACACACAGCCGTTTCGTAAATGCTTGCTCAGGGAAACTTAAAAATCACTTAAGCCGCAGCCCAAAGAAAAAAGCCGCCAGCCCGTAAGGCTGACGGCTTCGCTTCCTGAGCCTTCAGGTGATCAGGCTGCCTTTTTCTCGTCGCGCAGTTCGCGGCGCAGGATCTTGCCCACATTGGTCTTGGGCAGATCAGCACGGAATTCAATGAACTTCGGACACTTGTAGCCGGTCAACTGCTCGTGGCAGAAGGCCTTCAGCGCCGCTTCGGTCAGCGACTCGTCCTTGCGTACCACATAGATCTTCACGGCTTCGCCGGACTTCTCGTCTGGCACGCCCACGGCGGCACATTCCATGACGGCCGGATGCATGTTGACGACTTGTTCCACTTCGTTCGGGTACACGTTGAAACCGGAGACCAGGATCATGTCCTTCTTGCGATCCACGATCTTGACCTGGCCCTTGGCATCCATCACGCCGACGTCACCCGTGCGGAAGAAGCCATCGGCTGTCATGACCTTGGCCGTTTCGTCGGCACGGTTCCAGTAGCCCGCCATCACCTGAGGACCGCGGATGGCGATTTCGCCCACACCGCCAATGTCGAGGTGGTTGCCGTCGTCGTCCATGATGGCGATTTCGGTGGAAGGCAGCGGCAGGCCAATGGTGCCGGTGAAATTGCGGTTATCCAGACGGTTGGCTGTTGCCACGGGCGAGGTTTCGGACAAACCATAGCCTTCGACAATCGGGCAACCCGTGACCTTCAGCCACTTCTCGGCCGTCGCTTGCTGCACAGCCATACCACCGCCCATCGACACCTTCAGGCCAGAGAAATCAACCGACGCAAACTCGGGCACGTTGGCCAGGGCATTGAACAAGGTGTTCACGGCGGGGAAGAGATTGACCTTGAACTTCTTCAGGGTGGCAATCACGGCCGGCAGATCGCGCGGGTTAGGAATCAGGATGTTCATGCCGCCCAAACGAGCCCCCATGAAGTAGCACACCGTCAAAGAGAAGATGTGATACAGCGGCAACGCACACACGATGGAGACGCCGCCAGTGCCCAGCTTCGACAGTTCGGGCTTGAACCAAGCCTCGCACTGCAGAATGTTGGAAGCCACATTGCGATGCAGCAGCGTAGCGCCCTTGGACACGCCGGTGGTGCCGCCGGTGTACTGCAGGAAAGCCACATCAGTGGCAACCATCTTCGGACGGGTGTACTTGGCAGAACGACCTTGGGCGACGGCGTCATTGAAAGCCGTGACCTGACGACCGCCCGTGGTGGGGATCTTGTAGGCCGGAACCATCTTCTTGACCTTGCGGACCACGAAGTTGACGATCGTGCCCTTCAACCAAGGCAGCATGTCGCCCATCGACGCCATCACCACGTGCTTGACGCTGGTGCGCTCGATCACTTCTTGCAGGGTGACGGCGAAGTTCTCCAGGATCACGATGGCTTCTGCACCGGCATCCTTGAGCTGGTGCTCCAACTCACGTGGGGTGTAGAGCGGGTTCACGTTCACCACCACATAGCCTGCACGCAGCACAGCCGCGATGGCCACCACGTACTGAGGGGTATTGGGCATCATCAAGGCGATGCGAGCCCCCTTGGCCAGCCCCTTGGACTGGAACCAGGCAGCCAGCGACCGAGACATCTCGTCGACCTGGGCGAAGGTCCAGCGAACGTCCATGAAAGCGGCCATGTCGCGGCTGGCGTACTGCTTGAAGGATTGATCCAGCAGATCAACCAGCGAGGCGTATTCGTTTGGGTTGATCTCTGCGGGGACACCGGGCTCATACTGAGCCAGCCAAGGTTTTGCTGCGGTCATCGCCATCCTCTTCTATATATGGACTCAAAGGGTTCAAATCGCTCGCTCCCAGACGAGCAGATCAGCAAGCGGCTTCGGGATTCTGCAACAACACGTGACAGGGGTATTCCCGGCATTTACCCGCCCCTCATGTGAGTGCGATCCCACGACAATTTCACAAAGCGGAATCATTAGGGCGAATCCCCGTGCCAAACGGGCTGCATTCAGGTGCACAATGCGAACCAATGTGACATCACATGTTTCCTGTTTGTGCAATTTGCACACGAGGTCTTTTCATGAATGATCAAGCTCGATCCTTGCCCGCCTCGCCCCGGCGACGTTGGCTGATGAAAACCGCCGTCGCCCTGGGCGCGGCGGGCGCCGCACTGGGTGGCTCCATATTCTGGCATCGCGGCATGTCCGATGGGCGCATGACCGAACACGGTCTGGAGGTTCTCAAAGGACTGGCGCGCGGCATCCTGCCAGGCTACCTTCCCACCGCCCCGGCAGCCAGACAGGCTGCACTGGACACGCATGCGCAACGCATGGGTCAATACCTCAACAACCTGCCTGAGGCAGTTCGCCTTGAAATCAACGCATTGCTTGGTCTGCTCGCGAACCCGGCAACTCGCTACCTCGTCACCGGACTGAGTCAGCCCTGGTCTCAGGCACCCGACGAAGCCATCACGCAGGCACTGGAGCGCATGCGCATGCATGCCCTTCCGACCACCCAGATGGCCTACCACGCTGTGCGCGACATCACCTGCATGATGTTCTTCACCAACCCCGACAACTGGAAGCTGGTGGGCTACCCCGGCCCGATGGAACTATGAGCAAACTGCCTGACCTTTTCCGCCAAGGGCTGCAAAGCGGCTGGAAAACCTTTCACGGCGAGCAAGGCCTGCCTGAGCGAATCACTTGCGACGTTGCCATCGTTGGCACCGGTGCAGGCGCCGGAATCACAGCTGAGATCCTGACCAAGGCTGGGCTGGATGTCGTCCTGATTGAAGAGGGCCCGCTGCGAACCAGCAGCGACTTCAACCAGCGCGAGTCAGAAGCCTACAGCACCCTGTATCAGGAAAGTGGTGCGCGCCGCAGCACCGACAAGAGCATCTCGATTCTGCAAGGTCGCTGCGTAGGCGGCACCACCGTCATCAACTGGACCAGCTCGTTCCGGACCCCACCCGACACCCTCAGTCATTGGCAAAAACAGTTCGGGCTGAACGATTTTTCCGAGGAAAGCATGGCGCCCTGGTTCGCTCAGGCTGAACAGCGGCTGAACGTCCATCCCTGGGAAGGGCAGCCCAACGCGAACAACGAGGTGCTGCGAACCGGCTCCGAGAAACTCGGCATCAAGGCCAAAGTCATTCCTCGCAACATCAAGGGCTGTTGGAATCTCGGCTCGTGCGGCATGGGCTGCCCGACCAACGCCAAGCAGTCGATGCTGATCACCACCATTCCCGCTGCACTCCAAGCCGGCGCCCGGCTCTTCTACCAGACCCGGGCTGAGCGACTGGAAATTGGCGACAAGCAAGTGCAATCGCTGATCTGCAGCGGCATCAAGGTCAACGGTGACAAAGCCTCGGACAAGATCATGCGCGTGGTAGCCCGCCACTACGTGATCGCAGGTGGCGCGATCAACTCGCCCGCGCTGTTGATGCGATCCAACGCACCCGACCCTTACAAGCTTCTGGGCAAGCGGACTTTCCTGCATCCGGTTGCTTTCTCATCCGCCGTGTTCGAGCAACGCATCGAAGGCTGGAGCGGCGCCCCACAATCGATTTACTCGGATCACTTTCTGCATACCCAGCCGATCGATGGGGAAATTGGCTACAAGCTGGAAGCGACTCCGATGCACCCGGGTCTCAGTGGCATTTTGCTGGGCGGCGTCGGGTCCACGCTGGCAGAACGGTTCAGCCACTACCCGCACACCCAACTGATGCTGGCACTGATGCGAGACGGCTTTCACCCCGAGGCCGCTGGCGGCGAGGTCAAGCTGAATCTGAATGGCTCGCCAGCGCTCGACTATGCCCTGACGCCTTACATTCTCAACGGCTTCCGCAGAGCCCTGCTGAGCATGGCGGAAATCCAGTTTGCCGCGGGAGCGAAGATGGTTCTGCCTGCTCACGAGCAAGGACAGTACTACCGCTCATGGGACGAGGCCCGCAAAGCCATCGCTGCGTTCGATATGAAACCCTATCTCACTGGCGCGGGTAGCGCCCATGTGATGGGAGGCTGTCGAATGGGCGGCGATGAAAAAATGGGCGTGATCCGCCCCGATGGCCAACACTGGCAGCTGTCCAACGTATCCGTTCATGACGGCTCGATCTTCCCCACCAGCATTGGCGCCAACCCGCAGCTGTCCATCTACGGGTTCACGAACCGGCTTGCGACGCAGTTGGCCAAGCGGCTGACAGGGAAGGACGTTCAGCTGGCCTGACCACCGCCCCCAGGCGGTAAGCCACCCACCCGCAACAGGCTGCCAAAGCGAGATGTCGAATCGCATGGCCGCTGATAGCCTGGTGGGTGGCGTCAAAGATCCAGCCATCACCCCAATCAACGGCTTGAGCCACCACAAAGCTCAACTGTGAACGCAGCCAGTCCTGCCGACTCAACAAATGACCATTGAGCGTCCACGCGCCGGCGGCGACCAACAAAACAGGCAGCATCTCAAGCCACATCAAAGGCCGCAAATCAC
Organism: Aquabacterium sp.; assembly: GCF_036273115.1. Lineage (GTDB taxonomy): Bacteria > Pseudomonadota > Gammaproteobacteria > Burkholderiales > Burkholderiaceae_C > Aquabacterium. Next base: position 11,736 of record NZ_DASUIN010000032.1, read on the forward strand.
CCACCTGATCTTGCTCGGCGGTGAAGATCCACCACACCCCACCCAGCAAGGCAGCCAGCAGGCCGACGGCAACTGCCCCCGAGTGCCCCATGCGCCGATCCACCCGCTCAGCGAGAAACGCCAGCGCGAACAGAGTCGACGCCGCCGATTTCGGCACCTGATCCCACATGAACGACGCATCATCAGGCGCATAGTGGTAGGCCATACCGCCAACGGTGGCCAGCAACTGGCACACGAAAAACCAGAACCAGATCCAGCGCAAGCGCTCGCCAGCCGGCAATCGAGACACACGCCACAGCCCCCAAATGCCCACCGGGATCAGCGGCAAATGTGACAGCACATTGAGTGCGTTCGGCAGGCCACGCCAACTCCGCTGGTCGGCAAACTGGTGCATGTGCGAGGCCAGCACCACCGGCCCCCAGGCCAACAAGCCAACCACACCGGCAAGGGCCATCGCGACCATCAGTATCAAGGTGGCCTGCCGGGTCAGCTGAGACGACATCCCCGACGGCACCGATCGGACAAAATCCTGATTCATGCGCACACCACAGGTGAAAACCTCGATGGCGCGCAGTGTGACCGCTTTCACCCACAACATCAACCCAAAAAGAAAACCCCGCCGAGGCGGGGTTTTCTGTTCAGATCAGGAAGATCTTACTTGTTGCGTGTGCCAACCACTTCGATTTCAACACGGCGGTTCTTGGCGCGACCGGCATCGGTCTTGTTGTCGGCCACTGGCTGTGCAGCGCCCTTGCCTTCGGTGTAGACGCGAGCACCGTCAATGCCCTTGGAAGTCAGGTACGACTTCACGGCGTCAGCACGCTTGACCGACAGCTTCTGGTTCAGATCAGCCGAGCCGCGCGAATCGGTGTGACCCACAGCCACGATCACTTCCAGGTTCACGCTCTTGACCTTGTCAGCCAGCTCGTCGAGCTTGGCCTTGCCTTCAGGCTTCAGATCAGCCTTGCCGGTATCGAAGAATGCGTCGGCAGCGAAGCTGACCTTTTCAGTCTGAGGGGCAGCAGGCACTGCAGCTGGAGCGGGTGCAGGAACAGGCGCTGGCACCACGACAGGAGCTGGGGCGGGAGCCGGAGCTGGGGCCGGAGCGGGCGCGGGAGCAGGTGCCGGTGCAGGAACACCATCACAACCCTGAACACCGGTTTGAGGCGTCCAGAAATTGTCACGCCAGCACAGTTCGTTGGTGCCGTTCTTCCAGACGGTGCCATCGGTGGCACGCCAGTTGTCGATGGCTTGAGCCTGAACGGCGCCAGCGGCAGCAACGAAAGCGAACAAAGCAGCGACTTTATTGAGATTGTTCATGTGGGGTCCTCACGAATTAGGTGCAGTGAATACTGCGATGCCACAAGGGTTAGTCCTTGCAACAAGGGCCTCGATGATTGTGCCATAGGGCTTTTTTCCCACCCAGCCCTGTCGCACACCGTGATCCCCTAGCTCATCACCCAGCTGTTGCGATCGCGAGACAGATTCAGCCAATTACAATCACTCCTTTGCCATCGCGCGGGCAGCTTGTGTGCTGCCCGCGCCAAAAAAGACTCCAGCTCGCATGACGCAATTCGCCAAAGAAACCCTGCCCATCAGCCTCGAAGAGGAGATGCGCCGTTCTTACCTCGATTACGCGATGAGCGTGATCGTCGGTCGTGCCCTGCCCGATGCCCGTGACGGCCTCAAGCCCGTTCACCGGCGCGTGCTGTTCGCGATGCACGAGCTCAACAACGACTGGAACCGCCCATACAAGAAGTCGGCTCGCATCGTGGGCGACGTGATCGGTAAGTACCACCCGCACGGCGACTCGGCGGTGTACGACACCATCGTGCGGATGGCGCAGGACTTCTCGCTGCGCCACATGCTGGTCGATGGCCAGGGCAACTTCGGCTCGGTGGACGGTGACAACGCCGCGGCGATGCGTTACACCGAAATTCGCCTGGCCAAGATTGCGCACGAAATGCTGGCCGACATCGACAAGGAAACCGTCGATTTCGGACCCAACTACGACGGCTCTGAAAAAGAACCGCTGGTTCTGCCCACCCGCTTGCCCAACCTGTTGGTCAACGGCTCGGCTGGTATCGCGGTGGGCATGGCCACCAACATTCCGCCTCACAACCTCAATGAGGTCGTGGACGCCTGCCTGCATTCGCTGAAGAACCCCGACTGCACGGTCGATGAGCTCATGGAGATCATCCCCGCGCCCGACTTCCCCACCGCCGGCATCATCTACGGCTTGAGCGGCGTGCGTGAAGGCTATCGCACTGGCCGTGGCCGTGTGGTCATGCGCGCCCGCGTGCACTTTGAAGACATCGGCAAGGGCGACCGTCAGGCCATCATCGTTGACGAGATCCCTTACCAAGTCAACAAGAAGAACCTGCTCGAACGCATCGCCGAGTTGGTCAACGAAAAGAAGATCGAAGGCATCAGCCACATCCAGGACGAGTCCGACAAGTCCGGCATGCGCGTGGTGATCGAACTCAAGCGCGGTGAAGTGCCTGAGGTCGTGCTGAACAATCTGTACAAGCAGACCCAGCTGCAAGACACCTTCGGCATCAACATGGTGGCGCTGATCGACGGTCAGCCCAAGCTATGCAACCTGAAGGACCTGATCACGGTCTTCCTGGAACACCGCCGCGAAGTGGTGACCCGCCGCACCGTGTACGAGCTGCGCAAGGCGCGCGAACGCGGTCACGTGCTGGAAGGCCTGGCCGTGGCGCTGGCCAACATCGACGAGTTCATCGAAACCATCAAGACCAGCCCCACCCCACCGGTGGCCAAGCAGGCCCTGATGAGCAAGAGCTGGGATTCGTCGCTGGTGCGCGAAATGCTGTCGCGCACCGAGGGCGATGCCAAGCTGTATCGCCCCGAAGGCCTGCCCATGCAGTTCGGCATGCAGCCCGATGGTCTGTACCGTCTGTCAGACGACCAAGCCAGCGAAATCCTGCAGATGCGTCTGCAACGCCTGACCGGCCTGGAGCAAGACAAGATCATTGGCGAGTACAAAGAGGTGATGGCTCACATTGCCGACCTGCTCGACATCCTGTCCAAGCCCGAGCGCGTGTCCTTCATCATCTCGGAAGAGCTGATCGCTATTCGTCAGGAATTTGGTCAAACCAAACTGGGCGCCCGCCGCTCGACCATCGAGCACAACGCGCAAGAGCTGGGCACCGAAGACCTGATCACCCCGACCGACATGGTCGTGACCATCTCGCACACCGGCTACATCAAGAGCCAGCCGCTGAGCGAGTACCGCGCCCAGAAGCGCGGCGGCCGCGGCAAGCAAGCCACCGCCACGAAGGAAGACGACTGGATCGACCAGCTCTTCATCGCCAACACCCACGACTACATCCTGTGCTTCAGCAACCGGGGTCGCGTGTACTGGGTGAAGGTGTGGGAAGTGCCACAGGGTTCGCGCAACTCGCGCGGCAAGCCCATGGTGAACATGTTCCCGCTGGAAAAGGACGAGAAGATCAACGTGGTGCTGCCGCTCACCGGCGAGTTCCGCACCTTCCCTGAAGACCACTATGTGTTCATGGCCACCGCCATGGGCACAGTCAAGAAGACCCCGCTGACCGACTTCAGTAACCCTCGCAAGGCCGGCATCATCGCCGTGGGCCTGGACGAAGGTGACGTGCTGGTGGGCGCCGCCCTGACTGACGGCAAGCACGATGTGATGCTGTTCTCTGACGGCGGCAAGGCGGTTCGCTTCGATGAAGAGGACGTGCGCCCCATGGGCCGCAGCGCCCGGGGCGTGCGCGGCATGATGCTGGAAGAAGGCCAATCGGTCATTGCCATGCTGGTGGCCGAGGACGAATCGCAGTCTGTTTTGACCGCGACCGAGAACGGTTATGGCAAGCGCACCAGCATCGTCGAGTACACCCGCCACGGCCGCGGCACCAAGGGCATGATCGCCATCCAGCAATCTGAGCGCAACGGCAAGGTCGTGGCCGCCACCTTGGTGCGCGCCGAAGACGAGATCATGCTCATCACCGACAAGGGTGTGGTCGTGCGCACCCGCGTGGCTGAAATCCGTGAGCTGGGACGCGCCACTCAAGGCGTGACCCTCATTTCTTTGGATGAAGGCGCGAAACTCATTGGCCTGCAACGGATCGCAGAGAACGACGCCAACAGCGACGCGGCCAGCGAGGCCACAGGCGAAGAAGGCGACTCCGAAACCGGCAACGACACCGACAGCGGTGCCGACGCCTCCTGAACCACTCCAACCGGATCCTGACCATGCTGAAAAAACTGGCCCTGACCACTGCCCTGATTGGCGCTCTGGTCGCCCCAGCCGCCCAGGCACAAACCGCTGCCAAAAAAGAGCTGATCAACAAGCTGCTGGTGTTGCAACAACCCGCCATTGACGCGGCCGCCCGCAACATCACCGATCAGCAACCCATGCAGATGGCTGCGGCCGCGCAAAAAATGATTGTGCAAAACGTGCCTGAAGACAAGCGCGTGGCCACGGCACAAGCGGTTGATGCTGAGCTGAAGAAGTACGTCGACACGGCCGGCCCGATCATTCAGGCCAGCGCCAACAAACTCGCTCAGTCCACCCTCACGCCAGCACTGGATGAAAAGTTCACCGAAGAAGAACTTCGTACCTTGGTGACCATTCTGGAATCGCCCGTGTTGAAAAAATTCCAGTCTTCGCTGCCGGAAATGACCGACAAGCTGCTGGAAAAAATCATTGCTGACGCCCGCCCGGCGGTCGACCCAGCCTTGAACAAGGCTGCGGCGAATGTGCGCCAGATCCTGGCCAACGCGTCCGGTGGCGCCAAAGCCGCCCCTGCCGCCAAACCCGCGAAAAAATAAGCTGAATTGCCATGAGCCGCCCATTCAATTTCTCTGCCGGCCCGGCCACCCTGCCGGAAGAAGTTCTGCAACAAGCTGCCGCCGAAATGCTCGACTGGCAGGGCAGCGGCATGGGCGTCATGGAAATGAGCCATCGCGGCAAGGAGTTCATTTCGATCGCGCAACAGGCCGAAGCCGATCTGCGTGAACTGCTGGCCATTCCGGCCAACTACAAGATCCTGTTCATGCAGGGCGGCGCCATTGCCCAAAACGCCATCCTGCCGATGAACCTGTCACGAGGCAAACGCGCCGACTACGTCATCACAGGCTCGTGGTCGCAGAAATCGGCCAAGGAAGCACGCAAGTATTGCGAGGTGCATGTGGCGGCCACCAACGAAGGCGACCACCACACCACCCTGCCCGACTACGGCAGCTGGAAGATCAGCGACAACGCCGCCTATGTGCATGTGTGCAGCAACGAAACCATTCATGGCGTCGAAATGCACGAACTGCCGGATCTGGCGGCACTCGGCACCGATGCCCCCCTGGTGATCGACTGCTCATCGCACATCGTCTCGCGCCCCATCGACTGGCGCCGCGTGGGCGTGGCCTACGCTGGTGCGCAGAAGAACATCGGCCCCGCAGGCCTGACCCTGGTCATCATTCGCGAAGACCTGATCGGCCACGCGCTGCCGATCACCCCCTCGGCCTTCGACTACAAGATCGTGGCCGACAACGAGTCGATGTACAACACCCCGCCCACCTACCCTTGGTACCTGGCCGGCCTGGTGTTTCAGTGGATCAAACGCCAGCGTGAGGGCGACCTCACGGGCATGGCAGCCATCGAGGCCCGCAACGTGGCCAAGGCCAAACTGTTCTACGACTACGTCGATGCGTCTGGCTATTACGTCAACAAAGTGGCTGCCAACTGTCGTTCGCGTATGAACATCCCGTTCTTCCTGCCCAACGACCAGCTCAACGACGCCTTCCTGGCAGGCGCGAAGGCACATGGCTTGCTTCAACTCAAAGGGCACAAGAGCGTGGGCGGCATGCGCGCGTCCATCTACAACGCCATGAACCTGGCAGGCGTCGAAGCCCTGGTCGCTTACATGAAGGATTTCGCTGCATCTCATGGCTGAGCATTTCCAACCCGACAACCGCCCCGTCGACGAACAACTCGGCGAACTGCGTGTTCAGATCGACGCCCTCGATCAGCAGCTGCTGACGCTGCTGAATCAGCGCGCGCGCTTGGCGCAGGCGGTTGGCGAAGTCAAAAAGATCGATGGCTCGCCCGTGTTCCGCCCCGATCGCGAAGCCCAGGTCATCGACCGACTCAAGCAGCGCAACCCTGGCCCCATCCTGGCTGACAGCATTGCCCCGATCTGGCGCGAGATCATGTCGGCCTGTCGTTCGCTGGAAGGGCGCCAGAAAGTGGCGTTTCTGGGGCCCATTGGCACCTTCACGGAGCAGGCCGCCATCAACTACTTCGGCTCGTCGATCGACGCGCTGGCCTGCCCGAACATCGATGAAGTCTTCCGCGCCACATCGGCTGAGGCGGCAGACTTCGGGGTGATTCCAATCGAGAACTCCACCGAAGGTGTGGTCACTCGGTCCCTGGACCTGTTGCTGCAGTCGAGGCTGACCATCGTGGGTGAAACCAGCTTGCTGGTCACCCACAATCTGCTGCGGCAGGTTCCCAATCTGGACAACATCTCAGCGGTATGTGCTCATCCGCAAGCCCTGGCTCAGTGCCAAGGCTGGCTGACCCAAAACCTGCCGCATGTCGAACGACGCGCCGTCTCAAGCAATGCCGAAGGCGCTCGCCTGGCCAGCCAGGACGCCAGCATCGCTGCCATTGCCAGCGAACGGGCCGCATCACAATACGGCGTGCATGTCGTTCAGAAGGCCATTCAGGACGACCCGCACAACCGCACGCGGTTCGTCATCATCACCACCCCCGAGAAGCACAAGCCCGCGGCACCGACGGGACACGATTGCACGAGCGTCGTGGTGTCAGTCAATAACCGACCCGGTGCGGTTCATGACATGCTGGTGCCGCTGAAGCGTCACAATGTGTCCATGAGCCGCCTGGAATCGCGGCCAGCCCGCTCGGGTCAGTGGGAATATTTGTTTTTCATCGACCTGGCCGGCCATCCGGAACAGGACAATGTGGCAGCCGCCCTGGAAGAACTGCGTCAGCAATGCTCGTTCTTCAAGCTGTTGGGCAGCTACCCATTGGATACGCACTAATTTGCCCTTGAAGGATTTCGCAGGATGTTCAACCAACTCGGCTTGATCGGCTGTGGCCTGATGGGGGGGTCCTTTGCCCTGGCTTTGAAAAAGGCTGGCCTGGTCAAACGCGTGGTCGGGTACAGCAAATCCCCCTCCACCACAGAAAAAGCCAAACGCCTGGGCGTCATCGATGTCGCCGCCGAATCGGCACTGCTGGCCGTCTCCGGCTCCGACATCGTCATCATCGCCGTGCCGGTGGCAGCCAGTGAAGGCACCTTCCGCGCCATCCGGCATCTGGTCGACCCCGGCGTGCTGTTCATGGACGTGGGCAGCACCAAGCGCGATGTGGTCGATGCGGCCCGTCGCGTGTTGAAAGAGCGGCTGCCGGCCTTCGTGCCCGCCCACCCCATTGCAGGACGCGAAGTGGCTGGCATTGAACATGCCGACCCGCTGCTGTACCAGGGCCGCAAAGTCATTCTGACGCCCTTGCCGCAAACCGACGCCACTTTGGTGCAAAAGGCCACCGACGTCTGGGCGGCCATTGGCTGCCAGGTGCTGAAGATGACGCCGGAGCACCATGACTCAGCATTCGCCGCCGTCAGCCATCTGCCTCACCTGCTGGCTTTTGCCTACATGAATGCCTTGGCCGAACAGCCTCTGGGGCAGGAGTTCCTGTCGCTGGCCGGCCCCGGCTTCCGCGACTTCACCCGCATTGCGGCCAGCGAACCCACCATCTGGCGCGACATCCTCTTGTCCAACCGGGAAGAAATCCTCAAGCAATCGGCAGCCTTCCGCGAAGCCCTGGAACACCTGGAACGCAATATGCGTGACTGGAACGGCGGCCCGTTGCAAAGCCTCATCCAGACGGCCTCCGACGCCCGCAGCCAATGGCAACTGGGCGGCAAGACTCCTGGCAGCCGCTGAATCAGAATCTGCATGTACACGACCGCTTTTCTTGACCTGCCGCCCCTGCTCGAAGCGGGCGGCAAGGTCCGACTTCCCGGCTCCAAGAGCATTTCCAACCGCGTCCTGCTGCTGGCAGGCCTGAGCGAAGGCACCACGGTCGTTCACGACCTGCTGGCCTCTGATGACACCCGCGTCATGCTCGAAGCCCTGCGCGCACTGGGTTGCGACATCCAGCAAAGCGGCGACACCGTCCACATCACGGGCCTGGCAGGCAAGCTGTCGGTCTTCAAGGCCGAATTGTTCCTGGGCAATGCGGGCACCGCCATGCGCCCGCTGACTGCGGCGCTCGCGGTCCTTTCCGCCACGCAAGGCGGCACCTTCGAGCTCAGCGGTATTCCGCGCATGCACGAGCGCCCCATTGGCGATCTGGTCGACGCCTTGCGCCCGCTGGGTTGCGACATCGAGTGTTTCGGCAAGGAAGGCTACCCGCCCCTGCGCTTGCGCGGCGGCAAACTGAACCTGTCTGCCCCCATCCGTGTACGGGGCGATGTCTCCAGCCAGTTCCTGACTGCGCTGCTGCTGGCCTTGCCCCTGGTTTCACAGAATCAGGCCCTGACCATCGAGGTCGAAGGCGAACTGATCTCCAAACCTTATATCGAGATCACGCTCAACCTGCTGGCGCGTTTCGGCATTCAAGTGCAACGCCAAGGCTGGGAGCGCTTCATCATCCCGCAAGGCTGCCGTTACCAATCTCCAGGCGAAATCCACGTTGAAGCCGATGCCTCGTCGGCCTCGTACTTCATCGCCGCTGGCGCCCTTGCCGGCATCCACGAGCCCGTGCGTGTGGAAGGCGTGGGTGCCGCTTCGATCCAGGGCGACATTCGCTTCATCGACGCGGCTCAAGCCATGGGCGCACAGGTCACCAGCGGCCCCAACTGGCTGGAAATCCGCCGTGGCGCCTGGCCCTTGAAGGCGATTGAACTGGATTGCAACCACATTCCGGATGCCGCCATGACTTTGGCGGTGATGGCCCTGTACGCCGAAGGCACCACCCGCCTGACCAACATCGCCAGCTGGCGCGTGAAGGAAACAGACCGCATCGCGGCAATGGCCTGCGAGTTGCGCAAACTGGGCGCGACCGTGGTCGAAGGGCAAGACTTCATCGAAGTCACGCCACCGGCCGGCACTTGGCAGCACGGCAGCATCCACACCTACGACGACCATCGCATGGCCATGTGCTTCTCGCTGGCGGCCTTCAGTCCGCTGGCGCCGAAGGCGCCGGGCCAGACCACCTCGGTGCGAATCGATGACCCCCGCTGCGTGGGCAAAACCTTCCCCGATTACTTCGAAACCCTGTTCCAGGTCGCCCGCACCAACCCGGATCTGATCCCGGTCATCACCATCGATGGCCCGACCGCCTCTGGCAAAGGTACCTTGGCCAGCGCCTTGGCCACCCGGCTGGGCTACAAATTCCTCGACTCGGGCTCGCTGTACCGTGTCACCGCCTTGGCCGCTGTCACGCGCGGCATCAGCACCGACGACGAAGCCGGCCTGGAGCAACTGGCGCGCAAGATCGGCCACGAACTACCCCTGCGCTTCGAAGCCCACCACGTCTGGCTGGATGGTTGCGACGTCAGCGACGAACTACGCCGCGAAGTGATTGGTCAAACGGCCTCGAAGATTTCCGCCTACCCCGGCGTGCGCCAGGCCCTGGTGGAGTTGCAGCTGTCATTCCGCGGCCTGCCTGGCCTGGTCGCCGACGGTCGCGACATGGGCACAGTGATCTTCCCGGACGCCGGCCTGAAGGTGTTTTTAACGGCCACCGTTGCAGAGCGCGCGGAACGCCGGTATAACCAATTGATTTCAAAAGGGATTTCTGCTAATCTAGAAGAGATTTGTGCAGATCTGGAAGCGCGCGACTTGCGGGATCGTACCCGCGCCATTTCGCCTCTGGTCCCTGCTGCAGACGCTCGTTTGCTCGACAACTCAGCCCTGACGATCGATGAATCGGTCGACACCGTGCTGGGCTGGTGGGTAGACGGCTGGCCTCACGTGCTGGTCAAAAACTGACCAACCGGGGCTTTTTCAAGGCTGTGACACCCAGCCCTTGCTGCCAGGCAAGGGCTTGATTCGTCAGAGCGGACCGCAAGATCCGCCCGGATGTCATGTTCTTCAACCCAACCCGTTCTGGTCGTTCCTGTCGATCCGAGCGTTTCCGCTGGCACCCGCCAGCACAGGAAATTCCATGTCTGAATCTTTTGCCGCCCTTTTTGAAGAGTCGCTGCAGCGCGCCAACATGCGCACGGGCGAAGTCATCACCGCTGAGGTGGTGGCCGTCGAACACAACTTCGTGGTTGTGAACGCAGGTCTGAAGTCTGAAGCCTACGTGCCAATCGACGAGTTCCGCAACGACCAGGGCGAGATCGAAGTCCAAGTGGGCGACTTCGTGTCGGTGGCCGTTGATGCCATCGAAAACGGCTATGGCGACACCATCCTGTCGCGCGACAAGGCCAAGCGTCTGGCTTCGTGGCTGTCGCTGGAAACCGCTCTGGAGTCTGGCGACTTCGTGACCGGTACCGTCAATGGCAAGGTCAAGGGTGGCCTGACCGTGTTGGTCAACGGCATCCGCGCCTTCCTGCCCGGTTCGCTGCTGGACACCCGCCCTGTGAAGGACATGTCTCCCTTCGAGGGCAAGACCATGGAATTCAAGGTCATCAAGCTGGACCGCAAGCGCAACAACGTCGTGCTGTCGCGCCGTGCTGTGGTTGAAGCTTCGATGGGCGAAGAGCGCGCCAAGCTGATGGAAACGCTGCGCGAAGGCGCCATCGTCCAAGGCGTGGTCAAGAACATCACCGAATACGGTGCGTTCGTGGACCTGGGCGGTATCGACGGCCTGCTGCACATCACCGACATGGCATGGCGCCGTGTCCGTCACCCTTCCGAAGTGGTGACCGTGGGCCAGGAACTGTCGGCCAAGGTCCTGAAGTTCGACGCCGAGAAGAACCGCGTCTCGCTGGGTCTGAAGCAAATGGGCGACGATCCATGGGTTGGCGTTTCCCGCCGTTACCCTGCCTCCACCCGTCTGTTCGGCAAGGTCACCAACATTGCTGACTACGGTGCATTCGTTGAGATCGAACCCGGCATCGAAGGCCTGGTGCACGTCTCCGAAATGGACTGGACCAACAAGAACGTGGCTCCCAACAAGATCGTCAACCTGGGCGACGAAGTGGAAGTCATGGTCCTGGAAATCGACGAAGACAAGCGTCGTATCTCCCTGGGCATGAAGCAATGCAAGCCGAACCCATGGGACGACTTCTCGCAGAACTTCAAGCGTGGCGACAAGGTCAAGGGCCCTGTCAAGTCCATCACTGACTTCGGCGTGTTCGTGGGCCTGGCTGCCGGCATCGACGGCCTGGTTCACCTGTCCGACCTGTCTTGGAACGAACCCGGTGAAACCGCCGTTCGCAACTACAAGAAGGGCCAAGAAGTTGAAGCCGTGGTTCTGGCCATCGACGTCGAGCGTGAGCGCATCTCGCTGGGCATCAAGCAACTGGACGCTGACCCCTTCACCAACTACACCTCGGTGAACGACCGTGGCATGAGCGTGACCGGCACCGTGGCAACCGTGGATGCCAAGGGCGCTGAAATCAAGCTGGCCGACGACGTGATGGGTTACCTGCGCGCTTCGGAAATCAGCCGTGACCGCGTTGAAGACGCTCGTAACGTGCTGAAGGAAGGCGACGAAGTCACCGCGATCATCGTCAACATCGATCGCAAGACTCGCAACATCCAGTTGTCGATCAAGGCCAAGGACAACGCAGAGCAACAAGAAGCTCTGCAGCGTCTGAGCAGCGACAACACCAAGGAAGGTTCCGGTACCACCAGCCTGGGCGCCCTGCTGAAGGCCAAACTGGACCAAAACAACGGCTGATTCAGCCTTTGATCATCGGGGGTCTATGACACCATAGTCCCATCGATACACAGCCCTGGACCTGCTACCCGCGGGTCAGGGGGCTGTGATGAATGAAACCCGCGCGGTGCATTCATCACAGCCTCAGATTTCAAGCCATTTCCATGACCCGATCCGATCTCGTGGCTCGCCTGGCCGAGCGCTTTGGACAACTCACCCAACGCGACGCCGAATTTGCCGTCAAGACCATCCTGGACGCCATGTCGGATGCGCTGGCAAGAGGCCACCGAATCGAGATTCGCGGTTTCGGCAGCTTCTCGATCAACCGTCGCCCGCCCCGCATGGGTCGTAACCCACGCTCCGGCGAGCAGGTTCTGATTCCAGAAAAACTCGTTCCGCACTTCAAGCCAGGCAAGGCCCTGCGCGAAGGCGTGGACAAACAAGGCCAGGCACAAGAAGCCGAAGCCGCCCCTTCTACTTCACCGACCCAATCCTGACACCATGCGCACCTTGAACTGGTTGTGGCGAGGCTTCCTGTTTTTCGTACTGTTCGCCTTTGCGCTGAACAACCGGCACGAGGTCGATCTGCATTGGTTCTGGGGCTATCACTGGCAAGCCCCCATGGTGATGGTGGTGCTGGCGGTATTTGGCATGGGCTGCGTATCCGGCGTACTGGCCATGTTGCCCAGCTGGTGGCGCCATCGCAAAGACGCGAAGCAGCGCCTGCGTTGGCTGCCTGATGCCATCAGCACCGGCGATGCACCGGTCAATCACACCCCTTACGCGTCGGCAGCAGCCTCACGCTCGGGCCCTGTGACCTTGCCCGCCGAGCTGCCCTTCCCACCTGATATGCCTGCGCCACGCAAACCCGCGAAGTAATCGCGGCAAAATAGGCGCATGGATTTCGAACTGCAATGGCTGCTGCTGGCCTTTCCGCTGGCATTCCTTCTGGGCTGGGTCGCCTCTCGCCTGGACCTGCGTCAACTCAAGCGTGAAGACCGCGCTTCACCTCAAGCCTATTTCAAGGGCCTGAACCTGCTGCTCAATGAGCAGCAGGACAAGGCCATCGACGCCTTCATCGAAGCCGTCCAGCACGACCCCGACACCTCCGACCTGCACTTTGCTTTGGGCAATCTGTTTCGCCGTCGAGGCGAATACGAGCGTGCCATTCGTGTGCACCAACACCTGCTGGCCCGCGCCGACCTGCGCCAGGAAGAGCGCGAAAAGGCGCAACACGCCTTGGCCAATGACTTCATGAAAGCAGGGCTGTTTGACCGCGCCGAAGAAGCCTTCAAGGCCCTGGAAGGGACCGCTTTCACCACCGACGCCCGCTTGGCCCTGCTGAACCTGCACGAACGTTCACGCAACTGGCACCCCGCCATCGAGGTGGCGCACCGCCTGGAATCGTCGGGCACGGGCTCGTTCTCGCAACGCATTGCCCATCACTGGTGCGAGGTGGCACAGGAAGCCGATGCGCGCGGACGCGGCGACGAGGCCGATCAGGCCCTGGCTCGGGCACGGGAAGCGGCCCCGCAGGCCGCCCGGCCCCTGGTCATCATCGGCCAGCGCTGGGTTCGCCAAGGCGAACCGGCCAAAGCCCTGCAGGCATGGGACGAGTTGATGGCACTGCAGCCCCAATCGTTCTCCTTGATTGCCATGGACTACGCCAAGGCCGCGCAAGCTTGCGGCGCAAGCGAAGGAGCCTTGAAAAAGCTCGATGCCCTGTATGCCCAGGTGCCATCGATCGACATTCTGAACGCGTGGAACACCATGCAGCCTGACGCGCAACTGCGTCGCCAACGGCTGATTGCCCACATCACGACCCAGCCATCGCTGTCAGCCGCGCAAGGCCTGATTCGCGAACGCCTGACCACCGATCAACCGCTGGACAAGCCAGAGATCGAAAAACTGCAAACTGCCATGGCAACCGCTGCCAAACCGCTGCAGCGTTATCGCTGCGCGGCCTGCGGGTTTGAGGGCCAGCACTACTTCTGGCAATGCCCGGGCTGCCAAGGCTGGGACACCTACCCGCCCCGGCGCCTGGAAGATCAGTGAGTGTGGTGGTGCTCTCCATGGGGGTGTGCCATTTGCTGCGCCCGCACCGGCACCTGCACGGTTTGCTTGGTGACTTTGCCGTCTGCCCCCTTGATCAACAGCGTGACGGGGATGGTGCTGCCGTCTGAGAGCGACTGCTTCAGATCGACCAGCATCAGGTGATGCCCACCAGGCTTGAGCGACACTTTGGTACCGGCTGGCAAAGCGAGGCTGTCAATGGCTCGCATGCGCATCACATCGCCATCCATGACCATTTCATGGAGTTCGGCACGCTTGGCCACTTTGGACTCAAACCCCACCAGGGTGACGGCCTGGGGGCTGGTCAAGTCCATGAATCCGCCGGTGGCTTGCTGTCCTTTGACCGTGGCTCGAACCCAGGCCCCATCGACCTGCACAACCGGGGCCTGCGCCCCCGCCTGAGCCGTAACGCTCTGCGCGTGAGCCACACCGTCGAGGCCACACAGCACCATCAAACTCAAAGCCACCAAACGCACACGATGTCGAACTTGCATTGACGCTTCCTTTCGCAAAACACACTGGCACCACCTCGAGTGGTGCGCCGATGCCTAGTCTAGGCCGAATCCTGTCAGACGCAACGGTGGGTCACGCTTGCTGAATGACACGTCGGTACTGAATGGCTTCGGCAATGTGCGTGGGCGAAACGCGCTCGGCTTCAGCCAGATCGGCCATGGTTCGAGCCAGTTTGAGCACGCGATGAAAGGCCCGACCTGACCACCCCAGACGCGTGCAGGCCTGCTGCAAGAAAGTCAGGGCAGCCGAGTCGGCGCCGACATGTTGCTCCAACGCTGAAGGGCTCAAATCAGCGTTCAGGCAACCCTGGCGTTCACGCTGACGCTGCCGAGCCCGCGCCACGCGCTCGGCGATGACCGCGGAAGGCTCCCCATCCGGGCTGCGGGCCAGCACCTCAGGAGGCACCACAGGCACTTCGACCTGCACGTCGATGCGATCCAGCAGGGGGCCGCTGAGCCGTGACTGGTAGCGCGAGACCTGATCAGGCGTGCATCGGCAAGCCTTCATGGGGTTGCCATGGTGACCACAAGGGCACGGATTCATCGCGGCCAGCATTTGAAAGCGCGCGGGGTAATCATGCCGACGCGCCGCCCGTGAAATGGTGATCTGGCCGGTCTCGAGGGGCTCTCTCAGCGCTTCGAGAGCGGCGCGCGGAAATTCCGGCAGTTCATCCAGAAACAACACGCCGTGGTGCGCGAGAGAAATTTCGCCGGGACGCGGTGGCGAGCCGCCGCCCACCAGGGCCACAGACGATGCACTGTGATGAGGCGAGCGGATGACACGCCGACGCCAATGGGCGGGCTCAAACCGCCCGACCAGACTGGAGACCGCGGCCGACTCGAGGGCTTCGGCATCCGTCATGTCTGGCAGCAAGGTGACAAAACGTTGGGCCAACATGGATTTGCCCGTCCCAGGCGGCCCCACCATGACAAGACTGTGCCCGCCAGCCGCAGCCACCTCCAGGGCTCGCTTGGCCGCGGTCTGACCTTTCACGTCCCGTAGATCCCAACCCGCATGATGGCCTGCTTGACCGACAGTCGGGGCAGCATGCACTCGCACCCACCCGGCATCTCCTGTCTGTTGATGATCCGGCCGCAGCGCTGCCACCACCTCGCTGAGATGGGTGGCACCCCACAGGATCACACCTTCGACCAAGGCGGCTTCGCGCGCACTCTCCATGGGCAACACCAGGCTGCGGGCGGCCCCGTGGGCGGCCTGATCTGTTCCCTGGCGGTGCACAGCCAAGGCCATCGGCAAGGCCCCACGGATGGGCCTCAACTCACCTCCGAGAGACAGCTCGCCCGCGAACTCCTTGTCGCATAGCTTGGCGGGGTCGATCTGCCCCATGGCCGCGAGAATGCCCAGCGCAATGGGCAGGTCAAATCGGCCCGACTCCTTGGGAAGATCAGCCGGGGCCATATTCACGGTGATGCGCTTGTTGTAGGGAAACTCCAGACCGCTGTGGGTCAGTGCCGCGCGCACGCGCTCTTTGGCCTCCTTCACTTCGGTATCGGCCAGGCCAACGAGGGTAAATGACGGCAGGCCATTGGCCAGATGCACCTCGATGGTGACTTCCGGGGCTTTGAGGCCATCAAGGGCACGACTGTGAACAACCGCGAGAGACATGGACTGCACGAGAAAGCCAGAAAACAGGGCATTGTGCAGATGGCGCCCGGAGTCCGCGCCCCCCTGAAGGGCGAGCCGCCTGCCACACCAGCCGAAAAACGCACCACGAATGTGCGCATCACCCCCCATTTCCACGAACTCATCTGGAAACGAACCAATCAGGTGCAATGCCACCTTCACACCGCCAGATCGGTGCAACGGCGACGCCTGACGTGAGGCGCAAGCCCGAGCAAATGGGTTGGCACGGTTCATGCAGATAGGCAGACGTCCCTGAATTTGTCTGCCAACCTCACCGGAGAATGAACCATGAAAATGGTGACCGCCATCGTCAAGCCCTTCAAGCTTGATGAAGTCCGCGAGGCCCTGTCTGCCATTGGCGTACAAGGCATCACGGTAACCGAAGTCAAAGGCTTCGGACGTCAGAAAGGCCATACCGAGCTGTACCGAGGCGCGGAGTATGTGGTCGATTTCCTGCCCAAAGTGAAGATCGAAGCGGCCGTGGATGAAGCCATCCTGGATCGCGTGATCGAAGCCATCGAGTCGTCGGCACGCACCGGCAAGATCGGCGACGGCAAGATCTTCGTGACCTCGCTGGAGCAGGTCATCCGCATCCGTACAGGGGAAACCGGCCAGGACGCTTTGTGATCCGCGGGCTGTACTGAATCCACCTTCCTTTCGTGGCCCACACCCCTCAGGGTGTGTGAGCTGAGCCTACTTTTTGCATTCCAAGAGGCCTTTCATGAGAAAACTCCTTGCGTCCATCGCACTGGGGCTCGCAGCCTTCGGTCTACTGGGCGTTTCCTACGCCGAGGAAGCCGCCGTTGCTGCTCCTGTTGCCGCGTCTGCCGTTGCCGCTGACGCCTCTGCCGCAGCACCTGCTGCTCCCGCTTCGGAAGCCGCGCCTGCAGAAGACGCTGCCTCGGCTGCGGCTGCCCCAGCCCCACAGCCAAACAAGGGCGACACCGCCTGGATGATGCTGTCGACCTTGCTGGTCATCCTGATGACCGTGCCCGGCCTGGCGCTGTTCTACGGCGGTCTGGTCCGCAGCAAGAACATGCTGTCCGTGCTGATGCAAGTGATGGTGACCTTCTCGCTGATCGTGGTGCTGTGGTTCGTGTACGGCTACAGCCTGGCGTTCACCGAAGGCAATGCCTTCATCGGTGGCTTGGACCGCCTGTTCATGAAGGGCATCTGGGATAACGCCGCTGGCACGTTCGCACTGGGCGCCACCTTCAGCAAGGGTGTGCCGATGTATGAAATCGTGTTCGCCGCCTTCCAAGCCACGTTCGCCGGCATCACCTGCTGTCTGATCGTGGGCGCCTTTGCTGAACGCATCAAGTTCTCGGCTGTGCTGCTGTTCATGGTGCTGTGGTTCACCTTCAGCTACGCGCCGATCGCTCACATGGTCTGGTACTGGATGGGTCCTGACGCTTACACCAGCAAGGAAGTGGTCGATGCCATGAACGGCAAGGCCGGTCTGATCTGGCAATGGGGCGCGCTGGACTTCGCCGGCGGCACCGTGGTGCACATCAACGCCGCTGTGGCTGGCCTGGTGGGTTCCTACATGGTGGGCAAGCGCATCGGCTACGGCAAGGAAGCCTTCACGCCTCACTCCCTGACTTTGACCATGGTCGGCGCCTCGCTGCTGTGGGTGGGTTGGTTCGGTTTCAACGCTGGCTCTGCCCTGGAAGCCAACGGTTTTGCAGCTCTGGCCTTCATCAACACCTTCATCGCCACGGCTGCGGCTGTGCTGGGCTGGTGCCTGGGTGAAGCGCTGCTCAAGGGCAAGGCTTCGATGCTGGGTGCGGCCTCGGGTGCCGTCGCTGGTCTGGTTGCCATCACCCCTGCTGCCGGTAACGTCGGCCTGGGTGGCGCCGTGATCATCGGTCTGCTGGCTGGTCTGATCTGCCTGTGGGGTGTGACTGGTCTGAAGAAGCTGCTGGGCGCAGACGACTCGCTGGACGTGTTCGGTGTGCACGGCGTCGGCGGCATCTTCGGTGCCCTGGTGACCGGTGTGTTCAACTCGCCCAACCTGGGTGGCCCCTCGGCTGTGGGCGACTGGGTGACCGCTTCGATGATCCCTGCCGCTGACTACTCGATCGTGGCCCAGGTCATCACACAGGCGAAGGCTGTCGGTCTGACCATCGTGTGGTCGGCAGTGGTCTCCCTGGTGGCCTACAAGATCGTTGACCTGGTCGTCGGTCTGCGTGTGCCAGAAGAGGAAGAGCGCGAAGGTCTGGACATTACTTCGCACGGCGAAACCGCCTATCACAAGTAATCTGATCGGGTATTCCGCCTAGACAAGAGGCCGCCTTCGGGCGGCCTTTTTCATGGGCGCGACACAGCAGGCGCCGAAGTTCCTAGAATGGGGGTCCAAAAAGACATCTCTCCCCACATTCATGGTTCCTCACCTGATCACCGCGTTGACCGGCCCCATCAAT
Source organism: Aquabacterium sp. (assembly GCF_036273115.1). Classification (GTDB taxonomy): domain Bacteria; phylum Pseudomonadota; class Gammaproteobacteria; order Burkholderiales; family Burkholderiaceae_C; genus Aquabacterium. Next base: position 30,237 of record NZ_DASUIN010000032.1, read on the forward strand.
GAACTCGAACAGCGCATGCTGGAGTCCATGCCAGCCATCGAGCGCTGGTTCCGGCTGGAGTGGATGGAACACACCCCCCCGTTCTACACCTCGGTTGATCTGCGCAATGCGGGCTTCAAGCTGGCCCCGGTTGACACCAACCTGTACCCCGGCGGCTTCAACAACCTCACGCCCGAGATGCTGCCCCTGGCGGTTCAGGCCGCGATGGCCGCGATTGAAAAGATCTGCCCCGAGGCCAAGAACCTGCTGCTGATTCCAGAAAAGCACACCCGCAACACGTTTTACCTGTCGAACGTGGCTCGTCTGGTCCAGATCTTCAGCCTGGCCGGCTTGAATGTGCGCCTGGGCACCCTGGATGAAACCATCACAGAGCCCACCGAGCTGCAACTGGCCGACGGCAGCACCCTGACGGTGGAGCCTCTGGTGCGGACCAAGCGCCGCCTGGGTCTGAAGCATTTTGACCCCTGCACCATTTTGCTGAACAACGACCTGTCGGCGGGCATTCCGGACGTGTTGAAGGACTTGCACGAGCAATACCTGCTGCCGCCTTTGCACGCGGGCTGGGCCGTACGGCGCAAGAGTCAGCACTTTGCGGCCTACGAAGAGGTGGCCAAAAAGTTCTCCAAACTGCTGGGCATGGACCCCTGGTTGATCAATCCGATGTACGCCGTGTGCGATGAGGTGAATTTCCAGGAAGGCACCGGCATTGAATGCCTGCAAAGCCAGGTGGATGCGCTGCTCAACAAGATTCGCCGCAAATACAAGGAATACGGCATCAACGAAAAGCCGTTCGTCATCGTCAAGGCCGACAACGGTACCTACGGCATGGGCATCATGACCGTGCGTGATGCGAAAGACGTGGCCGAACTGAACCGCCGCACTCGCAACAAGATGTCGGTGGTCAAGGATGGCCAGGAAGTCAGCCGCGTCATCATCCAGGAAGGCGTGCCCACCTACGAGCAAATCAACGAAGCGGTGGCTGAACCAGTGGTGTACATGATCGATCGCTATGTGGTGGGCGGCTTCTACCGAGTGCATGCCGACCGCGGCATCGACGAAAACCTCAATGCCCCTGGCGCCAGTTTCGTGCCGCTCGCCTTCGCGGAACCCATGCAAATGCCCAAGCCGGGCACACGCCCAGGGGTCAGCGCCCCGAACCGGTTCTACATGTACGGGGTGCTGGGCCGTCTGGCGATGTTGGCCGCCAGCTATGAACTGGAAGCGACAGATCCGAACGCCGAAACCTACTGACTGACACGCGGGGGCAGAACAAGGGCAAAATAGCCCTTTCGCAGACTCGTCGAATCAGTCCGTGCATAGTTCCAATGCTTCTTTAAGCGGTCGCCAGCTGGCGGCCTTGACCCTGGGTGCCATCGGCATCGTCTACGGCGATATCGGTACGAGCCCGCTCTACGCGCTCAAGGAAGTCTTTGCGCACGGACACCTGCCCCTGACACCGACGAACATCTACGGGATCCTGTCCCTGATGTTCTGGACGCTCACGATCATCGTCACGCTCAAGTACGTGACGCTGATTCTGCGGGCCGACAACAACGGCGAAGGCGGCTTGATTGCCATGCTGGCCCTGGCGTCGACGGCGGTGAAGGACTACCCGAACTTGCGGGCCAAGCTGCTGGCCGTCGGCATTTTCGGCACGGCCATCTTCTTTGGCGATGGGGTGATCACCCCAGCCATTTCCGTCCTCTCCGCCGTGGAAGGGATGGAAGTGGCTGCGCCCGGGCTTGAGAAGTTCGTGGTGCCCATGACGCTGATCGTGCTGACATGCCTGTTTGCTGTGCAAAAGCATGGCACAGGCGGGATTGGCAAGTTTTTTGGCCCGATCACGCTGATCTGGTTCGGTGTGCTGGCCTTGCTGGGTGTGATTCACATCATCGAGAACCCGGCCGTGCTCATGGCCATGAGCCCCCATTACGCTCTGGACCTGATCATTCAGCACCCCAAGCTGGCCTACATCGCGCTGGGCGCCGTGATTCTGTGCGCCACCGGGGCTGAGGCCCTTTATGCCGACATGGGGCATTTCGGTAAACGCCCCATTCGCCTGGCCTGGTTCGGTCTGGTCATGCCGGCTCTGGTGTTGAACTACTTCGGCCAGGGTGCCATGCTGCTGCAACACCCAGAGAACGTCGAAAACCCGTTTTACGAAATGGCCCCGCAATGGGCTCTGTACCCCTTGGTGGGTCTGGCCACCTGCGCCACGGTGATTGCTTCGCAGGCTTTGATTTCAGCTGCGTTTTCCGTCACCAAGCAAGTGATTCAACTGGGTTATCTGCCCCGTCTGCGCATCCTGCACACCTCCGAGAACGAAACCGGCCAGATTTATATCCCGTTTGTGAACTGGGCGCTGTACGGCTGCATCGTGATGGCTGTGATCTTCTTCGGTTCGTCGAGCAAACTGGCTGCGGCCTACGGCATCACGGTGACCATTGACATGCTGATCACGACGGTCATGACCTTCTTCGTGATCCGCTTCGCCTGGAAGATGTCTTTGCCGCTGTGCATTCTGGCCACCTCAGCCTTCCTGATCATTGACATCATGTTCTTCAGTGCCAACGTGATCAAGGTGATCGATGGCGGCTGGTTCCCGCTGCTCATCGGCATCATCATGTTTGCCTTGATGATGACCTGGAAAGCGGGCCGCGCCCAGCTCAGCGAACGCCTGCGCTCCGACGCAATTGACCTGCATCCCTTCCTGGATGCGGTGTTCTCGAGCCCGCCTACGCGTGTTTCGGGCACCGCCGTGTTCCTGAACGCCGACGCCGGCACCACGCCCAACGCCTTGCTGCACAACCTCAAGCACAACAAAGTCCTGCACAAGCAAAACCTGTTCGTGACCGTGAAGTCGCATGAGGTGCCCTGGATCAAGCCAGAAAACCGCATTGAGCTGGAAGACCTGGGCCAGAACTGCTGGCAGGTCATGCTGCACCTGGGCTTCAAGGACGACCCCGATGTGCCAGAGGCACTGAAGCTGCTCAAAGCCCATGGCGTAGAACTTGACGACATGGAAACCAGCTATTTCCTGTCGCGCGACATCGTCATTCCCACCATTGGCAGTGGCATGGCGCCTTGGCGCGAAAAGCTGTTTGCCGGCATGCATCGCAATGCGGCGGGCGCGGCCGACTTTCTGAGTTTGCCAACCAACCGAGTGGTTGAGTTGGGCTCCAAGGTGGAGATCTGAGCCAGCCTGCCCTCCCCGGCCCCCAGGTCCTCAGGGACACCTCCCTGTCGGCCGTTTCGGCTGGCTTTGTGGCCATGCTGGTCGGCTTCACCAGCACCATTGCCCTGATCTTCCATGCAGCCCGCTCCCTGGGCGCATCGCCTGACCAGATCACCTCCTGGGTGCTGGCCTTGGGCTTGGGCATGGGCCTGACGTCGATCGGGCTGTCCGTCTGGACGCGCATCCCGGTGCTGATCACCTGGTCAACACCCGGTGCCGCCGTGATCGCCAGCGCCGCCACTGGGGTCTCGCTGGCCGAGGCCACAGGGGCCTTCTTGCTGTGCGGTGTCCTCATGTGGCTGTGTGGCGTCACGGGCTGGTTCGAGCGCATCATGAACCGCATTCCGGTCGCACTGGCCTCAGCACTGCTGGCGGGCATTCTGGCCAAGTTTGCCCTGATGGCCTTTGCAGCGGCCACCCCGCAACCGGCACTGGTCATTGGCATGCTGGTGACCTACCTGGTGGGCAAGCGCTGGTGGCCGCGCTATGCAGTACTGGGTGTGCTGGCCATGGGCACAGGGCTGGCCTGGTGGCTGGGGCAACTCAATGCCCAGGCCTTGCGCTGGGAACTGGCCCGGCCCGTGTGGGTAACGCCGGCCTGGTCCTGGCACGCCATGATCGGCATGGGGCTGCCACTGTTCATTGTGACCATGGCGTCTCAAGCCGTGCCGGGGGTGTCGGCCATTCGGGTATCAGGCTACCGCCCCCCGGTTTCATCCATGATGACCTGGTCGGGCGTGAGCACCGTCTTGCTGGCCCCGTTTGGTGGCTACACCTTCAACCTGGCCGCCATCACTGCCGCCATTGTGTTGAACCCCCACGCCCATGCAGACAGCACCAAGCGCTACAGCGCTGCAGTCATGGCAGGCCTGTTCTACATCGTGATGGGGCTGTTGGGTGGTGCTGTGGCCGGCATCTTGACCGCCTTCCCCCCCGCCCTGGTCATGGGGGTAGCTGGGTTGGCTTTGCTCGGCACCATCGGCAGTGGTCTGGCAGCCGCCCTGCGGGATGACCGCTACCGTGAAGCCGCCCTCATCACGTTCCTGGTCACCCTCTCAGGCGTGACCCTGCTGGGCGTGGCCTCGGCGTTCTGGGGCCTGGTCGCCGGCACGCTGACGCTGTTCGTGGAAAACTTCAGGGCTCAACCTGTTGATGAAACCGACTCACCATGAAGATTCTGTTCGTTGCTGACCCACTCCATACCTTCAAGACCTACAAGGACAGCACCTTCGCCATGATGCGTGAGGCGGCAGCCCGAGGGCACGAGTTGTGGGCTTGCGAACCACACGACATCGTCTGGCAGCGAGGCAGCCAGGTTCAGGCCCGCGCCCGCCGCATCACCCTGACCGGCGCGACTGAAGATTGGTTCGACGAGCAGGAAGTGGCCACCTTGGCCCTGGCCGGCTTCGACGCCGTACTGATGCGCAAGGACCCGCCCTTCGATGCCGAGTATCTCTACACCACCCACTTGCTGACCCAGGCCGAACGCGAAGGCGCGCGCGTTTTCAACAAGCCACAAGCCCTGCGCGAACACCCGGAAAAGCTGGCGATTCTCGAATTCCCGCTCTACATCGCCCCCACCCTGGTCACCCGCGACATGGACGCGGTGCGCGCCTTTCATGCCGAGCACCGCGACGTCATCCTCAAGCCCCTTGATGGCATGGGTGGCATGGGCATTTTCCGGGTCAAAGACGATGGGCTGAACCTGGGTGCCATCACCGAAAGCCTCACGCGCAATGGCACGCAAACCATCATGGTTCAGCGCTTTTTGCCCGCCATCAGCCAGGGAGACAAGCGCGTGCTGTTGATCGACGGCGAGCCCGTACCCTACGCCCTGGCGCGCATTCCCCAGGGGGGCGAGGTGCGCGGCAATCTGGCGGCCGGGGGCAAGGGCGTGGCCCAACCCTTGAGCGAATCCGACTGGGCCATTGCGCGCCACCTGGGCCCCATCCTGGCGTCACGCGGCCTGTTGCTGGTCGGTTTGGACATCATTGGCGAGCACCTCACCGAGATCAACGTCACCAGCCCCACCTGTTTCCAGGAGATCACCGACCAGATGGGTTGGAACGTAGCGGGCCGCTTCATGGATGCCCTGGAAGCCAAGGTCGCGACTTGATCGACAATGGCGGACCTTATCTGACCCGAACCCCTGTACCTGACCATGGCCATTCTGACCCTCAACGACGCCTGCCTGGCCTTTGGCCACGTGGCCCTGCTGGACCACGCCGCGTTTTCTCTTGAAACGGGCGAGCGTGTTGGTTTGATCGGCCGCAATGGCACGGGCAAATCCTCGCTGCTGAAAATCCTGGCCGGGCTGGAGAAGGCCGATGATGGCCAGCTGCAACTGCAAAGTGGCATGCAAGCGGCCTATGTGCCCCAGGAGCCTTCCTTTGCAGAAGGCGCGACCGTGTTCAGCACCGTCAGCGAAGGCCTGGCCGAAGTGAAAGACCTGCGCGCCCGCTTCGAAGCCCATGCCGAGGGTGAAGACCTGGATGCCCTGATGACCCAGATCGAGGCCCGCAACGGCTGGAACTGGGAACAGCGTGTGGACGAAACCCTTCAACGCCTGCACCTGGAGGCCGATCTGCCCATCGCAGGCCTGTCGGGTGGCACCAAAAAGCGCGTGGCCCTGGCCCGCGCCCTGGTGGCCAGCCCCGATGTGCTGCTGCTCGACGAGCCCACCAACCACCTCGACCTCGACGCCATCACCTGGCTGGAGGAATTGCTGGTGGCATTCAAGGGCAGCATCATCCTTATCAGCCATGACCGAGCCTTCCTCGACAACGTCTGCACCCGCATCGTGGAGCTCGACCGCGGAACCCTGCGCTCCTACCCAGGCAACTTTGCTGCCTATCAAACCCTGAAGGCGCAGCAACTGGCCGATGAGGCCCTGGCCAACGCCCGCTTCGACAAGCTGCTGGCCCAGGAAGAAGTCTGGATTCGCAAGGGCGTGGAGGCCCGCCGTACGCGATCGGTGGCCCGTGTGAAGCGCTTGCACGAGTTGCGCCAGGAGCGTTCCGAGCGCCGCGACGTGGTAGGCCGTGCCCGCATGGAAGTCTCGCAAGGCGACCGTGGCGGCAAAATCGTGGCCGAACTGGACAATGTCTCCAAGAGCTTCAATGGCCGCACCGTGGTCAAAGACTTCAGCGGCACCATCATGCGTGGCGACAAGGTGGGCCTCATTGGCCCCAACGGCGCCGGCAAGACCACCCTGCTGAAGATGATTCTGGGCGAGTTGCCCCCCGACAGTGGCACCGTCAAGCAAGGCGCCAATCTGAACGTGGCCTACTTCGATCAGATGCGCGACCACCTCAATCTGGACGCCACCTTGGCTGACTTCATCAGCCCCGGCAGCGAGTGGATCGAAATCAATGGTTCACGCAAGCACGTGATGGGCTATCTGCAAGATTTCCTGTTCTCGCCCGCCCGCGCCAACTCGCCGGTTCGCACCCTCAGCGGCGGCGAGCGCAACCGTCTGCTGCTGGCCCGCCTGTTTGCCAAGCCCTCGAACGTGCTGGTGCTCGACGAACCCACCAACGACCTCGACATCGAAACCCTGGACCTGCTGGAGGAACTGTTGGCGGATTACCCCGGCACAGTTTTCCTGGTCAGCCACGATCGGCGCTTCCTCGACAACGTGGTCACCAGCACCCTGGTGGCAGAAGGCAATGGTTTCTGGCGCGAGTACGAAGGCGGCGTGGAAGACTGGCTGGTTCAGTCACGCCGCGCCAAAGCCATGGCTGCGGGCAAGCCGGGCGCTGCCACCATTGCCACCGCCACCAAGCAAGGCAAAGAGGCCGATACCCGCACCCCGGTTGCCGTAGCCGCTGATCAGTCCGAGCCCGTGGCCGCCCCTGCCCCCGTGGTGGCCCAACCCAAGCGCAAGCTCAGCTACAAGGAGCAGCGCGAACTCGACGAGCTGCCTGAGCGCATTGAAGCGCTGGAAACCGAGCAAGCCGAGCTGAACAAGCAGTTGGCTGACCCCGACATCTACCGCAAGGAAGGGTCGAATGTGGCCGTCATGCACGCACGGGTCGAGGCCATTGACGAAGAACTGATGACCCTGCTGGAGCGCTGGGAAATCCTCAGCCAACGTTGAGCACCGCCTCGACGACTGGCCGGGTTTGATACCCACCGGCCAGCAGTTGATTGCAGGTCTGCTCAGGGTCTTCGCTGGACATGATCTCGGGCAGCAAACCGGCCAGACGGCGCGTATCCACGCGCAGCACCTTTTGCTTGATCGAGGCGATTTGCGTGGGGTGCATGGAGAAGCTACGCAGGCCCATGGCGAGCAGCAGCTCGGTAAAAGCCGGGTCGCCCGCCATTTCCCCGCACACGCTCACCCCTTTGCCGGCAGCACGCGCCTGGGAGATGGTGCTCAAGATCAGTTGCAGCACGGCTGGGTGCCATGGGTCGTACAAATGAGCCACCGTCTCGTCGGTACGGTCGATGGCCAGGGTGTACTGGATCAGGTCATTGGTCCCGATCGACACGAAGTCGAAATGGCGCAAGAACACGGGCAAGGTCAACGCTGCAGCGGGCACCTCGATCATGGCCCCCAGCTGGACTTCGCCAAATAGCCGCCCCGACTCGGTTAACTGCCGCTTGGCAATCGCGATGTTTTCCAGCGTCTGGTGGATCTCTCTCTGGCTGGCCAGCATGGGAATCATCACCTTCACCGGACCATGGTGCGCTGCCCGAAACAAGGCACGCAATTGCCGGCGGAACATGCTGGGTTCAGACAAGCTCCAGCGAATCGCACGCAAGCCCAAAGCCGGGTTCAAGATCGACTCATGCCGCAACTCGCTGGGCGTCATGCCGTCCAGGGGCTTATCGGCCCCGATGTCAACCGTTCGAATCGTGACCGGCAGCCCCTTCATGGCCTCGACCGCGCGCCGGTAAGCGTCGTACTGTTCTTCTTCGTCGGGCAGGTTGCCGCCCCGATTCATGAACAGGAACTCGCTCCGGAACAGTCCCACCCCCACCGAGCCAGCCTCCAGTGCAGCCGGTCCGTCTTCCGGCATTTCGATGTTGGCCAGCAACTCGATGCGTTCGCCGTCCAAGGTCACCGCCGGCGTGTGGCGCAAACGGGCCAGGCGGCTGCGCTCCAACTCGCTCTGGCGCTGGCGGAACCGGTATTCCTCCAGCACGATGGGCGACGGGTCCACAATGACCAGGCCCGCGTCGCCATCGATGATGATGCAATCGTCTTGCCGGATCAGGCTGCTGGCCTGCCGCGCACCCACCACTGCCGGGATGTCCATGCTGCGGGCCACGATCGCGGTGTGCGAGGTCTTGCCGCCCACATCGGTCACGAAGCCTTTGAACACGCTACGCTTGAAGCTCAGCATGTCGGCCGGAGCGATGTCGCTGGCCACCAGCACCAGGGGTTCGTCGCCGCCAAAATCGCGCGGCTCGGCATCGGGCATGGGGGATGGCACCCCCTTGCTCAAGCTACGCAGCAAACGCTCCACGACCTGTTCCAGGTCGGCCTTGCGCTCGCGCAGGTAGGCGTCTTCCATTTCGTCAAACTGACGCGCCAGCACTTCCAACTGAGCTGAAACGGCCCACTCGGCGTTGTAGTGGCGTTCGCGAATCCAGGTGGCCGAAGCCCCGATCAGGGCATCGTCTTGCAACAGCATCTGGTGCACGTCAAGCAAGGCGCCCAACTCGGGCGGCGCATCGGCAGGCAAATCGCGCTTGAGCACATCGAATTCAGCTGCCACGGTGTCACGGGCGGCGTACACGCGCGCCACTTCGTCATCGATCCGGGAAGGGTCGATGAAAACGTGAGGCACATCGACCCGGCTGGATGCCACCAGCACGGCCCGACCAATCGCCACCCCACGCGATACCGGCAAACCGAAAATTTGGATGCTCATATTTCAGATCCTATCAGCGCCGTTTGCCCCGTGAGTGCCCGTCATGCAACTGTCATGCGAAATTCACGTCGGCGTCACCCCTGAACGCAACACTGCAAGCCCATGAACAACATGGAATTCCCTCAGGAGTTGACGATGAAGGACTTGCCCCTGCCGACCCTGCCCATCGCAGATCTGTCTGCCCTTCGCTCGGCCGAATCGCGCGCCGCCCGGAGGTCACTTCATCCCAGCTCGCACGCCGATGCTGAGCCCCAGCAGCGCCAGGCCCTGGAAGTCGTTTGGGCTCGCACTGAGGAAGATGTTCTGGCAGCCCAGCGCCTGAGATACCAGGTTTTCGCCGAGGAAATGGGCGCCCGACTGAGCGTCCCGGCCTCGGCACCGGCCGGTCACGACGTTGATTTGTTCGATCCCTACTGCGAACACCTGCTGGTACGCCTGCAGGGCCACGATGGCGAGCCCGGCGAGGTCATTGGCACCTACCGCGTGCTGACCCCGGCCAACGCCAAACGCGTCGGCGGCCTGTACAGCGAGACCGAATTCGACCTGACGCGCCTGCGCCACCTGCGCGGCAAGATGGTGGAGTTGGGCCGCTCGTGCGTGCATCCGGACCACCGCCACGGCGGCGCCATCCTCGCCCTGTGGGGCGCCTTGGCTGAGTTCATGGTTCGCAATGACCTCGACACCATGATCGGCTGCGCCAGCATCAGCATGCGCGACGGCGGACATGTGGCAGCCAGCCTGTGGGAGCAGCTCAGCAAAACCCACCTGGCCCCGATCGAACTGCAAGTACGCCCACGCCTGCCTCTGCCCGTGGACGAACTCGACCGCCACCTGCAAGTCGACCCACCCGCCTTGATCAAGGGCTACCTGCGCTGCGGCGCCAAGGTCCTGGGCGCTCCGGCCTGGGACCCCGACTTCAACACGGCCGACTTGCCCATGCTGATGCGCATTCAGGATCTGCCGGCTCGCTACCGACGCCATTTCCTGGGCGCCTGAAAAGCGCGGCGAAGCGCCAAATGGGCCGCGCAGGGCCTAGACTGCGCGGCATGACTGCTTCGCCTCGCAAATCTTCCCAGCCCTCGCCCGTTGCCCAATCACTGCCACTGTGGCAGCTGCTGACGGGCTGCGCCCAAGCTGTTTCCGCGGTGCTGCAGGGCCAGTCGCTCAACGACGCCCTGGCCGCCCGCCCCGTAGCCGAACGCCCCGGAGTGCAAGCCCTGTCGTTCGCCGTGCTGCGTCGCCTAGGCACCGCCCAAGCCCTGCGCACCATCCTGGTCCCCAAAAAGCCTGCCCCCTGGGTAGACGGCCTGCTGCTGTCGGCCCTGGCCCTGGCCTGCGGCACCGAGTATTCCGAGCACACCCTGGTCGATCAGACGGTGGAAGCCGCCAAGCGCAAAGTCCGCCCGGCATCAGGCCTGGTCAACGCCGTCATGCGCCGGTTCCTGCGAGAGCGGCAGGCCCTGATGGCCGAAATCGAATCTGACCCGGTAGCCCATTTCAATCACCCACAGTGGTGGATCAGCCGGCTCAAACACGACTGGCCTGAGCAGTGGCAGGCGCTGTTGCAAGCCAACCAGGAAGCTGCCCCCATGGCCTTGCGGGTCAATGCCCGCCGCTCCACCCCGCAGGCCTATATGACCCGGCTGGAAGATGCGGGCCTCCCCGCCTGGCTGGACCCGACCACCGGCGGCATCGTGTTGAAACACGCCGCCCCGGTCTCACGCCTGCCCGGCTTCGACGAGGGCGATGTGTCGGTGCAAGACCTGTCGGCCCAACGCGCCGCCCCCTTGCTGCTGCAAGCTTGTCAGTTCCCCCCAGCAAGCCCCGGCACACCGCGCCCGCGGGTTCTGGACGCCTGCGCCGCCCCAGGCGGCAAAACAGCGCACCTGCTGGAACTGGCTGACCTGGACGTCACCGCACTGGACACCGACCCCACCCGTCTGGCCCGGGTGCACGACACCCTGGACCGCTTGGGCCTGCAGGCGCATGCCATTGCGGCCGACGCCAGTCGTCCCGATGCCTGGTGGGATGGCCAGCTCTACGATGCCATCTTGCTCGACGCCCCTTGCAGCGCCTCGGGCATTGTGCGTCGCCACCCGGACGTACGCTGGCTGCGCCGCGAAAGCGACATTGCCGCCCTGGCACGCACGCAAGATGCCATCCTCGACGCCTTGTGGCCCCTACTCAAACCCGGCGGCCACCTGCTGTATTGCACCTGTTCCTTGTTCAAGGAAGAGGGCCAACAACGGGTCGACGCGTTTTTGCAACGCTGCCCGCAAGCCAAGGCGCTGTCCGCCCCCGGCCACCTGCTGCCTGTGGTCGAATATGACGAGCCAGCCGGATCCGATTCCGGCGACGGGTTCTTTTACGCCCTCTTCACCAAGATCTGACAAGGTGACGAATGCCCCGGATGCGCCGCCGAGAGCTGCTCCAGCGCAGCGCCTCAGCCTTGCTCGCCCTCACGGCGATGACAGCAGGGTCGGCTGCGCGTGCCTGGCCCAACTCGCGCACGCCCGTTGACCTCAAGCAACTTCAGGTCACCCGCACCGACGACGGCGTCACCCTGAGCTACGACGTTCGTTTCGACCTACCCAAGGAAGTGGAAGACGCCTTGCTGAAAGGCGTCTCGCTGGTATTTCTGGCCGAAGCCGAAACCTACCGCAGCCGCTGGTACTGGACCGACAAACTGCGCAGCACGGCCCGACGCCGCTGGCGGTTGACCTACCAGCCTCTCACCCGACAGTGGCGCCTGAGTTTCGATGGCCTCAGCCGCCACTACAGCCGTCTGGTTGATGCCTTGAACGCCATGCGCCGCGGCAGCAACTGGCGCATTGCCGACACCCTCCCCACCGGCGACGACCAGGACTATTACGTCGACTTCAAATTCAAACTGGACACCGACGAGCTTCCCCGCCCGCTGCAACTCAGCCTCGGAATTCAAAGCGAGTGGGATCTGGCCATTGAGCGACGCATCGCCGTGCCGCCGCCCCGCTGACCCCGAATGAGCACCATCAAAGCCAATCGCTGGGCCTGGATCGTTTCCGCCGTGGCCATCACCGGCGCCGCCCTGGTCCTGGCCTTTCTGCTGGCCTTTGCCACCGAAAACGGTGAGCGCTTCGAGCCTCAGTTCGCCTGGCTGTTCTGGACCAACGTGGCCGTCGCCGGGCTCCTGTTGGCCGTCATCCTGTTTGCACTGGTGCGCCTGGCCATGCGCCTGCGCGCCCGCAAGTTCGGCAGCCGCTTGCTGCTGAAACTGGCCGGCATCTTCGGGCTAGTCGGCGTGGTGCCTGGCCTGCTGATCTACACCGTTTCCTACCAGTTCGTGTCACGCAGCATTGAAACCTGGTTCGACGTGCGAGTCGAGGGCGCACTCGAAGCCGGACTCAATCTGGGGCGCAGCACCTTGGATACCCTCACGCACGAACTGGGCACCAAGACACGCGTGGCGGCCGAGCGCCTGAGTGCCGGCAGCGATGCCACCGATCTCAACGGCTCGCCCCCCAAATTGCTCGACCTGGAGCGCATTCGCGAGCAACTGGGCGCCCACTCGGTCTCCCTGGTATCTGAAACCGGGCAAATCGAGATGACCGTGGGGGGCGACCGCTCGCGTAACCTGCTGACGGATCGACTGCCGCAGTCATGGCGCCAGGACGCCCGCAGCAAAGGCATCTTCTCGATGGTCGAAGGGCTTGACGACAAGTCTGACGGCGCCACACCCGACCCAGCAGCCATCGCCACGCCACGCCTGCTCTCGCTGGCCTGGATGCCCGACCGCAGCTTCAGCTTGCAAGCTCGGGGGCACTATTTGCTCACCACCCAGATCCTACCCAGCGAGTTGGTCAAAAACGCGCTGGATGTGCAGGCCGCCTACCGAGAATACCAACAGCGCGCACTGGGCCGCGGCGGCCTCAAGCGCATGTACATCGGCACCCTCACCCTCACCCTCATTCTGGCCGTGTTCGGGGCCGTTCTGCTGGCCGCCATACTGGGCCAACAGCTGGCGCGCCCCTTGTTGCTGCTAGCCGAGGGCGTGGGCGAAGTGGCTCGCGGCGACTTGCGCCCCAAAGCGATCTTCGCCACCAAGGACGAACTCGGTGGCCTGACCCGGTCTTTTGCGGCCATGACCCAGCAGTTGGCCGACGCCCGTGCCATGGTCAACCGCAGCGTGTCAGACCTCGACAGCGCCCGCGCCCACCTGCAAACCATCCTCGACAACCTCACCGCCGGCGTCATCGTGTTCGATGCCCAAGGCTTGATCGACATCGTCAACCCAGGCGCCACCCGCATCCTGCGATTGCCCCTTTCTGCCTACCGCGGCCGCACCCTGGCCGATGTCCCCGGCTTGCAGGACTTCGCCCAGGCCCTGAGCCAACGCTTTGAGCTGTACGCGAGCGACCCGACCCCTGGCGAGCGCCAGCAATGGCAAGAGGCATATGAACTCAAGCTGCCGCAATACCCTGAACCACTGACTCTGCTGGTTCGCGGCGCCGAATTGCCCCCCAACGAACGCCTGATCGTGTTCGACGACATCACCGAGGTGGTATCGGCCCAGCGCGCCGAGGCCTGGAGTGAAGTGGCCCGTCGCGTGGCCCACGAAATCAAGAACCCGCTCACCCCCATACAGCTATCGGCTGAGCGCCTGCAACTCAAACTCGAAAGCAAGCTCGACCCGCCTGGCCAGCAACTGTTGAACCGTTCGGTCGACACCATCGTCACCCAGGTGCAGGCACTCAAGACACTGATCAATGAGTTCCGCGACTATGCCCGCTTGCCCACAGCCAAGCTGGTGCCACTCGATTTGAACCACCTCATCAGCGATGTCCTGGCTCTGTATGGGCACGCCATCGAAAGCGGCGTGCTGCGTACCGAACTCAGTCCGGGGCTGCCCTGGATCGTGGGCGATGCGACCTTGCTGCGCCAAGTCGTCCACAATTTGGTCCAGAACGCGCTCGATGCGGTGAGCGAACACCCCCCTGTTTCGGTGCCCGCGCAGGTCCTGATCAAAACAGACACCCCCTTGAACGACGACGGCAGCGTGCGCGCGGTTCGCCTGCTGGTGAGAGACAATGGACCTGGCTTTCCGGACAAAATACTGAAGCGCGCCTTCGAGCCCTATATCACCACCAAGGCCAAAGGCACGGGCCTTGGGCTGGCCGTTGTCAAAAAAATTGCCGATGAACATGGCGCTTTGATCCGCCTTCGCAACCTCAATCGCCCCTCAGATGCCGATTTCCTAGGGAATCTCTCTGGGGCCGAGGGTTCAAGAGGGGCTCAAGTTTCGTTATCATTTTCAAAGCTGTCATTCCAACAGCCTCAAGCTGCGTCACACTAGCGATGCAGACCCTCACTTGGGGTTACCTTATTCATGGCCACCATTCTTGTTGTTGACGACGAACTGGGCATTCGCGCCCTGCTGTCAGAAATTCTGAGCGACGAAGGACACACTGTCGAAGTCGCTGAAAACGCTGCCAAGGCCCGCGCCTTGCGCGAGCAATGCAAACCCGATCTCGTCCTGCTGGACATCTGGATGCCCGATGTGGACGGCGTCACCTTGCTCAAGGAATGGTCAGCCAACGGCCAACTCACGATGCCCGTCATCATGATGTCGGGCCACGGCACCATCGACACCGCTGTAGAAGCCACCAAGTTCGGCGCCCAGTCGTTCCTGGAAAAGCCCATCACGATGCAAAAGCTGTTGCGTGCGGTTGAGCAAGGCCTGGCCAAGCCCGCTCCGCGTGCGGCACAAGCCAGCACCGGCCATGTGCACATGGCCACGGTCACCCCCATCACCGCGGCGCAGTCGTACAACAACCTCAGCGCATCCAACATGGTGGCCTCACGCCCCGAAGTGCAAAGCGCTCCGCATGGCGCCATCACTTATGGTGCCGTGACCAGCCCGGTGTCGGCCCACAACCACCACCAGCAAGGCCCCTCGCACGAACAAAGCTTCGAGCTCGATCGCCCGCTGCGTGAAGCCCGCGATGATTTTGAACGCGCCTACTTCGAGTTCCACTTGGCTCGCGAAGGCGGCAGCATGACCCGTGTGGCAGAGAAGACCGGCTTGGAGCGCACCCACCTGTATCGAAAACTCAAACAATTGGGTGTCGATTTGGGTCGAAGCAAAAAAGCAGCTCTAAATTGATGTATACTGGCGTTCTTCGCTGATCGCGACAACGAAATCGCAGTCAAGCAAAGCGGCCTGGTAGCTCAGTTGGTAGAGCAGCGGATTGAAAATCCGCGTGTCGGTGGTTCGATTCCGCCCCAGGCCACCAAAATTCAGCGCCCAACTGTTCTCAGTTGGGCGTTTTCATTTGTGCTTCCCGCATGACACGCGGGGTTCCCGCACATTCTGCGTGTGCGACCGAGGTCCTATGGCCTGGCAGGAACATCCCCGGTTGCCCTCCGTTCCGCCCTCTCTTCTCTCGAAATCGGCGCTAACTTCTTCGCCGTGGCACACGCAGACGGCGTTGTTCGTCAATCATTTATGCGTGCGCCGACGGAAATGGTTGGCTCGCGGGTTTGCACGAGCAAAGCAGAACGGCAAACCCGCGAGGCCAGCCTCCACGTCAACCCTTGGGCGGGAACGGATCGTCACCGTAGCTGTTGCGCTCACGGATCTGGCCGTTCCGCCCTTGGATGAGCATCTCGCTCTGCTGGTTGATGGCGATGTCCCGCGCACGGTCAATCGCCTGTTGCTGCGTGTTATGGATGGAGGTGAGACGGTCGTTGCCTTCTCCCCGCACACCCCATTGATCGCCGCCGTTGATGGGTACGACCCATTGGTTCTTTCCGCTCATTTCAATCTCTCCAAAAAATGAAAAAGTCAGGCTCTTGAAGTCAGCGCGAGCCAGGCGCTTCGGTGCTGAATTCATGTCATGACGTTCGCCCCCTTTCCAGTTGCCGAACACGGCATCGCATACAGTCCAGCGCGTTGCTGTGTGACGACGAGTGCCCCGTAGGCTGCCAGTCGAGCCTCGTGCTCCGGCTTGCCCTTGTCCTTCGACTTGATCTTGAACAGGTCAATCGGCTTGTCGCTCTTCTGGCCAGCGCGCTGCATGATCCTTTCGCCGTCCACCTCGGCCCCCTTGAACGACCAGAGCGCTTCGAACACCTTCGCTTGACCGTCAGTAAAGCGGATCGGCGCTGCCTGCACGTCCGGCAGCGTCGCCCACTTGAAGTCCGCCGAGAATGGCCCGTTCACAGGTGCGGCCGGATCGGCCACTGCTGGCGCTACAGACGGTACCGAAGGGATGAAGGCGATCCCGCCGCCATAGAACGTGAATCGCTCTTCCAGCGCCAGCCATTCCACACCGGAGCCGAAGGGCGATCCACGGGTCGTGCGCGGCCTGGGGGTGATTACCCGGATGTTGCTTCCCGCCACCCGAACACGATCCAGCAAGGACGGCTCATGCAGCACTCTCGTCAGCTCTCGGGCCAGCACGACCGGCGAGCTGCGGGCATTACCGAGCCGCCAAGCACCGTCGCCCAAGTCATCGATGTCGTCGCGGCTCTCGATGTCGAGCGCGAGGCGCATTTTCTGCCGCAGCCAGTCTTCGTCCAGGGCCAACGCCGCACCGTCGATTGCCTCGACAGGAACCTGGCCACACTCCGGGCACCGACAGATCCGACCACCCCTTCCATCGCTCCAGACCTGCGCCCGATGCTGCTGGCAGTGGGGGCAGAGCACAAAAGACTGATCCACCACTGTTGGCCTGACGGCTTTGCTGAGCACAGACAAAGCAGATACGTCGTGTGGCGAGAGCGTGACCCGCAGCACCGGCGTGCCGCCTGCGAACAGGCGGCAAACCAAGGCCCAGGCATCGTGCGTCGCCATTGGTCAGTCCTCGAAAGCGGATGAGGAACTGACTGGGTCGGTCTCCGGCGGCAACTCCTGGGCGCTGAGGGTCTGGCCCTTCTGCAAGATGCCCACCGCAACCAAGTAGCCTTCCAGCTGCGCCTGCATCTTCGCGTCGAACTTGTGCAGGTTCAGCCGCCCTTTGCTGGTCACTTCGATGGTGACCACCTTGGGGCGAGTCCTGCCCGGCTCGGGTGGGTAGTAGAGATTGACCTGCGCCGCCGTCACCGCCCACTGCCCCTCCAGCGGGCCCGGCAGCTTCTCCTTCAGCAAATCGTGCACCGAGCGTTGCTGGCTGGATTGCATCGCCGTGCATTCGATCTTCAGCGCCGTGTCAGGGCTGAGCAGGGTGAGTGCCTTCAACTGAACCATCGAGAAGCCGTCCTCGAACGCATCCGGCACATCGAACCCGGTGCGCAGCATCGACAGATCCAGAGTCGGCGACTTGATCTTGTGAGCGCTTGCTTTCACGCCCAGCACATGCTCCGCGAAGGCCTCGACCAGCATTTGCTGATACTTTGCGCCGCCGCGCACCAGCGTGCGCACTACACCGGTGGACTTGGCGTACTCCAGCACCATGTGGATGTTGGGGTTGCCGACCCGGCGTTTCAGGGTCGCTCCCTCGAACTCCAGGCGCAGCATCGCCATGTCCTTGACATGGACTGACAACAGGAACACGCCCGGGCTGCGCTCGACCAAGTGCGCCACGCTGCCGTCTCCGCATTGGAGTTCGCGCTTGTAGAAGGCCGAGATGGCGTGGCGCAACGCGGTCAGATTGGCATCCGAACCGTTCGGTTGGCGTTTCAGGCCAAGATCGTATTGCTGTGTCTGTTGCCCATGCTGTTCCCAAAAGCTGAAGTCATAGGCACGCTCGAACAGTGCCGGGTGGTGGACGTAGAGCCAGAAGGAACGATGGATGTCGCTTGCACACAGCGTCAAACCCGCCAAAGCGGCACCGTCGGTCACGGCCGCCTCAAACATCGCCTGCTTACCAGCCGCATCGCCCAACTGAACGCTGGCCATGAGGTTGGCCGTCATCCGGTCGCGGGCAGCAATGTCGGGCCAGACTTTGACCGCTTCGACCAGAAACTGGCTGGTCTCCGGTGTGTCATCCCAGGCAAAGCCATCGGGCACAGGCAGGCTATGGGTGGTCAGGAAGTCGCGCAGCGTGGCGTCCACCGGCAGCTCGAGCATCACGTCGACAAAGGTCTTCTTCATCTTGATCGTCCTTTCTGGATCGGCGTCGAAGGTCTGCGACCGATGTACGGACTGCACTGGCCAGCGACTAGGTTACTGAACACGCACCCCGCACAAGTAAAGCAGCGAGATACAAGCGCGATTCTGAACCTCAGATTTCCGCTTGTCAATCAAAGCGGCACATCTAGACCTTATTTGTATCTCGCGGCTATACTAGCGGTCTTGTTTTTGTTAACTGACTGTTTTCCCCTACAGGAGCATCGCTATGGCTTCAGCGTTCGGAGCACGCCTGCGACGCTTACGCGAGGCGAAGAAATTGACCTTGCAACAGGTCGCCGACGAAGTCGGCTGTACCAAGGCGTATATATGGGAACTGGAAATGAAGGACGGCCAGCGTCCCTCCGCTGAACGGGTCCAGGCCTTGGCCAGGGTGCTGGGCGTGACGATGGAGGACATCATGGGCGAGCCCATTGAACAGGTTCCTCAGGCCAGTCCAGAAGATGTGGCCTTCTTCCGCGAGTACGCTGGAATGACGGACGAGGAGAAGGATCGTTACCGTCAGGCACTCAAAATCATGTTCCCCGACAAGAACTAAGGCGGTCTGACAATTGAGCTCATCCCAGCCCCTAACTGGTTCCATCGCGGCCAGCACCGTCTTGAAATGGTTGCGGGCGTGGCACGCCGACGGCATGCCGGATGCCGTGGATCTGGAAGTCGTCCGGCAAATGCTTCCAGAGACGCCTTACGGCAAAGGGGTGCGGGAGATCAAGGCCCCGATGGTGCTGGACATCAATAGCTGCGAAGGCATGTTGGTGCGCAACCCACAGGACACCGCAGAGTGGGGCATCTTCTATAACGGCAAGGCAAACCCCGAACGCCAGCGTTTCACCATCGCTCACGAACTGGGCCACTTCATTCTTCACCGCGATCAGCGGCAAAGTTTCAACTGCGACAAGGAAAGCGTGTACTCCGGCGCTGACACTATCCGTGTCATCGAACGTGAGGCGGACGACTTTGCCAGCAACCTGCTGATGCCTGGCGACTTGCTGCGCGAGTGGATCTCGAACCAGCGCATCGACTTGCATGTCCTGAGCGCCCTAGCCAAACGGTTCCAGGTGTCGTTCGAGGCGCTGTGCATTCGGTTCATCAAATTCACCACGCAGCGGGCAATCCTTGTCTATTGGGACAACGGTTTCGTGAAGTACGAATGGCGCAGCAGTAGCGCGGTCAAGACGCGCGCCCGCATTCGGCGCACTGACGATCCACAGGAACCATTACCCGGCACCCTGGCTGCTGATTCCACCGTTGAGCAGGAGTGGGATGGCACGGAGATGTCTGCCGCGATCTGGTGCCCGGAGGAGGCACCACACATGAAGTTGCGCGAGTTCAAGCACAGCTACACCACAGGAGATCGCGTCCTGACCCTTCTGCTACTGGAAAGTGCTGAACCACGGTCATGGGATCGGTCTTGGCAAGACGGCGAGAGCTTTGACAGCTTCGATCAGTTTGTCTCCAACGGCCAGATGCCGGTTCGCTGATTGGCGGCAATACAAATCATGACCCTAAACGCCATCGTCGCCGACATCAATGCGATCCTCTCGAAGCATGGCGTTTCCGATGCCATGCAACTGCGCGACATCACCGTGACAGACAAGACCGTCAGCGACATGGCGAAACCGACCCCGAGGTTGTCGGATGCGATTACAGCCCATCTATGGCCAAGCATCAGCTCGGCGACCGTCTATCACTACACGTCGCGTGAGGCGGCAGAAAACATTCTCTCGACCGGAATCTTCCGATTGACGAATATCGAGAAGCGACTCACCGATGGGGAGATCGTCACCTTCTGCCAGACGCATGGACTGCGTGGATACCTTGAGCCTGATGCAAGTGGCGAACCGACGTATCGCGCTCTGTTGCTGCCGCAGTTGTTCTATGCATCTTTCACAGAAGCAAACCTGTCGCACGAAGACGAGGAATACTTCTGGCGAAACTTCGCTGCGTCCGATGGTGTTCGGTTGACCATCGACATCACGGCCAAGAACCCCAATTTCCGGAAGATCGTCTACGAACCGAAGCCAGGGACGCCCATCCCGCTACTGACTGATCTGGTTTCGACCATTCGGCAGCAACATGGGCGTGAGTTCGTGCTTCAAGGCATCTCCAGATTGTGTGCCTTCTACCTGTGCGGTCAGACCTACAGTCGAGAGAAGGAGTATCGGGCTCTGTTCAAAGCGTGGCCGGACTTCGGCCCTCAACCGGTAGGTACGGGGCCGACTGCGTATGTCGAAGTACCGCTGAATCAGATGACCGATTTCGGGTACGAATTCCGGATCACCGAAGTGCATGCGAGTACGCGGCCGAGCATGCCAGATCACTATTGCTTCAATCAGCGCATCAGTTAGCGCGAAGACCCGCGCACTCACGCTAAATCACGTTACGCGAAGTGCCCTTGGTTTCTAGCATGAGCAGCGTTTTCCATCGGAACGCTTGCCATGACAGAAATCGAACCTATCTCCATTTGCACATCACCTGACCGGCCACGGCACGGGCATCAAGAAATCGCTGATCTGTTAGCTGCCGCGCTGCTGCGCCTTCGTGCCCGCCAATCGCGCGACATCCCCAAAAACAGCGAGCAGGTTTGCCTTGGCTTCCCCGGCCAACAGCGCGTGAATGCGAACCCCGATCACAACAACGGAGTTCGCCCATGACAGCACACGCAACCTCACCAACGCCCGCCTCAGTCGCCGCCCGCGTCGCGGCTATTCCCCATCTTTCGATGGATGATCTTTGGGCTCTCTGGGACGACCATTTCGATGAACGGCCGAATCACCACCATCGGGTCTGGTTGGAAAGTCGCCTGGCCTACCGGATGCAAGAGCGCGCGTTTGGCGGTTTGAAACCGTCACTGCGCAAGAAGCTCGAGGAGGTTGGCGAAACCGGCATCTTGCCCAAGCAACTGCGCGGCGATAGCCAACGCCTACTGCCCGGTACCGTCCTGACACGCATCTACGACGACATTGAACATCGTGTGCTGGTGCGCGGATCGAATGATTTCGAGTACCAGGGGCAACGCTTCAAGAGCCTGTCCGCTGTAGCCAAACGCATCACAGGCAGCCATTGGTCAGGCCCGGTGTTCTTTGGTTTGAAGGCACCTGCTTCGAAGAAGGGGGCAGCATGAGCTTAGTGCGTCGAAACCAGATTCCCGCAGTCACGCCAAAGAAGCGCTGCGCCGTCTACACACGCAAGTCCACTGACGAAGGCCTCGACCAGGAATACAACAGCCTCGAGGCACAGCGTGATGCGGGCTTGGCCTTCATTGCAAGCCAACGACATGAAGGCTGGATTGCCGTCGACGACGGATACGACGACGGCGGCTACTCTGGCGGAAACATGGAACGGCCCGGGTTGCGCCGACTGATGATCGACATCGAGGCGGGGAAGATCGATACCGTGGTCGTCTACAAAATCGACCGCCTCACGCGCAGCCTGCCGGACTTCGCAAAGCTGGTCGAGGTTTTCGACCGCAACGGCGTCTCCTTTGTCGCGGTCACGCAGCAGTTCAACACCACCACATCGATGGGGCGATTGACGCTCAACATCCTTTTGTCATTCGCGCAGTTCGAACGCGAAGTCACCGGCGAACGCATCCGCGACAAGATCGCCGCCAGCAAGGCCAAAGGCATGTGGATGGGCGGAGTCCCGCCCCTCGGATACGACGTGGTCGAACGCAAGCTCGTTATCAACGACCGTGAAGCTGCGCTGGTACGTGACATCTTCCGCCGCTACGCCGAGCATGGCTCGGCTGCGCGACTCGTCCGCGAACTGGATATCGAAGGGCATACCACCAAGGCATGGGTCACCCAGTCCGGCCGGGAGCGATTGGGGCGCAGCATCGATCAGCAGTACCTCTTTACCTTGCTGCGTAACCGCATTTACCTCGGTGAAATCTGCAATCACGAGAAGTGGTACTCGGCCCAGCACGACCCCATCATTTCTCAAGAATTGTGGGACGCGGCACACGCCTTCATTGAGAGGCGAAAGCAGGCTCCGCGCGAACACCGAGCCAAGCATCCGGCACTGCTGGCGGGACTTCTGTTTGCACCGGATGGCCAACGGATGTTGCACTCCTTCGTCAAAAAGAAAAATGGTCGGCAGTACCGCTACTACGTGCCTTACCTGCACAAGCGGCGCAACGCCGGTGCCAGCCTGGCTCCACATACTCCGGACGTGGGCCACCTGCCAGCCGCCGAGATCGAAGATGCCGTGTTGACGCAAATCCATGCTGCGCTCTCATCGCCGCAAATGCTGATCGCAGTGTGGAGATCCTGCCAGCAGCATCCGGCGGGGTCGACGCTGGACGAGGCACAGGTGGTGGTCGCCATGCAGCGCATCGGTGACGTGTGGTCGCAACTGTTCCCCGCCGAGCAGCAACGGATCACACGGCTGTTGATCGAACGCGTGCAACTGCACGGGCACGGCCTGGATATCGTTTGGCGGGAGGACGGTTGGATCGGATTCGGTGCGGATATCAGCACGCACCCCTTGATCGAAGAGACCCAAGAACGTGCCGAGGAGGTTTTTGCATGAACGCCTCGACCCACCAGCGCCAGCGCGCCGTCCGCATCGAGGTCGGAGCCGAAGCGCGCAGTTACGTCAGCGAGGGGCAGCGGGTCACCTTAGTGCCCCTGACGATCAAGCGCCGCCAGAACCGGAAGCTGCTGATACCGCCAGCCCCCGAGATCGCGGACCGAATCGGTGGCTTCGATGTGCCGATGATCAAAACGCTGGGTAAGGCCTTCTACTGGAAGCGCTTGATCGACGATGGCACCTACGCCACGACAACGGACTTGGCGCACGCCATGAAAGTGGAGCCGGGGTGGGCTGCCGAGGTCTTGCGCATGACCATGCTGGCCCCCGATATCGTGGAGGCGATATTCGAAGGACGTCAGCCACGCCACCTGAATCTGCACACCTTGCGTGGCCGCCAAGATCAACTGCCGCGCGATTGGGCTGCGCAGCGTCGATTGCTCGGTTTCCCCGACGCCTGATTTGCCTCCAGACACACCCGATGACGGCGAGCCATGTGCTCGCCGTTTGCTTTTCTGCCCCGGGCCATTGGCGAACCTGGAGTTCCGTCGTGGTTCGCCATTGCGTCCCTTAAAGGTTCGCCACCCGAAGTTTGGAATGACACCTGTTACTCAACAACGTCACAGGAGCATTCCATGCAGACACCAACCAGCGGTATCCCCCGGTCGCCACAGCAGGCGATCAACACCATGTCACCCGGTGATCGCCGCGTACTCAACGAGAACGAGCTCGCGCAACGCTGGGGCGTTAGCCCCAAGACTTTGCAGCGCTGGCGCAGTGAGGGTCGCGGTCCACGCTACCTGAAGCTGTCCAAGCGTGTCGGCTACCCGGTCGACGCGATCCTCGAGTTTGAGCGCGAAGCGCTGCACGACTCGACATCCGAACGCGCGGCTGTTTGAGGAGAGATGCGATGAATGACATCACCATCTTCCCCGCCGACATCGCCGAGATGTCCGTCAGCCAGCTGGCCGCATTGCCGCCCGCGCAGAAACACGAGATCGACAAAAACCTCGATGCGGCAATCGACTGGCTGAAGAAGGCGCGCACCAAGTTCGACGCAGCATTGGATCAGTGCTACGGCGAGCAGGCACGCACCGCGCTGCGGGAATCCGGCCGTGACTTCGGCACCGCACACATCAGCGATGGCCCGCTGCACCTGAAGTTCGAGCTGCCCAAAAAGGTTAGCTGGGATCAGAAGCAACTGGCTGAGATCGCTGAACGCATCGTCGCCTCAGGCGAGAAGGTTGAGGGTTACCTCGACATCAAGTTGTCCGTCTCCGAATCCCGCTTCACGAACTGGCCGCCTGCTTTGCAACAGCAGTTCGCCGCCGCTCGCACCGTGGATTCCGGCAAGCCGTCTTTCACCCTTTCCATCGATTCGGAGTAATGACCATGAGCACCAATCTCATCGCCTCGCTGCGTCAACAGCTGCCGTCCATCTACGGCGAACACCTCCCTGACGAAATCCGGTATCGCCACGCTGACGGACAGGACGTCGTTGTCCCGCTTGATGTCGCCACTGTGGACGAGCTGGCATTTGCCATCCAGACGGCCAGCGCGGAATCGCTGGCGCTCGGTCGCCGCCGCACCGCGCTGGAAGAACTCCACACCGAGATGCGCAAACGTGCCGCGCGTGGAGTCGACCGTATCGCCGACGTGTCGTGGGAGGGCTGATCATGAGCGCGATCATTCCCTTCCAGTTCGAAGCGCACGCCGTGCGCGTCCAGGTCGATGAACTCGGGCTGCCGTGGTTCAACGCCACCGATGTCTGCGACGCCCTGGAGATGGGCAATCCGTCTCAGGCGATCAAGTCCCACGTCGATGCCGAGGATCTCCAGAAATTGGAGACCCTTACGGCGGGTGGCCGTCAACGCCAAAACCACGTCAACGAGTCGGGGCTTTACGCCCTGATCCTCGGTAGCACCAAGGATGCCGCCAAGCGCTTCAAGCGCTGGATCACCGGTGAAGTGCTGCCAGCAATCCGCAAGACAGGCGCGTATTCCGCCGCCACCACGATGGCTGCCTTGCCCGCGCCGACCCAAGATCGCGTCACCGCCATCCTGCTGATCGGCGAAGCGGTCGCCAAGGTACCGGGCGTCAAGACCGGCATTGCAATGGCTGCCACGTTGACCTGCATTCAGGAAAACACCGGCCTGACCACGGAAGTGCTGCGACGCGCTTTGCCTGCCGCCAACGAGCCGATCTGCTCGCTCAACGCCACACAGCTCGGCAAATTACTGAGTCGCTCAGCCAAGGCCACGAACCAGTTGCTGGCATCCGGCGGCCTTCAGTTCCGCAACGACCGGGACGAGTGGGAACTGACCGAGGCCGGTGAAGCATGGGCCGAAGCCATGCCGTACTCGCGCAACGGCCACAGCGGCTACCAGATCCTCTGGAATCCGGCGGTCGCGGAACAACTGAAGGAGGTGGCGTGATGTCCCTCCCGATCATTTCCGCGCAGCAGCGCTTGGCCGAGCGCAAGGGTGTGAAGTTGCTGATGCTGGGCAAATCCGGCATCGGCAAGACCACCCGGCTCAAAGACCTCGACCCTGCCACCACCTTGTTCCTCGATATCGAGGCGGGCGATCTCGCCGTGGCCGACTGGCCAGGCGACACCATCCGCCCGGCCTCGTGGCCGGAGAGCCGCGACTTTTTCGTATTCCTCGCAGGCCCGGACAAGTCACTGCCGCCGGAGAGCGCGTTCTCGCAGGCGCATTACGACCACGTCATCGAGAAATTTGGTAACCCGACGCAGCTCGACCGCTACCAGACCTTCTTTCTCGACTCGATCACGCAGCTGTCCCGGCAGTGCTTCGCATGGTGCAAGACGCAACCCGGTGCCACCAGTGACCGTAGCGGCAAACCCGATCTGCGCGCCGCATATGGCCTGCTTGGCCAGGAAATGATCGGCGCACTGACACATCTGCAGCACGCACGCGGCAAGAACGTGGTGTTCGTCGCCATCCTCGACGAACGTCTCGATGACTACAACCGCAAGGTGTTCGTGCCGCAGATCGAAGGCAGCAAGACCAGTCTGGAGCTGCCCGGCATCGTCGATGAGGTCGTGACGCTGGCCGAGATCAAGGCCGACGACGGCAGTGCCTACCGCGCCTTCATCACGCACACCGTCAATCCCTACGGCTTTCCGGCCAAAGACCGCAGCGGTCGCCTCGACCTGCTGGAGCCGCCGCATCTCGGCGCACTGATCGCCAAGTGCGCAGGCCAGTCGCCATTGCCCATGCCCATTAGCACCGGCACCCCCACTACTGAAAACACCACCGAATCCAAGGAGTAATCGCCATGTCGTCCAGCTATTTTGATTTCCAAGATGCCGATCCCCAACAGTCGGGCTTTGACCTGATCCCCAAGGGCGCTGTCGTGCCAGTGCGCATGACCATCAAGCCCGGTGGTTATGACGATCCGGAACAAGGCTGGGGCGGCGGCTACGCCACCGAGTCCTTCGAAACCGGCTCCATCTATCTCGCCGCTGAATTCGTGGTCACGGCTGGCGACCATGCCAAGCGCAAGATGTGGAGCAACATCGGCCTGCACTCCAAGAAGGGGCCGACCTGGGGCCAGATGGGGCGCAGTTTCATCCGCGCCGCGCTCAACAGCGCCCGCAACGTCCCCCCCCAGGACAACAGCCCGCAGGCCGCCGCCGCGCGCCGCATCCAGGGCTTTCATGAACTGGATGGCCTGGAGTTTCTGGCGCGCGTGGACATTGAGAAGGATGGCAAGGGCCAAGACCGGAACGTGGTCAAGATCGCGGTCGAGCCTGATCACCCCGACTACGCAAAACTGATGGGCGTGCCGCCCAAGGCTCCGGGCAGTGGACATTCCGGCGCTCCGGCGCAGGCGGCTGCGCCTGCGTATCAGGCACCGGCTCCACAACGCGCACCCGTGACCGGCAAGCCGTCGTGGGCGCAGTGAGGGAGGCCGATGAAATGCTGGGTCTGCAAACGACAGGCCCGGGGGTTCGGCCACACCGACAACCGTCACGGTGTCGGCCATCCCCGGCGCTACCCCATCGACTGGGTGTTCTGCTCGCAACGCTGCCAAAACGCGTTTCACGCGCTGTACGGCAACTGGCTGCGGGTCAAGGAAGGTCGCGTCGACAGCAAGGAGGTCGTCATGATCGATCCGTCTGATGTCGAACTGGCCGCGATGAAGAGGTGCCTCAAGGCCTTCGGCGAGGCCGCGGGCGAGATTGGCTTCACCAAGCCGCTGGGCGACTACTCCGAAGCCGAGGCGCTGCAAGTGATCGACGCCATCGTCACTTGCTACACCGAGGCAATGGTGGCGCACCACGAGGCGAGCAAGTATCCGCCGGTACGCGGCATGACGCCTGCGCCCGACCCTCTGGCCAACCCGTTCGCGGATCTGGAGGACGACCTGCCCTGGGAAGAGCCGAAGGGGAAGAAGCCATGATCGACTTCAACTCCACATCAAGCATCTCCGGTCGGGTCACCTGCTTGGTGGATACGGGCATGCAGCAAGCCCGTGCTCGCCAGTCCGAGCGTCAGTACCTCGGGGCCTCACGTCTCGGCGTGGCCTGTGAACGCGCGCTGCAGTTCGAGTACGCCAAGGCACCCATCGACCACGGGCGTGACACCCCGGGCCGAATGTTGCGCATTTTCGAGCGCGGCCATGTCATGGAGGACTGCATGGTCGCGTGGCTCCGGGACGCGGGCTTCGACCTGCGCACCCGCAAGGCCGACGGCGAGCAGTTCGGCTTCTCGGTGGCCAACGGTCGCCTGCAGGGCCACATCGACGGCGTCATCGTCGGCGGCCCCGATGGCTTCGCCTATCCCGCGCTCTGGGAATGTAAGTGTCTCGGCAACAAGTCCTGGAGCGATCTGGACAAGAAGGGCCTGACTATCTCCAAGCCCGTCTATGCCGCGCAAGTGGCGGTCTACCAAGCCTATCTCGAACTGCACGAGCACCCGGCGATCTTCACGGCACTCAACGCCGACACGATGGAGATCTACACCGAGCTCGTGCCCTTTGACGCAGCACTGGCCCAACGCATGTCGGATCGGGCGGTCAAGGTCATCACGGCGACCGAGGCGGGAGAGCTCCTGCCGCGCGCCTTCCATGACTCGACCCACTTTGAATGCCGGATGTGCGCGTGGCAAGACCGCTGCTGGAGGACACAAGCATGAATACCTCGAATTTGAATTACGTACTGGGCGAGCAGCTGATCGACGTGCGCCAGGCTGCACTGATGTTCAATCTGCCGTCGTATTGGCTCTCTCAAGCCAAGGAGCGAAAGGAGCGTCGCATTCCGCATTACCGCGTCGGCAAACTGGTTCGCTTCAAACCCAACGAGCTGGAAGCCTGGATCGCTGCGCAGCAGACGTCACACGAGGGTGGTGCCGATGCTTGATTTCAATGACACATCACCACCGGGAGAAGCGGGCCGGCGCAACGTCAATGACAGCGAGCGGGACGAGATTCGCACTGAACTGATCGCACGCATGGAATCAGTCCTGACCACGATGTTCCCGGCAGGAAAGAAGCGTCGTGGCAAGTTTCTGATCGGGGACATCCTGGGCAGCCCGGGCGACAGCCTTGAGGTGGTACTCGAAGGCGACAAGGCTGGTCTCTGGACGGATCGTGCCACGGGCGATGGCGGTGACATCTTTGCTTTGATCGCAGCCTACCTCGGGGCCAACGTCCACACCGACTTTCCCCGGGTGCTCGACGAGGCAGCTGATCTGCTCGGTCGTTCGCGATCAGTGCCGGTTCGCCGCGCCAAGAAGGAAGCTCCGGTTGATGATCTCGGCCCGGCCACGGCCAAGTGGGACTACTTCGATGCCACCGGCAAACTGATTGCGGTCGTGTACCGCTACGACCCACCCGGGCGCAAGAAGGAGTTCCGTCCATGGGATGCCAAGCGGCGCAAGATGACTCCGCCCGATCCGCGCCCGCTGTACAACCAGCCGGGGTTGGCTGCCGCTGGTCACGTTGTGCTGGTCGAGGGAGAGAAGTGTGCGCAGGCCCTGATCGCCATCGGCGTGGTGGCAACCACGGCCATGCATGGCGCAAATGCTCCCGTCGATAAGACCGACTGGTCGCCGCTGGCGGGCAAATCCGTGCTGATCTGGCCTGACCGGGACGCGCCAGGCTGGGATTACGCTGACCGTGCATCGCAAGCAATCCTGAACGCGGGTGCGACCACGGTCGCCATCCTGGTGCCACCCGATGACAAGCCGGAAGGATGGGATGCGGCTGACGCCATTCCGGACGGCTTCGATGTGAGGGGCTTCCTCGCCGTCGGCGAGCGGATGCCGGTGATGCGCTCGGTCGAGGAGACGCCACCACCGGATCTGCTGACCGGTGTCGACTGGACTACGGAGGACGGCTTGTCCTCGGCCTTCACACGCCGCTATGGCGAGGACTGGCGCTACTGCGCGCTTTGGGGCAAATGGCTGGTCTGGACCGGCGTGCGCTGGAATCCGGATCAGGTGCTCTATGTGTCTCATCTGGCGCGCGGTATCTGCCGGATGGCGTCACTCAAGGCGGACAGCCCTCGGCTCACAGGCAAGCTGGCCAGCTCCGCCACGATCTCGTCCGTAGAGAAAATCGCACGCTCCGATCCCAAGCACGCGTCCACCGCCGAGGAGTGGGATGCAGACGTCTGGGCGCTCAACACACCAGGCGGTGTGGTTGATCTGCGCACGGGCCGCATGCGACCGCACCGGCGCGATGACCGGATGACCAAGGTGACCACGGCCACACCGCAGGGCGACAGTCCGACGTGGCGTGCATTCCTGGCCGACGTCACAGGCGGTGACGCTGAACTGATTGCCTACCTGCAACTGATGGTTGGCTACTGCCTGACGGGCGTGACCAGCGAGCACGCGCTGTTCTTCCTGTACGGGACCGGCGCGAACGGCAAGTCCGTGTTCGTCAACGTCCTGACCACCATCTTGGGCGACTACGCGGCCAACGCGCCGATGGACACGTTCATGGAGGCGCGCACCGACCGACATCCGACCGATCTGGCGGGCCTGCGCGGCGCACGCTTTGTGTCATCCATCGAAACCGAACAGGGTCGGCGTTGGAACGAATCCAAGGTTAAGGCCATCACCGGTGGCGACAAGGTTTCCGCACGCTTCATGCGCCAGGACTTCTTCGAGTACGTGCCGCAGTTCAAGTTGGTGATCGCAGGCAACCACAAGCCATCGATCCGCAACGTGGATGAGGCGATGAAGCGGCGGCTGCACCTGATCCCGTTCACGGTGACGATCCCGCCCGAGCGGCGTGACGGCAGGCTGACGGAAAAGCTGCTCAAGGAACGGGACGGCATTCTGGCGTGGGCGGTTGAGGGCTGCAGCCTTTGGCAACGCCAAGGACTGAAGCCACCCGCCAGTGTGGTGTCGGCGACTGAGGAGTATTTCGAGGCAGAGGACGCGCTCGGGCAGTGGATCGAAGAGCGTTGCCTGCTGGCCAAGACCCACCGTGAAGGCGTTTCCGAATTGTTCGCCGACTGGCGTGAATGGGCTGAGCGCGCGGGTGAGTACGTGGGCTCGGTCAAGCGCTTCTCCGAACTGATGGCGGCCCGCAAGTTCGAGAAGTGTCGGCTGACCGGGGGCGCACGTGGGATCACGGGCATAGCCCTCAGGCCCAAGCCGTATAGCCATGGCTACCCCTACCGAGATGACTGAGCAATCCGGGCGAGTGACGGATTTGACGGGTTTCCTGATTGACGCGCTACGCGTGCGCGCACGTAAAGGCTGTTTTCCAAAGAACCCGTCGCATCCGTCACTCGCCCCCCGAACTGGAGTACGACGATGAACACGACAATCTTGGCCCTTGATCTGGGCACACACACCGGGTGGGCTTTGCAGCACCTGGACGGCACTATCACCAGCGGCACGGAGCACTTCAAGCCACAGCGATTTGAAGGAGGCGGCATGCGTTTCCTCCGTTTCAAGCGCTGGCTCAACGAATTGCTCTCGGCCAGCAACCACATCAACGCGGTGTTCTTCGAGGAGGTTCGACGGCACGCTGGCGTTGATGCGGCGCACGCCTACGGTGGCTTCATGGGACACCTGACCGCGTGGTGTGAGCATCACAACATCCCTTACCAGGGTGTTCCAGTCGGCACGATCAAGAAGCACGCGACCGGCAAGGGCAATGCGGGCAAGGACGACATGATCGCGTCCGTCCGCCTGCGTGGTCACACCCCAGTCGACGACAACGAAGCCGACGCCCTGGCCTTGCTGCACTGGGCTGTCGAGACGCAGGAGGTGTGACATGAAGGTGCCGACACCCCAATACCGCTGCCCCCTCGGTCGTCTGCAACCTCAGGCCACGGATCTGGATGCGATCAAGGAACGTGGCTGGCGTGACCAACACATCCTGGTGGTCAACGCATCCGACGAACGTCTGGACTTCATCGAGCGCGAGATCGTGCGACGCATCGGTGACCGGCTCTACGGAGGGCGACGCAATGACTAAGTGGACTATCGAGGACGTTGCTGCTCGGTTTGAAGAGGCCGCAAGCACCAGTCGACGGTTGCCTCCTGTTCGAGTGCAGGGTTACTTCAACTGCTGGCCCGCCATTGTCCGAAGCGAATGGGAGACCTTTGCAGCGGACGAGAGGGTGTACCGATCCTTTCCGCCGAGTCCAGAGGCGATTGAACGAATGCTGGAGGTCATGCACTGGGTGCAGTGGCTCACCATCGAGCAACGTCATCTCGTATGGATGCGCGCGAAGCGCTATGGCTGGCGGGACATCACGATCCGCTTTGCCTGCGACCGCACGACGGCATGGCGGCATTGGCAGAGGGCATTGCAGACGGTCGCAGATCAACTCAATGGTGTGGTGGTCGCGTAGGGTTTTGGCGTGATTTGGCGCGTATGGTCGGGGATGTGCGCAATCACGCGGCAATCAGCGGTTTTTACCCCTGCAACAAAACGCCCTGATCTTGCGTAGTATTCATCTATCGTCTGGACAGAGGTGACGGCAGAGGAAGCAGCCCAGAAATCAACGGGTCCTTCCCGGCCAAAAACCAATGCGGGGGGCGCGAGCGCGGCGCTTTTTTAGCGTCAGGGTGCGAACCAAGGTTCGCACGGTTCGCAGTTCGCACCCCGTCAGTTCGCACCAACCCCAAAAACCCGCCCACGGTTTGTCGTCGGCGGGTTTTCTATTTTCAGGACACCATCTTTGAATACGCTCAACGTCGAGTACCGCAAGGTCGAGGCGCTGATTCCCTACGCCCGCAATCCGCGCACTCATTCCGAAGCGCAAATCGCCAAGATCGCCGCCAGCATCGTCGAATACGGCTGGACGAATCCGGTCCTGGTCGACGGCGACAACGGCATCATCGCGGGCCACGGTCGTTTGGCTGCCGCACGCAAGCTGGGGCTGGATCAGGTGCCGGTGATCGAGCTGGCCCATCTCACCACCGCACAAAAGCGCGCCTTGGTCATCGCTGACAACCGGCTGGCGCTTGACGCTGGCTGGGATGAGGAGATGTTGGCGCTCGAACTGGCGGAGCTTTCCGAAGCGGGTTTCGAACTGGCGCTGACCGGTTTCGAGAACATCGAGATCGATGCGCTGCTGGCAGATGCCCGGTCGACTGAAGGTGAACCAGCGGCGCAGGATGGTGCAAACGCCGATGAACCCGATACGACTGATGACGTACCTGACACGCCAGTGGTGGCGGTGTCGCGCGAGGGAGATGTCTGGGCCATCGGCTCGCACCGGTTGATCTGTGGCGACGCCACCGACCCAGCCGTGGTTGCCACGCTGATGCAGGGTGACACCGCGCAGCTTTGCTTCACTTCGCCGCCGTATGGTAACCAGCGCGACTACGCCTCCGGCGGCATTGCCGATTGGGATGCCCTGATGCGCGGCGTGTTCGCACATCTGCCGATGACGGACGACGGACAGGTGCTGGTCAATCTTGGGCTGATCCACCGCGACAACGAAGTCATCCCCTATTGGGACGGCTGGCTGTCCTGGATGCGTCAGCAGGGTTGGCGGCGCTTCGCGTGGTACGTCTGGGATCAGGGGCCAGGCATGCCCGGCGACTGGCAGGGTCGATTGGCTCCCAGCTTCGAGTTTGTTTTCCACTTCAATCGCAGCACCCGCAAACCCAACAAGATTGTTCCTTGCAAGCATGCGGGCCAGGAGTCGCACCTGCGCGCTGACGGGTCGTCCACGGCGATGCGCGGTAAGGATGGCGAGGTCGGCGGCTGGACGCACAAGGGTCTGCCGACGCAGGACACCCGCATTCCCGATTCGGTGATTCGCGTTATGCGCCACAAGGGCAAGATCGGGCAGGACATTGATCACCCGGCCGTGTTCCCGGTCGCATTGCCTGGGTTTGTCATCGAGGCTTACACCGATTCGGGTGACGTCGTGTTCGAGCCCTTCGGCGGCAGTGGCACGACGATGCTGGCCGCGCAACGCACTGGTCGTATCTGCCGCAGTGTGGAAATTGCGCCGG
The DNA here is from genome assembly GCF_036273115.1 of Aquabacterium sp. Lineage (GTDB taxonomy): Bacteria > Pseudomonadota > Gammaproteobacteria > Burkholderiales > Burkholderiaceae_C > Aquabacterium. The sequence continues at coordinate 63,459 of NZ_DASUIN010000032.1, forward strand.
AGTACGTGGACGTGGCTATCAAGCGTTTTCAGCAAAACCACCCCGGCGTGCCGGTCACGCTCATCGCAGGCTGTGGAATCAAATCGGGCCAGTCCTTCGACGACGTGGCCACAGAACGGCTGGCGACCACGGAGGTAGAACAATGAGCGCGTCCTGGTTGGCAGACAAGATTGAGCAGTGGCCGACAGCCAAACTATTGCCCTATGCCCGCAATGCGCGGACGCACTCGGATGATCAGGTGGCGCAGATCGCCGCATCGATTGCCGAGTTTGGCTTCACCAATCCGATCCTTGCAGGCAGTGACGGCATCATCGTCGCTGGGCACGGACGCTTGGCCGCTGCGCAGAAACTTGGGCTTGAGATCGTGCCCGTGGTCGTCCTTGATCACCTGAGCCCGACCCAGCGCCGCGCCTTGGTCATCGCAGACAACCGCATCGCGGAGAACGCGGGCTGGGACGATGCGATGCTCCGGATCGAACTGGAAGCCTTGCAACTCGAAGGTTTCGATCTGGACATTACCGGCTTCGACGCCGACGCGCTGGCCGAACTGATCGCGGGCGACGAGCCGGACAATGAGGGCCAGACCGACGAGGACGCGGTACCGGAGGTTGGCGAAATTCCAATATCGCGCCCGGGCGATGTCTGGATCATGGGCCAGCACCGACTGCTGTGCGGCGACTCGACCGTGGCAGAGAGCTATGCCCGGCTGATGCAAGGCGACATGGCAGACATGGTCTTCACCGACCCGCCGTACAACGTGAACTACGCTAACAGCGCCAAGGACAAGATGCGCGGCAAGGATCGAGCGATCCTGAACGACAACTTGGGCGATGGCTTCTACGACTTCCTGTTGGCAGCATTGACGCCCACCGTGGCGAACTGCCGGGGCGGCATCTATGTGGCTATGTCATCCAGCGAGCTGGATGTGCTACAGGCCGCCTTTCGCGCCGCCGGTGGCAAGTGGTCGACGTTCATCATCTGGGCCAAGAACACCTTCACGCTGGGCCGTGCCGACTACCAGCGCCAGTACGAACCGATCTTGTACGGATGGCCCGAGGGTGCGCAACGCCACTGGTGTGGTGACCGCGATCAGGGCGATGTGTGGGCTATCAAGAAACCGCAGAAGAACGATCTGCATCCGACGATGAAGCCGGTGGAGCTGGTTGAGCGCGCGATCCGCAATTCGAGCCGCCCGGGTAACGTGGTGCTCGATCCGTTCGGTGGTTCTGGCACAACGTTGGTTGCAGCCGAAAAGTCGGGGCGCGTCGCGCGGCTGATCGAACTCGATCCGAAGTACGTGGATGTGATCGTGCGCCGGTGGGAGGACTTCACCGGCCAGACGGCTGTCCGCGAGGCAGCAGACCAGGAAGTGTGCGCCAGTTGAATGGCTGGCCGGGCTGCTTGGCCTCTTCTTCCTCGGCGATGCGCCGCAGGATTTGCAGGGTGGTGAGATCGCGCGGCAGTGCCATGCACATGACGCTCACAGCCTGCTCGATGGAGACGTCTGGACGCCGGTTGGCAATCAGCCAACGCAGTGCCTGCTCCCGTTCGGTGGCGAGCGCTTTCATCAGGCAGCCATCTCTTCGCAGATTTCGCAGTGGATCACAAAGCCTGTCAGGTAAGGCAGGCCGCGCGGGATGCCGTACTGCTTGCTGGTCTGGCGGCCAATCGTCCAGCCCATCCAACGTTGGGTGGCGGCGTTGATCGCATCCTGCAAGGATTGGCCTTGGTACAAACCGTTCTGGATGTCGTCGGCAAAATGGCGTCCGTGGCGGCTGTCGAGGAAGGTCCGCACCGATTCGAGGGGCTGGTACGTGGCGTCCGAAATGGCGTTCATGGCCAGGGGCCATGCGGCGCTGGCGTGTTCGTTCATCGTGCCCCAAAAACCCCAGGCTTCGTTTTGGGTGGCGGGTATCTGGTTGGTGGTCATGGTGTCTTCTCCGGGTTGGTCGTTGCGACACCTGTAGTAACGCGCTGTTCGATTGAGAAGCCAAGCTGTTCCTGGCCTCTTTCTCGATCAATTTCGCTTACCCGAGACGAGCTACGTAGCGGGCGTAATCACCGCCCTCGGGATTGACGTAGAGGTAAGGGCGTCCGGGAGCAGTGACCTCGACGCAGAGGTAGCCGTCGCCAGTGCCGCCACCCTTGCCACGCAGCCAGTCGCGTGACACCAGCAGGCTGCGCCCAAAGGCGTCGAATTCGGCAAGGGTGAGCTCCTTGGTCTCGGTGACGTAGACCTTGTGCTGGTCGCTCCCGCCCAGTTCGCCGAGGTCGGCAGGTTTGCGTGCAAACGGTAGGCGGATACTCAACTCTTCGACCTGGAGGCTTTGGCCTGCGAACTGCAGAGTGCGTGGGGTGCGTTCGATGGTGATGGTCATGGTGCTCATGGCGGTTTTCCTGGTTTGGCGTCGTCAATCACGACATCTGTATGAACGCGCTGGTGGGGAGAGAAGCCAAGCTATTCATGGCTCCTCTCGCCATCTTTTTGGCTTCGCCGAAACTCGCTGTGCTCGTTTTCAGGCGATGCGGTAGATCCGCTCGCCACCCTGCGGCTTGTCCGAGACGATGTTCAGGCCGAGCTTTTTCTTGAAGGCTCCGGCGAAGGTGCCGCGCACCGTGTGCGCCTGCCAACCGGTGGCGGTGCAGATCTGGCCGATGGTTGCGCCCTCGGGGCGTTGCAGCATCCGGATCACTTCGGCCTGCTTGCTGTTCTCGCGGGTGCGCGGCTTGACCCACGTGGCTTCTGCGGCGGTTACGGCGGCTTCCAGTTCGGGATCGCTCGCGGCCGCAGGCGCGCCTTCAGCGTTGGCGATGATCCGGTCGAGATTGGCTTCGAACTGACCGATGCCCTTCCTGTTCACGTCGGGACGCGGAATGCCCAGGGCGTCGTAGCCCTCCGCAGCGACAAACCAGTCGGTGCCGTCGGTTGTGATTAGTGCGCGGTTGAAAAGTCCGTCGAGCACCTTCTTGCGTGCGCCGCCTTTGATGTTGTCGGGGAACCAGTCGATCTTGCCGCTGGTGTGTTCAACCGCGTGGGCCAGGATCGCGTGCTGGGCAGGGGTCAGTTGAGTGGTGGTCATGTTTTGCTCCTTCGATGTGGTGGACGGTGATGTGATGAACGCGCTGTTCTCAAGTGAAGCCAAGCGCTTTTTGCTTGGCTTCTTCGCTTCGCAATCAGGTGTTGGCCTTGTCTGACGGGTTGGCATTGCGCCCCTGCTCGAGACCCGCGTTGAAGGCGGCTTCAAGCGCATCGCGTAGGCACCAGACCGCCACATCGTGGAAATCGAGGCTGTCCGAGCGGCGGGTTTCCAGGGTTTCGATGCCCAGCTTGTTTTGCGCGATCTGGGTCAGGAGTTGTTCGAGCTTGCTCATGTCCGTGTCCTTTCATGGTGTTGATGACGAACGTATGAACGCGCTGTTCCAGATGGAAGCCAAGCTCAATTCGCATGAATGACGAACAAATGATTGAAGGTGCCCCGAAGGGGAAATATGGGTATTTCGATTCGTGCCTACGCACGCCACCGAGGGGTGTCCGATGCAGCGGTGCGCAAGGCCATCGCTGCTGGGCGGATCACGCCGGAGGCAGACGGAACGATTGATGCCGAGCGCGTCGACCGCGAGTGGGCGCGCAATTCCGATGCACCGCGCAATGGCACGGCCACCCGCGCGGTCAAGGTCGCCGTCCAGGAATCCAGCGGGGCCACAGGAGACGGGCAAGCAGCCTCATTGGCAACATCCGCAGCAGGTGGCACGTCCTTGTTGCAAGCGCGGACGGTCAACGAAGTGGTCAAGGCGCAAACCAACAAGGTGCGTCTGGCCCGCCTCAAGGGCGAGCTGGTGGATCGGCCGCAGGCCATCGCCCATGTTTTCAAGCTGGCGCGCTCCGAACGCGATGCCTGGCTCAACTGGCCCGCACGCATCTCGGCACAGATGGCAGCCAAGCTCGGCGTCGATCCCCACACGATGCACAACGCCTTGGAAGCGGCGGTGCGTGAGCACCTGCAGGAACTGGGCGAGATGCGCCCGAGGGTGGATTGATGGACTTGGACTATGAAGGCGCTGCCGAGATTGAGCGCGCATGGCGCGAAGGACTGACTCCGGACCCGCTGCTCACCGTGTCCGAATGGTCGGATCGCCACCGCATGCTCTCCAGCAAGGCCTCTGCCGAGCCTGGGCGCTGGCGTACCAGCCGCACGCCATACCTGAAAGCAATCATGGATTGCCTGTCGCCGACCTCGCCGGTCGAGCGTGTGGTGTTCATGAAAGCGGCGCAGCTTGGCGCGACCGAGATGGGATCGAACTGGATCGGCTATGTGATCCATCACGCACCCGGGCCAATGATGGCGGTGTGGCCGACAGTGGAGATGGCCAAGCGCAACTCCAAGCAGCGGATCGATCCGCTGATCGAGGAGTCGTCCGCACTGGCTGAACTGATTGCACCGGCGCGCAGCCGGGATTCCGGCAACACCATCCTGGCCAAGGAGTTCCGGGGTGGCGTGCTGGTGATGACCGGGGCCAACAGCGCGGTCGGCCTGCGCTCGATGCCGGTGCGGTATCTGTTTCTCGACGAGGTCGACGGTTATCCGTTGGACGTCGAGGGTGAAGGGGACGCAATCTCGCTGGCCGAGGCGCGTACACGCACCTTCGCGCGGCGCAAGATCTTCATCGTCTCGACGCCGACGATCTCAGGGGCATCGGCTATCGAACGCGAGTACGAGGCCAGTGACCAACGTCGCTACTTCGTGCCGTGTCCGCATTGCTCGCACCGGCAGTGGCTGCGTTTCGAGCAGCTGCGTTGGGACAAAGGGCAACCGGAGACCGCTGCCTACATCTGCGAGTCATGTGACACCGCCATTGCCGAGCACCACAAGACGTGGATGCTGGAGCACGGCCGATGGGAATCCACACTGCCGCGCGCGATGATCACCGATGGCATGGGTAAGACGGCTGGCTTCCACCTGTCGTCGCTATACAGCCCGGTGGGCTGGCGTTCGTGGCGTGAGATCGCCGCTGCGTGGGAAGCCGCCGTCAGTAAAGAGTCGGGATCGGCCGCTGCCATCAAGACCTTCAAGAACACCGAGCTGGGTGAAACCTGGGTCGAGGAAGGCGAAGCCCCGGACTGGCAACGACTGGTCGAGCGCCGAGAGGACTACCGCGTCGGCACGGTGCCGCAAGGCGGCCTGCTCTTGGTCGGCGCGGCCGACGTGCAGAAAGATCGCATCGAAGCGTCGGTCTGGGCCTTTGGGCGCGGCAGGGAGTCGTGGCTGGTCGAGCACCGCGTGCTGATGGGTGACACCGCCCGCGACACGGTGTGGAAGCGCCTCGCTGAAATGCTGGCCGAGACCTGGACACATGCTTCGGGCGCATCGATGCCGCTGGCGCGCTTTGCACTGGATACCGGGTTTGCAACGCAGGAGGCCTACGCCTTTGTGCGGGCTTGCCGCGATTCGCGTGTGATGGCGGTCAAGGGTGTGCCTCGCGGTGCAGCCCTGATCGGCACGCCGACCGCCATCGATGTCTCGCAGGGTGGCAAGAAGCTGCGCCGGGGCATCAAGGTGTACACGGTGGCAGTCAGCATCGCCAAGCTCGAGTTCTACAACAACCTGCGCAAGAGCGCAGATGTTGGCGAGGACGGATTGACCACGGTGTTCCCGGTCGGGTTCGTCCATCTGCCCAAGATCGACGCCGAGTTCATCCAGCAACTCTGCGCGGAACAACTGATCACCCGCCGCGACCGCAACGGCTTCCCGGTGCGGGAGTGGCAAAAGATGCGCGAGCGCAATGAAGCGCTCGACTGCTACGTCTACGCCCGCGCGGCTGCATCGGCGGCGGGCCTGGATCGCTTCGAGGAACGTCACTGGCGGGAACTGGAGCGACAACTGGGGCTGTCCAGTCCGCCAGTCCTTGAAACACCTACCGAATCGATCAACGAGGCCACCCAACGCGGTGGCCTCGCTGTTTCTGGCAACCGCAACACCGGTCGGCGCGTGATCAAAAGCCGCTGGCTGTCCTGACACCTCAAGGAGAAAACATGAGTCTTGCTACCCGTATCGAAAGCCTGGTCATCCGCGTCGCGCAGGAATTCAACGACGTCCGCGCCAAGGCAGGCAATCTGGCCAACCTCACCACCACCGACAAGTCAAATCTGGTCGCGGCCATCAACGAACTGAAAGCCGCCGTGGTGTCGTCGGCGGTGATCGACGATGCGCACGTCGCGGCCACGACCACGTACTCGTCCAACAAGATCGTCTCGCTGCTCGATGCGCTCAAGACCGAAATCTTGGGCGGTGCCGATGCCGCCTACGACACGCTGGTGGAAATCCAGCAACTGCTGCAGAACGGCACCAGTGGCCTGGATGCGCTGCTCGCCGCCGTCAACAACCGTGTGCGCTTCGATGCGGCGCAGTCGCTGACCGTGGCCGAGCAACTTCAGGCACGCAGCAACATCGGAGCCGTCGCAGCCACCGATGTCGGCAATACCGACACAGACTTCGTCGCGGTCTTTGTGGGTGCCCTGGTCTGATGAGCATCGCATCGCGCATCAGTGCGCTGGCCAGTCGTGTCGGGCTCGAGGTTAAGACCAAGATCGACGCCACCCACCCCGGCGTGGCCCGGGCGTGGGTGTGTTTCGGCTATGTCGGCACGCAGGTCGTCGTGCGCGCATCGCACAACGTGGCCAGCGTGACCCGGACGGCGGCGGGTCGCTACCGCGTGACCTTCACCGTTGCCATGCCCGACGCCAACTATTGCTGGACGGCGCTTGCCCGCAGCAGCACCAACAGCGGCACGCAGCGCATTGCCATCGTGCGATCCAGCGCCGACCAGAAGACCGCCCAGTACGTCGACGTCAGTTGCGCCACCACGTCCGCATCGTTCGACGACTCCTCCGAAATCAACCTCACGGTGTTCCGCTGATGGCCTACACACAAGCACACCTCGACGCACTGGAAGCGGCGCTGGTCAAAGGCGAAAAGCGCGTGACTTTTGGCGACAAGACCGTCGAGTACCGCAGCGTCGATGAACTCCAGGCCGCCATTGCGGCGGTCAAGCGCGACCTCTTCGAGCAGGCCGTAGACACCGGACTGTGGCCTGGCGCGCCACGCCAGATCCGGGTCACCACCGGCAAAGGGTTCTGAACATGCAATGGTTTGACCGAATGCGTAGACGCGTCGGCATGAGTCTGCTTGGCGGCGCCCCGTTCTATGACGGTATCGGTGGCGGCCGTCGCGCATTGGCGTGGCAGGTCGGCAATCCAGGCGCAGTCGCAGCACTGGCGTTCACCCAGAACGAATTGCGCGCCAAGAGCCGCGATCTGGTGCGCCGCAATGCCTGGGCAGCGGCAGGCGTTGAAGCCTTTGTCTCGAACGCCATCGGCACCGGCATCAAGCCGCAGAGCATGCTGGCCGATCAGCCCCTGCGCGAAGCGATCCACAGCCTGTGGTGGGACTGGTGCGAGGAAGCCGATGCCGCCGGACTGACCGATTTCTACGGACTGCAGGCCTTGGCCTGTCGCGCCATGCTCGAAGGCGGGGAATGTCTGGTGCGGCTGCGCTATCGCCGCCCGGAGGATGGCCTGCCGGTGGGCCTGCAATTGCAGTTGCTCGAACCCGAACACCTGCCAGCCACTCTGAATCAGGAGTTGGCTTCCGGAAACGTCATCCGTGCGGGTATCGAGTTCGACAAGCTCGGACGGCGGGTGGCTTACCACCTGTATCGCTCGCATCCGGGTGATGGCTCACTGGCCCCGATGTCAGGCACCGGTGGCGTGGTGGGCGGTCTCGACACAGTGCGTGTGCCGCCCAGCGAAATTATCCACCTGTTTCGTCCCTTGCGGCCTGGACAGATCCGGGGCGAACCATGGCTGGCGCGCGCACTGGTCAAGCTTAACGAACTCGACCAGTACGACGACGCCGAGCTCGTGCGCAAGAAAACCGCCGCGATGTTCGCGGGCTTCATCACGCGCCTGTCACCTGAAGACAACCTGATGGGTGAAGGGTTGCCGGATGCCAGCGGAGCGGCATTGGCCGGGCTGGAGCCGGGCACGATGCAGATCCTGGAGCCCGGCGAGGACGTGAAGTTCAGCCAGCCCGCCGACGTTGGTGCGAGCTACGCCGAATTCCTGCGCATGCAGTTTCGGGCGGTGGCAGCGGCGATGGGCATCACCTACGAGATGCTGACCGGAGACCTGACGCAAGTGAACTACTCGTCGATCCGGGCCGGGCTGCTGGAGTTTCGCCGCCGCTGTGAGGCCATCCAGCACGGCGTGATCGTCCACCAGCTGTGCCGCCCAATCTGGCGTGCCTGGATGGAGCAAGCGCTACTTGAAGGCGCGCTGGCGCTGCCGCAGTTCACCGAGAAGAAGCGCGACTACTTCGCGGCCAAATGGATTCCACAGGGTTGGCAGTGGGTCGATCCCAAGAAGGAATTCGACGCGATGCTGACCGCCATTCGTGCCGGGCTGCTGTCTCGATCGGAAGCCATCTCGGCCTTCGGCTACGACGCCGAGGACATCGACCGCGAGATCGCCGCCGACAACCAGCGTGCCGATGCGCTCGGACTGGTCTTTGACTCCGACCCGCGTCACGACAAAGCGCCACAACCATCGGCATTGGGCGCTCCCATGAATGCGGCCGCCACGGTGGCCGTGCCGCAAGACCAACAGGACAACTGACATGCAACTCGTTCATCTGGCGTCCCGCCTCTACGGGACGCCGCTCCTCATTGCACGTCCCAAACTCGATGTGATCCTCTCGGTGTTGGGTTCCCGCATCGGCTTGCCCGATCTGGACATGGCAATGCCGCTGCCCATGCCGCGCCAAAGCGCCACATCGGGTCAGGCGGGCATTGCCGTCATCCCGGTGGTCGGCACGCTGGTCAGACGTTCGATGGGTATCGAAGCCGCCTCTGGCCTGATGTCCTACGGCGAGATCGAAGCCCGACTGGACGCCGCGCTGGCCGACCCACAGGTGGCGGGCATCCTGCTCGATCTGGACTCGCCCGGCGGCGAGGCCTCGGGTGTGTTTGAGTTGGCCGAGCGCATCCGCGCCGCCAGCACCATCAAGCCGATCTGGGCACACGCCAACGATGCCGCGTACTCGGCGGCTTTTGCCATCGCGGCAGCCTGCCAGCGCCTGACGCTGTCGCAGACCGCTGGCGTCGGGTCGATCGGCGTGATCGCGCTGCACGTCGACCAGTCGGTGAAGGACGCCAAGGACGGCCTGAACTACACCGCCGTCTTCGCGGGCAGCCACAAGAACGATTTCTCCCCGCACGAGCCACTCACCCCCCAGGCCACCACCGCGTTGCAGACCGAGGTGGATCGCCTGTACGACATCTTCGTGAATCAGGTCGGACAGATGCGCGGAATCGATCCGGATGCCGTGCGCGCCACCGAGGCGGGGCTGTTCTATGGCGAGCAGGCGGTGGCAGCAGGCCTCGCCGACGCGGTGATGCCGTTTGATGCGGTGATGACCGAGTTCACCGACGCGTTGGCGGCCAAGCAGCGGTTGGCGCAGCCCGGCGTGGCCCGCGCCTCGCCGCGAAGCCTGTCCACGCAAGCCATCTCAAACCCGCCCCGAAGCAAACCTTTCACCCTGGAGAACACCATGACCGACCCCAAAGACGACCACGAAAACCCGAGCGATCCGGCCGACACCGCCCCGCAGGACGACCAGCCGCAGACCGACAGCGATTCGCAACCGACGCCTGCTCCCCAAGCAGCACTGGCGCAGTCCTTCGCCAGCGGGCGCGGCCAAGCGCAGGCCATTGCAGAGATGTGCCTGATCGCGGGCCAGTCCCAACGCACGGCGGAATTCCTCGCAGCAGGCTTCTCGGAAGCGCAGGTGCGCCGCGCCTTGCTCGACGCCCGTGCCGACCAACCCGAAATCGCCTCGCGCATCACCGCCGATGCCGGTACTAGCCAGCGTCCGGAAAACAGTCCGGTGGTCGCTGCCGTCAAGAAGCTCACCGCCAAGGAGTAAGCCATGCCCACTGTCTCTCAACCCAAGAATCTCGGCGACCTGCTGAAGTACGAAGCGCCGAATCTCTACTCGCGTGACCAGGACACCGTCGCTGCCGCGCAGAACCTGCCGCTGGGCACCGTGGTGGGCCGCGAAACGGCTACCGCCAAGCTCAAGGCCCTCGACCCAAGTGCCACGGACGGCACGGAAACCGCCGTTGGCGTGCTCGGCAATGACGTCGATGCGACGCTGATCGACCGTGAGGACGCGATCCTGATCGCCCGCCACGCCATCGTCGCGCGTGGCGCATTGGTCTGGCCGACCGGTCTCACGGTTGCGCAGAAGGCAACTGCCGTTGCCCAACTCACCGCCCTTGGGGTGCTGGTGCGCGACAGCGCCTGATCCCGTCCCGACGATCCATCTCACTCCCCCGAAAACCCGCCACTGGCGGGTTTCGTCATTTCTGGAGATCCCAAATGCAGAATCCTTTTGAAAACCCCGGCTTCTCGATGGCCAGCCTGACGGCCGCCATCAACCTCCTGCCCAACCGCTATGGGCGGCTGGAGCAACTCAACCTGTTCCCGGCCAAGCCGGTGCGCACCCGGCAGATCATCGTCGAGGAGTACGCGGGTCGTCTGAACCTGCTGCCCACCCGCGCGCCCGGTTCGCCCGGCACGGTGGGTGAACGTGGCAAGCGCAACCTGCGCTCCTTCGTGATCCCGCACATCCCCCACGACGACGTGGTGCTGCCCGAGGAGGTGCAAGGTCTGCGCGCCTTCGGGTCCGAAACCGAGATGGAAGCCATTGGCGGTGTCATGGCCCGTCATCTGGAGACCATGCGCAACAAGCACGCGATCACCCTGGAGCATCTGCGCATGGGCGCGCTCAAGGGCAAGATTCTCGACGCTGATGGCAGTGAGCTCGTCGATCTGTTCGACGAGTTCGACATCACCGCGCAATCGGTGTCCTTCGAGTTTTCGACGGCGGCCGACAACGGGCAAATCAAGACTGCCTGCCTCGAGTTGCTGGGCCTCATGGAAGATGGGCTCACCGGCGAGTTCTCGACCGGCGTGCATGTGCTGTGCTCGACCGAGTTCTTCCGGGCACTGACCACCCACAAGGAGGTCAAGACCGCCTACCAGAACTGGCAGCAGGGCGCGGTGCTGATCAACGACATGCGCTCGGGCTTCAGCTACAGCGGCATCACCTTCGAGGAATACCGGGGTCAGGCGTCCTTTGTGCAGGCCGACGGTACGCTGGGATCGCGCCGCTTCATCGCCGCAGGGGAAGCCCATGCCTTCCCTGTCGGCACGGTGGATACCTTCGCGACCTACTTCTCGCCAGCGGACTTCAACGAGACCGTGAACACCATCGGCCAGCCGCTGTATGCCAAGCAGGAGCCACGCAAGTTCGACCGAGGTACCGATCTGCACACGCAGAGCAACCCGCTGCCGATGTGCCATCGCCCTGGCGTGCTGATCAAGCTCGTTGCTGCCTGATGGATGTCGCGACGTTGTACGAGGCAGCCCGCAGTGCAGGACTGCTGACCGCCGTCACGGTGGCGGGCAGCACCGTGCACTGCGCCTTCCGTGCCCCCGACGAAACCGTGCTGGATGGTTTTGCGCTGTCGCGGGACTACCAGATCGACTACCCGGCGTCCTGGCTGACGCTGGCAGCCGGGAACACCGTCGAGGTGGCAGGCAATACCTATCAGGTGCGCGACGTGCGCGCCATCGGCGACGGCACCGAGCGTCGCGCCTCGCTCTCCCAACTCTGAGGAACTCCCCATGAACTCCGTCCGCGAGCGCGTCTTGCGGGAGATCGTCACGCGCCTGGCATCTGCGATTGCCCCGACACCGGTGCTGCGCATGCCTGCCGTGCCGGTCACCCGCGAGGCCAGTCCAGCGCTGCTGCTGTTCGTTGATGGCGACAGCATCACCGCCCACGCCAACCACCTGGTCGACCGGCTGCTGATCGTCCGGCTTGCCGTGGTGGCACGCGGTGCGGATGCCTTCGACGTCGCCGACCAGGCGCTGGTCGCGGCCCACGCGGCAATGCTCGCCGACCCGAATCTGGGCGGTCTGGCCATCGCCGTGCGCGAGATCGACTGCGAATGGGAGTTCGACGACGCCGACGCCGGGGCCGTCGCGCTGCCCGCCCGCTACGAGATCCGTTACCGCACCCACGCCATCGACCTCACCCAAACAGGATGAACACCCTATGCAAACCCTCTCCATCGAACTACTGAAACCCCATACCCACGCAGGCAAGCGCCTCGCCGTAGGTGATCGTCTTGATCTGAATGACGCCAGCGCCCGTTGGCTGATCACACAAGGCACGGCCAAAGCGGCCACCCCCGCCACTGATTCCAAACCCACCCGCCGTGATGCCACGTCCGGTGTTTCCACAACTGCAGCCACCCAAGGAGACTGAACATGGCTTACTTTTCCGGACAAGGCCGCGTCTACATCGGCGCACGTGATGAACTCGGCAACCCTGCTGGGCTGACCTTCGTTGGCAACGTGCCCGAGCTGAAGGTGTCGCTGTCGGTAGACACCATCGAGCACCAGGAAGCGCAGTCGGGTCAGCGCCTGACCGACCTGCAACTCATCAAGACCAAGAAAGGCGAGTTCGCCTGCACGTTGGAAGAGCTGATCGCCACCAACCTGGCGCTCGCGCTCTATGGCACCACGACCACGATCACCCCCGGTACGGTGACTGGCGAACTACTGCCCAACCCTGTCACGCCGGGCAGTCTGTATCCGTTGGCCATGCAAAACGTGTCCGCCGTGCAGATCCAAGACTCGGATGCCACGCCCAAGACGCTCCCGGTCAGCCAGTACAGCGTCAATGCCAAGCACGGTTCGCTGGTGGTGCTGGATGCCACGTCGGGCGGCCCATACACCGAGCCGTTCACCGTCGATTACGCCTATGGCGCGGCGCAGAGTACGGCAATGTTCACCCAGCCCTTGCCCGAGCGCTGGATTCGCTTCGAAGGGCTCAACACCGCCGACGGCAACCGCGAGGTGGTGATCGACCTCTACCGCGTGGCCATCAACCCGGCCAAGGAACTCTCGATCATCACGGACGAACTGCTGAAGTTCGAGCTGTCGGGCCAGGTATTGGCGGATCTGACCAAACCGGTGGGCGGTGATCTCGGTCAGTTCGGACGTCTGGTGCTGCTGTGATGGACGGCTTCAAGACCTTCCCCCCTGAGCCTGTGGTCGTCACGCTATCTGGCACCGCGCTGGAACTGACGCCGATCCGGCTGGGTGAGTTGCCACGGCTGCTGGCCGTGGTGCGCCCGCTGGCCGAGGAAATCACCAGTGATCCGGACTGGATGGCGCTGCTGGGACGGCACGGCGATGCCGTGCTGGATTTGCTGGCGATCACCACCCGGCGTGAACGCGCGTGGATCAACGACCTGTCGCTGGAGGACGCCGTGCAACTGGCCGCCGCCGTGTTCGAGGTGAACGCGGATTTTTTTGTGGCGCACGTCGTCCCGGCGATTCAGGGCGCGGCACAGCGACTCGCGCCGACTCTGCGCTCACTGACGACCTCGGCTGGGACAGTGCCGTGGCCCGCCTGATCCACGCCGGGCACCGCCTGGGCGACGTGATGGCCTACACGCTCACGCAGGCGCAAGCCTTTCTCGACGCCGACGGGCAACTGGAGCGACAGCAACTCGCCCAATTGCTCGGCGTGGTCGCCGTGGCAGCGCAGGGCGAGAAGCGAGGCATCGAACAACTGCAACGCGATCTGCTCAAGGACTGACCCATGCGTCTCTCGCTCACCACCACCGGTCTGCTGGACCCGCGCCAGTTGGCGGCGTGGAGTGCCGAGCGGCGTCGTGCCATCCACACCGCTGTCGCCAAGGGCATGCAATCGGGCGGACGTGAAGTGCGTGATGCGGCGCGATCCGAGATGCGCAGTGCCTTCACCGTCAAGCGCAACAGTTTCATCTCCTCGATGGGCGTGAAGGTGTTCGACAAGAAGTCCGAACTGCTGCCCGCCTTGCTGGTGGGCAGCAAGATTCCATGGCTCGGTCTGCATGAAAAAGGCGGCACGGTGAGCGGCAATTTGCTGATACCGCTGCTGCCCGGGCGCATCGGCCCCAAGCGTTTCAAGGCGGTCATTGACGGCCTGATGCGCTCGGGCAATGCCTTCTTCATCGAGAGGAACGGTCGCGTGCTGCTGATGGCCGAGAACATCAAAGAGAACGCATCGCAACTCAACCGCTTCAAGCGTGCCGAGCGTGGTCGTACCGGGGCCAAGCAGATCAAGCGTGGCCAGGAGATTCCCATCGCCGTGCTGGTCAAGCGCGTCGATCTCAAACGACGACTGAATCTGGCGGGTGGCGTGCAACGCGCACTACCTGCCTTGGCGCGGGCGATTCAACAAGAACTGGACAAAGTCTGATGGCAAGCAATCGTGCCCAAATCCTGATCAGTGCCGTCGACCAGACCAAGACCGCCTTCGACTCGATCAAGCGGGGCCTGGGTGGCCTGACCGACACCGCCAAGAGCGTCAACGGCGTGCTGGCCAACCTCGGGGTGGCTGTCTCCGTGGCCGGTCTGACCGCGATGGTGAAATCGGCCATCGACACTGGCGACGCGCTGGACGAGATGTCGCAACGTGTCGGTGTCAGCGTCGAGACCCTGTCGGTATGGAAACCGGCAGCCGAGCAGTCCGGTGTGTCCGGCGAATCGTTCGAGAAGGGGCTGCGCAAGCTGTCCACCACGATGCTGGAAGCCGCGACTGGGTCGGAAGATGCCGCGCGCGGATTCTCCGCCGTGGGTGTCGAGTTCAAGAACCAGGACGGCACCCTGCGGGCCACCGATCAGGTGCTGCTCGATCTGGCCGAGCGCTTCAAGGCCATGCCCGATGGCGCGGAGAAAACCGCCCTGGCCGTGCAACTGTTCGGCAAGTCGGGAGCCGAGCTGATCCCGTTCCTGAATCAGGGGCGCGACGGCATCAATGAGCTCGCCGCCGAGATGCAGGCGATCGGCGTGCAGATGAGTAGTGAGACTGCGGCGCAGGCGGGCAACTTCAACGATGCGCTCGACAAGCTGAAACTGGCCACCACCAGCATCGGCAACCAGATCATCGCGTCCTTGCTGCCCGCCCTGAACGATATGGCCGGTGGCATGGTCGAGTCGGCCAAGCAAGGCGGCACGCTGCGCGTGATCCTCGATGGCGTGGTACTGGTGCTCAAAACCTTGGCACTGGGTGCCGCCACCGTCGGCAAGGCCTTCGTGGCCTTGGGCGAAGCCATTGGCGCGGGTGTCGCCGCCGCTGTGGAAGCGCTCAAGGGCAACACCGATGGGGCCAAGGCCATCATTGCAGACCTCAAAGGCAATCTGGTCAAACGGCTGGATGAACTGGCGTCCTTCCGTGACAGCCTGTTCGACCCCAAGCCCATCGAGGTCAAGGCACCCAAGATCCAGGCCGATCCGGAACTGCTTCAACGCCTGACCAAGCCCAAAGCCGTCACGCCAGCGCAGGACACGACCGGCGCGCAAACCACGCTGATGAAAGCGCAGCTGGACGCCGAGTTCGCCCTGCTCAAGGACGGTCTGACCCGGCAACAAACTGCGCTGGACGCTGCACTCGAAGACCGTCTGGTCTCGGTGCGCGACTACTACACGCAGAAAACGGCCATCGAGCAGCGCGAGATCGATGCCGAGATTGCCCGCAAGCAGCAGGAGCTGGCCCGTAGTCAGCAAGTCGTCACCACGGGCAAATCGGAAAACGACCGACTGAAAGCCAAGGCCGAGGTCGCCAAGGCGGAAGCCGACCTGATCACGCTCAACAGCCGGCGCACGGACATCGAGCAGGCCAACGCCCGCAAGGCAGCGCAAGCCGAGCGTGAGCTGGCCGATGCCTTGGCGCAGGCGCGTGAGGAACTGACCCAGATCACCGGCACAGCAACGGATGCCGACCGGCAAGCCGCCATCGAGCGCAGTTACCGGGATCTGCGGGCACGTCTCGCTGCAGAAAGTGATGCCGACGGCGTGTCGCTCGTTGACCGACTGATCAACGTGAAGGCGGCGCAAGCGAACCTCTCCGCACTGGAAGCCCAATGGCGGCAGGTCACCGAGCGTCTGCGCAATGCGCAGGATGCGATCCAGACCCAGCAACAGGCTGGATTGCTGACCGAAGCACAGGCGCGTCAGCAGATCGTGGCCCTGCAACAGCAATCGGCCACCGAGATGGAGCGCTTGTTGCCGACCATGCAGCAAGCCGCACAGGCCATCGGGCCGGATGCGGTGATTCGGGTACAAGCGTGGCGCAACGAGCTGGATCGCACCAAGCTCACGGTCGATGAAATGGCACCGCTGTGGAATCGCATCGGCGAGAGCTTCGGCGGTGCGCTCAACGGGATGATCACCGGCGCGCAGACCTGGCGCAGTGCCTTGGCGAGCATCTTCCAGCAGGTGGCCGATGCCTTCCTGCAGCAAATCGTGATCCAGCCGTTCCAGCAGTGGATCGCCATGCAGGCGCGGATGCTGGCGCTCAAACTCGGCTTCATCCAGCAGGAGCAGACCGTCGATGCGGCGGCCAGCGCCGCCAAGGTCGCGCAAAAGACCACCGAAACCACCGCCGTGGTGTCGATGGATGCGGCCAAAGCGGGAGCCGGGGCGGCGGCATCGCAGGCTTCCATTCCCTACGTTGGCCCGGCACTCGCGGTGGCCGCGATGGTAGCCATGGTTGCCGCTGTGATGGCGCTCTTGGGTGGAATCAAGAAGTTCGCGGGTGGCGGTCTGGTCTCCGGGCCGGGCAGCGCCACCTCGGATTCGATCCCGGCGCGTCTGTCCGCAGGCGAGTACGTAGTGCGGGCGGCCGCCGTGCGCCAAGTCGGCGTGGCCTTCCTCGACTCGCTCAACGGCTTGTCGGCAGGCCCTCGCTTCAAGGGCGGTGAATTGGCCTTCGCAGCGGGCGGGCTAGTACCGGAGGTGAAAGTGCCGCCCACGCAGCCGCAGATGAATCAGGCCGTGCGCATCGTCAACGCGGTCGATCCGGGTGTGACCCACGACCACCTGCAGTCGCCTGCTGGAGAGAAAGTCATCGTCAACATCATCGGGCGCAATGCACGGGCCATCCGTGCGGCGCTGCAAGGGTAAATCCAATGGCACTTCTGTTCATCGACGGTTTCGATCACTACGACCCGCAGGCCGTGGACAGCTTTGGCGATCCGTGGCTCGCACGTGGCAAGGCGGCGTATCTGTCACCGCAGGCCACCCGGATCAATGGCCGTCGTCCGTCCTCCTATGCCCTGCGTTTGCCGGAAGGTTCGGGTGGCGGCTACGTCAAGAACCTCGACGCCGCCAAGACCAGCCTGATCGTCGGGGCAGCCATTCGCGTGGTGCCGTACCAGAACACCTACACCGAGCCACTGCTGCTGGGCGTGCGCGATGCCAACTCGCAGGTCGCGCATCTCGTGAAAATCGGCGAGGACGGTCGGCTCAAGCTCTACCGCTGGCAATACGGCTATGACCAGTTAATCTCTGTCTCAGTCGCCAGCGCTCCGGCGCGCGGCTGGCACTACATCGAGTTGCAGGTCACGCAGGGCACCAGCAACGGTGTCTTGTCGGTGCGCATCAACGGCATCCTGGCCATCCAGATGACGGCGCAGAACACCATTCAGGGTGGCGGCCAACTACTCACGGCATTCGTGGGGGCGGTACCCGGCCAGAGTTGCCCGCTCACCATTGACGTCGACGACTTCTACATCGCCGACACCAGCGGCACCATCAACAATACCTTCTTGGGCGACGTGCGCGTCGATGCTCTGCAGGCGCAGGCCGATGGCAGCTTGAACCAGTGGACGGCCAGTCCGGTCGGTACCGCCGCATGGGTAGCCGTGAGCGACGAGGACGAAGCTACGGCGATCAATGCGCCGAACGTGGGGTTGCGCCAGTCCTTCGATGTCGAGCCGCTGCCGGTGATGGCCACGCCCGCCATCTACGGCGTCCAGCTCACGATGCTGGCCCGCAAGACCGACGCCGGTCTGGGCAAGGTCAAAGGCCTCGTGGTCAGTGGTGCGCAAAGCGCCGTCAGCACCGACATCATTCTGCAGGAGCAACTGGCCTGGCAGAGCACGCTGTTCGAGCGCAACCCGAACGGCAACGTGCAGTGGACGGAGGCCGCCTTCAATGCCGCTGAGTTCGGCGTGGAGTCGGCATGACGGATCGCGTCGTTGTTCAAGACATCGCTGAGGTTTCCTGCAAGCCGACGCCGGGAAGCGAACTGCCCGCCTTCCTGAGTGAAGTGCTCTCGCGCGCCACTTTTGGGGCGAGCGCAGCCAGCTTCACGCCGGAAACGGCTGTCGCTCCGCTGCCTCCCAATCTGGCGGCGAGCCTGCTGACGGAATCCTTGGCGGGCCCCTGGCCACCCATCGATGCACCGATCTTTCTGGTCGAAGTGTTGCGCCGTGATACGGCCTCAAGCGCCATCGTCGCCACCGGTATGGATGCTTTTGGCGACCAGCCTTGGCCGGATGCGCAACGCGGCGTGTTTGCCTTCCGCCATGATTGGATGGAGCCCCTCGTGGAACGGCTGGAGTGGCAGACCAGCGTCACGCGGCTGGCCAGTGGCAACGAATCCCGTCAGGCACGCCGACGTGTTCCTCGGCGCTGGCTCACCTACAAGGTGGGCAACGCCCGGCAGACCGATGCCCTGGTGGCCGACTGGCTGGCCGATCATCTCGGTCAAATGGCGCTGTGGCCGCTGCCGCAGTACGCGGTTCACCTGACCGAGTCCTGCGAACGTGGCGCACTGGCGCTCAGCGTGACGGACGCTGACGGGCGACAGTTCGGGCCACTCTCGGCCAATGTGCATCTGACCTACGACGGGGTGCAGGGCTGGCAGGAAACGGAGAACAATGGCCGCTGGGTGCTGATCATCGCCGCCGATGGCTGGCAGATCGGCCAACTCAGCGATGTCGAAAGCGATCTGCTGTGGCTGACGGAGCCCTTGGCACGCGCCGCAGCCGTGGGCAGCACCATCATGCCCTTGGTGTGGGGCAAGGCCATCGATCCGGCGGATCTCACGCAGTGGGTACCCGGCATGGTCGGCGGCAACATTCCCATACAGATCCAGCCTGCGCCACTGCCCGACCAGGATGTTCTCGATGACCCATGGCTCGACGAGATCCCGGTCTGGCCAGATGGCAACTGGCGTGATGATCCGACGGCCGCCGCGCAGGCCACGATCACCCGCCAAGACTTCTCGCCTGCAGATCCGTGGGTGCGCCGGGACGATCCGTGGGCGACGACGACTTTGCAGCGGCGCTATCTGGCCAGCTCACTCGATGAAATCGAAATCTGGCGGGCGCGGTTGTGGCGCACGCAAGGCCGTCTGGAAGCCTTCTGGCTGCCCGATGGCTTGGCTCCGATCCTGTGGGTGACCGTCGAAGCTGATCCCGAAGATGGCTTCCTGCGCGTGGATGGCAAAGACATCTCCGCGCGAATCTCGGATTTTTGGCATCGCCCCGCCGCCTGCTTGATCGTGCATCCAGACGGCTATCGGCAGTACGCCCTGACGGCGACCTGCCATCTGGATCAAGGCAGTGTGCTGGTGCTGCGCTCAGGCCACGACGACTGGGTGCCCGCAGGCAGCCGCGTCATTCGCCTCGTGCGCTGCCGCCTCGACCACGACGCAGTCGATCTGTACTGGCACAGCCCGACGCTGCTGGAGATCACCTTGACCGCGCGCCAGTTGCCCGAACCGCGCGGCAATGACCGTCAAACCTACGAGGGAGAGTAAGCACGATGAGCCAGAACCCATTGCTGGAAGTCGAGCTATACGCCTTCGCCAGCAACAGCGCGCAGTTCTATCTAACACCGCACGAATTCGATGTTGATCTGGATAGCAACCTCTACAAGAGCCTGGCCTTGGAACGCAACGAGCTGGCGCTGGGTGCTGAAGCTGCGAAGGCTGGCTTGGATCTGAAACTGCCGCCGAATTGTGATTTGGTGCGCCACCTGCTCGCTAACTCGCTGACCGGCGACACCACCTCGATCACCCTGCGCATCGGACGGCGTGACACTTGGGGCGACTACTGGTGGATCTCAGGTACGCGCTGGATGGGCCGGGTGCTGGGCGTCGAAGTCGCTGACGATGTGGCTCGCGTTCGCTGCGAGTCCGCGCAAGTCAGTCTCAAGCGCATCGGGTTGCGGCGGCTCTACAGCCGCAAATGTTCCCACGGTCTGTATTCGGCAGCCTGCGGCGCATCACCGATTGCTGCCAGCGCCTTCGTGAGCAACAGCAATGGCCGCAACGTCGATCTCGATGGCGGTACGCCCGGCAGCGTCAGTGGTGGCTTGGCCGGTGGCTGGTTGCAAACCCCGGAAGGTGCACGCCACATGATCGTCAATGACTACGGTGGCGGCGTGGAGTTGCTCTATCCCGTGGCCATTGAAGTCGGCACCGAGGTGCTGCTGACGGTCGGCTGCGACCACAGCACGGCAACGTGCGAGTCGCGCTTCGGCAACCTCGACAACTACGGCGGCTTTCCCGCCATCCCGAGCAAAAACCCGTTCTCGACGGGCGTGTTCTGAATCCCTGGAGAAATCGGCATGTGGTACCTCGTCGTCATCGTAGTGGCGGCGCTGGTTTCGGTCGCGCTCGCCCCGAAACCGCCCGAACCCAAACCGGCGTCCCTGTCTGACGTCGATGCCCCCACCGCAGAAGAAGGCCGACCGATTCCTGTCGTGTTCGGCAGCGTGCTGCTGCGCGGCTCCAACGTCGTCTGGTACGGCGATCTGGAAGCCGACCCTATCAAGAAGAAAGGTGGCAAGAAATGACCACGCAGACTGTCATCACCATCGATCACGTACGCGCCGTCGGCCTGTGCGTGAACGGCACGCGCACATGGTTTGCACGTCACGATCTGGATTTTCGCGCCTTCCTGCGTGAAGGCTGTGACGCCGACACCTTGCTGGCCACCGGCGATGCAATGGCACAACGGGTGGTCGAGCATGCCCGCAATCAATCCTGCCAGCGGGAGCAAGGCTGATGGGTGGCAGCAGCAAGAAGCAAACCGTCGGTTATCGCTACCGGATGGGGCTGCATCTGGCCTTGTGCCAGGGGCCCGTCGATGCCGTGCAGGAAATCCAGATGGGCGACCGTACCGCGTGGGGTGATGCCGACCGTGCGCCGCTGTCCAGCGGGCATGGGCTGAGCAGCCTCTCGATCAACAAGCCCACGCTGTTTGGCGGCGACGAGCGCGAAGGCGGCGTGGTCGGCACCATCGATGTGCTTTCTGGTCATGCCGGACAAGGGCGCAACGACTATCTGATGAGCCGCCTCGGCAGTTCCATTCCGGCATTTCGGGGCGTGCTGTCCTTGGTGGCACGCAAGATCCTGTTCGCGGCCAACAACCCCTACATCAAGCCATGGGCGGTACGGGTGCGTCGCTTCACGGCGGGTTGGTTCGATGCGCCGTGGATGGAGTGGAATGCCGAAGTCCGCACCTGGGATGAGGACGAAGGCCAGGAAATCAGCGTCGGCATGAACCCGGCGCACATCCTGGTGCAGTGCCTCACCGATCCGCACTGGGGCATGGGCTATCCGCAGAGCACCATCGGCTGGAGTTTCTGGAACGCGGCATGGGCTTTGTCGAGTGAGGGCTTCGGCCTCAATCTGATCTGGACACGGCAGCAGCCCATCGAGAGCTTCATCGGCCAGGTCATCGACCACATTGGCGGCATCCTCTACACCGACCCGGAGCAAGGCACGTTTGAGCTCAAGCTGCTGCGCGACGACTATTGGATCGACAGCCTGCCGCAGTTGGGGCCTGACGAAATTGTGCGGCTGGAACGCTTCGAACGCGCCCAGTGGGGCGAGCTGCCCAACGAATTAACGGTGGTCTACACCGACTGGCAGACCGGCGGTGATGCTGCCGTCACGGTCGAGAACCTGGCCGCCATCCAGTTGCAAGGCGGCGTGATCAATCAACGCCGCGACTACCCAGGCGTCAACTACGGGCCACTGGCCGCGCGGCTGGCCTTGCGTGACCTGCGCGCCTTGGGTTCGCCCCTGGCCCGGATGAGTCTGACGGTGGCACGCGACACGCTGGAGCGTGCGCCGCTGCCGGGCGATGTATTCCTGCTGAACTGGCCGCGCTTGGGTGTGGATCAGATGGTGGTGCGCGTCACCGGCATCGACACCGGCACCTTGGGAGCGGCCGAGTGGCGCATCGAAGCCATGGAAGATGTGTTCGGGATGAGCAACACCGTGCTGTCGCCACCGCCACCGCACGTCGAAGAGCCAACCATCGAACCTTTGCCGCCCGCCTTGGTGCTGGCCGTCGAGGTGCCGTATTGGGAACTGGCCCGGCGCATGTCGCGCGCAGATCTGGCCTACCTGACCGACACGGACACCTACCTCGGGGCGCTGGCTGCTGCCGGTGGCACCGGGCAGTTGAATTGGCAACTGGCTACCGGCGCTTTAGGCGGCGACCTCACTGCCGTGGTGGGCGAAGACTACGCACCACTGCTGACGCTTGATGCAGCCTTGCCTGCCAGCGAGGTTGATGCCGTTGGTGTGCCGGTGACGGCCATCAGCCAGCCGGAGAGAATGGCCAAGGGCGACTACGCCTATCTGGTGGATGCCAGTGGGGCGATTGCAGAGGCCGTTGCCGTCCTGGCCTTCGATGCTGCCAACGCGACCATCGATCTCGCACGCGGCGTGCTCGACACCACACCCCAAGCACATGCCTCGGGGACTCGGTTGATCGGTGTCGGCGAATGGCTTGCATCCGAAGGTGCGGAGCGGGCCCCGGGCGAATCGGTGTTCGTGGGCGCAATTCCACGCACGTCGACCGATCAGGGCGATCCTGTGTTGGCTGCCAATGGGCAGCCGATGGTGCTGGCCGGTCGGCAGGCTTTGCCGTATCCACCCGGTCGTATCCGCCTCAATGGCCAGACCGAGCTTGCCGTGGTGGCCGGTGATCTCACCGTCGCGTGGGCGCATCGCGACCGCACGCAGCAGACCGCCTATCTCGTGCAGCAAGACGAGGGCGATATCGGGCCGGAACTGGGCGTGACCTACACGCTACGCATCCGCAATCGCAATGGCGTGCTGGCGCACACCGAAACGGGACTGCTCGGCACAACCTTTATCTGGACGGCAGCAGTGGCCGCGCTGGATGCCGGTGCGCTGGGCGACCACATCACGGTGGAGATCAGTGCAGAGCGCGATGGTTTGAGCAGCTGGCAGCCGCAGGTGCGAGTCATGGATCGCGCGGGCTACGGCCTGCGCTGGGGACAGTATTGGGGAGGTGTGTGATGGAGCCGCGCATCGATGTTCATCTGCTCACCCTGAACGAGCCTGCCGAATGGCGTGAGGCATGCATCGCCAGCCTCGAGGACGCACCGATCCAGTTGCAGGTTTTGCCCGGCATTCCGGGCCGTATCGGTGAGGCACGCGCGGCAGGCTACGCACAAGGCACGCTGCCACTGGTGTCCTTCATCGATCCCGACGATCTGTACGAAGCGAGCGCCTTCACACAACTGGCCAATGCACTGGATGCCTGCCCACAAGCCGTGATGGCCTACACCGACGAAGCACTGACCGACGAAAACGGTCAGGACATCGCGGTACGGCGTCTGGCCTACAGCCGTTGGCAACACGCCAACAGCGCCAGCCACGTGCACGGCCTGATCGTGATGCGTCGATCCGTCGTCGAAGCCGTGCTCAAGGAAACCACTGACCTCAACAACTTCGCCGACTGGTTGCTGACCCTGCTCGTAGCCAAGCGCGGCGGCGTGTTGTACCTGCCCATCGTTGGGCGTCATTGGCGACAACACCCGCAGCAAAGCC
Source organism: Aquabacterium sp. (assembly GCF_036273115.1). Classification (GTDB taxonomy): domain Bacteria; phylum Pseudomonadota; class Gammaproteobacteria; order Burkholderiales; family Burkholderiaceae_C; genus Aquabacterium. Next base: position 87,245 of record NZ_DASUIN010000032.1, read on the forward strand.
ACCGAACCGGCGATCCGGAAGCAGTCCGGCGCATTCGCCAAGCATCGAACCTCTGGAGATAGACCATGTCATCGACCGACCCGAACCTTGGGCTCAACTACGGCTGGACGCTCGGCGAGAGCGGCTGGGACACCGGCATGGACGCCAACCTCAAGCGCCTCGGCACAGTGGTTAGCCTGTCCGTGAAAGACCGCGACCTGACCACGCCACCGGCCAGCCCCGCCAACGGCGACCGCTACCTCATTCCTGCCGCTGCCACGGGCGTGTGGGCAGGCAAAACCAACCAGATCGCGGTGCGCATTGCCGATGCCTGGGAGTACCACTCGCCCAAGATCGGCTGGCTTTGCTACATCGAGGACGAGGCCAAGCTCTCAGCCTACAAGTCCACCGGCTGGAGCGCTGGGATCGCCATCTGATTTCCCTTCTTCGTACCCACCAGAAACCCGCCCAGATGTTCACGCACTGGGCGGGTTTCGCATTTCTGGAGAACGCCAATGACCGAACTCGAACAACAACAGCCTGCGCACGTGGAAAACATGCTGCTCCTGCGCCGCGAGGACTTCGACGAACTACTGGCCCACGCCGCTGAGCGTGGAGCCGAACGGGTTCTGGCCCACCTCGGGCTGGAAAACGGCCACGCCGCCCGTGACATCCGCGAACTACGCGACCTGCTGGAAGCCTGGCGTGACGCCCGGCGCACTGCGTGGCAGACCACGGTCAAGGTCATCACCACCGGCATCCTGGCCGCACTGCTGGTCGGTGCCGCCATCAAGTTGAAACTGATGGGAGGCCCGCAATGATCGAGACACTACTTGGTGGCCTCCTTGGCGGGGCCTTTCGTCTCGCCCCTGAATTCCTCAAGTGGCTCGACCGCAAGGGCGAGCGTGGCCACGAACTGGCGATGCAGGACAAAGCGTTGGAGTTCGAGAAGCTGCGTGGCGCGCAGCGAATGTCGGAAATCGGCGCAGGTGCCGACGCGGCATGGAACGTCGGGGCCATCGAAACCCTGCGCGAAGCCGTTCGCACACAGGGAGAGAAGACCGGCGTGCGCTGGGCCGATGCCTTGTCAACCAGCGTGCGACCGGTCATCACCTACTGGTTCATGGCGCTGTACTGCGCTGCCAAGACGGCAACAGTCGCAGCCGCCGTGACGGGTGGCGCAGGCTGGGGGGTGGCCATCCTGTATGCCTGGACGGAGGCAGATCAAGCCCTATGGGCCGGAGTGCTGAACTTCTGGTTCCTCGGACGCGTGTTCGACCGGGTGCGGTCATGACGGTGCCGCAGGCCGCTGTCGAACTGGCCAAACGCTTCGAGGGTTTCGAGCGCAAGGTCAAGCGTGGCGTCGAGATCACCGCCGTTCCCTACATCTGTCCCGCAGGCTTCTGGACGATTGGTTACGGCCATCTCTGTGATCCCAAGCACCCGCCGATCACCGAGGCCGAAGCCGAGGTCTATCTGGCCCGCGATCTGCAATCGGCGCTCACCGCCACGCTGCGCTACTGCCCGGTGATGGCCACCGAGTCCGAAGGGCGGCTCGCCGCCATCGTGGATTTCACGTTCAACCTCGGTGCGGGTCGGCTGCAAACCTCAACGCTTCGGCGGCGGATAAACCAGCGGGACTGGGCAGCAGCTGGGCAGGAACTGGGGCGGTGGGTTTATGGCGGCGGGAAGGTTCTGCCTGGTTTAGTTGCTCGGCGGCAAGCAGAAATATTCTTACTGGTATCTTGAAAAAATGGCAGTCACAATGGCACGTTCGCCTTCAGAAGCTCGATTAGGCGCAGGCCATTTGATTTCAGCGCAATCGATGCATCATCTTTCGATACACGCCATGCCTCGGCGAGCTTAACTGCCACGGTATTTGCTTCCCACGGCATCACATGTGTACCACGCACCCTCGCAAACGGCCCATCGCTCTCTGAGATCACGCGATCACGCGGCATCAGTGCTGCCAGCTTTCGTCCATTGGCAGACTCCATCATTGCAGGCCCAACGCTGAACCAACAACCGGATTCGGCTGCGCGCCGAAGCAACGAAGGCGAATCGGTAAACCAATGAAGAACCGCTGTGCCGAAGCCGGGGTTCGCATCAAGAATATCTAGAACCTTTTCAGCAGCCGCCCGCGAATGGATGCTGAGAACTCGCCCACCAAGTCGAGCGCAGTTTTCTACAACGGATTTAAATATGTGCGTTTGAAGTTCAAAGTGCGGGCTATACCGTGCGGAGCCATCTAGGCCAATTTCACCGACCCCTGTGCAAGCCTCCATTTGCAACAGCAGCATCTCCAATTCGCCATGCTTTTTATCTGCGACTTCTGGGTGGAGACCAGGGGAAATGAAAAACTTCTGCGTGGGAGCCAGAACTCTTGAGGTTGCTGCGTATGCCCTTGGACTCGTTGTCACCAACCACACAAACTCGGTTCGCTGCAGAGCTTCAATATAGACTTGCTTCGCGTCTGGATAGAGGTCCAGGTGGCAGTGAAAATCCATCACAGCACACCATCTCTTCGAAGCAATGCAGCCAGCTCAGCCAAGCCCTGCTCGGCAACGCGACGGTAGTGTGGACGGTCAGCATCAGACGCAAAAGCCAGCGTGGCCCCCAGGAAGGAATCAATCCCTCGCTGCTCAGCAGCAAGTACAGCGCAAGCCACTGCCATCGGGTCGTCCGCGCTTGTCTTTCCTGCACCGGACAGTGCCGAGAATTTGTACCTTGTTGTGTCAGAAAGGCCCCACCGATGGATAGCTGCCTTACGCACCATACACGGCACGCATCGACCGCAGTGCGTTCGGTTGTATGTGCGAAATCGGCCACAGCTCGTTGTATCGCAGGCATAACTCGTTAGCAGAGATTGATCTGCACATTGCACCAACATCTCTCCCTTCGTCTTGAACCGATAAGGCATAGACAATTGGGCATCAACGCCAATGGCATCAAGCAGTTTCTGAAGAAGCGCCATGAACTGCGGATGGGTTGTTCTTGTGCTGAGGCTTGCCATCCGCCCCGGAAGCAACGGAGGATTAATACTAATGAATCCGTTTTCCGGCACCAAAACATCGGGCCGGTTGACCGTCAGCAGCGAAGTAGCCAGCACGGCCAGGCCATAAAACGCCATGGAGCGTGCTCTGGTCGACGTCTCCTTTTTACCGCTGAAAACGACTTTGTGACTCCACTGCTGGTGCCAATCACCCCCACCTAATGCATTGGCATAGGCTATCTGTCGAGCGGAGTCCTCAAAAGCAAGCTGCGACACAAAAATTGGTCTGCGGCCCTGCGCTGTTGCATCTATTCCGCCTATCAGGCTATCGAGCCCTCCTGAAAGCAAAGACACACAGTCTCGGTCGCAAAGCCGACGATTGCCTCTTGGTGGTGTAGGGCCACCTGGCAGAAAGCGAATCGTCCAAAAGTCACCTGAGAGCACCCGAAGCATTTCCTCGACAGTGGCTCTGTTTGCATCCCATGGACGAGGGTCATTGACCGTGATATCGAGCTCAATCTGACGCGTCCAGCCATCGGCAGTGCCTTTGCGAAGAACTACTACATCGGCCGCATAAACAGCAAAACAAAAAAGCATGAAATCCCATACCGGGATCGACGGAGCATAACCAACGCTTTCCAACTCACGTCGCCAACCACAGGCGATGCGTCCGATATCAGCGCGGGGTGACGCTTCCAAGAAGGTGAATGCCCGAGTACCCGCAGGCAATCTATCGGGCAGAGCATTAATGCTTGAGCAAAGGATCTTCATGATTCTGAAAACACCGTAAGCGCGTCTTGTAGCGCCGAGGACGCAATCTCTCGCATGGAGCGCTGCACACTGCCGGAGCGCACCTTTTCCATCGACCGATTAACAACAACCATGATGTAGTCGAGCGCTTGTGCCAGACGCTCTTGGATAACTCTGGGTGCGTACTTTAGTTTTTCAAAAACTCGGCCCAGCTCAAGCTGAACACGGTTGTAAACATCGAACGCCACCGTGTACGCCATTACATTGGCAATTTGGTCGTCTGCAAGATTAAAGATGTCTGCATTAGGGTCCACCTCGTAGAGATGAGCAATGGCCTGACTCATCGCGTGCTTGGCTGACTCCTCGTCAATACTTCCCCCGGTTGGTACCAACTTCTGCACAACTTCAAGGGCGGCGTCCTGCGCTGATAGGCCGCGTTGTTTTATCGAAGCAACCCACGCATTGATACCCGGGTCTGTCCCATCACGGGCCGTCGCCAGAAAGCCCCCCAATGAGGAGGCAGCTACGGCACTCGTGCGCATGCGGTTCGCAGCTTTCGGTGGACCACCCATGCCCTTTTTAACGAAACTCGACATGCCCCGTTTCAGGTCCGAGCTACTGCCTGAGCGTACGAACCCCGTCAGAGCTCTTCGTGCTTCCTGATAACGGCCCGGCGGCGCAACAGTCAGCCCGGTTTCAGCAGGGGGGTGTGGGCTCCCCTCCTGATCCTGCGTGGCTGCCTCGTCAGGGTCAGCAGCCGGTGCAGTGCTGGGTGATATGGGTTTATCCGCATGGCCAGAATCAATGCTGCCTTCAGCATCGTCTAGCCATGGCGGATCAAAAGAAGCCCCCGAACCGGCTCCGGCACTTGAGGTCGAAGTGCCCATTTATTTCTTCCTCGCATTTTCAATCGCACGTTTGACCGGCTGTGGCAACTGATCGTCCTTCTCCCATTTCGACAGAACGTCTTTCATCCAATCGAAGTCCATTAGTGCCGATACCAATCCTGGAGCAAGCTGAGTTATGGGGGCCTGGCTCACAAGCGCCGCTGCACGAACCCCAGCACTTGGATGAACGCGAGAAACCTCCACCAGCATCAATACTTCTTCAGCCTTCTGCCAAGTACGGCTAGACCGCCGGAGTTCCCATGCACGAGCCATGGCGAGACCAGACTGGAATTCGCCAGCATCCCGAATCTGCTGTTTTAACGTTTCATTTGAATTCCGAGCCGCAACCAGCGCATCGCGCAATGCTTTTCCTGCTGTGTTCAGATCATCAGCACCAAAATCCCTTACGGTACTGTCTCGACTGAGATGCAAAATGGGCCGCATGTCCATGTCGCCAAGTAGCGGCTCAAGCTGTAGCCACTCACGCACAAACGATTTATCTCCAAAGGGTGACGGAAGTGTGCTTTCCGGATCTTTCGATGCAACCTCCGCGTCATGCAGAATGCTGACTCTTCCTTCGCTTTCGGCCGAGACTTTTTCAGCCAATGCATTTGCTGTGTTTTCGTCACACCGCTCGAGCAAATGCCACTTGGCCAGCACTTGAACGTCCACATCAATATTTTGCGGCTTAGCCAATGCCTTGCGCAGAAACACAGTATTGAGAAATCGCTTGATCAACCGTGGGTTGGCTTGAACGGTGCTCGCACTAAAAAGCAATGGTGCAAGCCTCTCGGCCAAACCCATCAGACCGAGCAATTCGGTATCACCCTTCGGCACCAAGGTTTCAAGAAATGCGAGATCGACTGCTTTACCGGTCCATGTTTCCCGCAGCCGAGCTTCCACACTAGCTTTAGCCTTCTCGAAATTCATGGCATCCAGCTGGCCGCTGCGATGCGCTCGCTCCAAAAACAACAGCGCCGTGTATGCCTTGGTCTCGTTGGAACCAAGCCTAGGCACGCGCAGAGGAACTTGAATCAACTTGTCGAAGTAGTTGGTTGCGACATCATCATCCAAGCCGGTACCCGCAAAATGCACTCGGACCGCACCACGAATGAAAACATCATCCGCCGCAATGACGAATGCACTTCGGCGCAGAAACAGCAACAACCGGATTGCCTCGAGCGTTGAGATGGCTGTCTTAGGCAGGCATCTATCGAGGTCATCAACAAAAACCACCAAAGTAATATCCAGCTCAATGAGCAGATCTTCCAACGCCTCCCGGAAGGACTGGATTTCTTTTGGGAGCGAAACGGGCTTGGCTTCGTTTAAGAGGCCTTTGGTGGCTTCCGATGCATCTTTGGCGACTGCAATGCCGTCTTTCACCGATTCGCTTTTCAATGCATCTGCACTGGCCTCTACAAGTTTTCCAATCAGACCGACCGGAACCCCCGTAATCAGGGTGGCGGCAACCTCGCCACCAAGTTGTGCCAGCCGCAGAAAGTTTATCCGTTTGACGAGAGATTTTGCCTTTTCCAAAAGTCCAGCGTTCTGGGCCGCTGCCTCAAGTACTGCATCTCCAACCGTCTGTAGCAGCGCCGTGCGAGCATCTTCAAAGCCCTGGTAAAGCCACGGATTGAAAGTTACTACCACGTACTTTGAATTTTCCGCCCCTTCAACTTTTTCACGGGTAGCCTGCTCGGGCGACAACTCGGACGCGACCATCCGTACGAGCGATGATTTCCCTGCGCCCCAACCTCCCGAGATACCGATCGAGATTGGTTCACCTCCAGTGTCTCGAATGAGCTCTGCGCAGGCCTTTGCTACAAGGCGGAAGTTGACGTAGTCAACAGTTGTCTCGTTGTCATGCCACATGGCCGCCCCTTACTGTTTTCACTTCACCAATTCCATCAATTTACCGAAACTGTTCACCACGTCGTACTTCACGTTCTCTGGTGCGTACTTCCTGTTGATCTCGTCGAAAAACTTGCGGGCGCACTTGATCTTGGTTTTCTCGATCTCATTGAGAACCATCGACGACATGGAGCCCTTGGTCTCGGCCACGAAGTACACGTGTTTGACTGTGCCTTCCTTGAACGACACGGCCCAGTCTGGGTTGTAGTCACCAACAGGGGTCGGTATCAGGAAGCCGCGAGGCAACTTGGCGTACACAACCACCTCAGTGCAGGTGTCCAGCTCTTTCACGAAGTCTCGCTCGATCCCGGAATCCGTGATCACGTAGTCGTAGATGTGCCGCTTGAGCTTGTCACCAGCTTTGCTGAAGTCCTGCTTGGTCTGACCTGCGGTGAAGATGTCGATATCAAACTTGTCCTCGACAGGGTCGTAGGCCAAGTGTTCGATGATCATCGTTGCCTTCTGCTCGTTGATCAGCCGCACGGCTTCGGCGATGAAGCTCTCGGGATTGGTGCGGAACTGTGCAAACACCGCGACGCTGATTCCCTTCAGGATGTCTGCCGTCGTGCGTCGTGTCAGTTGCGTGCCTTCAGCGATCTTGCCGATGAGGTCGTACTTCACTGCTGAATGAATTGACTGCTTGTTGTACTCGACTGTCGTTTCAGCAACCTTGAAGCCGTCTCCACTCTTCAGCGCATCAGCCGTCACCTGATCAACTTGCTCACCGGTTTGAATCGTGTACTGCAATGGCGTCACGCGAAGGCTCTTGTCCAGTTCGGTAATGGCCTTCTTCACCAACTCCGCTGAATCAAAGTCAACGCTGTACGCAGCCTTGCGATTGATCCGGTTCCACAGTTCCTTGAACTCCTGCTTGTCGAAGTTGCTGTTGAGCGGGTTCTTCTTGGGGCGACGGTCATCGCCAATCTCAAACATCTGGCTATCGCTGAAAACGCTGTCGATCAGTTGGTACACCTGTTCAGCATGAGCCTGCAGTTCCGGGGGCAGCGGTGCCAGAGTGCCTTCCTTCTTGGCCTCGTGATATGTGCCCGTGATGCGGTCGGTATCGTCGCTGTAGTCGTTCTTGAGCAGGTACTTGTAGATCTGCTTGGCCAATTGCGGCGTGACTTCGACATTGCCTGTGGGCGTCTTGAGCACCTTGCCGGTGAAGTAGGCTTCGTTGGCCACCTTGGGGCGGGCAGACAAGGAGTCGCTGATATCTTTCTGCAGCGCAGTGACGAACTCCTTGAAGCTTTCGCTCGCCACCACGGTCAGCACGTTGACGTCATGGACGATGGCCGGATGATCCACCCGGTCGCCGAGCTGATTGACAGACAAGCGCAGACCACGACCGACCTCTTGTCGGCGTGTCACCTCGTTGTTGTAGTCGGGGTGCTTCAGGAAGCAGATGACGAATACATTGGGGTTGTCCCAGCCTTCGCGCAGGGCCGAGTGCGAGAAGATGAAACGTACCGGCTCTTCGAATTTGAGAAGTTGCTCCTTCTTTCGCAGAATCAGGTCATAGGCATCCACATCGTCGGACAGTCCTTTGTTTTCACCAGTCTTGGCAATGCTCGGGTCCACGTCGCGCTTGGTCTTCTTGTCGATGGAGAAATACCCGCTGTGCGTCTTTTCCGCCGCAATTCCCTTCAGGTATTTGATATACGGCGTTTCATCCAGATCCAGCACCTCGTTCAGGTACTGGCTGTATTCCTCTTCAAAGATCCGCGCGTAGTCACCTTTCTCGTCCGCCACCGAGTAGTCACGGTACTTGACCACTTCATCGATGAAGAACAAGGTCAAGACCTTGATGCCTTGCTGGAACAGCGTCTGCTCCTTGTCGAAGTGCGCCTTGATGGCTTCCCGAATCTGGATGCGACGCAGCGACGCTTCGTTCACGTCCCCGGTGGCTTCGCCAACAAAAAGCTCAACGCCGTTGGTGAAGCTCAAGGTGTCGGTATTGGCGTTGATGTCCGCGACCACAAACCCACGGTACTGATCCAGCTCGTTTGAAAAACCGTCGGAGAAGAGGTTGTCACCCTTGGAAAGCTTGCGCACCACGCGCTTGATCTCGCCACTCTTCAGCTTCTGCTCGAACTCAACACGAGCCACAGGCGCTTTGCTCGAAATCTCGATGGACTGCAGGTACAGATAGGCATTGGTTCCCGCCAGCCCCTTCACTGAGATGCCGCGCACGGCAATCTTCTTCACCAACTTCTGGTTGTAGGCATCCAGCGCGTCCAGCCGGTGGATCTTGTTGTGCGTAGTCTTGTGGGTGGCCGAGTAGCGCAGCACCATCAGCGCCTTGAATTCCTCCAAGGACTTCAGCGTTGCGGCACCTTCCATCTTTTGCGGCTCGTCCAGGATCAGGATCGGGCGGTTGGCACTGATCACATCAATCGGCCTACGAGACTGGAAGTCGTCCAACACGTCATAAATGCGCCGGTTGTCAGCGCCACGGGCAGCAAATGCCTGCACGTTGATCACCATCACGTTGATGCCCGCGTCCGACGAAAAGCTCTCCAGGTGGTGCAACTGCTTGGAGTTGTAGATGAAGAAGCGCGCCTTCTTGTGATACGTCTCCAGAAAGTGCTCGGCCGTAATCTCCAGCGACTTGGCCACACCCTCGCGGATGGCAATGCTCGGCACAACGATGATGAACTTGCTCCAGCCGTACTGCTTGTTCAGCTCGAAGATGGTCTTGATGTAGCAATACGTCTTGCCAGTGCCGGTTTCCATCTCGATATCGAGATTGACCCTGCTGACCTTGGTCTTCACCAGTTCGGATGACTGCGGCAAGTTCTGTTGATGCTGAACCTGGGTGATGTTTTCCAGCAGTGCAATATCGGTCAGCTTCAGGTCGGCGTTCTTGAATCCGCCCTCCGCAAACAGATCCTCGACGCCTTTCTTGGCCTTGCCCGGATCGATGCGGTAGCTGATGGCCTCCGCCGTCGCGGGCGGTTGCCCTTTGAAGCAGTCGACCACGGCTTGCACCGCCGCTGTCTGATAAGCCTGCGTTTTGAATTTGAGTTTCATCACGCGCCCCTCAGATGCATTTCACTTCGGTGGCGGGCGACAAGAGCTTGAAAATCTGCTCAACGTTGATCTTGACCGCGCTGTTCTTGTAGCCCGCGTCGCGGAACACCACACGCAGCGGCAGATGCTTGGCCAGTTCCTTGACGAAGGCCTCGTCGATGCTGCCGCTGGCGTCGAAGCAGGCGGCTAGCGCATTGCCATCAACAAAGAATACGTCTTTGCCTTGGATGGACTGCATGGCAATGGGCAGCGCTAGATCGACGCCCCAGTCCAGCATTACCTGGAACAGCAGGTCTTCCGGCGAACGGTCTGGCTTGATGTTGTCGACGAACAGATCGAGCGAGGCTTTGTCTAGAGCATCAGGCGCGTAGTAGATGCTTGCCATGTTGGATGAATCAACTTTAAGCACGCGGAAGCCGACATCCTTTGTCCAATTCTCATTAAATTTCGCTTGCAGAACCTCTTTCCCTGCTCTGCGAAGGCGCTCCTTTGTAAGCTCCGCAATATTTGCCTCAACACCAATCTGTTTGCAGAAGATCGCTGCACTTTTTTGGGTGTTGTTGTCTTCGGACAATGGCTCTGGGAGTTGGATTGCAATGAACTGACGAGTGCCTCCGTCTTGGGCATTTGCCTTCAGTGTCGCGTGGGCAGTTGAACCAGACCCCGCAAAAAAGTCGAGGATGATTCCGTCCTTCGCTCCCGCAATGGCAATCATTCTCTCGATCAGCCGAATAGGCTTCGGCGTTGAGAATACTTTCTGCCCAAGCAGTGCAGCTGTTTCCTTCTGGGCTTCGTCGTTGTGTCCACACTCCTCAAACGTCCACCACGTCGGTGGAACAATTCCTTGCTGAACCTCTTTGAGGTAGCGCTTTAGTCGCGGCTTCTTATAGGATTGATTAGGCCCCCAATACAGCCTGCCCTCACGCTCAATTTCCAAGTGCTTTTCCTTGGAATATCGCCAGACAGCGTGCTCTTCTGGCCACACCTCCTCACCAGTTCGAGGGTGTGTAATCGAATACCAGAGGGTCGGGCGCTCATCTTTGGATTTGTTACTAACGTAATTGTCAGAAGCCCACTCACCCCGGGGGTCATTATCTGGGTTGGTATATCGCGCGTTTTGCTCTGCTTTACGCGGCAGTAGCCCCCTGACAAAGGCTTCAGATTTTCGATAGACCAAAACGTGGTCATGCATTACTCCAATCCCAGGGTCATCATTGGCGACCGCATACTTCTTTTGCCACACGACGTTTGCCAAGAAGTTGCTTTCCCCGAAGATTTCATCTCCTATGCGCCTCATATTGGCCACTTCTGTGTCATCAAGAGTCAGGAAAAGAACCCCGTCCTCGGAAAGAAGATTTTTAGCCAGCTTAATTCGCGGATACATCATCGAAAGCCAATCAGAATGAAAACGGCCATTCGAATCTTTATTGGCGACAAGCCGATTTCCTTTTTCATCGACTTGGTTTGATTTCCTTAAGAATTCTTCGCTGTTCTCTGCGAAGTCATCCTCATAAATGAAATCATTGCCCGTGTTGTAGGGCGGGTCGATGTAGATCATCTTGACCTTGCCGAGGTAGTTTTCCTGTAGCAGCTTTAATGCATCGAGGTTGTCACCTTCGATGAACAAGTTCTTCGTGGTGTCAAAGTCCACGCTCTCATCGCGGCAGGGGCGCAGCGTCTTCGCGATTGGAGCGTTCGCCGTCAGCAATGCCTCGCGCTTTCCTGGCCAGTTCAGGTGGTAGCGCTCTTGCGGCCCTTCCACAATTGACTCGGCAAGCTCTTGCCGCAACTGGTCGAAATCCACTGCCAACTTCACGCTGCCGTCTTCGCCCTTGGCCTCGGTGACGCAGCCCGGAAACAGGTCACGAATGCGGGCGATGTTGTCCTGCGTGAGATTGGGTGAATGCATTTTTAGTTTTTCCATGTTCTTTTCCTCTGGACGCCAGTGGTTAGCGGCTCACAATTCAAGTTCGTATTGGTATGGTTAGTCGCCTTGTTGCCAGTCCTGGCAAAAGTGCGTGCGCAGACTTTCGATGGCGGATGGCAAGGTGCCCTGGCAGGTCACACCCAAGTAGGTGGCTGCGCGGGTGGTGCCGACGTATAGGTATTTGTCGAACAGCGCCGGGTGTAACGTGGCGAGCTGGTCAATGCCGACAAAGAACACCGCCTCAAATTCCAGGCCTTTGATGTGCTGGATGTCGAACACGCGCACGTTGCTTTCCTGCCCCACAGCCTGGCCCTCGCGGCAGGCGATGACCTGGATGTTGTGCTCCGCCAGGGCGGCGTTCAGCGCGTCGGCCACCGGAGCAACGTCGTCCTCGGTATTCACAAAAATGGCAGTGGATGGCAACTGGCCGACAAAGCGCTCAATCTCGCGAATGCGATCCGCCAGCCAACCGACAATGGCTTCTGCGTTGGTAGCGTGTTCCAGCAAGGCTGGCGCAACGCCCACACTGTCCATATACGCAGGCAAGCTGGCGTCTTGCTCGGTACCACCGACGGCGCGGATCATGGCGCGGGCCAGATCGTTCAGCTGCTTGCTCTGCCGGTAGGAGACGGTGATCTCCTTGATGTCGAAATCGGCGAAGACCCACTTCAAGTCGTCGGCAGAGCGTGCGCCCCAGGTGGTCAGGCGTTGATTGAAGTCGCCACAGGCGAAGAATGAGCGCAGTCGTGGATGCGCCAGCGCCGCCATGCTCGCAAGCTGGATGGGCGAGAAGTCCGTTGCTTCATCCACCAGGATCTGGTTGCGGTAATGCCCCTGGATGGGCTGGAGCGATGACCACGCGGGACTATCGATGTCGCGCTGCACATTGGGCCGACTGATTAGATCGCTTGCAGCGCGCAAGATCGCGAGCAAGACGATGTCCAACTCCAGCGGGTGGATGTCGCGCGCCTCAAAGCCTTCGTGGCGATACCAGGTGTTTGCCGGTTGGCGTTCGCGCCTGAACGCACGGTAGCGCTTGGGGATGCCGTCGAGGTAGCGCTTGACCGGGTTGACGAAGCGGCGGGCACTGGCCTGCACCAGAAGGCTTGCCCCCACCTCGGCGCGATCCGCTTCTGTCAGACCACGATCCCCCAACCACTCGATGATCTTGCCGTTGCGGGAGGCTTTGCTGACTGTGCGCTTCGATGCTGCCGCCCGGGCTTGGGCACGCACGGCTTGCATATAGGCATTGAGCGCGGCGGCACGGCCTGTGCGGGGTGCCGTGGCGTCTTCCTCCTCATCAGCGTCGGGGTCGTCCTGGTCGTCCGCATCAGTCGCTTGCGCCTGTTGCAGGCTGTCTATTACGCGAGCCAACTCATCCAGAAAGGCTCGGTTGCGGTTGAGCTGCAGGTTGAGCGCGGCCTTGATCTTGCCGTCGGAGCCTTCCTTCAGGCTGCTAACGAGTGCCTGTACTTTGGCAATCTCCATCGCCAGCGAGCCAAACATCGCCGCCAGTGCGCCATCGGCCGCCCGCGACAAGATGTCTTGCAGACGTGCGCCGAGGCTCAGGACTTCGGGAGTTTTGGCTTCGTGGAGCTGAGTCGCGGCATCATGCAGCTCCTGCAGATAGGCCTTGCGCTGCCATGTGTCGAAATCGTCAAACCACTGGATGGGATGCTCTAGTGCTGCCTCGCTCAGGCTGGCCAATCCGTCTTTCAGGACAAAGGTACCGCCGCCAGAAGCCGTTCTGAGGACGCCGAACGCGTTTCGGGCCAGCTCGCGCCGATAGTCCTGCCACGTTCTGATGCGCAGATCCGAAGCGGGAACACCTTCCCGCGCAAATGCCTCCTTGAGGTATTGCTTTAGCAATTCCGTGGGTGTGAACATCAGCCAGCTGTTGGCGTGTGCAATGCCCTGGGCTGAGGCAACTGTTTCGACCAGACGTTGTTCGCCTTCTTCCAGGAAGGCCGTGTCGAGTTTTTGGCCGAGGCGTCGGATCAGGGTGGTTGTTTTGCCTGTACCGGGCGGGCCCAGGATCAACAGGCGCTTGTCGAGAGGGAGACGGAAAATTTCGTCCTGGTATTGATCGAGGATGGGCTGATCCCGCAGTCCCATCTTGGTAATGACGCTGCGGCGAACGCCGTCGATGATGTTGGCCTTGACGGTCTCCTCAGCCAGCAATTGACCAAGAATGTCTTCGGTGGCTTCTTCCCCCGCAACCTCGGTCAGCAGAGCTCGTAGCGACTCGATGGTGAACGGCCCGAAATCCTCGGCTTCAACAACGGTGTCGCGAGAGTCCCACCCATCGGCAAGCGCATTGGGCCGAAGCTGGGCTCGCTCAAGAACCTCAACGACAGTTCCATTGGGAAGCGTGAACTCTGCGCCAATTGCCAACGAGGCCAAGCGCCCAACTGGCGCGCGGTAGCTGGCTAAATTAGGAAAGCCCGATACCGGAGTCGTGCGGCAGATGTAGTAGGTTTTTTCTTCTCCCTCTTCATCGACCACCACAACGCGGGCGATGGCAGGCTCTGCCACCAGCACCTGATAGCTTTCGCGGTTCGCCTGACTGATCTGATCCAGCCTTTGAATGGCTGAACTGGACGTCATTGTGTTGATGCTTGCCAGCGCATCCGAGCCCAGTGTCCGCCCATCGTGCAGCTTGCTCTTGGCCGTTTCGGCGATGCTTTCGAGTTGCGCCAACGCTTCGCCAGCGACCTGCTCGATGTGTTTCCTCGATTCGTCATTCAGGCTCTGCGTCATGCACTCTCCCTCCCGGTCAATTCTTCAAGTTCGTTTTTAAGCTGCCGCAAGTGCGCGTTGATTTCTACCTTGCGGTTGAATTGCTTTTCTTTGGCAAGTCGGCTGGCGGCTTTCTCGACCTCACGCTGCTTGGCTGCAACCTGTTCAACGCGGGAGACCAAGTCAGCGAGGCTTTCTTGTGGGCGCGCGGGCGTGGGGATCAGGCGGTGAAGCGCCTGCTCATACAAGCCGCCCAAGTCGAGTGCCAAGGGCATGGCGGCGCGCTCGCAGTCACTCGGCAACCAGGTCGTCGCAAAGTAGTCGCTCAAGACCCAACGGCTGGCGTCTGACTCGTTCGGGCGCTTGTACGCGGCAATCACCTGCGTTCGGCCATCAAAGCTCAGCTCGAAGATGATGGGAAACTGCACCGCGCCATCGATGCAGCGCAAAACGTCCAGATTCAGCTCCGATGTCTTGAGCTGGATTGAGAAAATCTGAAGCTCTGGCACTCCCGGCTTGGCGGGCAGGTTGATCGTTTCCGGTGCCAACTTGTATTGCCAGACGATCTGCTCCACCTGCTCGACGAACAAGTCCTTCAGCTTCGTATTGGCACCGCTGTGTTCGTAGATCTTGTTCTTTGGCAGGGTGCGGCCAAAAGCGGCTTGCTTCGGGTAGTTGATGAACGCGGCATTCGACTCGAATCGGGCGGGCAGACTCATCCGGCCTCCTGAATCACGAGGAAGGTGATCAGTTCGAAGTCGTCCAACCCGGCGATGGTATTGACCAGTGCGGTGGTCTTGCCGCCGCTGAACAGGCTGTCCAGATCCTTCTCCTCCTTCACCTCAATCATTGAGCGGATGGTCTTGCCAAGCAGGTCGGAGTACACCTGCATCTTGCGGCCATCGGCCGTTTCCTTGTTGAACAGGCGGCAGGCATCCGGAATGGGCTGGGCTTGCCCCTTGCAACAGGTGCGCACCAGATCGAGCAGGCGCTTGACCTCGGTGTGGTCGTGAATGACTTCACCCTCGCGGTTGATGTAGACGAGGTAGTAAGGGTGCAGCCGGTTGTGCTGGCTGACATTGACGCTCGGATTGCGGTTGCGAAGCGTGAAGATCACGCCCGGGCGCAGGCCCAACTCCGGCTTGGCAGGCACCACGGCGTGCATCCCGCTTGGCACGTTGCTCAATTCACCATTGGCCTTAACGTAGTTGAGCAAGTCCATGCGGAAGTCATTGAGTCCGAGGTCAGTGATCGACACGCCAGTCTTCAGGTCTTCCAGCTCGATCACTTCCTCTTGCAGACGACGCAATTGCTCCTTGCGATAAGACACGTCGTTGGCTTGGGCGCTCAGCACGTTGTCGTCGCCGGTGGCCGTGACGTCGGCAATCATCATCCGGCTCTCAACCCGCTCCTTGAGGTTGATGTACTCGTCGAGCGAGATGTCTGGCCAGTAGTTGACCAGCTGGATACTGCTGTTGGGCGAGCCGATGCGATCCACACGGCCGAAGCGCTGGATGATGCGCACGGGGTTCCAGTGGATGTCGTAATTGATGAGGTAGTCGCAGTCCTGCAGGTTCTGGCCTTCAGAGATGCAATCAGTCCCGATCAGCAAGTCAATCTCTGCCGGTTCGTTCGGCAGCACGATGGCTTTCTCCTTCGAACGCGGCGAGAAGAGGGTGAGCAGTTCCTGGAAGTCGTAGCTCTTCTTGAGCGTGGACTTCGGCGCACCTTTGCCGGTGACTTTCGCGCTGTGCAGGGTCTGTTTGGCTAGCAACTCCGGAGCCAAATTGGCATACAGATAGTCAGCGGTGTCTGCAAAGGCGGTGAAGATCAGCACCTTCTTGTTGCCGGGATTGATCGGTGCTGCGATCTTCTCGAGAACCAGTGCCTTCAGGTGCTGCAGCTTGGCGTCATCGGCAGGTGTGATCTTGTTCATCGACGCCAGCAAGGCATCAATGATTTCCAGATCGACCTTCAGCTCGTGCTCCCAAGAGGGCAAGTCCATATCGGCGAGGCTGATCTTGACCTTGCCGCCGATCTCGCTGTCCCCAATGGTGGGCAGGTCGTCGTCGTCCGCGTCGAGGTTTTCCAACTGGTCGGTCAGGTCATCGATGCTGGCGACGTTGCCGGTCTGATTGAACGTGCTGATCTTGGCCAGCGTATTCGTGTGGTTCGCACGCAGGGACTGGAGCGTCAAGCGGAAGGACTCAATCGAGCTTTCTAGGCGCTTGAGCAGGTTGGTGGTCATCAACGCCTGCAGGCTCTTTTCGCGGTCGGCTTGCTTGAGCTTACCTTTTCCACCTGACACCTGCGTGTCGTACATCTCCTCGTACTTCTTGAGCCGACTTGGCAGGATGTAGCTGATCGGGGCATACACGGCGAGCTTGAGCAGGGACAGTTGCTCGAAGATCTCGTTGAAGCTCATCACATCCGTTCGCTGCGTGAGCGGACTGTGGAACGACAAGGGTTTGCGGCGCTCGGGGAATTGGCCGATGTCCTTGGTGTCGTAGAAGGTCTGGATGTGCTTGCGCGAGCGTGCGATGGTGACGCTGTCGAGCAATTCGAAGAAGTCGAAGTCCAACGAGTCCAGGATGGCCCGCGCTGTGCGCTCTTCCGGTGGAAGCTTTGCCCATGCGTTGAAGCTGGCCTGCGCACCACGGAAAATGTCCTCTACCGTCTTGCCGGTGCGCAGCTTCTTGCTGAGGTTTTCGGAGTCGCCCTCGTAGGCCAGTGCCAGTTGATTGCGCAGGTCATTGAAACGGTTGTTTACCGGGGTAGCCGAAAGCATCAGCACCTTGGTTTTCACGCCCTCCTTGATGACCTTGTTCATCAGCTTCTGGTAGCGGGTTTCCTTGTCCTTGTAGGCGTCGTTATTGCGGAAGTTGTGCGACTCGTCGATGACGACGAGGTCGTAATTGCCCCAGTTGATGCGGTTCAGCGGTGTGCCAAACGACTCGCCGCTGGTGCGGCTGAGGTCGGTATGACAAAGCACGTCGTAGTTGAACCGGTCGCGGGCAAAGATGTTGGTCTTGAGGTTGCGGTTGTAGTTCAGCCAGTTGTCCGCCAGCTTCTTGGGGCATAGCACCAGGACTGACTTGTTACGCAGCTCGTAGTACTTGACGACCGCCAGGGCCGTGAAGGTCTTGCCCAAGCCAACGCTGTCGGCCAGGATGCAGCCGCTGTAGGTTTCCAGCTTATTAATGATCCCAGTGGCCGCATCTTTCTGGTAGTTGAAGAGCTTGTTCCAGATGAGCGTGTCTTGGTAGCCCGTGCGGTCGTTCGGCAGGACATCCTCATTGATGTCGTCCAGGAACTCATTGAAGATGTTGTAGAGCATCAGGAAGTAGATGCTCTCGGGCGAGTTTTCCTGGTACACGGACGCAATATGGTCGCAGATCTGCGCCGTCACATCCTCCAGCTTCTCGGGGTCCTGCCAGATCTGGTTAAACAGACTGAGGTAGGTCGCCGTAAAGGTCGGCTCGTCCATCTTGTTGACGAGGTTGGAGACAGCGTTGCCCTGCTGGTAGCCGAGATCGACGGCGGTAAAGCCGTGCAATGGCATGTAGGCAGTTTCTGCGGCGGCAGCCTGAACACAGGCGAACTGCTGCATCGGTGCCTTGCTGCGATTGGACTTGAACGTTGCCTTACGCCGCATCCAGTCCGCGCACTCTTTTGCAATTGCGCGCTGGGTCAGTTTGTTGCGGAGCTGAATCTCGAACTCACTCCCGTACAGACTCCGTTCGCGGTCAGCCTTCGGGATGTGGAATTCTTTGCGTTCCTTGCGAATCTTGTCGGTGACCTCGTTGGCGGTGAACGTCGGCGAGGTAAAGATGAATTGGAGCTCGTCGATTTTTTCCAGCTCTGCTTTGAGCGCTTCAAACGCGTACATTGAAAAGCAGGAGGCCGCGATCTTCAGGCGAGCACCGGGTTTGAGCGTCTGCTTGAGGTCGTCGCCGAGCAGGCGGTTGATGTTGTCGATTAGTTCCATCAAGAGTCCGCCTTCGTAGTGGCGCTATAGCCCGGTGCCAGTACGGCATTTTTCACGCCGTAAATCGCGAGATGATCTTTGAGCCATAACCGGTACTCCGGTCCACGCAGGCAATGATCGGGCGAACAGTCGACACTCCATTTGCGCAGGATGTATCCAGCCGTGGCAGCGCGCAGCTTCATACGCAGCACGCCGTCGCGCATGCCGTAATCCATTTCGGTGATCTCCGGCCGGGGCTGATCCGGGTGGGGCACCAACTCCAGTTCGACGATCCGCGTCCACTGAATGTCTTGATCGCTCATCTCATGAGCTGCAACTGGCTGCCCCTTGAGCACGACGGGGTTCTTGATCCGTGTAATGACGAAATCCCGGAACTCCTGAGACTTCCGGTCGAAGGCACGGACATGCCACCGCAGGCCGTTGTCGATCAGCGCAAAGGGGACGACTTCCCGCTCTGTACAGCCGCTAGATATTGAGTAGTACTCAACGCCAAGCGGACACCCCTGATGGATCGCCCGGGTCACGCTTGCCAGCACATCCAGATCCGGGTGTGTAAGCCGTGAGGGGCTCTCGCTGGCCACCCACGCCTTGAGCCGCATCGGCTCGCCGTCGCCAAAGCCCTGCGTCAGCCAAGACAGCACCCGCTCCGGAGGAAAGTCGAAGATGGGGCGAAAGTCCGGCCCCAGGACGTAGGCCTTGCCTTTGGGGTCATAGTCGATGTTGCCCGGAGACAACTCCTTATAGAGCGCCAAATCCCGGGTTGCCGCTGCGGACTGGATGCCAAACCGCGCAACCAAGTCCTGCCGACGGATCTCCCCCACGAAGCGCACACGCAGCTCAATGAACGCGAGCCGGTCGCGCTGAGGCTGGGTCAGTTCTGCAAGTTGGTCTTTGGGCATTCCTGAGTGCTCTATCGGGTTAACGAATACTTGTGCGGGTTATTGCGGGAAGTATATAAGCTGCTCTAGAATGTGGCAATGCAATGTTTTTGATTCTTGTATGCGTTGCATTGTGATGACCACATG
The DNA here is from genome assembly GCF_036273115.1 of Aquabacterium sp. Classification (GTDB taxonomy): domain Bacteria; phylum Pseudomonadota; class Gammaproteobacteria; order Burkholderiales; family Burkholderiaceae_C; genus Aquabacterium. Next base: position 106,476 of record NZ_DASUIN010000032.1, read on the forward strand.
ACGGGCGATGCCCGCACTTTGGAGCATGGGAGTGAAAGCAGACAAAGCCATCGCGACCTACCGGCGCATGCGGGCGCAGCCGCTGTGGCGGCTGCTTGCCTCGACTACCGGGCCTACCGTCATTGGCCTGCTTCAGTCCCATCTGTATGAGGGCGAGCGAAGCCTCCCTGCCTCCATTTTTCACGAACGCATCGCAAGGGATCTGGAAGAGCTGCGCGCCCAAGGCGAAGACTTTCCCCAAACGGCACAGGCGTATGTCGCCAGCTGGCTCGCCGATGGGTTCCTCGAGCGACGTTTCCCGGCTGGGGCTTCAGAAGAGGAATATGAACTCTCCACGGCGGCCGTCGAAGCCATTCGGTTTGTCTCTGGACTGGCACAGCCGCACTCAGCCGCGACCGAAAGCCGCCTGACGCTCGTCATCGAGGCCTTGGCGCGACTTGCCGAGGACACAGACACCGACAAGTTCCGTCGCATCGACCGGCTCATGGCCGAGCAAGCCCGCATCGACAAGGAGATTGACGCCATCCAGAAGGGGCAGATGCGCGTGCTGCCCCATACAACGGCGCTCGAGCGCACGCGGGAGATCATCACGCTGGCCGACGATCTGGCCGGTGATTTCCGCCGTGTTCGAGATCAGTTCGACCAGCTGAATCGCGATCTTCGTGAACGCATCATGGACAACGATGGCAATCGTGGGGATGTGCTGGATTCGCTGTTCGCCGGAATCGACCTGATTTCAGAGAGTGACGCCGGAAGAACTTTCTCCGCCTTCTGGCGATTGCTTACGGACCCGGAGCAAGCGGCCACGCTTGATCAGGCGCTTGATAGCGTTATGTCGCGGGAGTTCGTGGGGCAGCTCGAAGCCAAGGAGCGACGATTTCTTCTGCGGCTGACGCGCACCCTTCTTGAGCAGGGCGGCATGGTTCACGAGGTGCTCCAGACCTTCGCGCGCAGTCTGAAGCACTTCGTCCAGAGTCGTGAATACCTCGAGCAACGCCGACTCAATCACCTGCTGAAAGACGCTCAGCGCGCAGCACTGAGCCTGAAGGACGAAGTCAGGGCCACTGACACCCTCCAGTACACGCTGGAACTCACGAGCAGTCGGTTGCGCTCCTTGTCTCAATGGGTGCTGCACGACCCATCCCTGCAAGCATTGCCTGGGCAGATGGCAGAAGGAGACGCGCCGCCCATCGATCTAGAGTCTGTGAGCGAACTGGTCGCGCAGTCGGAAATCGACTTCCGAACCCTGAAGGCCAACGTGCTGGCAGTCCTGGATCAGCGCTCCCAGGCATCGATTGCCGACGTGCTGGAGCAGTTCCCTGCTGCACAGGGGCTGGGCAGCGTCGTCGGCCTGCTGGCGTTGGGCAGTCGGCATGGGTTCAAGGCCGACCACAGTGAAACCGTAGGCTGGGTTGGAGGCGACGACGAGCGTCGTAGCGCCCGAATTCCAAAGATCTTCTTTTTGAGGGAGCGGGCCAATGAACTGGTCTGAGAACGACGAAGCGGCAATGCCAGCCGAGGCACAAGCACCCGATGCTGCTCCGGCACCCGCCAACACCCTGTTCCTGGGCGACAGCGGCGAGTTGCCGCTGGATACCCGGCGCGCCCTGGTGCAGCTGCTGGCAGGGCCATCGCTCGACGGACGTCGGCATCCAAAACTCTGGCCGATCTTGGTACGAGACGAAGCGGTGATCCGTCGGCGTCTCGCCGAGCTGTTTCTCGAACTGGTTATCGACCGAGACGTACAAGTGGCTTTCACGCGCCAGGCAGATACCGGCGACCTTGAGGTACCTCTCCTGTTGCGTCGCGCCCAGCTGACGTTCATTGACTCCATTCTGCTGCTCCACCTTCGTCAGCGATTGACCCAGGCGGACTCGCAGGGAGATCGTGCCGTGGTGTCGACAGATGAGATCACGGAGTTTCTATCCCTCTATGAGCGCGCCGCCAACACCGACCGTGCAGGGTTCGTGAAACGGGTTCATGCCTCAATCGAGAAGATCAAGAAGCACAGCATCCTTCAGAAAATTCGCTCGAGCGAGGATCGCTTCGAGATTTCGCCGACGCTGAAACTCCTGTTCTCGGCAGAGGAAATACAAGCGCTGACGCACCTGTATCAGCGCATGGCGGCCGGAGAAACGCCAGCGCAGCTGGTTCAGACTGATGCTGATGAGGAGGCCGACCAATGATCTCGGAACCCCAAACCGCCTCCTTGTTTGCCCGCGAGCAGTTCCGGATGACTCGCCTGCAGGTCTACAACTGGGGTACTTTCTCCGGCCTGCACGACGTACCGATCAGCGAACGAGGCTTTCTGTTTGTGGGTCGATCCGGCGCAGGGAAGTCGACGCTTCTCGATGCGTTTTCGGCGTTGCTGACGCCACCTCGCTGGATCGACTTCAACGCGGCCGCACGCGAGGCGGACCGCAGTGGTCGTGACCGGAACCTCGTCACCTACATACGTGGTGCGTGGGCTGAACAGAAGGATGGGGAGTCGGGCGAGATCGCGACCCGCTACCTGCGCGCAGGGACGACCTGGTCAGCCTTGGCGCTGACCTACCAGAATGCCTTGGGTCAGTCTGTGGTGTTGGTTCAGGTGTTCTGGCTGCGGGGAAATGCAAACGGCAGCACCGACGTCAAACGCCACTACCTAGTCATGGAGCGGGCCTTCGACCTGCGCGAGCTGGAGGATTTTGGCCAATCCAACTTCGAGATCCGGAAGCTCAAGCAGTCCTTCCCGGAAGCATTCGCACGCGACGAATTTCGTCCTTATTGCGAACGGTTCTGCCGTCTGCTCGGCATCGAGAGCGAAATGGCGCTGCGTTTGCTGCACAAAACCCAGTCGGCCAAAAACCTCGGTGACCTCAATACCTTCCTGCGCGACTTCATGCTCGACAAGCCCGAGACCTTCGAGGTGGCGGATCGCTTGGTCAGCGAGTTTGGAGAACTCAATGCGGCCCACCAGGCGGTCGTCACGGCTCGCGAGCAGGTTCAAACGCTCGCCCCAGCGCGGGAGCAGTATCAGCGCAGGGACTCGTTGGTGCTGCAGCGCAACGGCTTGGATGAGCTTCGGCTTGGCGTCGATGGCTACCGGGAAACCCGACGCATTGACCTTCTCAAGGAGCATGTGGCGGCCCTAGAGGTGCAAGCCAACGGCTCAGAAGGTGAAGTGGGGCGGCGTCAAAGCACGCTGGATAACCACGCCGCAATCCTGCGCGATCTGGAGCGACAGCATCGTGAGGCAGGTGGTGACCAGATCGAACAATGGGAGGCCGAAAAATCAGGGCTGGAAGGCCAGCGCACAGATCGTCTGCGCAAACGCGGTCAGGCCGAAGAGGCATGTAAGAAGCTGGGGTGGAGCCTCCCGGATTCGCCTCAAGCCTTCGCTGAACTGTTGGGCACCGCGCGGCAGGAGGTCGAAAACTGGGAACAGCGCAGCAACGACAGCCGCGCCGAGCAGTTCCGCCTGGACCGAGAAAAGAAGGATGCCGAGACCGCGTTTTCGCAAGCGTTGAAAGAGGTGCAGGCACTCCAGCGCCAGCCATCGAACATTCCAGCCGACATGCTGGAAATGCGCCGAGACATCGCTGCCGCCATCGGGATCTCGGAGTCGGCACTTCCCTTTGTTGGCGAACTCGTCGAAGTGAAGCCTGACGAGGCCGAATGGCAGGGGGCCATTGAGCGCGTACTGCATGGATTCGCGCTCTCACTCTTGGTAGACGAGCGCCAGTATTCAGCGCTAGCCAACCACATCAACACCACCCACCTCGGCCAGCGCCTGGTTTATTACCGGACTGGCCGCCCGGAGACCTGGCAGGCCAAGCCCATTGGTGGCAACTCGCTCGTCCTCAAGCTGAACGTCAAGGAGGGGGCGTATGCCGATTGGCTCCAGGCCGAGCTACGGCAACGCTTCGATTACGCGTGCGTCGATTCCATTCAGTCGTTCAGGAGTGCTGATCGCGCCATCACCCGCGAGGGGCAGGTCAAGCACAGCAAAACCCGGCACGAGAAAGACGACCGAAGAAGTGTCGGCGACCGGCGAAACTGGGTGCTCGGATTCGATAACCGCGAGAAGCTCGGGCTCTTTCAAGCTCAGGCGCAGGAGCTGGCTGACACCATTTCGCGCCTCGGCGGGGAGATCGACAAGCTCTCCGACCAGGACAAGAATCGTGCGGCCCGAGCGATGCAGTGCCAGACTCTGGTGAATCTCCAGTGGCAGGAAATAGATGTGCTCCCATTGCTGGATCGCATCTCCAGCATTGAATGGCAGATCCGCGAAGCGCGGGAGGGAAATACCACCCTGCTGCAAATCAGCGAGCAGATCGGTGAACAAAAGAAGCTCGTCGAGGATGCTGACAAGGAGCTTCGCCAGGCAACACGCGCGCACGACTCGATTCTTGACCAGATCAAGACCAGCACCCAGAAACTGGAATCCCTCTTGCAGGACGCGTCTATCGTTCCATTGACGCCCCATCAGGTGTCGGGTCTCGACGAGCGCTTCGCCAAGCAGTCAGATGCAGTCCGGCTCGACAACCTCGACAAGGTGACAACGTCTGTAGAACGCGCACTCAATGCGGAGATCGAAGAGGTCAACCGTGGGATTGGTGCCTGCGAGAAGGAAATAGAAGCACGCTTCGCTGATTTCAAAAGGCAATGGCCGATGGACGCGGGCGACATGGACACGAGCCTTGCCAGCGCGCCAGATTTCTTCGCCAAACTGGTTCGGCTGGAGACGGATGGACTGCCCGCCTATGAGCAGCGATTCTTTGAACTGCTACAGAACCAAAGTCACCAGAATCTGGCGGCGCTTTCCACCTACCTGAACGATGCGCGTAAGGCGATCCTGGAACGGATGGATCTGGTCAACGACAGTCTTGGCCAGGTGCCCTTCAACCAGAGCGCTAATCAACGTACCTATCTCCACATCGACGCCAGTGACCGGCAGCTTGTCGACGTCAAGGAGTTCAAGCAGGAGATCCAGCAGGCGCTGAGCCATGCATGGACGGAGGATCGCGAGTTTGCGGAGGCGCGGTTTCTAGCCTTGCGACGACTTGTTGATCGACTCGCCAGTCAGGACCCCGAGCAAAAGCGCTGGCGTGAGACTGTGCTCGATGTTCGACAGCATGTTGAGTTCATCGGACGGGAAATCGATGAAGGCGGTGTCGAGGTCGAGATCTACCGCAGCGGAGCAGGCAAGTCTGGCGGCCAACGACAGAAACTGGCCACTACGTGCTTGGCCGCAGCCCTGCGATATCAACTGGGCGGGAACGACCACGGCGTGCCGATGTATGCGCCCGTCGTGCTGGATGAAGCCTTCGACAAGGCGGATAACGAGTTCACTGCTTTGGCGATGAACATCTTTACCAATTTCGGATTCCAGATGGTGGTCGCTACACCGCTGAAGTCCGTCATGACCCTTGAGCCATTCATCGGTGGCGCCTGCTTCGTGGACATCAGCGATCGGCGAGTCTCAGGCGTCTTGCTGATCGAGTATGACGGTGATCGTCAGCGGTTGAAGCTGCCAGAGCACGCACGAGAGGAGGCTGGCGTTGAAGCTTCCTGACGATGTTCGGCAGTTCCTTGTCCGTCGCTTTCAAAGCAAGCACCGCGAGTGGTTGATTGGTGATGCGGGCGAGGATCAATGGCCGCTGGAAGTTCCGCTCGGCATACCGACGGAACAGGCTGCGCTAAGGCAGGTCGACGGCGTTCGTGCTTGGGTGAGCGCATGGCAAGGTTGGCAAGGAGTCGGCTCCTTGTCCTGGTGTGAGCGCAGGTGGAAAGCGCTTGGCGTTCAGCGACTACCGGAGAAGCTAGCGTTGGGCGGCCCAGAGGATGTTGCCATGTGGATTGGTGAGTCCGCGCGATGGGAGCGTGCTCAATCTCGCTACCGGACACTCACCGCTCGCTGGCCGGTACTGGCGCAGCCGTTGCCAAGGTTCTTTGATGTCCTGGCGGACTACGGCGATGCCGATTTTCATCGGCTTGCAGAGATGCTGGATTGGATAGCGAACCATCCACAATCCGACCTCTACCCCCGCCAGCTGCCGGTGTCCGGGCTGGATAGCAAATGGCTCGATGGGCGCAAAGGGCTGCTGACGGATCTGGTGGCCGCAATTCAAGAGGACTCTTCCAGCGAACTGGATTTCTACCAGCGCTGCGGACTGAAAGCACCTCCACTCCTCGTGCGAATGCGGGTGCTGGATCAGGCGTTGCGAGCCAGGGTCGGTGGCATGGGTGACATCACTGCACCAGTGGAAGACCTGGCGGGTCTCAATTTGCCGGTCTCACACGTGTTTATTGTCGAGAACCTTCAAACGGGACTGGCAATGTCCGACATGCCGGGCGCTGTCGTGTTCATGCGTCTTGGCTATAACGTCGACGTGTTGGCCCGTTTCCCTTGGCTTGCCTGCGCAAAGTGCATCTATTGGGGTGATTTGGACACACATGGATTTGCCATCCTGCATCGTGCCCGTTCATACATTCCAGCGTTGCAATCCGTGCTCATGGACGAAGACACCTTGCTGCAACACAAGGCGCTGTGGGTGGATGAATCGGCGCAGCATCCGGCAACGGAACTGACGCTTCTGACGGAGCCAGAGCAGCAACTCTATCGGGATCTCAAGCAGCATCGCTGGGGACAAAACGTTCGCTTGGAGCAGGAGCGGATCGACTGGGCTACCGCATGGAGCGTGTTGCAGCGGACATTGGCCTAAAGCCACTGGCCCGCAATGGTTGTCTGCCGATCGCAAACCTGATCAACGCAGCGCGTTCAGCACTTTTTCGGCTTCCGGCCAGGGCAGCCGTCGCTTGCCAGACTTCATTCGGTCAAGTGCCTTAAAGGCGTCGTCGACTGACAACAGCTGGTTCTCGATCATGGCGCACAGCAGCCCGATGGTGCCCATGACGTTGACCTGCTCCTTGTTGGCAACAATCCGCAAATTGGCGTCACCGGTCAGCAAAGTGCAGGTCTCTTGCTTCGCAAGCGCCAGTGCCAAGTAGTCGTTGTGACTGGGCTTGGGACCGTTTTTAGCGGGAAGCAGATGGTTGTGCTGGCCTGGCAACTGCTCGGCATACGCCACGAAGTCGCCGCTGACCTCCATGACCTGCAAGCCCAGGTCTTCAAGGCCAGGGCTGCCCGGTTCAATTTCTTCGTAGTACAGCAGATCAGGGATGCCGAACTGCATCGGAAGCTGGAAGAGCGTCTCCATCAACGCTCCTGCTTCCATATCGATCAAGATGTTCGCATCACTGATGAGCAACCGCATCCGATGACTCCAGCTGGCGTTCTTTGTGGAAGCGCATCATCGGGATGCCCAGCAGTTCCGCCGCCTTGCCTTCGGAAATGTATTGCTCGGCCAAGGCGCGGTACACCAACTGATCAAACAGTCGGGGATGCTCTTGCGGCAGTGGCTGGCCAGGCTCGGTCTTGCGCCAGCCCTTGGCCGAAAACCGCTTGAACATGGAGAGGTGAGCGGCCTCGGTGATCACGCCACACTGTTTGGCGCGCTGCAGCCATCCAGTCATCGACAGACCGAACTCGTGCTTGAGCACGTACAGCTCTTGCCATTCCAGCGCATGGCGTTGTGCCCCAAGCAACTGCAACACCGCGACACGCGGAGCCAGGAAGGCACCGGCGAACCGGTCGCAGGCTTTTTCTTCGTTGATGCCGTCAGCCAGTCGTCCTTCGAGCAGCAGGTGCCCCAGCTCATGCGCCAGCGTGAACCGCTGCCGATCACCAGGCCAGCGTTTGGAAACAGCCACGACCGGATACTCCCGGCCATCTTCGGTCCGTGCCTTGGCCGTCAAGCCAGAGAAGCCTGGGTTCTCTTCATCGACCACGATGACCAGCAAGCCAAGGCCTTCGAGGGTGTCGGTGAGGTCAGCAATCGGATTCAGCCCCAACTGCCAAGCGTTGCGGACCGAATCCGAGAACGCATCGATCTCATCCAGCGAGGTGATGTGCTCGGGCAGATTCGCGGGCGGCGCAAAAGCCGGGAACGGCAGTTCGGGAAATGCGCCGAGCAACTCCACGCGCTTTTCCACCAACTCGACGACCTTGATCTTCAGCGCATCCTGCGCCGTCTTGCCAAAGGTAGAGAGCTTGCGGAACTCGGGCTGCAGCAGTTCAACCGTGTGCGTACGGAAGAAGTATTCGGTCCGAATGCCGCAGGCGCGGGCCAGCTTGAGCAGCTGAGTCGACGACGGCGTCAGCAGACCCTTCTCGTACTTCTGGATGGCGGTGTGAGAAACACCCACCTGTTCGCCCAACGCACCCAGGGTCAGACCTGCCGCCAATCGTGCTTGACGAATGCGATCTGCAATCATGACGCCTCCTTGGGTTGGGTTTAAAACAACCCTAATCCTACCAAATTTTTAAACCAAAGAGAAGCCCGCCCGTCTCGGCGGCCGTGGCGTCAGTCGTGGGCGACTGCTTCCATGTAGGGGCGCATCACGGTGGCGACGCGGCAATCCTGAGCGTAGCGCCACAGGTCGTCTGCGGACGCCTTACGCGTCCTCCAGGCGTCTTTCAAGGCCTCCAGCGCCACATCTAGACCGATCTTGTTGCGATGCTTGAAGCAATCGACCACGGTCTTGGCCGGGCTGTAGATCCGCACCTTCACCCCGTTGCATAAGTGTTCTTCGACGCCTGCCAGATGAGCGCAACCGGCCATCTGAACCATCCGGATCGGCGGATAGTCGATCCGGGGTGAGTGGCTGCCGCGTGGCATGGCGATCCAGACTTGACGCGGTAGTTGGGTGGTCAGCCCGTGAAACTGGAGTGCGGTGAGCAGGCAGAACACGGCTTGTGGCACCCTGGTGGCGACAAGGGCAAGACTCTCAAATTCCGTCACCCGTGCGCCTGGCAGACGGTAAAGACCACGCCCGACCCGTTCCAGCAGTCCTGCTGCAGTCATGCGCGTCAGGATGACCCGGGGCGAGCTGATGGCGTCCAGATCGCTGGCACGTAGCAGCCCTCTCCGGCTGGCCAGATCAAGGATGCGCTGGGTGTGGGTCTCGGAGAGCATTGATGGAGTGTGTTCCATTTGTTCTCCAATTTCAATTAATCAACGAAATATCGGAACGCATGACAACACACTTCGCCACGGCCCACCCCAACTACGGGGCATCAGCATTCCCTTTCATCGGGTACCGGCATGGGCGCAGGTGATGCATCTCCCAGAGGAAGAGTTCCTCGATGCTGAAGCGGATGACGTCACCGTTTGCGATCCGGTAGAACGGAATGCCGAGCCGCAGGCGTTCCTGATTCTGGTGAATCCAGTAACCGGGCAAGCCAGTGATGTCGACCACATCTTTGGCGGAGTAAAAAACCCGATCACGGCGTTCAGGCCGCTTCAGCATCATCTGCTCGATGGCATCTTCACGTGCTGTGGGAGATGATTCGGACAACGGGCGTCCGGCAGGGGATTTCCAAGTGACCCGAGCCTTGCGCTCGAAGGCTTCAACCTCCATCAGAAGGTAACGGACAGATCTGTTGAGGTGCCAGGCGGGCGGGCCGATTCCTTCCGAGCGCCACTTTTGCAGCGTCTTGGGTGAGAGATTCCACCTCGAGGACAACTGGTTTTCATCGAGGACCGGATACGTGATGACTGGCTCATCCGGGCTGGGCGCAACGCCCTGCTTGTTGGCATCAACCTTGGGCTTCATCGCGCGCCTCCGTCAGCGCGGCCTCGGCCGCTTCAAGACTGCCGTACTGCGCGATGAGTGCGAAGGCCTCGCTCAAGTAGTACCGCTTTGGTTCGGGGGCGGCGGGCGCGGGAGATTCGACAACGGGCTGCGCGTCGTTCAAGGATGGCAGCGGCACTTCGTTGGACATGCCCTGGCGGATCGCCTGCTCATAGGTGACGATCTCATCGACTGGATAGCGGATGGCCTTTGACAGCTTGATGTACGGCGGGCCGCGTTCTTCGCTACGCCAGCGCTGCAGGGTCTTGATGCTGACGTTCCACCGACGTGCGAGCTCCGTTTCGGTGAAGGCGGGTTCGGTTTGCATGGCATTTCCTTTCGTCGTTCGTGCCGGGCATTACGGCGACAAACGAGAGGAAAGCCAAGTTGCGGCCCCGAGATTCCCCGGCAGTCGTGGCAACTGCGAGTGCCAATCGGCCTCTCTGAACTTACAATCATGGGCATGTGCGGTTGCGCGAAATCCTTCCCCGGAATCGCGCGAGGGTCTCAAGGCTTCCGACCGGGGCTGAGAGACTGCTGATATGTGGGTTTGGTTTTCTGTTAAACTACACCACCAAATACAAAAACGCCGATCCTCGTGATCGGCGTTTTGCTTTATGCGCCGCACTCATGCGTCCGCATCTGGCAGCTACGGTACAGTCACAGATTGCTCGCGCCCAGTCGCCCTTCTGCCCCATGAGTCTGATCCCTCCTGCCTTACCGCCGATCTCGATCCTGATGTACCACCAGATCGGGGTCTACCCACGGCCAGACACGCACCGAGCCCTGTTTTGCCACATTGACCGCTTCCGCAGTCAACTGCGCTATCTGAAGCTCGCAGGCTTTGACGTCCTCACGCTGGAACAGGCCCGACAAAGCCTCTTCGAAGGTCGCCCGCTGCCACGCAAAGCCGCTGTGATCACCGTTGACGATGGCTTTGACGACTTCCGCACACATGCCTGGCCTGCCTTGCAGGAGTTCAACTTCCCCGCCACCGTCTTCCTGGTGAATTCGCTCATTGGCAAGCGCGCCGCTTGGCTCGAATCCGAGCGCGCAGATGTGCCCGCTTTGATGAATGCCGACGCGATCAGACAGCTCCACCGCGAAGGGGCCCACTTTGGCTCACATGCCATGAGTCACCCACGGTTGAGCAAGCTGCCGACCCCGGCCATGCGCTCCGAAATCTTTGACAGCAAGGCTGCGCTGGAAGACCTGCTCGGAGCCGAGGTAGCCGATTTCTGCTATCCCTATGGCGACTACAACGACACGGCTCGTCAGTTGGTGGCAGAAGCCGGCTACCGTACAGGCTTGACATGTGTGAGAGGCTCAGCCAATACCGCGACCAGCCCGTTCGAGTTGCCTCGCAAGGCCATTTCCTATGGCGACAACCTGATCGGTTTTGCGTGGAAGCTGCACATGAAGAACAAGCGTAAGGGCGGCTAAAGGCATGCGCATCCTTCACGTTCTACACAGCCACGGTTATGGCGGCGCTGAAAACCACGCCCTGGTCTTGATGAAGGGGCAACGTGCTGCTGGCCATGAAGTGATGTATGCAGGCCCCACCGATTCGTGGCTAGGTCGCGCCTGTGCAGACCAGGGCATCCCCACGCAGCACTTGCGCATGTCGGGCCTGTTTGACTTGCCCTCCCACTACACCCTGCGCAAAACCGCGCAGCAGTGGCGCGCCGATATCGTGCACGGCCACCTGGTGCGCGGAGCCCAGTACGCGGGCCTGGCCGCCCACAAACACCAACGCCCCGTGGCGATTTGCACTGCGCACGCCACCACCGCCTACAAGCACATGGAGCGCTGTGCCCACGTCATCGCCGTGTCCAAGGCCGTTCAGAAGAATTTGCTGAGCCATGGCTATCGCGAGGCCGCAACCAGTGTCATCTACAACGGCATGCCGGAAGGGCCTCACGGCTCACGCCATGAGTTACGCCTGGAGTTGTCCATTCCTGACGACCGGTTTGCCGTGGTCAACGTGGGGCGCTTCATTCGCGATAAAGGGCAAGACCTTTTGGCCCAAGCCATGACACAGGTGTCAGACCCGCGCGTGCACCTCTACCTCATCGGCGATCCGGCCACCGACTTTGGCAAACAAGTTCAAACCCTGGCTGGGCACAGCGAGCGCATCCATTTTCTGGGCTATCGTGGTGACGTTCAGCGCATCCTGCCGGCTTTCGACGCCTACGCACTGTCTTCCAGACGCGAGGCACTGGGCTTGTCCGTCATTGAAGCCTTTGCGGCACAGTTGCCCGTGCTGGCCACATCGGTAGGCGGGGTGCCTGAAATCGTGATCCACGATGAAACTGGCTGGCTGGTCGAGCCCGAGAGCCCAGAGGCATTGGCGCGCGGCATCGAGGCACTCGCTCGCTCCCCCGAAGAGTGCCGCTTGTTGGCCCAGGCCGGGCGACATCTGTACGAAACCCAACTGACCGATCGCAGCATGGTGGAGCAGACGCTGGCTGTCTACCAACGCTGCCTGGACCAGGCCCGACACGCATGAGCACCGCAGCCCACCCTGAACCACGCCGCATCCTGATTGTGCGCCTGTCCGCACTGGGCGACATCGTCATGTCCTCTGGCCTGATTCCGGCCCTGCACAAGCGCTTTCCGCAAGCTGAGTTGTACTGGCTGACCGAAGCCGGCTGCGCCCCGCTGCTCAAGCACAACCCCAAACTGAAGGATGTGTTGATCTGGCCTCGCGCCCAGTGGGAGCAATTGCTCAAGGCCAAGCAATATGGCGCCTTGTGGCGCGAGATCCGAGCGTTTCGCAAGATGCTGCGCAGCATGCGCTTCGATCTGGTGCTCGACGGCCAGGGCCTTCTCAAGAGCGGAATGTGCGCCTGGTTCACGGGCGCCCCTCGGCGTATCAGCATCATCGCGCGCGAAGGCAGCCACCTGCTGGTTCATGAACGTGTGGTGCCGCCCGCGGGGGCCGATACCCGCATCGGCTCCGAATACCGCTACCTGGCCACCTACCTGGGTGCCCCTGAAGCAGACTTCCAGCTCGATCTGGCGGTGGGCGCAGCGCCTCTGGCCAAAGCCCAAGCAGCCCTTCAAGCCGCACTCGCAGGCAAGCCGCAACGCCCCCTGGTCGTGCTGTGTCCTTTCACCACTCGTCCGCAGAAGCACTGGGTCGAAACGAATTGGTCTGAGCTGGCGCGCCACCTGCTGGAAAGGGGCCTACAACCCATCGTCTTGGGCGGCCCCTCTGACAAGGAGGCTGCGGCTCGCATTGCTGCCGGCTGCTCTGATCTGATCAACCTGACCGGACTGCTCAAGCTCGACGAAAGCGTGGCGCTCATCTCTCAGTGCCAACAACTCATCGGGGTGGACACCGGGCTGACCCACATGGGCACCGCCTTGCGCCTGCCCACCGTGGCGCTATTCGGCTCCACACGCCCCTACCTGAGCTCAGGCACGCCCACGACCCAGGTCATGTACGACGCCCTGCCCTGCTCGCCCTGCCGACGCCGCCCCACCTGCGAGGGCCGCTTCGATTGCATGAAGCAACTCACGGTGGACCGGGTACTGGCACAGGCCCAAGCTCTTTACAACCCCACGGGTCTCGCGCCATGAAAGTCCTGCACATTGAAGCCGGCATGCACCTGTACGGCGGCGCCCTTCAGGTCGTGTTTCTGCTGCGCGGGCTCAAGCAACTGGGTGTGCAAAGCATTCTGGCTTGCCCGGAAGGCAGCGCCATCGCACAAGAAGCGGCCCCACACGCGGACGTTCGCCCCATGCCCATGAAGGGCGACCTCGATGTCGGTCTGCTTGGCCGCTTGCGCGCCTTGATTCGGGAGACCCGTCCCGACGTCGTTCACCTGCACAGCCGACGCGGCAGTGACATTTGGGGCGCCTTGGCGGGTAGGCTGGAAGGGGTGCCGGTGGTGTTGAGCCGCCGTGTCGACAACCCAGAAGCCCGCTGGGTCGTGAAGCTGAAATACAAGCTCTACGACAAGGTGGTCACCATCTCCGATGGCATCCGCCAGGTGCTGCTGTCGGAGGGGGTTCCTGCCGACAAGATTCACTGCGTGCTGAGCGCCGTCGATACGCAGCAATACCGCCCCGATCGCGCCCACCTGAACTGGTTCCGAGAAACCTTCCACATTGCCCCTGACGAGAAGGTCATCGGCATGGTGGCTCAGTTCATCGCTCGCAAAGGGCATCAAACCCTGCTGGAAGCCCTGCCCGCCGTACTCGCTGAACATCCCCGTACCAAAGTGATTCTGTTTGGCCAGGGCCCCATTCGGGACGACATTCAAGCCCAGGTGAACGCATCGCCGCTGTTGCGTGATCACGTTCAACTACCAGGCTTCCGTCGAGATCTGGCGCAGATCCTGCCCTGCCTGGATGTGCTCGCCCACCCGGCCCACATGGAAGGCTTGGGCGTGTCGTTGCTGCAAGCAGCAGCCTGCGGCGTGCCGCTGGTCGGGGGCCGCGCAGGTGGCATTCCGGAAATCGTTCAGCCCGGCTTGAACGGTGAGCTGATGGAACCGGGCGATGTTTCAGCCCTGACCAGGCACCTGAATGCCTTGCTGGCCTCCGCCGATCTGCGCGAACAGTACGGACGCGCCGGTCGGGAATGGGTGGAGTCGCGCTTCTCGATCCAGGCCATGGTGCAGGGCAACCTGGGGGTGTATCAGTTGCTGAGCAAACCCTCGACGGGAGCGGGGAGCTCGGTGTAGCGACAGCTCCTGTCAACCGCAGACCGGTAGTCGACACCGATACCAGCCCATTTCACTGCAGGCACGGGCGATGAAGATTGGCCTAAGTAGCACAGATTCACCCCCGATTTAAAACAAACACAGAAACAAGCACCGCGCTCAACCGCCTACACATCCCAACAAGCCGGGCAAAAAATCAACCGCCATGAATAAACCGGGAAACATTTTTGACATTGTGAGATTGCTGTCTGCCCTGATGGTGATCTTTTCACACCACTATCCTCTCAGCGCGCGACCCGAACCTGCCTTCATGAATGTCATTTCATACGGTGGGTTGGCGGTCATTATCTTCTTTGGCATCTCAGGCTACCTCATCACTGCATCAAGGGTTCAGACCAGATCGACCATGTTGTTTCTGGAAAAGAGAGTCAGAAGAATCTTTCCGGGCTTGATTTTTTGCGCAGCCATCACATATTTCATAGCCATCCCGCTGATCGAAGGGAAGTTACCGGGATCCGCGAACTTCGTGGCGTTCGTACGATCAGCGATGATGTTTGTCACCACAGATATGGGCATCGCACGGGATTTCAAATACCCCAACTCCATTAATGGAAGCCTCTGGACGCTCTCGCTCGAATTTACTTGCTACATCGTCGTAGCCCTTTTCATTTCGCACGCCAACATCAAAAAGAGCCTATCCATATTGACTCCACTCACTCTCTGCGCGTGCATCTATTCAATCAATTCCCCTTTCAAAATCGGCTTCTATGGGGTAAGCCTGCAAGCACTGCTGCCTTTGCTGCTTTCATTTCTCACAGGCGCAGTCGTATATCAGCTCAGAGATTCTCTTATTGCGAACACCCGACTCAAGGTGGCAACGGTTGCTGTATCCGTAGCACTCTTGGTCGCCATGAACCAGACATTCGAACTTCAGCTATTGATATATGTATTGATACCAATCATTTCGATACTGATTTCCATGTCATTCACAGACAAAATAATCAATCGCCGCTTCGATATTTCGTACGGCGTATACATTTACGCGTTCCCGACGCAGCAGTTGATCATCAACCACACAAACCTGAATTTCACGAAATCAATGCTGGCTAGCATGGCGTGCACAATCGTCCTCGCCGCATTTTCATGGAAGTTTGTTGAGTCTCGATTTCTGAAGACAAGGCCCACACCGCTCAACGGCTGACACGCAGGCTTCAGGCTGGCGGCTTGTGCTTCGACAGCACGAGCCGCACGCATCGATAGTCCGAGCGTAAGCAAAATGGGCCATGATTCAGAGCGTTCAGACCTGCTGTAGAACGCCGCAGTGCCCCCCTCAGTCAGCCAGATGCAAAATCACAAGGCCGTACCGCGCTTGCACTGTTTCAGGGACCTAGCGATTCCATACTTCCGCAGAGACTCCGTAGAACCGAGTTCTCTCTTTCTGGCTGAATTGCTGACCGCAAACAGCGCGGAACCCGTCAACCACCCCAGTATGGGCATCAGGATACTCAAAGACAACTCGGCGTGCCGTGCCAACCTGATCACACAAGCCGGGATATTCAGCAGGCGTAGAGAGCGAGTAATGGGCGGCCGGACCTTTGGCTGCGCACTGCCGAAGATAAAACTTGTAGAAGTTACTGTTTGGCGCCCACGTGGTGACAACGGGAACGTCTGAATCGATCATGCTGCAAGCATGATTTGAAGCAGACCGATAGTCCTCTTTCATTGCGCCATATAAATTCTTGATGCTTTCGGGTATTCCGGCGGAAAAAACCAGCACAAGCAAAAATGCAACCGAAGCCGACCGAATCGCTGAGATGGTTGTGGCCGCCCAGAAATACACAACCGGAATCAAGAATACAAAATGACGTGAGTGGAAAACCCCGCTACGCCCCACAACATAACAAATCAACAAGAACCAGACATAAATCAGCGTCAAGACGAGCAGCCGTTTCTTGCCACCCAGATCCTCCGCCCCCCTATTTCTTTGCAGAACAACCAGCCAAGCGGCAAAAATAAAAAGAAACGACCAGGCCTCGCCCAACATTTTCATCGTCAAGGGAACGGACTGAGAAAATGCCGAGAAAAACGATTGCTTGGCCCAACCTATTCCACCCTGCGCACTAAAAACAAGGGCATGGTAATTCAACCAAAGCCACGGCAAGAACAAGACGAGCAGCAGCACCATGGATCTGATCACGCGCCAATTGGAACGCCGCACGGCTGCATATGCATCGAAAGCAGCCAGAATAGATACAAAAATCAAGGCGTTGTAATGCGTATATGCCGCAGCAAGCCACAGCACATAATCCACAAAAATTGGGGGCCTTCCCAACTCCGCGCCAGAGTCTCTCCACCGAACATACCAGAACCAAAATGCAATGAAGCAAATGGTGGAACCCAAAGCATACGCCCGAGCCTCTTGGGCATACTCAATGAGTGCGGGGGAAAATGCTGAAAAAAATAATGCGAGGATGAGCGCCCTTCGCCCGACGTGATCACGCTCCCTCACCGCCAAAACAGCGATGAAAATCAAAAGCAGGGTCCCAGCAATGGCGCTATGCAAGCGCATCGAATACTCGTCAAAACCGAGCACCTTCCCTGACAGCCTCATCAAGAACTCGTTCAGGGGAGGGCTTTGATCCGCTGCCTTCAGCGTTAGAAAAGTGTCATGCGAATTGATTCCAGGAATCTGGGTACGACGAAACACCTCTCCATCAGCTGCGGATGGGGGCAGAAAGTCCCGGAACAGCGCAATATCAACTGAGAACAATTCGTCGGTCCACAAGCTTTTATGCCCCAGATCATGAAATCTGAGAAAGCCTCCGAACACAACCAACGAGAATGTCACAGCCAGCAGCGCCAGTTCCCGATACCTCCACTCAGTCATTACAGTCAGCCCCGAAAAAAGAACTCATCGTCAAATTAGCTCAACACAATTCCAAGCCGTAATAGCCCTCAACAAAATTGTCACCCACAGGGTGAGACCAATCCATTTCGGCTTGCTTATCTCCACCATGGCTCGCTTGACTGGATACAGAAATGTTCAAAAGTGCAAGAGCCAGGGCCTCAATATCCAGCATCAACTCAATCGGAAGCAACTGCCCCCAATTGGCCGCCCGTATACGAGTAGCCACCGCACCAAAATCAAATCCAACTGGATAAAGATTGGCCCGGAACGCAGCGCTCAAAGTGTAGGAGAAGGTTTCCGGCCAAACGGAACTGAACCAAACAAAATCGGCGTTTGAGGCAATCAGATTTTTGACCGCCTCTTCATTTGGATATGCCCCGGTTATCTCGACGCCCAGATGCTTCAATCGTTCATCTCGGTCGGTATAGCCGACCACGACAAACTCAAGTGGCAAAGAATTCGCCCGGACATGTTCGGCAAGCAACTCCAGGAGTTCAGAGCCCTTGTGTGGGCCGATCGCACCGAGCACCGCGACCCGACGCTTGGCTTGATTAACGACTCGAAGACCGAACTTCGCTGGCCGCTCACGCTGAACGTCGACTTGGGGATGAGGCTTGACCTGGAAATTCAGTTGCGGGAAATATCGCGACATGCGCTGACTGACATCTTCGTCTGGCACGTAAATATGCCGCGCAGCACTCAGCAACCGACCAAACCGATCGCGCCAACTCCACACCGACGGATTTCCGAACTTCGAACCGTCTCGCTTGATACATGTTTCGCAGTCGGCTAGCGCGGGCTCTCCACAATACACACCCGTTCGATCGATCAGCGTAATCCGAGGGCAAACCGACATGTAATCATGAAGCGTGACGTCATATTTGACACCTGCATCCGCACAGGCCAAGCGCAGGAAATCCGAAACATCGGAGACAAAACCTGCCGTGTGATGAACATGCACATGCTTGACATTGAGCGCCCGGATCACCGAAACAAACCGGTCCAATCCGTGCTCAATACTGATGGCAGTCAGATTTGGGAAATCCACCCGATCCGATTCATTCAAGAAGGTGATCAATTCACCTCGGTCACCGCCGGGCCTGCCTATCAGAACCTGAAAGCCTTGCGCTTCGACCAGGGCTTTCATCTCCTGAACGTGAACCTCGGTCCCGCCACCCCAGCTATGGGTAACAAAGAGCATCGATCCCTTCTCCGACTTCATCGAGAGTCGAGCAAGGTCAATGGCCTCTCTGTATGGACGAACGGGATCCCTTTGGACGAATTCATGCACAGCTGACTCATAGTCAGGATGCAGTCTATTCAAGACCTGGAGTGCAACGGCAATTCTCTGAGCTTTACTCTCGCCAAATGACGCTCCTCCATAGTGGCGCACAAAGACGTCCGGAGTCAAAATATTGCGCCAACCGGCTGCAATTGCCCGACGGCTCAGGTCATTTTCCTCGCCGTAGCCTTTTCCAAAGCTTTCAAAATCAAAAAAGCCAATGGCATCGAGACAATCCCGGCGGAGGTACATACAGAACCCAACCCCGGTAGGAATCTCAACCTCCTCGCCTTCGTTCAGACGGGCAAACAGCGCATCGAGCGTCTGGTCGTCTATCTCCAACTGACCCCAGTTGTCCTCGCAGAACTTAGGGTAGCTGCATATTGTTGCGTTATTCGAAAACGGCGTAACGGTGCCCGTTCGTCCATTTCTGTAGGCAGCACGCCGGATTCGATCAAGCCAGTCGCTGTAAACCTCTGTATCGGAATTCAGGAGCAAAACGTCTCGATCCCGGTGCAATCCCATCCCAAAGTTGCAAGCCCCCAC
>NZ_DASUIN010000033.1:0-50862 GCF_036273115.1 Aquabacterium sp.
CCTGAGCCTCTGGGGCGCCCGTCCCGTCCTGGCTGCGCCGCCTGCGGTGAACGTCCAGGTCGAGTGGCGGGTGGTGTCGTCTGCGCAGGCGCGGGCACGACAGGCCCAGATCCAGGTGCCGGGCAGCGTGACTCTCTCCACCCAGGACGCGCGCCACCAATCGGATGCTGTGCACAGCCTGACGGTGCTCAACGGGGGCAAAGCACGCTTGTATGTGGGGCAGTCGGTGCCGCAGACCAGTTGGCAATTCCTGTTTTCCGCGCCGGGTCAGCAGGCTGGCCAGCCCGGCGGCGGGGGGGCGACCAGCCAAGGCGGAAACACCGCATCGCTGGGTGGTGCCCAGTTGCTGTCGCAAACGGTGTGGATCGACCTGGGGCAGGGTTTGAGCGTGCAGCCCCGTTGGCCGGGCGGCAAGGCGCAGGTCGAGGTGCAGATGGAAGCGGTGTCACGCCAGCCTTTGGGGGCGGGGGCGCTGCTGGGCACCAGTGGGTTCAGCCCGGAGGGGGCGGTTCAGCGGCGCGAGGTCATGTCGACTTTGCTGGTGCCGATGGGCCAATGGGTGGTTATCGCGCAAAGTTCGCAGCAGGGCTCCCAGCGCACCCGAGGGGTACTGTCGACCGCCGAGCTCGACGACGAGGACGCCTCCCAATTGGAAATTCGCCTGACTCTGCCCTGACTTTGCCTGAAAGGCTGGCTCACTATGTTCAACCCCTTTGACCATTTCAACGACATGACCCGGGCCTTGATGGCCAACGTGCAGCGCACGGGGTTTCCGCCGCTCCATACCTTGTCGATCGAGCAGGCGCGGCGCGCCTACAGCGCCAGCGTGGGCGCCATGGAAGGCGGACGGGCCAGCGTGCCTCGGGTGGAAGACTTCCTCATTCCCGGCCCGGTGGGGTTGATGCGGGCGCGCTTGTGGGCCCCGGTCGCACGCGAGCTGCACGCCGATTTGCTGCCCGTGATGCTGTGGATGCACGGCGGGGGCTTTGTGGTGGGCGGCATCGACACCTGCGAGGCCATGTGCCGCTCGGTGGTGGCGCAAAGCGGGGTGGCCGTGGTGGCATTGGAATACCGCCTGGCGCCCGAGCACAAGTACCCGGCCGCGCTGGACGACTGCTTTGCGGCCGTGCGTTGGCTGGCCAATCATGGACACACCCTGGGCCTCAACGGCAGCCACCTGGCGGTGGGGGGCGACAGTGCTGGGGGCAATCTGGCTGCCAGCAGCGCCTTGATGGCCCGCGATGCGGGCATCCCGCTGGCGCTGCAAGCGCTGTTTTACCCCTCGGTGCAGTCGTCCATGCAGACCGAGTCGTATCAGCGCTATGCCCAAGGCACCTTGCTCACAGCCGAGTTGATGCGCTGGTTCGAAATCAATGCCCGCGTGAAGGACGAGCCCATTGACTGGCGCCGCGAGCCCTTGCGTGCCGACCACCGTGGGGTGGCGCCAGCCTGGCTGGGCCTGGCCGAGTGCGACGCGCTGTATGACGAAGGCCAACTCTATGCCGACAAGCTGCGGGAAGCCGGTGTGCCTACCGAGGTGCATGTGTGGCCCGGTGTGTTGCACGACTTCATCAACATGAAGCGCTTCATTCCCGAGGCGGCACAGGCCCACACGGCGCTGGCCGAGGTCTTGCGGCGTACGTTTGGCACAACCCCGCACCCGAGCTGATCACACGGGCACGTCGGTTTCTTTCCAGCGCTCGCGAATGGCCAGGATCTCGGGCAGCTGCGCCAGGAACAGGGGCACGAGGTGGGGGTCGAAGTGTTGGCCTGCGCCGGCTTTCAGGTGCGCGATGGCATCGTCTACCGACCAGGCCTTCTTGTAGGGCCGGGCGGTGGTCAGGGCGTCGAACACGTCCGCCACGGTCACGATGCGGGCCGACAAGGGAATGTCATCGCCCTTCAGCCCTGCCGGGTAGCCGCTGCCGTCCCATTTTTCGTGGTGGCACAGGGCAATTTCGCGGGCCATGCGCAAGATGGACGATTTGTCGTCCCCGATGATGTCGGCCCCGATCTGCGGGTGGGTCTTCATCACGGCCCATTCTTCCGGCGTCAGGGCGCCCGGCTTGAGCAAGATGGCATCCGGAATGCCGATCTTGCCAATGTCATGCATGGGGGCGGCGGCCATCAGTTCATCGGCGGCTTCTTCGCTCCACCCCGAGGCCAGCGCCAGAGTGCGGGCGTAGCGGCTCATGCGGATTACATGCAGGCCGGTTTCGTTGTCCTTGAACTCGGCGGCGCGGCCCAGGCGCTCGATGATCTGGCGGCGCGATTCGATCAGGTCGTCGAGCCTGACCAGCGACAAATGCGTGCGCACCCGCGCCAGCACGATGGGCGGGCTCACGGGCTTGGCAATGTAGTCGACCGCCCCCAGCGCGAAACCTTGGGCCTCGTCTGCCGGATTGGATAGCGCCGTGACGAAAATCAGCGGAATCGATTGGGTGGCCGGGTCTTGCTTGAGCGCGCGGCAGGCCTCGTGGCCTGTCATGCCCGGCATCATCACGTCCATCAGGATCAGGTGCGGCTGCTCGGATCGGGCCAGCTCAACGGCTTTGTGCCCGTCGCGGGCAAACAGCAGGCGATAGTCTTGCTGCAGGATCTGCCGCATCACCTGAAGGTTGGTCGGCTCGTCGTCGACGACCAGGATGGCGGGGCGAGCTTCGCGGTCAGAGTACGGCATGGGGCTTGGGCTCGTCTTCTGAAGTGGTTAGGCTGGCTAGCAAAGAGTCCAGATGGCGAATGGCTGCTTCGAAGTCGAAGTCGTCCAGGGATTGTTCCAGTGCCTTGAGGGTGAGCGGGGGCACATGCGGGCCGATCGACTGGCAGAACGTCTCGAACAGGGGGTCCAAAGGTTCGCCTCGTTGGAAGGCCGCACGCAGTCGCTGGGCCTGATCTTGCCAGGTCTCACGCTGTTGCGAACTGGGTCGTGGGGCGGCGGGGGCCGGATCCAATGGCATCTGGGCAGCTTGATCGTCGGCGGCGAGGGGCGACACCAGTGTGGCGATCTGGGGTAGCGTGGATTCCATGGCGCGACGCAAGTCGGCCCAGCGCTGGGGCAGTTGAGGCGAGGCCTGGGTTGGCGACATGGGGTGGCAGACGACCTCCACCTGATGGGCCGCCCGCGCGATGCTGTTGAGCCCCAGGTTCGCCGCGGCGCCCTTGAGGCGATGGGCCCATTGTTGCGCCTCCAGGGGGGTATCGGGGCAGGCGGTTTGCTCGGGCGCGGTCAACCACGTCATCTCGTCCTGCGCGAAGCGGCGCAAGGCTCGGTGGTAGGCCTGTTCGTCGAGCCAGCGCGCGCGGCCGGCTTCGAGGTCAATGCCCGAGGGGGCTGGTGGGGGCGGTGGAGCGGTCGGGCGGCGGTCGTGTGTTTGGGTGGGCTCTGTCACGCGCGCCATCTCGTACAGCAGCTCGTCAAGCACCAGCGGCTTGCTGGCAAAGCCATCCATCCCGGCGGCGATCGCGGCTTGGCGGTCTTCCAGTTGCACGCTCGCCGACAACGCAATCACCGGGGTGCGTGCGCGTTGTTCTCGCGTTTCGATGTCGCGAATGGCGCGGCAGGCGCTCAGGCCGTCCATCACGGGCATCTGCACGTCCATCAACACCACATCGACCGTGCCCTCTTCCAGGCGGTCTAATGCCTCTTGGCCATTGTGGGCGAGCACAATCTGGTGTCCCTGGCCATTGAGCACCAGGCGCAGTAAATCGAGGTTCTGCTTGACGTCGTCGACAGCCAGCACCTTCAGCGGGCGTGTCGGGTGAGGGGGCACAGGCGCCGCAGGCGGATGCACGTCGTGGGCCGCTGTTTCCAGCTTTTCGGGCAGCGGCAGCAACACATGGAAGACGCTGCCCTTGCCCACTTCACTGTCGGCCCAGATCTGTCCGCCCATCAAGGTGACCAACTGCTTGCTGATGGTGGTGCCCAGGCCGGTGCCGCCAAAGCGACGGCTCATGGACACGTCAGCTTGGGTGAAGGCTTCGAAGATATGGGGCAGACGGTCGGCGGCGATGCCGATGCCGGTGTCGACAATCTGAAAGTGCAGGCTGTCGGCCTGACGTTGCACGATCAGTGAAACCTGCCCTTTCTCGGTGAACTTGATGGCGTTGCCCAGCAGGTTCAGCAGGATCTGACGCAAGCGGTGTGGGTCGCCCTGCACAAACTCACCCACATCGGGCCAGATGTGGCTGCGCAGGATCAGGTGTTTGCGCTCGGCCTGGATCGACTGCTCGGCGCACAGCTGATCGATCAGCTTGTAGAGCGAGAAATCCATCAACTCCAGTTCGACGGCACCGCGCTCCAGCTTGGAGGTGTCGAGGATGTCGTTGAGCAAGTGCAGCAGGCTGCGCGCCGATTGGTGCACGATCTCCAGTTGCTTGCGGGGCCCACTGGGCAGTTCGCCCATCAGCACCAGCTCGGTGAAGCCCAGGATGGCGTTCATCGGGGTGCGGATTTCATGGCTCATGTTGGCCAGGAAGGCGCTGCGGGCCTGTGCGGCTTGCTCGGCACGCTCTTTGGCCTGCATGAGCGAGGCTTCCATCTCATGCCGCTCGGTGATGTCCAGCAGCACGCCGTCCACCCAGGGCGTGTCGCCATTGGCATGACGGATCACATTGCCGTTGCCCCAGATCCAGCGCAGCGAGCCATCGCGGTGGCGCAACTGGAATTCCAGGGTGAAGTGTCGCTGCGCCTTCGCAGCCTGTTCGACCTGCCGGGCGACTTCGGCAATGTCGACCTTGTCGACCAGATCGGTGAAATGGCGTTGCGGTGGGTCGCCCAGGAAGTCGCTGGCCGGGTAGCCGGCCAGGGTCTCGACCGCGTCGCTGATGTAGAGCATGGGCCAGCCACGTTCCATGCGGCACCGGTAGGAAATGCCGGGAATGTTGCTGATCAGTGAGCGGAACTGCTGCTCGCTCTTGCGCAGGGCGGCCTGCATGGCCTGGCGCTCGGTGATGTCAGACACATAGGCCACATACATCGGCACATCGCTTTTCGGCATGCGGCCCAGCACCAGCCGGATAGGCACCTCTGAGCCGTCGCGCCGTACGCCCGCGGTTTCGCGCTCGACGCCGATCAGGGCATCGCTGCGCCGCAGCAGTTCGCCGAAGTCGTTGCGGGCCTGGCTGCGGAAGGGCTCCCCCATCAGCAGCAGCACGCTGCGGCCCAGCATCTCTGGTGCAGGCCAGCCGTATATGCGCTCGGCGCCGCGGTTGAATTCGTGGATCAGGCCTTGGGCATCGAACACGATGATGGCGTCCAGCGAGGTGTCGCTGATGGCGCGCAGACGGGTTTCTTTCGATTGCAGCTCTTGCACCAGCAGACGGTATTGCGCCAGACCACTGGCGGCAGCGACAAGGGCGGTGCCCACCAGTGTCACGAGCGTGATGCTCAAAGCCAGCGTGCTGGGGTCTTGCAAGCTGCTGGCGTTGACACTGGGAATGGGGCCGATGAAGCGCGCCGCTGCCATGCCCGTGTAATGCATGCTGGCGATGGCCAGCCCCATGACGCCGCCGCTGATCAGGGTTTGGGACGTGCCCAGGCGCTGCCCCATGATGGTGGCCAGCCCGAAACGAACCCACAGCGCCAGGATCGCCAGGCCCACTGCCACGGCAATCGACAGGGCGAACATCCATGGGTCATACCGCAGGGAGGGGGCCATTTGCATGGCGGCCATGCCGGTGTAGTGCATGGCGCCAATGCCTGCCCCAACCAGCACGCCGCTCAGAACCAGCTGGTGTGGCGTGACCCGTCGTTGGCTCAGCAGTTTCAAGGCCACCCACGAGGCGGCCAGGCTGGGTAGGACCGACAGCGCCGTGATGCCGGTGGCGTAATTCACGGGCGTGCACAGGTTGAAGGCGAGCATGCCGATGAAGTGCATGGCCCACACGCCGCACCCGAGCGAAAGGCTGCCGGCCAGCAGCGTGCCGGTGCGCAGCACCGATGGCGCCAGGCTGCGCGCCTGGTAAGCCGCCTGCAGCCCCATGGTCGACGAGAACATGGCCACCAGCACCGACAAGCTGACCAGCCATGGGTCATGCGTGCCATACAGCAAGAGGCCGGGGTTCACGTCGAGCGCGAAGAAGCGAGACAGGGGCGCCATCACGGGGAGCGATACATAGATCCCGTGATGGTGCCGGATCTGGCCGGGCTCTGATCCTTGAATCAGCCGGAAAAGCGGGCTTAGTTCGGCTTCGAGACTATTTGCTGTCGGCGGGCCACAGCACCCAGACCCCCAGCGGCTGCTTGGTGCGACCCGCCAGGGCCAGGGCCTCGTCACCCCAGCCCCAGAAGAAGTCGGCTCGTACGGCCCCGATGATGGCGCCCCCCTTGTCCTGGGCCATCACCAGGCGCTGCAAGGGCGTGGCGGGCAAGGGGTTGGCGCTCCAGGCTTGCGGGTAGGTGGTGTCCAGCCACACCGGGGTACCCAGTGGCACGCTGTCCACGTCGACCGCGATCGAACGACCCGGGGTCAGGGGCACGCCTTGTGCGCCGTTGGGGCCCGACTCCGGGTCGGTCAAGGCTTCTTCCCGGAAGTACACGACGCGGGGATTGGCGCGCATCATCTCCGGCACCCGGGCCGGGTTCTGCGCGGCCCAGTTGCGTATCGCTGGCCACGAGGCCTGCTCCAGCGGGAAGGCCCCTTGGTCAACCAGCCAGCGGGCCACCGATTGGTAGGGCTGATCGTTGTGTCCGCCAAAGGCCAGGCGCACCACCTTGGCCTGGCCATTGGGGCCGGGCTCGTCCAGCAGGCGCACACGGCCGCTGCCTTGCACCTGAATCAGCAGCACATCCAGCGGGTCGGCCAGGTAGACCAGTTCGCGGCCCGCCAGCGCGGCGCGCCCGTCGGGCAGGTTGTCCAGTTCGGCGCGGGTGAAATGCGGTTTGCGCTGGCCCAGGTCGGCCGGGGCTCGGTGCAGCGGGTAGGCATAGCGTGCATCGGGTTGGCGTTTGCCTTCCAGCATGGGCTCGAAATAGCCCGTCAGCAAGCCGTTGGTCTGGCCGTCAAAGCCGGAAACGCGCCAGGGGCGCAGCCGGGTCTGAACGAACTGCCGAATCTGGACCTCGTCGGCCTGGGGGCCAATCTGGCGGGCCTGTTGACACAACACCGCCCAGCCCATCATCGGCCGTGCGCAGCCTTTCAGCCAGGCGGGCCACCAGTCGCGCAGGCGGTCTTGATACCAGCCCGGCAGGTCCGACCACTGTGCCGGAGTCCACTGCGAGCGCGGACGCCACAGGCCACCTTGCCCATCGGGTTGCGGCGCCAGGGTGCCGGGCGCGGGGGCGCTCACAGGCGGCGTGGCGGGCCGAGTCGAGCGCACGCTGCCTTGCCCTGGCGTGGTGATCGGCGCGGGCGGGCCGGGCGGACCAGACGGGGTCGAGCAAGCAGCCAGCAAACTCGCCAGGCCCACTATCATGGCCAGCAAGGCCTTTTTTTGTTTTTCTTCTGTCAACAAAACCATCATGTGGCTGATTGTGCTTGAAGCGCTGGCGGCGCTCGGTGTCCTGGTGTTTCTGGTGTGGTGGACGATGTTTGCCGGTCGGCGCGATCTGCACGACGACGACTCGTCCGGTCCTTGATCAGTGGCTGGGGTCGGCGTCTGGTGCGCCAGCGGAATCGCGGGCCGAACGCCGAGGCCATAGGAAGCTGCCCGGTTGGGTCAGCAGCCGACGGCCCATGGCGCGCCACAGTCGGCCGCGGTCTTGAACTTTGACCCCGCGTGAACGAATCGCCACGCGCAAGGCCAGCGAGAAACTCACCCCCACATTGAGCAGACCCGTGATCGGAATGGCCGCCACGCTCCACCAGAAGGTGGGGTCGTGCAGCGCGGGCCAACCCAGCGTGCCCAGCGCGGCCATGATCTGGCCGGTGGACAAGGTTACGTGGCGCACGTCCAGTGGCAAGGCCAGGAAGCTGGCAAACACGGGCACCAGGCCGAGCATGAAGCCCAGCGACAGATTGGCCGCCAGACCCGATATGTTCTGACGCCACCAACTGGCCCAGCGTTCGGCTCGCGCGGCCCCCAGGCGCATGCGAATGCGCGGATTCCAGCGCAAGGCGCTGTCCAGCCGGTGCAGCACAAACCAGTTTTCCACCCAGCCGGCCAATAAGCTCGACAGGAACAGCAGGACCCCAGTGAAAGCCGCATACCAGGCGGTGGGCCCCAGCAGGGTCAGGTGATCCAGTGTGTGGTGGGCCGTGTGTTCACTCAGAAAAGGGCGGCCCAGAATGGCCCACGCCAGCACCTGGACGAGGAGCACCAAAGGCGCCACCACAGCCAGGTTGCCGATGATGCCCGCCATTTGCGAGCGAATCAGGTGAACCGTTTCATCCACGAACCCTTCCACGCCGGCATCGTCATGGGTGTGGGCCAGTTTGGCGGCCATGGCGGGCGCGGTCATCGCGGGTTGTTTGGTGGCCACTGTGAAATGCAGCCATTGCACGATGACGAAGCTCACCGCGTAGTTGGCCCCGGCGGCAAATCCCGTCCAGAATGGCGACAGACCCAGCGCCAGCATCACGAACTTCATGAAGGTGGTGCCGGCCAGAATGGCGCCGCCCCCGGCTGCCCGCTTGAGCATGTCGAAGTACTCGGCACGGTTGCGGGTGATGTAGTGCTCCCCGGTTTCGGCGCTGCGCTCGGCCACCTTGCGTGCCAACAGCGAATAATGTTGGCGTAACAGATCGATCAGGCTGCGGCGCTTTTGCCCGATGCGCACCAGCTCCACCACGGCACGGCGCATCTCGCGTTCGGGTTGGGGTGCCAGCATCACATCCAGCAACAGCCCAATGCGCTCGCACCGCTGTTGCAGCAATTCGATCTGGAACACGATGTTCACCGAAATGCCATGCTGCTCCAGGTGGCCGTGAATGCCTTGCGCCGCCTGTGCGCAGTCGTCCAGCAAGGTGCGTAGGTAGCGGGCTTCGCGCAACAGCGCATCTGGCCAACTGGTGGGCGAGGCCGGATCAGTTTGCTGAGCATGGTTGAGCGCCAGATGATGCAAACGCTCGGCGACCCGGGGCAGTTGCTGGAACGCCCGCTTGGCACGGTCTGCGCCGGACTTGTTCGTGCTGGCGGTCGCGCCATTGGGGTCGGCGTCCGGTGCATCATCGAACTCGGCATCGGTGCGCGTGCCAATGCGTGGGCGGAACTGCTGCGAAAACCCCATCGCCCGCACATCGGTTGCCAGGCACAGTACCGCGTCGTAAAACGCATCGCGCCAGCCCAGAGGGCCGGGCTCGGTCAGCTCAACCGAATCAGCAAACAAGGAGCCGAGTTGATCCAGGGCCTCATCGTCCAGGCGTGTCAGCCAACGGGCGTCGTGGGCATCGTCGAACAACAGATCGAACAGGTCGCCCAAGTCACTGGTTTCCGGCGACAAGGGCAAGACCCGCAGCCGCAGGCGTGCCCAGAACTCGTCCATCAGCGAAGCCTGGGCGGCAAAGCCGTAGTCTGCCAGCAGGGCCGTCACATCCACATCACGCCAACAGGCCGCCAGCAGTTGCACGACCTTGTCGCGCCGGGCAGGGTCGGCTTGCAGCAAGGCCAGCAGCTTCTGGGTACGCGCCACCGGCTCGCCATCGCGCAACCAGTCCAGAACGCGCACCAGCCAGATGTGGCGCTCCACCGCTGGCAGCTGCGCATGGGCGCTGTCGAGCCAGTCGGTGATGAAATCAGCGTGAGGGGTGTGAGTGTGTGCAGTCAATGGAGTGATTGAGACCGAACCAGCGCAAAAGGTTCAATCGTGGTTTCGAAGAATTCCATGTCCTCGGTCACGCAGTAGAACTCGCCGTGCATGATCCCGTGCGGGGTGTCGAGCCGGGTCCAGCTGCTGTATTCGAACTGGGCGCCCGGTTGAATCAAGGGCTGCTTGCCCACCAGGCCCAGTCCTTTGACTTCTTCCACCTTGCCATTCGCATCGGTGATGACCCAGTGCCGCCCGATGACCTGGGCTGGCACATCGCCCGTGTTGGTCACGGTCACGGCATAGGCAAAGGCGTATTCATCGCGCTCGGGGTGGCTGTGCTCATCCAGGTATTGCGGCACAACAGTGACAGTCAGTTTCGCTTCACTCATGAGCCGACTATAGGCCATTTGAAAACCCCGCAGCTTCATGGGGATGTCATCTCTGACCTTCACGATGCAGCCTGTTTCCGCGCGATCAAGCGCGATTCCCATCACAGGAGTACCCCATGGATCGTCGTCGTTTCTTGTCTGCCATCGGTACCTTGGGCGGTGGCCTGGGTGCTTCGTTCATGCTGTCGTGGCATGCGCAGGCCGCGCAGTGGCTGAACCTGGGGGCCACGCCCATCGACACCACGGGCTTCAGCACACAGTCGGCCTCGGTGTTCGACCTGTCGGTGTCTTCGGCTGACCCATCGGTGACCGGGGTGATCCTGTGGAC
Organism: Aquabacterium sp.; assembly: GCF_036273115.1. Taxonomy (GTDB): domain Bacteria; phylum Pseudomonadota; class Gammaproteobacteria; order Burkholderiales; family Burkholderiaceae_C; genus Aquabacterium. The sequence continues at coordinate 10,403 of NZ_DASUIN010000033.1, forward strand.
GCACATTGCCCCCTCAGCCGTGCTCAGCGGCGAAGACCTGTACCTGCAAGTCGCCAGCGACGAGCGCTTTCAAACCTTGGTGTTGCAAGCCCGTGTGCCGAGCACCGAAATTCGTGCCGACAATGATTTCACCGTCAAGGTTGACCTCGATGGCAAGCTGCCATCGCAAGCTGCGGGCGCCACGTTTTACTACCGCTTCATCTACCGTCGTGTGGTCAGCCGAATCGGCCGCTGTCGCACCCTGCCCGCTTCTGCCTCAGGCGTTCAACGTTTGAAGCTGGGCCTGCTGACCTGCCAGGACTACACCAACGGCTACTACGGGGCCCTGGCCCATGTGGCGCGAGACAACAGCCTCGACTTCGTCTTGCACCTGGGCGATTTCATGTACGAAACCGCGGGTGACCCACGCTTCCAGAGCTTGCCCTTTGCCGACCGTACCATGGTGCTGCCTTCCGGTGGCCTGGTCTCGCTGGGCCTGCAAGACTACCGCTTCATTTACCGCACCATTCGCAGCGATCGCAACCTGCAGGCGGCCATGGAGCGTCACACCTTCATCTGCATTCCCGACGATCACGAAACCGCCAATGACTGCTATTGGGACTATGCACGTGACACCCTGGGTGCGCCCGATCACCCCTTCACCACCGATGCGCAATACGGCAACGATCCGCGCCTGCTCAAGCAGTTGAAGCTGGACTCGCAACGCGCGTGGTCTGAATACGTGCCCGCCCGCGTGAAGTTCGATGCTTCGGCCTCCCACCCCCATCAGGCCTTGACGGTGTACCGCCGATTTGCGTTTGGCAGTTTCCTTGATCTCTTCATGATCGAGAACCGCAGCTACCGCAGCCCCCACCCTTGCGGTGAAGGCGATGTGTTGCAGCGCTATGTGCCCCTGGGTTGCACCAACCTGGCCAACCCTCAGCAAACCCTGCTGGGCAGCACTCAACACAACTGGCTGGTCAATGGTCTGACCTCGTCGAAGGCCACCTGGAAGCTCATGGGCAACCAGACCTTCTTTGGCCGCCTGGCGCTGACCTTCCTGGGCCAGCAAATCGCCCCCTTGAACGTGGACGCCTGGGATGGCTACCAGGCCGAACGCACGGCCTTGACCCAAGCCCTGCGCGATGCCAAGGTCAGTAACTTCCTCATCGCCACGGGCGACCTGCACACCTACATGGCCAGCGAAGTCAAAGCCGACTATGGCAACAGCAGCCCGTTTGCCTTCTCGAACTACCTGGGTGCCGAGTTCATGACCCCGGCGGTCACTTCGTCCAACCTGGGTGAAATGCTGGCGTCCAAGATGGACCCGGCCCAGCGCGACCTCTTGCTGAAGGGGCTGGCCAACCCCGCGGTGAAGGTCAACAACCCCCACATTCGCTACTTCGACAGCAGCCACCAGGGTTACTCCACCCTGGAGCTGACCGACAGCTACGCCGAATGGGTGGCTTACGCCGTAGACAAGAGCGTCAACGACCCGCAGGTGTCGCGCACCTGCCTGGCTCGCCAGCGCAAGTACATGTCCTTGCCGTGGTTGGTGTCACAGTCCACCGACGGATATTGACCTGACGGGGCCCAAGCATGACAGGGCTTCGTAGAATGGGCGTCTGTTCCCTTCTGCGAGCCCCTCATAAAGGATCCGACATGTCGCGTACCTTCCGCATTGCCCCCAGCATCCTGTCTGCCGATTTTGCCCGCCTGGGCGAAGAAGTTCGCAACGTGATCGATGCCGGTGCCGACTGGATTCACTTCGACGTGATGGACAACCATTACGTGCCCAATCTGACCTTCGGGCCCATGGTGTGCCAGGCTCTGCGCAAGCATGCGGTCAAAGCCGACGGCACCCCCGTGCCCATCGACGTACACCTGATGGTGCAGCCCGTCGACAGCCTGGCTCAGGCCTTTGCCAAGTCGGGTGCCGACATCATCACCTTCCACCCCGATGCCTCCACTCACGTGGACCGTACCCTGCAGCTCATCAAGGCCGAAGGCATCCAGGCTGGCCTGGTGTTCAACCCCGCCTCGCCGGTCGATGTGCTGGAATGGGTCATCGACAAGGTCGACGTGGTCTTGCTGATGAGCGTGAACCCTGGTTTTGGTGGCCAGAGCTTCATTGACAGCACCCTGCGCAAGGCCGAAAAGGTGCGCAAGATCATCGATGCGTCTGGCCGCGACATTCGCCTGGAAATCGACGGCGGCATCAAGGTCGACAACATCCGCCGCGTGGCCGATGCCGGGGCCGATACTTTCGTGGCAGGCAGCGCCATCTTTGGCCAACCGAACTACAAAGCCGTGGTGGATGCCATGCGCGCCGAACTGGCTCGTTGAGGTAATGTCCTAGGGGGTGGATCGGCACACCTTCCGCTACCATAAGTCGAATTCATCAACCCGGGCTGCGGCCCGATACGGCGCATGGCGGACCAAGGCGGATACGCGGCAATCGCTTCATTGCTTACCGGCGCCTTGGCTCTGTTGTACGGGTTTGTCTGGCGGTTTCAGCGTTTGCATTGGGCCGGTTGGTTTTCAGCCGCCTTCGCGCTGGTGGCGATTCGCTTTCTGCTTCACCCTCTCATTTCCCTGGTGCCGGGGCAGTCGCCCTGGGTTGCGGCGGTTTTCATCTGCCCTCACGCGGTGTGCATGACTTGGGCCATGGCGTCGTACACGGGCTTGCCCGATCGCTGGGCTCGTCTCATCAAACCGGTGGCACTGGCGGTCGCTGCGGCCACCGCCGTGGTCATTCTGACCAAGGGCTTGCCTGTGGCCGTGGCCATGCCGATGTATGCCGCTTACATCCTGGTTTGGGCGGCCATGGCGTGGTGGGCACGGCGTCAGGAGGCCCATTCGGCCCATGGCGTGGTCGTCCTGGTGCTGCTGGCGTTTCCCGTGGCCGTGATCTCGGCCAGGTTGGGTGGCATCGAGCCCTGGTTGTTGCCGTATCTGGCCGTGACCATGCTGGCGATCACAGGCATGACCATTCTCACCACCGGTGTGTTGCGTGCCCACAGGCAGATCGCCAGCGAACTGCAAGGTCGCCTCGCGGCCGAGGAAAGCCTCAAGCTCCTCAACGAGTCGCTTGAACGCCGCGTGATTGAGCGCACCGATGAACTGCAGCGCCTGGTCTCGGCCCTCGAGAGTTTCAATCGCAGCGTGTCACACGATTTGCGCGGGCCTCTGGGAGGCATTGGCAGCCTGGCCAACCTGGCCCAAACGGCCTTGGAACAGCATGACCTGGACGCGGTCGCTCGCGTATTGCCAGCGATTTCTCGTCAAGCCCAAGCCTCGACCGAGTTGGTGTCGGCCTTGCTTGTGTTGGCTCAAGTTGGCGAAGCGCCTTTGCATCGTCAGACCATCGACCTCAATCAACTGTTGCAACAGCTGTTGAGCGACATGATGATCCTGAACCCAGCCTGGTCGGTCGTGCGCGTGCAGCCTGATCTGCCGACCCTGGAGGCCGATCCCGATCTCCTCCGGCAGTTGCTGATCAACTTGATTGGCAATGCGCTCAAGTTCAGTGCCGATCGAAGCACGCCTCACGTCGAAGTGGGGGCCGAACTCCGCCAGGGCGAGTGCGTTCTCTTCGTGAGCGACAACGGTGTGGGCCTCAGTCAGGACCAGATCGAGCAGCTGTTTCAGCCCTTCCGGCGTGTCCATGGCGCCCATTTCCAAGGCCACGGTGTGGGTCTCAGCATCGTCAAGCGGGTGGTCGATCGGCACCAGGGGCGCATCTGGGTGCAAGCCGCACCCGGTGAAGGTGCGCAGTTCTATTTCACTTTGCAAACTCAGACGGGCCATTCGGTCACAGCCTGAAGGTCTGCACCGAGCGGAGTGGTCGACGCAGCCCTGACATTTTCGTAAGGTTTAGCTGACTAAACCTGTGAGCGGAAGTATCTTTGGGCTGATACTGGCATGTGCCGAGGCTGAGATGTGGACGCCTCGGTTCCTTGATCCAAAAAAGATGAAGTATTTCGATGATGGGCTCGTCAGATTTTTGGCGAAGCTCAAGGAACCTATTGCGAAGGCGCTGATTGTTGCCTTGGTCGCTGCGCTGTTCTCATTTCTTGCCGATGAGACTCAGGTGGATAAGGCGCTGACGCAGTTGGCGGCCAAAGTCTTTGCCCCGGTTGCTGCGTATGTGAATGATTTTTCTGTCTCTGAGTCAGATCGCGTCAGTGATCGGTTCGTGATCGTTGACATTGATGCCGCCAGTGCACGCCATGCTGAGGAAGGTTGGCCTTTCAGTTATGGGCACCACGCTCGAGTCCTGGAGCAAATCCGGCGACAGAAACCGAAGGCGTTGTTTGTCGACATTCAGTTCGAATCGGATCGCGCTGACCCGAGCCTGCCGAGGCTACTCGAATCACTGTGCCGCTACAAAGCCGACGGCATTCCTGTGTTCATGGCAGCTGGTAGCGAAAGTTTGGGGGGCAAACTCAGGCCTGAGCTTGAGGCCTTGAGGACGTCTGACCAACAGCCATGCTTCGAGAAGGTCGGGGTGGGCTATGAGGTGTCCAGCGATCAATTGGTGTGGACCTATCCGCTGAAAACTGATCTAGGTGACACGACAATCCGGAGCGCTGGGTTGGCCATGGCTGAAGTCATGCGAGGCCGGCTTATTCAGATTGAACATCACAGTCAGATGGGTTTGACGTGGACGGCAGGCGCCCCCGATAACGGGCCACTTTGGCGAGCCGAAGGCAAAGATGAGTCGCCAGGCGAAGTTCACTACTGTCGTGAATCTGACTGGGCCGATGTGACCTTGCTGCCTCAAATTGGCAGGTGGGGTTCGTATGAACTGCCCTACTGCCCCCGTCATGCCAGCGTCATTGTGGATTGGCTCACAGCCCCTCGCAGCGAGGCTCAGAGGCAGGAGGTGTTTGATGCGCTGACCAATCGGGTGGTTCTGTACGGGGTGTCATTTGATCCCAACGATCACATCACCTCCCCCTTGCATGGTCGCATCCCCGGGGTGTATCTGCATGCTCAGGCTGCAGACAACCTCGCCCAGCATGGCGATGCGTGGCGACGGCCAACTCTTTCATGGCGTTGGCCGAGCCATTTCGCAGAGTGGGGGTTGAAAATTTTTGTGATGTTTGTTCTTGCGCTCCTTGTGCAATGTGTGGTCACCTTGATTCAGGTGTTTTGGCCACAGAACAAGAAGCAAGCATCGAGCGCGAACTCCACCTCTAACAACTCGCAGAATCCACCGTCAGATAGTCATGACGATAGCTTTTCAACAAGGAAAACCTTCGTTCGTTACCTGTTAGACGAATCTCTGTCATCTTGCGAGAAACTGGGCAAGTTCTGGCTAGGACTTGTATTGGCATTCATTTTGATCATGGGCGTGGAGGCGGTCCTCCATGTCTCGGTGATCGGATATGCCTCTCTGTTGGGTTTTGTGCTGGTTGGCGAGGTGTTCAGTTCGCCAGATAAACACAAAGGTAATGATTGAAGTTCGCAGGATTCGGCGCGGACAACAGAAAGGGTTCTTGATGTCTAAGAAGATGTGGGTGTTTGCTGCGTCTGCGGTGCTCTCGCTGTTCATTCCAGAGCATGTATTGGCTGCCGAGAAAATCAGCGGTCCAGTCAAAGGCGTCGGCGCTCTCTCTGTGTATGCCAAGCCGGTCGACAACGAGGTACCCCGCTCGGTCGATGTGGGTTCGGTTGGATTTCCCTTGCCGGTATTGGCCAAGAAGGGCGATTTTCTGAAGGTGCGCCTGGGCCAGCGAGAAGTCTGGCTCGATGCCAACGAAGTCAACTTGGATCAGGCAGTGTCTTTTGAATGCCATAAATCGGATGTCCCGCCCAAGCCCGTGGGGAGCACGAAGGGGGCCACCGGAGGTTGTAAATGAGTCGTGTCTTGTGGGCTATCCTTGTCGCGTTGGTGGTTGCTGGGTGCGCCGCTTATCCCCCCCGTGGTGCGGCGGGGGGCGGTGCTCAGACATCTGTCGCGAACGAGGCGCCTCAGCAGCGACCTTCGGTGTCGCTGCTTGATATGCCAGACAAGTCCTCCGATATTGATGTGGGGATGAAGCGACTGCGAGGTGCCTTCCCTGGGGTGGTTGAAATACCCCAGGTTCAGCCGTACCTGGATCAGCTATTGCGTCGTGTCCAAGCCGCGGCACCCCAGCCGCCGTTGCCAGTCAGAGTGGCTGTCATGGCGGATGCCAGCTACAACGTGGTGACCGACAAATACGGCATCATTCATATCCCCCTTGGCGTGTTGAACGACATCGATTCCGAGCCCGAGTTGGCTGCATGGCTCGCCCATGAGTATGGGCATGTCATGCTCAAGCATCTGGATGGGGGGCAGCGTGCGCTCAGCCGGGTCATGTCTGGCGCGGTCAATGTGGTGCGAGTCCGTGTTGGGCGCCAGGAGTTGAATGTGTTCAACGGCTTGGGGGTGCAGGCCGCCCAAGAGGTGTGGATGAACCGCTTGCGACCAGCATGGTCGCGAACCCAGGAGCTTGATGCTGACACGTTTGCCTTGAACGTCATGCGCGGTATGGGGTTCGGGCATGCTGCCAGCACCAAGCGATTCCTGGGGCGCATCCGGGCATTGGAGGCAAGCACTGCGAAACAAGAGTCCAATCGTGGACAGCCCGCCGACGAAGCAAAACCCGCCATTCGTGCTGACGATGATCATCCGACAGCAGAGCAAAGGCTTGACGCGATCCAGGCGGTTTTGAATGCTCAGCCAAAGGCGCCGCCTCGCGCACAAGTCGGACAAGACGGATGGCAAGTGATTCGAGCCAAGCCCTTGTTCAAGGACTTCTTGGCAGAAGCCAAATTGGTTTCAGAGTTGGCGCGAACGTTACCCGAAGGGCGCCCCCTTGGGCAGGGTTCTTGTAGGACACTCAAGACCTTGGGTGTGAACGCCAAAACGGGGACTCTTGCATTCGCTTCTGCTGTCGGGGTGTGCGCCGGTGGGCAAGCTCAGGTTGCGTTGCTTGAGCGTGTTGCCAAGCGACCAGACGCGCCTTTTTATACCTACGTTTTGCTGGCTGATGGCTTGCGCGAGACTCGTCAGTATTCGGCTGCCATTGACTTGATGAGTCAGGCCCTGGATCGGTACGATTATCCCGACTATGGATTGGCTTTGGCGCTTTCTTTCTATCGGCGATGCGAAGAGGTCTTGCAGACTGATAGCCAAGGGCCCGCGCTAGGCATGGATTCCTTGCGCATTCAGGCTAAAAAGATCGAATTGGGGGCGCGATGTCAGTTGTTCGCGCCCGATGAGGCCGATGCGTGCGAGGTGGCGGTGATGACTGATGAGCAGAGGAGAGCAAAAGCCGATAAGAAAGAGAAGATGGAGCGGGAAATGGCGGATAAGCTCTCAAGGAAGTTTGGAGGCTAGCGCTTGCTTGCAACGGATCCGGTTTGCATAACGGGTGGCGCTCAATTTTTTACCGGACGATATATTTCCAAGCATGCCAAGTTACGCGCACACGCTCTCCTCCCGCCTGCCCCAAGTCGGCACGACCATCTTCACCGTGATGTCGGCCTTGGCGCAGCAACACGGCGCGATCAATCTGTCGCAGGGTTTCCCAGATTTCGATGCGCCGGCCGACCTGCTGGCGCTGCTCGACCAGTACGCCCGAGCCGGCCACAACCAGTACGCCCCCATGGCCGGGGTGCCGGTGCTGCGCGAGGCCATTGCGGAAAAGGTGCAGTCGCTCTACGGTCTGGCGTATGACCCGGACACCGAAATCACGGTCACCGCGGGGGCGACCCAGGCGCTGTACACCGCCATCACGGCCCTGGTGCGCCCGGGCGACGAGGTCATCGTGTTCGAGCCGGTCTATGACAGTTATGCCCCGGCCATCGAACTCAATGGCGGCACCCCGGTGTATGCGCGGCTGAGCTTGCCCGACTATCGGCCAGACTGGGCCGAGGTGGCCCGGCTCATCAATCCGCGCACCCGCATGATCATCTTGAACACCCCCCACAACCCGACGGGAACGGTGTGGACCGCCGATGACATGCGCCAACTGGAGGCACTGGTGCGTGACACCGACATCGTGCTTTTGAGCGACGAGGTCTACGAGCACATGGTATTCGACCAGGCGCGCCATGAAAGCGTGACCCGCTACAGTGGTTTGGCCGAGCGGGCGTTTGTGGTGTCCAGCTTTGGCAAGACCTATCACATCACCGGCTGGAAGGTGGCCTACTGCCTGGCCCCGCGCGAGCTGATGGCCGAGTTCCGCAAGGTGCACCAGTTTCTGGTGTTCACGGTGCACGCGCCATCGCAATACGCCTTGGCGGACTTCATGCGTCGCCCCGGCTGGTACGAGCAACTCAAAGCTTTGTACCAAGGCAAGCGCGACATCTTCCGTCAGGCGCTGGCCTCATCTCGCTTTGAGCTGCTGCCTTGTCAGGGCACTTATTTTCAGTGCGTGAAGTACGGTGCCATTTCAGACGAAGGCGACCGACCTTTTGTGGAGCGCCTCACGCGTGAACACGGCGTGGCCGCCATTCCGGTGTCGGCCTTCTACAAGGGCGGGGACGACTTTGGTGTGATTCGCTTCTGTTTCGCCAAGTCGGCCACGACCTTGCAGCAGGCGCTGGAGCGGCTGGTCAAGCTGTGAGTTTGTCTTCTGCCATGGGTCAGAGGTGGAACAGCCCCGCCGCTTCCGGTTGAAACGGCACGGCGCTCAGTACCGCACGCCGGACGCGCCCGTCCAAGCCCTGCCAGCAGATTTCATCGCCCACTCGCGATCCGATCACGGAGGCACCCAGCGGTGACAGGATCGACAGCGCATGGACTTGCGTGTCGCCGGGGTAGCTCAGGGTGAGGTCCAGTGGCGTGTGCTCAGGTCCCGCCAGAAGACGGATCTGAGACCGCATGGTCACCACATTGGGCTCGATGAGTCGTGACGGGATCACGTGCGCAAAATCGAGCACGTCAGTCAGCGTGGCCTGAATGCCGGAGCTTGAATCGGGCAGTCGGTCGATGAGGTCGAACAGGCGTTGATGGTCCACGGTTGTGACCATGCGAGAAGAGGTGGGATGCATGCCATTCCTTTGCGGCGCCATGTCGGTCGGACAGGGCTGGAGTCTCGCGCGGGGCGTTGCCCGGGGACCAAGTTGCGCAAAGAAGGGTGAGAGATGGTCGCCGGGCTCAGGAATGTGCGGCAACGACCCGGCGGAATCCGTCCTCGCGCGAACACACGCCCACCCGGCTCACGAGGAGCTGGGCCGCGACTGCGGCTGCGTGGTGGGGGTGCGAGGCAAACGTCATGGGCGCATTGTAGGCAGCAAGGTGTTGCCGGGGCAACCCTCAGCCCTGAAACAAGCGTTGAGCGTGCAACCCCAGGCCTGTGGCCACGCTGGCGAGGCGGTCACCGCGCACGGCCTTGGCCTCCGGGAAGGCAGCCTCCAGTTGATCAGTCAGCAGACCCAGGCCGGTGGAACCGCCCGTGAAATACAGCGCGTCAATGTCCTGGGGCTTCAAGCCGGCGCGTTGTACGGTCTCGCGAGCACTGTCGACAATGCGGTGAAGATCGGCTTCCAAGGCCTTGGCTGCTTCGTCATGCTTCAAGCTGGCATTCAGGCCTCGTTCGACCAGGCCCAGATCCAGCGTCGCCAGGCCTGTGGTGGCCACATCGATCTTGGCTTGTTCGGCGCGGCTGATCAGGTTGTGGCCCAGGCGGTCATGAATCACCCGCATCAGGCGGGTGTGGTGCACGGGGTTGCCGTAAAAGCCGGCCATGCTCTTGAGTTCCGCCACGCGGGCAGGCTGGTAGACGGTGTTGATCAAATGCCAGGTCGACAGATCGAAGTACACGCGGCTGGGCACAGGGCGAGGCTCGGCGCCGCCCACACTGGGGCCGAAGGCGCCATAGCCCAACACGGGCATGACGCTGTTGAGCGACACGTGGCGGTCGAAGTCGGTGCCGGCAATGTGAATGCCGTGGTGGCTGAGGATGTCGTCGCGTCGATCCAGTCGCTTCATGCGCTCGGGGCCCACGCGCACCACCGAAAAGTCAGACGTGCCGCCGCCAATGTCGGCCACCAGCACCCGCTGTTCCTGTTGTACTTGCTGTTCGTAGTCGAACGCCGCAGCGATGGGCTCGAACTGGAAATGGATCGACTCGAAGCCAACCGCCTGTGCGGCCGCGCGCAACGAGGCTTCGGCTTGGGCGTCGCGCTCCGGATCTTCGTCTACGAAATAGACCGGCCGGCCCAGCACCACTTGTGTCAGGGCCTGGCCCGATGCGACCTGGGCGTGTTCCCTCACATGGCGCAAGTAGGTGGTGATGATGTCGAGGTAGGGCACGCCATAACCCTCACCCACTTCGGTGGTCTGCTCCACCAGAGGGCTGCCCAGAATGCTCTTCATGGAGCGCATCAGGCGGCCGCCATATCCGTCCATGTAAGCCTGGACGGCGGCGCGGCCGAACACCCGAGGCAGCGGTGGCTCGGTTTGAGCGGGTGCGGGTTCAGCACCGGGAGGCAGATCGTCGCGGTCGGTGCAGTAAAAAACCGCCGTCGGCATGGTGAGGTGGGCCCCTTCCAGGGGCACCAGCTTCATGCCGGCGGCGGTTGAGATGGCGACGGCCGAATTGGACGTCCCGAAGTCAATGGCGCAGTAAGTCATCGCGCCAGTGTGCCGCAAAGTTGCGGCGGGGCTGAGTTATTGCGCGGCTTCTTCCGCCCAGGTGTCGATCTTCTTCAGCGAATCTTTCACGCCGAGGTTGAACAACCATGGATCTTTGCGAGTCACCACCTTGCCGAACAACTCCATGGTCACGTCGAACTTGTTGTTCATCGAAGCCAGGCCGCTTTGGTTGGCGGTCACCGTCACGCTGTCGGCCAGGTCTGCATCGACTTCGCCCAGGCTGATGCCGAACTTCATGCTGTTCAGGTCAACGGTGCTGTAGGCTCCGCCACCCTTGGCGCGGACAACCAGGGTGTCGACACCGGCTTGGCCATTGATGCGGGTTGGCGTCCAGGCGGGGGCGATGAGTTCGATGTTGTGAACTTGGGCGAAGGTCAGGTTTTCACCATCAGCGCTGCCAATATTGATGGTGGCCACGCCCATCCCCAGGTTGTCGAAACTGTCTTTGCCCAGCACAACCAGAGTGTTGCCGCGTTGGCCGACGACCTGAATCGGGGCGCCACGCTGAGGCGAGCTTTGGAACAGCTTGTAGACCGCGCCAGGGGTCTTGGGCACAGCCCAACCGGAGGTGATGGTGGGTTCGCCTTGCGTGTAGACCACATGGGTCTTGGTTTGATAGCGAGGCGTCAGCCCTGCCGACAGGCTTTCAAGGCCCAGGCTGCCGAGGTTGTAGATCAGTTCAAACGGCTTGGCCGCACCAGCGACGGGGCCACGGTAGGCAATGTTGTTGAACGCGAAGTAGGTGTAAGCGCCATCGTTGATGCTCTTGACGCTGGCTTGAGTGCCCGAGAAAGTCTGTTCAAGTGTCAGGGTGGCGGTTTTCAGATCTGCGTCCCAGACCAGCTTGAACACTTGCGATTTGGTCGAGCCTTGCAAGCGCAGGTAGCCCTCGCCCGAATCCTTGTTCGGTGCATCGGCCAGCCACTCGGCGCCCAGCGGGCTGGTGCTCAGGAAGTTGGTGATGATGGGAACGTTGGTGTCACCGGTTGGCAACTCCAGCGGCGAGCGCAGGACCGTGTCGAGCGTGGGGGAGAGCATGCTCAACTGGCTGCGAACCGACTTCGGAATGGCTTCCTGTACCAGTACGCCAGACAGGGTGCCAGCGTTGTAAATGCGCTTGATCAGCTTGGCGTCGGGCAGCGTGGGTGTGCGGGGATCGACATTGGTGCCGTCGTCGGAGGTGATCACGACTCGGGCGTTATCTGCTGCTGTGTCGCAGTCTTTGTCTGGCCCGGCTGTGATGACCACCAGCGCAGATGACGAGCCGTCCAGTTTCAGTGGATAAGACTCGGCCAGCTGACATGCTTCGGTCAGGCTGGACACTGGGTTCGAGGTGAAGACGGGCTTGTCAACCGCTTGACGGCTGAGATCAAGGTGACGCACGACCTTGGCGTCAATGTAATAAAGGTGTGTGGGGCCCTTATCGGTTTCGACCACGAAGGTGCCGGGTAGATTCGTGTTGGCCTTGTCTGGGTCGGCCAGAGCCTTGAACTCGCGCACAACCTTGTTGACGGTGAGCCACTTTTGAGCGGGGGATTTGTCAAACGAGATCTTGTGCAGAACGGTCTGTGTTTTGCCGTCCAGGATGTTGATTTGGTACGCCGGAGCGGTTGGATCAACGGATTGGTCGTGTTCGATGCTGCTGACCGCCACGATGTAAGGCTCGTCGGCCGCGGTCAGATCACTGATCGTGGGGTCGGGCACTTTCGGCGTTTCAACGGGGCCCGAAGGGACGGCTGCTGGCGCGGCGGCAGCGGGCGTGTCCTTCCCACCGCCGCCACAGGCAGCGAGCAGCACCATGCTGCTCAGGAGGCTGAGGGTCAGGGCCTGGCTGCCCAGGCGGGATGAGGCGCGTTTCATGTTCGGATTCCCGTTCACTTTTTCACAGATTGGCGGCCATTGTGCCCAGGGGGCTAGGGTCAGTGTGTACGGGTCGCCCCCAACATGAGGCGGTTTGCCCCGCATTCGGGGGGCGGTGCCTTACAAAGTTTTTCGAAAGGCGGAAGGAGTCATGCCCGCCCAGCGTCGAAAGGCATGAATGAAGGCCGCTGCTTCGGCGTAGCCCAACTGCTGTGCAACGTCCTCAATGGGCAGCGAGGTGTGGCGCAACAGGTGCTGCGCTTTCTGGTGGCGGGCCTGGGCCAGCAAGTCGCGGTAACTGCTGCCTTCTTCGCTCAATGTGCGGCGAAAACTGCGTTCTGACATGCCAAAGGCCTGGGCCACGTCATTCACGCTGGGGGTGTGCTCCTGAAACAGGTTCAGGTGGCTGAGCACCTGGTCGCTCAGACGACTGTCGGCCTGCTGTTGCGCAATCAGCTGCTGGTCGCACAACTGTCGGTACATGGCGTGGGCCGTGGGGTCAGCTGTGGGCAGGCGCAGTTGCAGCACTTCATTGCGCAGCCAGAAGCGGCCCTGCGTTTCGCCGAACCGCACGGGGCAGCCGAAATAGGCCTCGTAGGCGGCGGCCTGTTCCGGGCGGGCGTAAGGCATGTCGATGCGCTCGGGTCGCATGTCCAGTCCCATCGCGGCCTGCATGTCGCGCAGCATCTTGAAGGTGCCGGAAATTTCACCGTCGACCCGAAAGCGGAAGGCCTTGGCGGGCATGGGCATGGGGGTCAGCGTCAGGGCGCTGAGTTCGGGGCCGTGTTCCAGTTGCAGTTTCCCGTACAGGTAGGTGAGGTCCTGATAGCGCTGGCCCAACTGGAAGGCCTCCAGGGCGGTCGAACAGGTCATCAGAAGCATGGTCAGGGGGCCGTAACCTGCCAGGCCGTAGAACCCGCCCAGCCTCAGCCCGACCATGGGGTCGCGCAGGTGCTCGGCCATGTCGGTGTAGAACCGCTGCTCCAGCGAACGGCTGATTCGGGTGCCTGGGTCCAGCTTGTCGATGGCCAGCCCATGGCGCGCCAGAACCGGGGCGGGATCTTCGCCCAACTGCTGTAAACCCTGAACCATGTAGATCAGTCCGAGGATGGAACGGGTGCTCATGGTTGAATCAGATCAAGGGTTTGGCCGAAAAAATCAATTTTTGGTCGAATCTAGCATGGTCGCCTGAATCTTGGGCCGGCAACATTCCCCATACCCCTGGAGACAACTCTCTATTCAAACAACAAGGTGTGCGGATGAATCAGGAAACCAAGGCAGGCGCGTCAGCGCCTTCAGCGCCCTCAGTACGCGAAGTGGAAGTGGCCATTGCCGGAGCGGGCTTCGGCGGGCTGTGCATGGCCATCAAGCTGCTGGAGGCCGGCATTCAGGATTTTGTGGTGCTGGAAAAAGCCCACGATGTGGGCGGCACCTGGCGGGACAACACCTACCCCGGTGCGGCGTGCGATGTGCAGTCGCACATGTATTCCTATTCGTTTGCCACCCAGCCTGACTGGACCAAGCGTTACGCACCCTGGTCGGAAATCCAGCAGTACATCCTGAAGGTGACCGAGCAATATGGCTTGCGCCCCTACATCCGGTTCGGTCAGGAGGTGGTCAGTGCCGTCTTCAACGAAGCCAATGGCCGCTGGGTGATCAAGACCGCTTCGGGCGACACCTTGATGGCGCGCCACTGGGTGCTGGCTTCCGGTCCCTTGCATGTGCCGTCTATTCCGAACATCAAGGGCTTGAAAGACTTCCAGGGCAAGGTCATGCACTCCGCCCAGTGGGATCATGATTACGACCTCGCGGGCAAGACGGTGGCGTCGATCGGCACAGGTGGCAGCGCCATTCAGTACGTGCCGGAAATCGCGCCCAAGGTGAAGCAGTTGCATGTGTTCCAGCGCACCGCAGCCTGGGTCATTCCGCGCGATGAGCGTCACTACTCGGCGTTTCGCAAGTGGTTGTTCCGTGCTCTGCCCGTGACGCGCACCCTGCACCGCTGGCGCTGCTACTGGACCAACGAGTCGCGCGTCTGGCCGATCTTCAATCCCAAGCTGGCCAAGGTGGGCGAGTTCTTCCTGAAAAAGTTCATCGCCTGGCAGGTGAAGGACCCGGAACTGGTCAAGAAGCTCACGCCTGACTACACCCTGGGCTGCAAGCGCATCCTGATTTCGAACAAGTGGTTCCCCACCTTCAATCGGGCGAATGTGGAGCTGGTGACCGATGACCTGCGCGAGATCACCGCCGACGGCATCGTCACGAAAGATGGCAAGACCCGCAAGGTGGACTGCATCATCCTTGGCACGGGCTTTGTGACCGACCCGCGTATCTACATGAAGAGCTTCGAGCTCAAGGGCCGCAAGGGCCATAACCTGGCCGAAGACTGGAAAACCAGCCCGACGTCGTATCTGGGCATCACTACCGCCCACTACCCGAACATGTACCAACTGGTGGGGCCGCACACAGGCTTGGGCCATAACTCGATCATTTTCATGATCGAGGCGCAGGTGGACTACATCATCGAATGCCTGAAGACGCTCAAGCGTCAGGGGGCCGATTTCCTCGACGTCAAGCCTGAGGCGCAGGCCCGCTTCCTGGCCGATGTGACCGAGCACTTGAAAGGCACGGTCTGGAGCTCGGGCTGTCGCAGCTGGTACCAGACGGCAGACGGCATCAACTTTGCGATCTGGCCCAAATCAACCTGGCGCTATTGGCTGGAAACCCGCCAGGTGAACGTGTCGGATTACGAGTGGGTGAAATGTCAGTCAAACGCCCGTTCGGCCCCGATGGATCTGAGTGAGGCACTGGGAAGCGCTCAAGTTTGATCCGTCCGTGACGAGAACCCGTGGAGACTTTTCACGCTGACGTCACGGATGTTCCTTGCCCTCTCCACCCTGCTGCGCCGAATGGTGCGCACCCTACCCGGTTGGGGGTGGGTGGTTTGTATGGTCATGGCCGTCGTTGGGGGCATGGTTACCTGGAGCGCCTACAGGCACTCCAGTGATCTGGAGGTCCAGGCGATTGAGAGTGCCCTGAATCGCGAGGTGGACGAAGCAGTGGAGGAATTGCTGGTGCGCATGCAGGCGCACGAGCAACTGCTGCATTCGGCGGCGGCCTTGCTGCAGCGCAACCCGGATCTGGACCAGGAAGGGTGGCGCGAGTTTGCCCAGGCCGTGCGTCTATCTGAAACCTATCCTGGTATTCGGGCGCTGGGGTATGCACAGTGGCAAAACGAGCGGGTGGCCTCGGTCACTCTCATGGTGCCCCTGGACGACGCCACGCGTCCGGCCCTCTCGTACGACTTGATGTCTGAACCGGTTCGTCAGCGTGCGCTGATACAGGCGCGCGACACGGGGCAAGCGGTCATGTCGGCGGGGCTGACTCTCGTGTCCAACGAGGCCTACCAGCATCGGCCTGCCAGTGTGCTGTATGTGCCCGTGTACCGTTTGCGGGTGCCCACTGACACGTTGGAGCAGCGACGGCAGGCCATTCAGGGCTGGGTGTACAGCCCTTATCTGTTCCAGGAGTTCATGGAGGCCGTGGAGCAGCACGTGCCGGATTTGGTTTTCGAGGTGTTCGATGGGCGTGAGGTGCGTGAGGAGGCCTTGCTTCACGCGGTTCGGCGCCCGACGGATCCAGCCTTGCACAAGCCAGCCGTTCAGGTTTTGCGTACCGTGTTGGTGGGGCAGCGTGAGTGGACCCTGCGCTTTCAAAGTCTGCCGCAGTGGGAGGCCGCCAACCTGAGGCGGCCTTCACGTCTGTATCTGGTGCTGGGCGGTCTGGTGACTTGCGCTGGCGTGGTGCTGCTGGGCTTTCTGATCGGACACCGCGCCCATGCTCTGCGGCTGGTTCAGAAGTCGACGCGGGCGCTGGGAGCGAGCGAGGCCAAGTACAAGCAGCTGGTGGAGGCACAAAGCGACCTCATCGCCGTGATTGGACTGGATGGCTCCTTGCGGTACGTGAACCCTGCTGCGGCGCGCTTTCTGGGGCAGCCCGCAGAAGATCTCATCGGGCGTTGTTTCTACGACCTGATCTGGGCCACCGAGGCTGACCTGCTGCGCGAACACGTGGCTTTGCTGCTGGAGCGCCGAGTGGAAGGCCTGACCGAGCATCGCATGCTCGACGGCCGGGGGCGCGAGCATTGGGTGGCCTGGACTTGCACCCTGCAGGAATCGGCCAGCGACGCTGATTTGCAGGTGCACCTGGTGGGCCGCGATATGACCGAGCGGCATTTGCTGGAGTCGCGCCTGAAGGACCGCGAGCAACGCTATCGCGGTCTGTTTGAAAACCTGCAGTCGGGCTTTGCGCTCAATGAGGTGATCCTCAACGATGCCGGCCGGGTCATCGATTTCCGCTTCCTGGCGGTCAATGAGGCATTCGAGCGCATCACCGGCTGGCCCGCCAAGGCCTTGCTGGGTCGAACCATCCGCGATCTGGCGCTGATCGACGCCGAGGAGATGGAGCTGTGGCTCAAGCAGTTCGGGCGTGTGGCCCTGGGCCGGGGCAATGTGCAGTTCGAGCGCCGCTCTCACACCTTTGGCCGCTGGCTGGACATCGTGGTGTACCGGCCTGCCACACTTCAGTTCGCGCTCGTCATGCAGGATGTGACCGAGCGCCATGAGGCCCAGGCCGCCATGCAGGCCCGGGCCGAAGCCGAAGCGGCCAGCCGGGCCAAGACGCAGTTTTTGGCCAATATGAGCCACGAAATTCGCACCCCGCTCAACGCCGTGCTGGGGTGCGCCCAGATCGGCCTGCGCGACCATCCGGATGCGGCCAGCGCCGTGCTGTTCAAACGCATTCGCGACGCCGGCCAGCACTTGCTGGGCGTGGTCAACGACATCCTCGATTTTTCCAAGGTCGAATCAGGCAAGTTCGAAATCGACGCGCGTCCGACACGACTGCGAGCGGTCGTGCATGCTGCTCTGGATATGGTGCGAGACAAAGCCAGCGCCAAGCGGCTGGACCTGGTGTGCGCCCTGGCCGATGCCGTTCCCGAGTGGGTCATGACGGACGCCATGCGGCTGGAGCAGATTCTGGTCAACCTGCTGTCCAATGCGGTCAAGTTCACTCAGCAGGGACACGTCCATTTGCTGGTTGAGGTGGTGGAAGGCCAGCTGCGCCTGGCCGTGTCCGACAGCGGGCTGGGCATGAGCGCCGAGCAGGTCGAGCGCGTGTTCAAACCATTCGAGCAGGCCGACAAGTCCACCACCCGACAGTTCGGGGGCACCGGTCTGGGCTTGAGCATCAGCGCCAATCTCGCGCGTTTGCTGGGGGGCGCTTTGACGGTTCGCAGCCAGCAGGGCATCGGCTCGACCTTCATCCTGACCTTGCCATTGGTGGAAGCCGAGGCCCAGGCCGTGAGCGAGTCGCCTCAGTTGACAGGACAACCTCTGCGCGGGGTGCGCGTGTTGATCGTCGACGATGTCGAAGTGAACCGTCTCATCCTGGAAGACATGCTCGAGCATTGGGGTGCGGAAGTCGCCATGGCCGAAGATGGACTTCAAGCCCTGGACATGGTGCAAGCGCGCGGCGAAGCCGGATTCGATGTGGTGTTGATGGACATTCAGATGCCTGTGATGGATGGCATCACCGCCGCCGAACATCTGCGTCACATTGCACCGAATCTGCCGGTGATGGCCATGACGGCTCACGCATTCAAACAAGAACGCGATCGTTGCCTGGAGGCTGGGATGGTCGATCACATCAGCAAACCGATTGACGAAGCCGTACTGATCCGCACCATTGCAGCGCGTTGCGGTGGGGTCAGTCGCGCTGGCGTGGAAGCTGCTGCTGCGCGCATGCAGCAAGCGCAGGCGGTCCCCGAGTTGCCACCGCCAGGGCAGGATCTGGATCAGCTCGACTGGGATGGTTTGGTCAAGTTGTACGGACGCAAGCCAGGCCTCCTGCAGCGTGCGGTCGAGTCGGTGTTGCAGCACAATCAGACCACGCCTTCGCGTTTGCGTGAGGCAGCGGCCGAACTCGATTGGGACACCTTGGTCTTTGTTGCTCACAGCCTCAAGGGCGTGGCGGGCAACATCCGAGCGGATGCCCTGCGGGCCTGGGCTGCAGAGACTGAGTTGGCCGCACGCCAGCATGCGCCCGATGCGGCTGAGCGGGCTCAGGTTCTGGCCGATGGTCTGGCCAGGATCATGATTGTGCTGGCTGAGCGACTGAAAGAATGGCAATCGGCTTCCTCGGGAAGCCCGGAAAGGTCTGCGGGATGAGTCAAGCTTGTGTCCTCATCGTTGACGATGAGCCGATCAACCTGGTGTTGCTGGAGTCGCTGTTGGAGGACTTCTACCCGGTGCGAGCCGTTGGCTCGGCGCAAGAAGCGCTGGCGCTGGCCGAGGACCCGGAAGCGGGCGTGGCCATGGTGCTGAGTGATGTCCAGATGCCCGGGATGGATGGTCTGGCGCTATGCCGTCGCTTGCGCGCCCAAGCGCACACCGCTGATCTGCCGGTGCTGCTGATCAGCGGCTTTGCATCGGAAGCCGATGAACTGGCTGGACTGCAGGCCGGGGCCAGTGACCTCGTCAGCAAACCCTATTGCCCTGATTTGTTGCTGGCCCGCGTGCGGACCCATTGGCGCTTACGCGAGCTGGAACGTCAAGCTCAGCCCGCCTGAGGTGCTCAGACCTCGCCCTTGAGTTTCGAGATCACCTGCTCCAGGCGGTTTTCGATGCGGTCGCCCTCATCGAAAATGGCCATGGTCTGCTTGATCGAGTGGTGCACCGTGTTGAGCAGCGCGTCTTCCTGAGACTGGGTCAGTCCCAGTGAAATCAGCAAGGCGTCGATTTCGGTCACCATGTCGCGCAGCACCATGCCGATTTTTTCGCGGTGTACACGTTGTTCGGCGTTGAGGTCGAGCAAGGCGTCGCGCGTCAGGTCGACGAGGCGTTGATGTTGGTCGGCACTCAGCGCCTTCGTCTCGGCGTCGATGGCCTTGATGCGGGCTGCGGCGGCTTCGGCCAGCATCGCAATGTTGTCGCGGGCTCGGCCATGGCGCTCGGCTTCCTCGCGGTTGGGGTGCAGGGAGTGGTTTTCGGGCAGCAGGTTGCGCACCAGCACCATCACGTTGCCATAGTTGAATACGGTGTTGGTACCCAGGTTTTGCAAGCCCAAGGTGCTGCCACTCTTTTGCACGTGGTTCAAGATCGAATCTTCCAGTGCGCTGCATTGCATCGCGCCGGTGGTGCTGACCACGCCATTGTGTCCGATCAGGCGCAAGCAGCCCTCGAACTCGAAGCGCGTCAGCGCCTGGAAGAATGCGTCCGCGACCCCTTGATAGCTGTCTGCCAGATTGGCCTGCTTCATGAAGTCCAGCACCACACCGACCTCACCATACATATTGGCCGAGGCCATGGCCGCGTCCATCACGTCGTTGACTTGGCCGCTGAGTTCCTTCTGGCGTAGGGCCTGGCTCAGCACCACCCCGATCTTGGCTTTCAGTTCATCGGGCTGGTAGGGTTTGATCAGGTAGTCGTCGCCGCCGGCTTCGTATCCCTTCAGCCGCTCTTCGATGGAGGAGCGGGCCGACAGGAAAATGACCGGAATCTCCGCAGTGGCGGGGTCTTCTTTCAGATAGTGGCAGGTCTCGTAGCCATTCGGGCTCGGCATGTCCACATCCAGCAGCACCAGATCAATTTTTTGCTCATTGGCAATTTGCAGGCACTCTTGTCCACCTGGCGCCACCGATACATCGAAATCGTCCGACAGCACGGCATCGAGCATCTCCCGCATGATGGGGTCATCGTCGGTGATCAGGATGTGAGGACGTTCGCTCATGATGGATCCCTTGAGTTTGGAATGCAGACCAGTTCGGCCTCGATTGGCTGGCCGAGCTTGCACTGTCGCTGAATTTGGGCCCGCATAAACAGGGGAAATTCACGATGAAAAACGCCGTGTTATCCGGTTTGGCGCCTTTGCGCCATGCTTTTTCCCAGTTCGACCAACAATTCCGGACGTAGGCGCTTGGCGTGTGGATACACCAAGGTCTCTTCGTCGAGTGCATGTTGCGGGTAGCGCTGGGCGAAGGCCGTCAGCTCAACAGGCGGTAGGCTGGCCTGCCCCTCGTGAACCTGCTGCAGCCACACGCGAACGGCTTGCCACAACCGGCCGAGCTCGGTGTGCTCGGCCGTCAGCCGGCTGATGGCTTGAGTCAGTTCAGCGTCATCCAGCGCGAGCAGGGCCGGGTAGAGATCATCGTCTTCGTCGGCGTGATGCAGCGGCGCGGCCACATCAAAGTAGCGCAGCACCGACTGCGCCGCATCGCGCGCCTGACGGTCGGCGCCGTGTTCGCTCAGGTGTTGGGCCAGACGCACGGTCAGGCCAGCGAAATGCCGAACCTTGCCGTGGCAGGCCTGAAGCATTTCCAGCGGGTCGTCGAACGATGGAGGGGGGCTGTGAAGGAGGGCCATGTGGAGGTTATACCCCCCGGGGCAAGGGGTGCCAATAGTTCCACCGAAGGATAGGCAATCCAGATGGCGGCCCCTAAATTGGGCCAACTGCCGAAATCGTGTTGTTGCCATGCCTGCCCTCATAGATCCGTTCCAGCGCCGCATCGACTACTTGCGGGTCTCGGTGACCGATCGCTGCGACCTGCGCTGTACCTATTGCCTGCCCAAAGGCTTCAAAGGGTTCGAAGAGCCTGCGCATTGGCTCACCCACGATGAAATGACCCGACTGGTCGGTCTGTTCGTGTCCTTGGGCGTCAGCAAGGTGCGCCTGACCGGGGGCGAGCCCCTGCTGCGTCGCGGCATCACCACCCTGGCGTCAAAGCTGTCGGCTCTGCCGAGGCTGAAAGATCTGTCGCTGTCGAGCAATGGCACGCAATTGGCGCGCCACGCGAGCGACCTGCGTGCCGCTGGCGTGCACCGACTCAACATCAGCCTCGACTCGCTCGACGCCTCCTGCTTTGCCCGCATCACGGGGCGCGATTGCCTGGGTGATGTGCTGGATGGCTTGCGCGCCGCCAAGGAGGCCGGTTTCGATCCCATCAAGCTCAACATGGTGGTGCAGGCCGATGTGAATGTCGACGAAGTCGAACGCATGGTGGCCTTTGCGCTCCAGCAGGGCTTTGTGCTGCGCCTGATCGAGCCCATGCCCGTGGGTGACACGGGGCGGGCCACGCAAGGGGTGAACCTGACGCAGTTGGGCGAGTCGCTGGCCGAGCGTCATGGCCTGATTCCCCAGGTTCTGGGGCAAGGTGCAGGGCCTGCCCGATATTGGCGAGCCCCCCACGGCAGCATGAGTTTGGGGGTCATCACCCCCATGTCGCAGCACTTCTGTGCCAGCTGCAACCGCGTGCGTCTGGGTGTCGACGGCACCCTCTATCTCTGTCTGGGTCAAAATGACCGGGTGGAGCTCGGTCGCCTGATGCGAGCTGGGGCCAGCGATGCCGATCTGATTGACGCCATCCAGGCGGGCATTGCCGCCAAACCCGAGCGACACGAATTCAACGAACGCCCGGAGAGGGTGGTTCGGTTCATGTCACAAACCGGGGGATGAGATGAGGGAGCAGGATCGATCGAAGGGCTTGGGTCTGGCATCGAAGCTCCTGGCGATCGGTTCGGTTTTCCTGCTGCTCGCCTTGGCCTCGATTGGCCTCACGCTGTGGGTGACATGGCAGCTCGAAGGCGGCGCCGCGGCGGTGAACGAAGCAGGCCGCATGCGCATGCGCAGCTACCAGTTGGCGCTGATGCTGTCGCAGCAGGATCTGCATGCCCAGCGCATTGCCTTGCCCGATTTGCAGACGCGCCTGACCGCGTTCGACGAAACGCTGGAGCTGCTGCGGACGGGCGATCCGGCTCGGCCTCTATTCGTGCCTTGGGACCATGACACGCGCGAGCGCATTCAGGCCATTGGCAGCGACTGGAAAGAGCTGCGCCAGGAGGTGCTTCAGGTGGCCCAGGGTGAGCCGGTGCCGCCTGACTTCATTCCACGAGTTGACCGTTTTGTGGCTCGCATCGATGCCTTCGTGTCGGCCATCGAGCGCCATTTGTCGCGCTGGACGGCCATGCTGCACACCTTCCAGTTGGCCATGATGGCGTTGGCCGTGCTCAGTGCCTTGGCCTTGCTGTATGTCGGGCATGTGGTGGTGCTCGAGCCGGTGGCCCGCTTGCAGGCGGGCCTCAAGCGGATTCAGGAAGGGGCCTTTGACACCCGCGTGCACATCAGCTCGTCCGACGAGATTGGCGCGCTGGCGCAAGGCTTCAATGCCATGGCCGAGAACCTGCAATCGCTGTATGCCAGCCTGGAAGACAAGGTGCGCGAAAAGACCGCAGGCCTGGAGTTGCGCCAGCAGCGCCTCAGCGCCTTGTACGACGTCGCGGCGTTTGTGGCGCGAGCCGATAACCTTGAGGAGCTATCGCAGGGGGTTGCACGCCAGATGCGGCGCATTGCGCATGCCGATGCGGTGGCCATTCGCTGGTCAGACGAAGCCAACGAACGCTATGTGCTGCTGGCCAGCGACTGCCTTCCGCAGATCATGGCCGAGGAAGAGCATTGCCTGCATGCCGGCGATTGCCATTGCGGTCCGGTGGTGGCTGGACAGCGGCCTGGGAAGCTGCGTGTCATCCCCATCATCGACGAGAACCTGGTCAACCCGGCCACAGGCCGAAAAGGTTATGACCACTGCGTGAGGGCTGGCTACGCCACCCTGGTGTCTGTTCCCTTGGGTTTGCATCAACGGGTCTTGGGTGAGGTGGATCTGTTCTACCGTGGCGAGCCGGTGCTGTCCGAGGAAGAGCGAGGCCTGTTCGAGTCGTTGGCCAGCCACTTGGCCGGGGCCATGGAAAGCTTGCGCGCTGCGGCACTCGACCGTGAGGCCGCCGTTGCCAATGAGCGGCAGATGCTGGCGCAGGAACTACACGATTCGATTGCCCAGTCGCTGGCCTTCCTGAAAATTCAGATGCAATTGCTGCGCGATGCGATGAACCAGCAGGATCTGGCGGCCGTGCAGACCAGTTTGAATGAGCTCGACACGGGCATCCAGGAAAGCTACAGCGATGTGCGCGAGTTGCTGCTGCATTTCCGCGTGCGGACCGATGCGGAAGACCTTGAACCAGCTCTCCGTGAAACGCTTTCCAAATTCGAACATCAGACTGGGCAAAAGGGGCATTTGAGCATCACCGGGCAAGGCCTGCCCCTGCCGGCCGATGTCCAGATTCAGGTCCTGCACATCGTGCAGGAAGCCTTGTCGAATGTGCGCAAGCACGCGCAAGCCAGCGAGGTGTGGGTGTCGGTCCAGACGGCACCGACCTGGCGTGTGTCGGTGCGAGACAATGGCCATGGCTTTGATGCGCAATCAGGCCCCCCAGATGACACCCATGTGGGCATGCGCATCATGCGCGAGCGAGCGGCTCGAATTGGGGCCACGGTACACGTGTCGTCCAGCCCGCAGGGCACCGAGGTGGAGTTGCGGCTGCCGGCCACCTCCAGTGTGACGACCATGAATGGATGAATGCATGAACGCAACAACGACTTCGAACCTGCCCGTGCGCGTGATGGTGGTCGATGACCACACCCTGTTTCGTCGGGGGCTGATTGCCCTGCTGTCGCGCGATCGGCGCATTTCGGTGGTCGCCGATGTGGCCGACGCCGGCGAAGCCCTGCGCCATGCGCGCACAGTGCAGCCCGATGTGATGTTGCTCGACAACCATCTCCCCGGTGTGCACGGCATCGATGCCTTGCCCCAGTTGCTGGAAGCGTGCCCGACCATGAAGGTGGTCATGCTGACCGTCAGTGAAGATGCCAACGACCTGGCCAATGCTTTGGCGCGGGGCGCCGCTGGCTATTTGCTCAAGACCATCGAAGGGGAGGCCTTGGCCGAAGCCGTGATGCGGGTGCTGACAGGCGAGTCGGTGGTGTCACCCGAGATGACCAGCAAGCTGATTGCGGCCTATCGCAATGCGGTGACGCAGCCCAGTGCCGAAGAAGGCGCGGCGGCGCCGCAGCCCGAGCCCGTTGAACCCGAGCCCGAGGTGCAAGGCGATGCCGCCTTGTCGCGGCTGTCGCCGCGCGAGCACGACATCTTGCGCGAAATCGCGCGAGGGGCCAGCAACAAGGAAATCGCGCGCACGCTCAGCATTGCCGAGACCACGGTCAAGATTCATGTGCAGCACATCTTGCGCAAGCTGAATCTGACCTCGCGCGTCCAGGCGGCGGTCTACGCCACCACCCGCGGGGCTTGATCAGCCGCCCATTGGGCGCAGGCGCACGGCATGCCCGTTGCGGTTGAACGGGATCAGATTGTCGATGCGGCCATCTTTGATGGCCTGCACCATGCCCTCCAGAGGGGCTTGTGCTTGCTCGGTGGTGGGCGCTTCACTGCCCTGACCCGACATGCCGGCCACAAACAGCAAGGCCCAGGGCTGCCCAAACTGAGCCGCCTCGGCCGACAGCGAGGCAAAGTCGCTGATTTCCTCAGGGGTCTTGTCCACGCACATCAGCGGGGTCAGTTCACCGGCCTCGCCGGCTTCGCATCGGGCGCGCTCGGCGGCGCTGGCGTGCGAAGGGGCTTGGGCGCCCACAAACACCATCAACAGGCGTTGCGCGTCGGCTTGCTGGCGCGCGGCCTGCAGCAGCTCATCGAAGTTTGAAATGTTCATGTGGCCAGTTTAGGCAAGCCCACACAGATTGACCATAGCTCGTTTGGCGTACTTGATCCAGGCTAAGGCGTGGCAGGCCCCCCGCCCGATACCCTCCACAGGGTAATCTGGCTGGAGTTCATCATGTCGCGAAGCACCGAACATCTCACCCTGGTGTATGCCTGTTCCGGGTGCTCCAGCGCAGCGCAACTGGCCAATCACCTGGCGGTGCGACTCGATCGCACCGGTGCAGCCGAGATGTCGTGCATCGCGGGGGTGGGCGGGCAGGTCAAACCATTGGTGCGCAAACTGCTCGATTCGGTCGAGCGCGGCCGGCCGGTGCTGGCCATCGATGGCTGTCATCTCTCTTGTGTGGCCAGCTGCCTGGCTCAGCATGGGGTACAGGCTACGAAACACATTCAGCTCGCAGCCCATGGCGTGCGCAAGGCCTATCACCAGGACTATTGTGAAGAGCAGGCTCAGGCCTTGTTGACTGACTTGACCTTGCATGTTGAACACATGAACGAGCAGTACGCCCAACAGCTGGTCAACCCGACGGTTTGATCCGAATGCCCCCACTGAATCACTCGGTGGGGTTTCGCTGGCGACAGCGAGGCTTCGGCGGCGACAGCTAGGGGTTTTCCGAAACGCATCCCTGGCTCAGTTCAAGGTTGCACGCCAGTGCGCCGCTTGATCATCCCTTCCGCAGTCTGGAGGGACAAGATCATGAACAAGAACTGGCTCAAGTATCGAAGCTTCATTCTCGGTGCCGCCGCATCAGGCCTGGCCGTCTCAGGCGCCTGGGCCACCTGGTCGGTCATGCGCCCGGATGGTCAGGCGGCGAAGGTGCTGCAGGGCAATGGCCGCCTGGATGTGCAGCGCATTGAAATTGCCACCAAGTTTGCCGGGCAAGTTTTGAGTGTGCCGGTGGACGAGGGCATGAGCGTCAAACCGGGCGATGTGATTGCGCAGATGGACCCGCGCGACTACGAGGCCCAACTGCAAGGCGTGCAGGCCATGCGTCAACGTGCCGCTCAGGCGATGGCACGGGCGCAAGGCGAGGTCAATGTGCAGCGCATCAAGACCGATGTGGCGCAAATGGAGTTGAACAACGCCACCGACATGCGCAAGCAGGAACTCGTGTCTGACTCGGAAGTGCGCAAGCGACTGGCCCAGCGCGATGGGGAGCAAAACGGTGTGCGCATTGCCACCGCGGCAGTCGGTGAAGCCAAGGCGGCGCAGCAAGAGGCCGAGGCCGGCATCAAGCGGCTGACGCAAGCGATTGCCGACCACACGTTGCGGGCACCGGTGGGCGGGCGCATCGAGTACCGGGTGGTCGAGCCCGGTTCGGTCATCCCGGCCGGCGGGCGAGTGGCCACCTTGCTGGACACCTCGCACATTCACATGACCATCTTCCTGCCCTCCACGGCAGCCGGTCAGGTGCGGGTGGGCGACGAAGCGCGCATCGTGCTGGACGCCGCACCGAATATGCCCCTGCCCGCGAAGGTGTCCTTCGTGTCCGCCGAGGCGCAGTTCACGCCCAAGCATGTGGAAACGGCCTCTGAGCGCGAGAAGCTGACCTACCGGGTCAAGCTGGCCTTGTCAGAAGAAACCGCCCTGGCCCATGCGGGCTGGATCAAGGCGGGGCTGACTGGCAACGGCTATGTGCGCGTGCGATCGGAATCCGACTGGCCTGATCAGGCCCCTGTGCCCAGTCCGACGCCCAAGGTGTCGGTGTCAAGCTTGCGTTGGTGAGGCCGTCATGCAGTACGCCGTTCAGGTCGAGCGGGTGTCGCACCGCTATGGCCAGCAAATTGCGCTCAACGACGTCAGCTTGGCCTTGCCCATGGGCAAGACCATTGGCCTGGTTGGGCCCGATGGGGTGGGCAAATCCACCTTGCTGGGTTTGATCTCGGGCACCAAGAAACTGCAGGCCGGCAGCCTGACCGTGCTGGGTGGCGATGTGGCCGATGCCCGCTTCCGAAAGGAACTGTCGCCACGGGTGGCCTACATGCCGCAGGGCCTGGGGCGCAATCTGTATCGCTCGCTGTCGGTGTACGACAACATCGACTTCTCCGCTCGGCTGTTCGGCGTGCCCGCAGCCGAGCGCGATGCCCGCATTCAGCGCCTGATGAAGGCCACCGCGCTGGACCCCTTTCCCGATCGGCCCGCCGGCAAGCTGTCAGGCGGCATGAAGCAGAAGGTGTCACTGTGTGGCGCCTTGGTCCACAACCCTGATTTATTGATTCTGGACGAGCCCACCACGGGCGTGGACCCCTTGTCGCGTCGGCAGTTCTGGGCGCTGGTGGAAAGCCTGCGTGCCGAGCGGCCCCACATGACGGTGCTGGTGGCCACCGCCTACATGGAAGAAGCCGAACGCTTCGAGCACCTGGTGGCCATGGACGAGGGCCGCATCCTGGTGCATGCGCCGACCATCGAGGTGCTGGAACAGACTCGTTCAGCCTCGCTGGAAGAAGCCTATGTGAAGCTGGCCAACAAGGGCGACAGCAGCCCCCTGGTGATTCCGCCCTTGCCTGCGTGGGACGGCCCACCCGCCATGGAAGCGGAAGGCTTGACCCGACGCTTTGGTGACTTCGTGGCCGCGCGCGATGTGACCTTCTCCATCCCGCGTGGCGAGATCTTCGGCTTTCTGGGCTCCAACGGCTGCGGCAAGACCACCACGATGAAGATGCTCACGGGGCTGCTCGACATCACCGAAGGCAGCGCCAAGTTGCTGGGCAAGCCGGTGGATGCGAGCGACCTGCGCACCCGCTTGCACATTGGCTACATGTCGCAGTTGTTCTCGCTGTATGAAGAGCTGTCGGTGCGCCAGAACCTGGCATTGCACGCCAAGCTCTATCGCATGGATCCGGCTGTGGCCCAGCCAGCCATCGAGCAATCGCTGGACACCTTCGAATTGCGAGAGGTGGCCGAGGTCATGCCCTCGCAGTTGTCCTTGGGCATTCGCCAGCGTTTGCAGCTGGCAGCCGCCTGCCTGCACAAGCCTGAGGTGCTGATTCTGGACGAGCCCACCTCGGGCGTGGACCCTGCGGCCCGCGACATGTTCTGGCGCCACATGGTGCGCATGTCACGCGAAGAGGGTGTGACCCTGTTCGTGTCTACCCATTTCATGAACGAGGCCATGCGCTGTGATCGCATCTCGCTCATGCACCGGGGGCGCGTGCTGGCGGTGGGCCAACCTCAGGAGCTGTGCGAACGCCAGGGCTGCGAAACGCTGGAACAGGCTTTCATTGACTACCTCGAAGCCGACAGCGAGACCGAGCATCTGCCCACGCAGAGGCTGGACCATGATCCCCTCGATACAGAAGCCACTGTCGTGCCAGATGGGGTGGCCGCAGCGCATGCGCCTGCATCGCCCGTCGCGCTGTGGTTCAGCCGCATGTGGGCGTTCGCCCAGCGCGAGGCGATGGAGTTGCGCCACGACACCATCCGCTTGGCCTTTGCCGTTCTGGGGCCGATCATCGTGTTGTGCGTGGCCACCTGGGGTTTGAGCTTCGATGTGGAGGGCATTCGCTTTTCGGTGCTCGATCGGGATCAGACCACTGACAGCCGCCGCTTCATCGAGCACTTCGCTGGCTCGCCCCACTTCCTGGAGCAAGCCCCGCTGGACGACGCCGGGCAAATCGACACGCAAATGCGATCAGCCCAATCCTGGCTGGTCATCGACATCCCCCCCGGCTTTGGTCGTGACCTGATTGGCGGGCGTCAACCCGAGGTGGGCTTCTTTGTGGATGGCGGCTCGCTGGTGCGGGCGGCGCACACGGCCAACTCGGTCAAGGCGGTGGCCATTGAGCATGCGGTGAACTTTGCCCGCACCACGCCCGGTGCCGAGGTGCCCACGCTGCCTGTCAATGTCGAGCCTCGCCTGTCTTACAACCAGTCGTATCGCAGCGTGTTTGCGTTCGGCCCCAGCAACCTGATGCTGGCGCTCACGCTCATTCCGGCCATGCTCACGGCCCTGGGTGTGGTGCGCGAAAAGGAGATGGGCACCATCGTCAACCTCTACGCCTCACCCGGCTCGATTGGCGAGTTCCTGGTCGGCAAGCAACTGCCTTACATCGGCTTGAGCGTGCTGAGCTACATCAGCCTGGTGGGCGTGCTGATCGTCGTCTTCGGTGTGCCGTTAAAAGGCAGTGTGCTGGCCTTGACGCTGGGCGCGGTGGCCTATGCCGCGGCCATCACCGCCTTTGGTTTGTTGATCTCGGCGTTTGTGCAAACCCAGGTGGCAGCGCAGTTCCTCACGGCCATTCTGTGCGTGATCATGACCACCAACTTCTCGGGCCTGCTCAGCCCCATCTCCACCTTGCAGGGCGGCAACTACTGGATTGCGGTGGGCTTTCCTGCCTCATGGTTCCAGAAGGTCAGCTTGGGGGTCTTCACCAAAGGCTGGGGCTTGCAATGGGCGCAACTGGGGCCAGCCTGCCTGGTCATGCTGGGCTTTGCCGTGTTGTATCTGGGCGCGGCACGTTGGCTGGTCGCCAAGCAGGAGCGTTGACCATGCACACCTGGTTGTTCAATGTGCTTCACCTCAGCTTGAAAGAGCTGCGTTGCGTCTTGCGTGACCGCACGATGATGGGGGCCATCGTCATCTCCTTCACGGTGGCGGTGTATGTGGTCGCCTTAGGGGCCAAGGCCGATGTCACCCATGTGGCGGTGGGCATTCTCGACTCGGATCATTCCACCTTGTCGCAACGCATTCGCGCGGCGATCCGCCCCCCCTTGTTTCAAGAACCGGTGGACCTGACGCGCGACACCGCCCAGGCCGAGATGGACGAGGGGCGCTACCTGTTCGTGCTCGACATTCCTGAGCATTTCGAAGCCGACGTCCAAGCCCAGCGACCGACCGAGGTGCAGCTTTGGGTCGACGCCACGGCCATGGCCCAGGGGCAATTGGGTGTGGCCTATCTGACCGAGATCGTGCTGCGCGAAACGCTGGACGAATTCAAAGCCAAGGGCATCGATGCGCGCTTGCCCACACGGCCGGTGGTGCATGTGCTGTTCAATCCCAACACCACCACCAGTTGGTTTACTTCGGTCATGCAGCTCATCAACAACGTCACCGTGTTGTCGGTGGTGCTGGTGGGGGCGGCGGTGATCCGAGAGCGCGAAAAGGGCACCATCGAGCACTTGCTGGTCATGCCCGTTCGGCCCAGCGAAATCGCGGTGGCCAAGATCTTGGCCAATGGCTTGGTGATTCTGGTGGCGGTGGCCGTGTCCGTCCTGGCCATTGTCAAAGGCCTGCTGCTGGTGCCGGTGGAGGGGTCGGTCGTGTTGTTCCTGATGGGCACAGGTCTGTATTTGTTCTCGCTCACCGCGCTGGGCATCTTGCTGGCCACCGTGGCCTCGTCCATGCCGCAGTTTGGCCTGTTGGCGGTGCCCGTTTTCGTTGTGATGTACCTGTTGTCGGGCTCGGCCACGCCAGTGGAAAACATGCCGCTGTGGTTGCAGCACCTGATGCAGTTGTCGCCCTCCACCCATTACGTCAAGCTGGCGCAGGGCATTTTGTACCGCGCAGCCGGGGTCGACATCGTCTGGCCCCAGATGGTGGCCGTGGGGGGCATTGGCGCCGCGTTTCTCGCGCTGGCCTTGCTGCGTTTTCGAAGCATGTTGGCCCGCCAGGGCTGAAGAACCAGGAGGCGCCCCATGTGCAGCCCATTTCAGAATCTCCAGAACGGCATCAGCGTCGGCGTAGCTCGCCTGTGTGTGCTCGGCGGGGTGGTGGCCTTGGCCGGCTGTTCCACCGTGCGAGTCGAGATGCCCCCCACCACGCTGCAGTTGCCCGATCGCTTCGAGGCGGTGGACACGCCGGGCACGCGCGGGGCTGATCTGGCTCGCTGGTGGCAGGGCCTGAACGACCCCATTCTCACGGCCTTCATCGAAGAAGGCTTGAGCCACAACGCCGATGTGAAGATCGCCTTGGCGCGCATCCAGGAAGCGCGCGCCTATCACGGTATGGCCGAGTCGGCTTTCTTTCCCACGGTGGAAGGGGCCGCAGGTGCCTCGCGAACCCGGCAGACCTCCCATCTGCCCTTGAACGTGAAACCGGAGGTGGCGCTGCCCTTGCCCATTCCCGTCACCATCGGCTTGCCGCCGGTGTCGCAAGACCTGCGCATGCCCTTGGGCAACACCACGGCTGGATCGCTGATGGCCACTTGGGAGCTGGATCTGTTTGGTGCCCGTCATGCCGATGCCGACATGGTGCAGCAGCTGATCTACGGGGCGCAAGAGCAGCAGCACGGGGCGCAGCTGCTGGTCGCAGCTGACATCGCGACACGCTATTTCGAAGCGCGTGGCGCCGAACGCCGCCTGGCCGTCTTGATGCAAGCGGTTCAGGTGGCCGAGCGTGGCCATCTGTATGCCCAGGGTCGTTTCCAGTCCGGCCATGCCGATGCCAGTGAAGTCGACCGCGCCGAGATGCAGTGGCGCGCCGCGCAGGCGCAGATTCAGCCGCTCAAGGCCTTGATCGCCAGCCATGTGCGACGCATTGCCGTGCTGATGGGGCGATCACCCCAGGCCTTGCCCGCTCTGCCCAGCTTGCCTGCGTCCACCGCATCGCAGTCCCATGCCGCCGCTCTGCCGCCCCTGCCGGCGGTCTTGCCCGGAGAGGTTCTGGCGCGTCGGCCCGATGTGCGAGGCATGGCACGCAAGGTGTTGTCGCAAGTGGCCAAGGTGGGCTCAGCCAAAGCCGAACTGTTCCCCAAGTTCTATCTGGGCCTGGGTGCGTCCGCGGGGCGCCTGCATCCCGACCACGAGGGGGGGCAGAATTTCGGTACCCAGATGCTGGGCGTGGGCATGCGCTTGCCGATCTTCGAGGCCGGGCGAATTCGCCAGCACATTGCGGCCCAGGAGGCGCAGCTCCAAGGGCTGGCCATTCAGTACGAGCAAATGGTGCTGGGCGCCCTGGAAGATGTCGAAAACGTTTACACCGCGCATCGGGCCTTCTCTGATAAGGCCGAACGCTTGACCCAGGCGGCCCGATTGGCCGAGCAGATTGCGCAGCGCAAGATGGCCTTGTTCAAGTCCGGGCAAGAGTTGTTGCAGGTGGCGCTGGAGGCTCAGGCTCAGGCCCTGCAGAAAGAAGACGACGCCATTCAGGCACGCACCTGCGTCGACACCTACACCGTGCTGTTGTACAAGGCGTTGGGCGGTGGGTGGTCTGAGCCTGATCGGGGTGTGCAAATGGCCGGGCCAGCAGGTTATTGGAAGACGGCGGTTGCGCCTTGATCTGGCGCAAGGGTGGTGGCTGGTCTACTCCTTCAGAACGATGGGGATAGTACGCGCACAACGCGCCCTCGTTCTTTTGCCGATCGGGGTACTCCCTTGAGGAGGATGTTGAAGTCGGGCGCAAATAACCACACTCGGAGACATGGAAAAGGAGAACTTCCATGTCTACTGGTAATCGAGGCAAGGCCTTATCTGTTCTGATCGTCAGCACGCTCGCATTCACGGTGTGCTTCATGGTGTGGATGATGTTCGGCGTCATCGGCATCCCCCTCAAAAAGCAGCTGGGCCTCACGGCCACGCAGTTCGGTCTGCTCACCGCCACGCCGGTGCTGACCGGCTCGTTGGTGCGGGTGCCCTTGGGCATCTGGACCGACCGCTTCGGTGGTCGCATTGTGCTGTTTGTCGTCATGCTGCTGTGCGTGCCGGCCATCTTCATGATGAGCTACGCCACCGAGTACTGGCACTTCCTGGTGCTGGGCTTGTTTGTGGGCTTGGCGGGGGGCTCCTTTTCAGTGGGCACGCCTTATGTGGCGCGTTGGTTCCCCAAGAACCAACAGGGCTTTGCCATGGGGGTGTTCGGTGCCGGTAACTCGGGCGCGGCCGTCAACAAGTTTGTGGCGCCTGTGATTCTGGTGGCCGCAGGCTGGGCCATGGTGCCCAAGGTCTACGCGGCCATCATGCTCGGCACCGCCATCATCTTCTGGTTTGGCAGTGCGCACGATCCCAAGCACCTGGTGCCCGCCAAGAAGGGCGGCTTCATGGCGCAGCTCAAGGCCCTGAAGGACCCGAAGGTGCTGAAGTACTGTCAGTACTACTCCATCGTGTTCGGCGGCTATGTGGGCCTGGCACTGTGGATGGTGCAGTACTACGTGGGTGAGTACGGTCTCGACATCCGGGTCGCAGCGCTGTTGGCCGCTTGCTTCTCGCTGCCGGGTGGTGTGCTGCGTGCGATCGGTGGCTATCTGTCTGACAAGCACGGCGCGCACAAGGTGACCTGGTGGGTGATGTGGGCTTGCTGGATCTGCACCTTCTTGCTGAGCTACCCGCAAACCGATTTCACCATCACCACGGTGAATGGCCCTCAGACCTTCCACATTGGTCTGAACGTGTACTGGTTCACCGCCATCATGGGTGTGCTGGGTGTGGCCATGGCTTTCGGCAAGGCCTCGGTGTTCAAGTACATCAGCAATGACTACCCCGACAACATTGGCACCATCTCCGGCATCGTCGGTCTGGCTGGTGGCTTGGGTGGCTTCATCCTGCCCATCATGTTCGGCTACCTGCTGGACCTGACCGGTGTGCGCTCCAGTGCTTTCATGCTGCTCTACGGCGTGGTCTGGGTCTCGCTGATCTGGATGTACTGGACCGAAGTGCGCCAGACCGAAGTGATGGGCGACAACGCCCCTGCTGCCCCCTTCAGCCAGTCTTTCAAGCACTGAGCTCGATTTCTCAAGCCCGGTCCACCGCAATTGGCCCGGGCTTTCTGTTTTCACCAAGGAATTACCATGGCCAAGATCCAAAACTGGAAGCCGGAAGATCCGACCTTCTGGCGTGAACAAGGCAGTGCGCTGGCTTGGCGCACCTGCGGCGTCACCACCTTCTCACTCATCTTTTCGTTTGCCACCTGGTTCGTCATGAGCGCCGTCGTGGTGCGCATGCCCGCCATCGGCTTCAAGTTCACCACCTCTGAGTTGTTCTGGCTGGCGGCCATTCCCGGCCTGGCCTCAGGCATCTTGCGCCTGATCCACTCCAACTTCATTCCGGTGCTCGGCACCCGTCCGGTGGTCAGCATCTCGACCATCATCAAGGTCATTCCCATGATCTGGTTGGGCTATGCGGTGCAAGACCTCAACACGCCCTGGACCACCTTCATGATCATCGGGTTCCTGTGCGGCATGGGTGGGGGCGACTTCTCGTCCTTCATGCCCTCGACCTCGATCTTCTTCCCCAAGCGCCTGCAAGGTCTGGCCATGGGTGTGCAAGCCGGTCTGGGCAACTTTGGTGTGTCCATCGTGCAGTTCGTGGCCCCCTGGATCATCGGTCTGGCCGCACTGGGCGCGACCGCTGGTGGCCCGCAAGTGTTCACCAAGGGTGAGCCCATCAAGGGCGCGCTGACGGTTGTCAAGGAAGGCAAGCTCGTCAAGGACGTGAGCGTGGCCAAGGCCGAATACGCCGATGCCGTGCAAATCATCCGCGATGAAGCCGGCACCATCACCGACGTCAAGCTGGTCGAGACCGACAAGGTCAAGCTGATCAAGGCTGATGTAGAAAAGGATGCCAATGGCGTGATCACTGCCGTGCACCCCACCAAGGGCATGGGCGTGGAAGTCAAGCGCAACGAAGCTGGTGCCATCACCGATGTGGCCTTGCGCAATGTGGTGAAGAAGCCCATGTGGCTGCAAAACGCGGCTTTTGTGTGGGTGCCTTTCCTGGTGCTGGCCGCCATCTTGTCGGTCGTGTTCCTGCGCAGCCTGCAAATGCCTTCGCGTGGCTTCATGGGCCAGTTCGAAATCCTGAGCAACCGCAACCGTGCGCGTGTCCACACCTGGAACTGCACGATGACCTACATCTGCTCTTTCGGCTCGTTCTCCGGTTTCTCGGCAGCCTTCCCCATGCTGATCAAGACCCTGTACGGTGGCTTCGATGGTGCGCCTGATCCCCTGCAATACGCGTACATCGGCCCGCTGCTGGGTGGCCTGGTTCGCATGTTGATGGGCGGCCTCTTCGACAGGATCGGCGGCTCCAAGGGCATGCAGTGGACCACTGTGGGTCAAATTGGCGGCGTGATCTTCCTGGTCGTCGGTGGCTACTTGACCCCCACCAGCATCGAGCAGTTCAGCGGCTTCCTGTGGGGCATGCTGTGGATCTTCCTGATGTCCGGCATCAACAACGCGGCCACCTTCCGCCAGTACCCCATCGTGTTTGCCTACTCGCCTGCCAAGGGCGCGCAAATGCTGGGCTGGACCGGCGCCTGGGCGGCCTTCGGTCCCTTCGTGTGGAACTCGCTGATTGCCACTTCGATTGACAAGACCGGAACCGTCAACGCCTTCTTCATCGGCGCAGCCGTGTTCTACGTCTACTCGCTGTTCATCAACTGGTGGTACTACACCCGCAATGGCGCCGAACGTTTCGACTACGGCAATGCCGGCGGCACCTGGTGGGACAAGCTGTCTGACGCCGAGAAGGAGCGCATGAAGCGCATCGACTTGGGCCAGGCCGCCTGACATCGCTCAAAAGGAGTAGTGCCGTGGACATCCTCGTCAATGCCGGCGCCGTGGCTTACGGCGTCACCCTGGTGGTGGCCACCTTCGTGCGCCACCCGCTGACCGAAGCCATGCGCATCGATGCGCTCTTCATCCCGCAAGCCAGCGAGCGTACGCGCCCCTTGAACTTGCTGATGGGAGTAGCTATTGCGGGGTATGGCGCCTGGTCGCTGCTTTCGAGATGATTGCCCACAGGGCTCTCCATTCATCCCAAGGAAAACAACATGAGTCACTTTCTTGACCGTTTGACCTTCTTCTCGCAACCGAAAGAGTCGTTTGCAGAGGGTCACGGCGTTACCAACGGTGAAGACCGCACCTGGGAAGACGCCTATCGCAATCGCTGGCAGCACGACAAGATCGTGCGCTCTACGCACGGTGTGAACTGCACGGGCTCTTGCTCGTGGAAGGTCTACGTCAAGGGTGGCATCGTGACCTGGGAAACCCAGCAAACCGACTACCCCCGCACCCGCGATGATCTGCCCAACCACGAACCCCGTGGTTGCGCCCGCGGTGCCAGCTACTCCTGGTATCTGTACAGTGCCAACCGTGTCAAGCATCCCATGGTGCGTGGCGAGTTGCTCAAGCACTGGCGTGCGGCCCGCAAGGTCGCCAAGTCCCCAGTCGACGCTTGGGCCACCCTGATGAGCAACCCCGAGACTCGCCGCTCCTGGCAAAAGGAGCGCGGCTTGGGTGGTTTCGTTCGTTCCAGCTGGGACGAAGTCAACGAGATCGTGGCGGCGTCCAACGTCTACACCATCAAGCAATACGGTCCGGACCGCATCATCGGCTTCTCGCCGATCCCTGCGATGTCCATGATCAGCTATGCCGCCGGCAGCCGCTATCTCAGCCTGATCGGTGGCGTGTGCATGTCGTTCTACGACTGGTACTGCGACTTGCCACCTTCCAGCCCACAAATCTGGGGTGAGCAAACCGACGTGCCCGAGTCGGCCGACTGGTACAACTCGAACTACATCATTGCCTGGGGCTCGAACGTGCCTCAGACCCGTACCCCCGATGCCCACTTCTTCACCGAAGTGCGTTACAAGGGCACGAAGACTGTGGCGGTCACGCCCGACTACTCCGAAGTGGCCAAGCTCGCCGACATCTGGATGCACCCCAAGCAGGGCACCGATGCGGCCGTGGCCATGGCCATGGGGCATGTGATCCTCAAGGAGTTCTACTTCGGTGAAGGTGAGCGCAAGCGCAGCGCCTACTTCGATGATTACGCCCGCCGCTACACCGACTTGCCCATGCTGGTCATGCTCGAAGAGCAAGACACCCCAGCTGGCAAGGCCCTGGTTCCCGGCCGCTACCTGCGCGCCAGCGACATGGTCGGCGACCTGGCCCAAGGCACCAACACCGAATGGAAGACCCTGGCCTACAACGCCGACGGCAGCGTCGTCGTGCCCAATGGCTCCATCGGCTTCCGCTGGGGTGCCGCAGGCCGCTCTGACGAAGGCAAGTGGAACCTCGAAACCAAGGAGGGCGTGGGCAACGCCGAAGTCAGCCTGAAGCTGTCTGTGCTGGAAGACGCCAGCAAGGCCGAAGTGGTGCCGGCTGATGTCAACAAGGTTGCCTTCCCTTACTTCGGTGGCATCGACACCCCGAACTTCAAGTCGAACAAGCAAGGCGATGTGCTGCTGCGCAACGTGCCCATGCAGCGCCTGACCATCCAGAAGGACGGCCAGTCCAAGGACGTCTGGGTTGCCACCGTGTTCGACCTGCAAGTGGCCAGCTACGGTGTCAACCGTGGCCTGAAGAACGCGCAAGGCCAACTGGTAGACGATGGTGCTCAGTCGTACGACGACAACGTGCCTTACACCCCGGCTTGGCAAGAGCAGATCACGGGTGCGCCACGCGAGCAAGTGCTCACCGTGGCCCGCCAGTTTGCTGACAACGCCGACAAGACCAAGGGTCGCTCCATGGTCATCATCGGCGCGGCCATGAACCACTGGTACCACTGCGACATGAACTACCGCGGCATCATCAACATGCTGATGATGTGCGGCTGTATCGGCCAATCGGGCGGCGGCTGGGCTCACTATGTGGGCCAGGAAAAGCTGCGGCCCCAAACCGGCTGGACCGCCTTGGCGTTCGCGCTGGACTGGGTGCGCCCACCCCGTCAACAGAATTCCACCAGCTTCTTCTATGCCCACACCGATCAGTGGCGCTATGAAAAGCTGGGCGTCAGCGAAGTGCTTTCGCCACTGGCCGACAAGGCCAAGTTCGGCGGCAGCATGATCGACTACAACGTGCGCGCCGAGCGCATGGGCTGGTTGCCTTCCGCACCGCAACTGCAGACCAACCCGCTGGAAGTGGCCAAGGCCGCTGCCCAGAAGGGCCTGGATGCGAAGGACTACACCGCTGCCGCCTTGAAGGATGGCAGCCTGAAGATGTCTTGCGAGGATCCGGACAATCCGCTGAACTGGCCGCGCAACATGTTCGTGTGGCGCTCCAACATCCTGGGCTCGTCCGGCAAGGGTCACGAGTACTTCCTCAAGCACCTGTTGGGCACCACCCACGGCGTGCAGGGCAAGGACCTGGGCCCCAACGATGCCAAGCCGCAAGAAGTGGAATGGCACAACCAGGCGCCGGAAGGCAAGCTCGACCTGTTGGTCACGCTGGACTTCCGCATGAGCACCACCTGTCTGTACTCCGACATCGTGTTGCCCACCGCCACCTGGTACGAGAAGAACGACCTCAACACGTCCGACATGCACCCCTTCATCCACCCGCTGTCTGCGGCCGTGGATCCCGCATGGGAAGCCCGTTCTGACTGGGAGATCTACAAGGGCTTTGCCCAGAAGTTCTCTGAAGTGTGCGTGGGGCACCTGGGTGCCGAACGCGAAGTGGTGCTCACCCCCATCATGCACGACACCGCTGCCGAACTGGCTCAGCCTTTCGGTGTGCAAGAGTGGAAGAAGGGCGAGATCGACCTCATTCCCGGCAAGACTGCACCGCAGATCACCGTGGTCGAGCGCGACTACCCCAACACATTCAAGCGCTTCACCTCGCTGGGCCCGCTGATGAACAAGCTGGGCAACGGTGGCAAGGGCATTGGCTGGAACACACAGGACGAAGTCCATGCGCTGGGCGAGCTCAATGGCACCGTGCGCGAAGAAGGTGTGAGCCAGGGAATGCCCAAGATCGTGTCCGACATCGACGCCACCGAAGTGGTGCTGATGCTGGCGCCCGAAACCAACGGTCATGTGGCCGTGAAGGCTTGGGAAGCACTGGGCAAGCAAACCGGTCGTGACCACACCCATCTGGCCCTGCACCGCGAAGACGAGAAGATCCGTTATCGCGACATCCAGGCTCAGCCTCGCAAGATCATTTCCTCGCCCACCTGGTCGGGTCTGGAAAGCGAAAAGGTGTCTTACAACGCCGGCTACACCAATGTGCACGAGCTGATTCCATGGCGCACCCTCACGGGTCGTCAGCAGTTCTACATGGATCACCCCTGGATGCTGGCGTTCGGCGAAGGCTTCGTGTCGTATCGCCCACCGGTTGACCTCAAGACCTTGGATGACATCAAGGGCATCAAGTCCAACGGCAACAAGGAAATTGCGCTCAACTTCATCACGCCGCACCAGAAGTGGGGCATTCACTCGACCTACTCCGACAACCTGTTGATGCTCACGCTCAACCGCGGTGGTCCGGTGATCTGGCTGAGTGAAGACGATGCCAAGAGCGCAGGCATTGTCGACAACGACTGGGTGGAACTGTTCAACACCAATGGCGCGATTGCGGCGCGTGCTGTGGTCAGCCAGCGGGTGAACAACGGCATGGTCCTGATGTATCACGCACAGGAAAAGATCGTGAACACCCCGGGCTCGGAAATCACCGGCACTCGCGGTGGTATCCATAACTCGGTGACCCGAGTGGTGCTGAAGCCCACACACATGATTGGTGGTTACGCCCAGTTCAGCTACGGCTTCAACTACTACGGAACGATTGGCACCAACCGCGATGAGTTCGTGGTCGTGCGCAAGATGAACAAGGTTGATTGGCTCGACGACGAGTCTTCGACCCAAGGAGCACACGCATGAAGATCCGTGCACAAATCGGCATGGTCCTGAATCTGGACAAGTGCATTGGTTGCCACACCTGCTCGGTGACCTGCAAGAACGTCTGGACCAGTCGCCCTGGCGTGGAATACGCCTGGTTCAACAACGTTGAAACCAAGCCCGGCATTGGTTACCCCAAGGAGTGGGAAAACCAGGACAAGTGGAATGGCGGCTGGGTTCGCAAGGCCGACGGCAAGATTCAGCCCCGCCAAGGCGGCAAGCTGAGCCTGCTGATGAAGATCTTCGCCAACCCCAACTTGCCTGAGATCGACGACTACTACGAGCCCTTCACCTTCGACTACGAGCACCTTCACTCGGCGCCCAAGTCCAAGGCCGCGCCCACTGCGCGCCCTCGCAGCTTGATCACTGGCAAGCGCATGGAGAAGATCGAGTGGGGCCCCAACTGGGAGGAAATCCTGGGTGGCGAGTTCAGCAAGCGCAGCAAGGACAAGAACTTCGACGAAGTCCAGAAGGACATCTACGGCCAGTTCGAAAACACCTTCATGATGTACTTGCCTCGCCTGTGCGAGCACTGCCTGAACCCGGCGTGTGTGGCATCGTGCCCATCGGGCTCGATCTACAAGCGCGAAGAAGACGGCATCGTGTTGATCGACCAGGACAAGTGCCGCGGCTGGCGCATGTGCGTTTCCGGCTGCCCTTACAAGAAGATCTACTACAACTGGCAGTCCGGCAAGGCCGAGAAGTGCATCTTCTGCTACCCGCGCATTGAAGCAGGCCAGCCGACGGTCTGCTCCGAGACCTGTGTGGGCCGCATCCGCTATCTGGGCGTGCTGCTGTATGACGCTGATCAGATCCAGGC
>NZ_DASUIN010000034.1:0-117077 GCF_036273115.1 Aquabacterium sp.
AGATCAGTGGAATTGTTCTTCTTCGGTCGAGCCGGTCAGGGCCTTCACGGAAGACGAACCACCTTGGATCACGGTGGTCACGTCGTCGAAGTAGCCAGCGCCCACTTCTTGTTGGTGCGACACGAAGGTGTAACCCTTTTCACGAGCTGCGAATTCGGGCTCTTGCACCATGTTGACGTAGTGCTTCATGCCTTCGCCGCGAGCGTAAGCGTGGGCGAATTGGAAGGTGTTGTACCAGTTGACGTGGATACCAGCCAGGGTGATGAACTGGTACTTGTAGCCCAGAGCCGACAGGTCTTCCTGGAAGGAAGCGATCTGCGAGTCGTTCAGGTTCTTCTTCCAGTTGAAGGAAGGCGAGCAGTTGTACGACAGCAGCTTGCCAGGGCAAGCAGCGTGCACAGCTTGAGCGAATTCACGAGCGAAGCCAATGTCTGGCACGCCGGTTTCACACCACACCAGGTCAGCGTAAGGAGCGTAAGCAACGCCACGGCTGATGGCTTGCTCCAGACCGTTCTTCACGCGGTAGAAGCCTTCTTGAGTGCGCTCACCGGTGATGAAAGGCTTGTCGTTGTCGTCGCAGTCGGAAGTCAGCAGGTTAGCGGCTTCAGCGTCGGTACGAGCCAGAACGATGGTGGGCACGCCCATCACGTCAGCGGCGAAACGAGCAGCGATCAGCTTTTCAATGGCTTCACGGGTAGGAACCAGAACCTTACCGCCCATGTGACCGCACTTCTTCACGGCAGCCAATTGGTCTTCGAAGTGAACGCCAGCTGCACCAGCGGCGATCATGTTCTTCATCAGTTCGAAAGCGTTCAGAACGCCACCGAAGCCGGCTTCAGCGTCAGCCACGATAGGCAGGAAGTAGTCAACGAAGCCTTCGTCGCCTGGGTTGATGCCACGGCCCCACTGGATTTCGTCGGCGCGCTTGAAGGTGTTGTTGATACGACGAACCATGGTAGGCACGGAGTCGTATGCGTACAGCGACTGGTCGGGGTACATGGTTTCGGAAGTGTTGCCGTCAGCGGCGACTTGCCAGCCAGACAGGTACACAGCTTCCAGGCCAGCCTTGGCTTGTTGCATGGCTTGACCAGCGGTGATCGCGCCGAAAGCGTTCACGTAGCCCTTCTTGGCACCGCCGTTGACCTTTTCCCACAGCTTTTCAGCGCCGCGCTTGGCCAGGGTGTACTCGGGCTGCAGGCTGCCGCGCAGGCGAACAACGTCAGCAGCGGAGTAGCCGCGCTTGACGAGCTTCCAACGGGGGTTTTCGGCCCAGTCTTTTTCCAGGGCAGCGATTTGCTGTTCACGGGTGAGTTGAGTCATGACGATCTCCGGGGGTTGAAGGGAGTACTAGAAAACCCGTAAGTCTACCGTGTTTCTACCAAAATGCCAAAGACTTGTGTCTTATATAAGACTGACCCCTTCAAACACGGGGCATTCCGGCAAAAGCGCACGCCACGACACCTCCACACAAGCCCCAAAAAGCAAAAAGCCGCCGGAAGCTCCGACGGCTTTGCTCCTGGCTCACCCAAATCAGCCCATGACCGACATCAGGTGAAGCAAGCCCAATGAATCAGGCGTGGTCCTTGGCGTAGGCAGCCAGACCACCAGTGACTTCGGCCTTGGCGGCATCAATGCCATCCCAGCCCACCACCTTCACCCACTTGCCGGGCTCCAGATCCTTGTAGTGCTCGAAGAAGTGCTTGATCTGGCTGACCAGCAACTCGGGCAGGTCCTCCATCTTCTGGATGCCCTTGTACATGGGGCAGATCTTTTCGGTGGGCACGGCAACCAGCTTGGAGTCGCCGCCAGCCTCGTCTTCCATCTTCAGAATACCCAGAGGGCGGCAGGGAATGACCACACCGGGCTGCAGGGGGAATGGGGTCACAACCAGGACATCGACGGGATCGCCGTCGGCAGCGATGGTCTGAGGCACATACCCGTAGTTGCAGGGGTAGTGCATCGAGGTGCCCATGAAGCGGTCCACGAACACGGCGCCGGTTTCATGATCGACCTCGTACTTGATCGGGTCTGCGTTCGCAGGAATTTCGATGATGACGTTGAAGACGTCAGGCGCCTTGGCACCAGCTTTAACTTGCAGCAGGCTCATGGTGTTGTCACGAGTAATGGAATTGGGAAAACGCGCAAGTGTAGGCCAAGCCACCTGAGACTGGCTACCCCGCCCTTCAAGCAGAGGGACCGCCGCGCAGCGAACCGAGTCATTTACAGACTTTTGCTGCACCGCACAAAAAGGCCTTGCACAAAATTTTCAACCGCCTATACTACGCATCATGTTGCAGTGCAACACAACTTAATCAACACCCAACGGAGATCCGACATGCTGACTGCTGAACAACTGCTGGCCACCCACAAAGCCAACATCGCCACCCTGTTCGACCTGGGCCAGAAGGCATTCGAAGGCGTGGAAAAGGTTCTGGAACTGAACCTGCAAGTCGCCAAGACCACCATGGACGAAGTGGCTGAGCACACCAAGGCTGTGCTGGCTGTCAAGGACGCCCAAGAGCTGCTGGCTCTGCAAACCAGCCTGCTGCAACCTTCCGCTGAAAAGGCTGCCGCTTACGGCCGTCACCTGTACGACATCGCTTCGAGCACCAGCTCTGAAGTGAGCAAGCTGGCTGAGTCGCAAATCGCCGAAGCCCAGAAGAAGTTCGTGTCCGTCGTGGACAACGCCGTGAAGAACGCTCCCGCCGGCACCGAAAACGCCGTTGTTCTGGTGAAGTCGGCCGTTGCCGCTGCCAACAATGCTTTCGACACCGTTCAGAAGGCTGCCAAGCAAGCCGCTGACGTCGCTGAAGCCAACTTCCAAGCCATCACCAACACTGCTGTGAAGGCTACTCAAGCTGCTACCAAGGCTCCTCGTAAGGCTGCCTGATCGAGACGCTGAGAAGGTCAAAGCGCTCGGATTACAAAACTTTGCAAGGTTTTCGAACCTGGCCCTTGAACTTTGACCCGAGAACCGAATCTGAGAGAAGCCGCCCTGAACAAGCGGTACTCCCTGAAAGGTTGTCTCCTCGGTACCTCTTGAACCTTTTCTAAGGTACCTTTCAAGCCCGGTGGCTCGCCATCGGGCTTTTTT
Organism: Aquabacterium sp.; assembly: GCF_036273115.1. Classification (GTDB taxonomy): domain Bacteria; phylum Pseudomonadota; class Gammaproteobacteria; order Burkholderiales; family Burkholderiaceae_C; genus Aquabacterium. The sequence goes on from NZ_DASUIN010000034.1 coordinate 3,095, forward strand.
TATTTCCGAACATGATTCCCTGGCTGGAAACTGGCACCCCTTTCCCCCCAACTGATGCAGCACTGGGGCCTGACTCTGATGCGCCGGGTCTGCTGGCTGCCAGTCAGGAACTGAACGTGGCTCGCTTGCAGGAGGCCTATCGAGCAGGCATCTTTCCTTGGTTCAGCCCTGGGCAGCCGGTGTTGTGGTGGTCGACCAACCCACGCATGGTGCTACCCACCCAAGAGTTCAAACTGTCTCGCTCTCTGCGCAAGACCCTGCAGAAGTTCCGCGTGAGCCCTGCCTGCGAGATCCGGATCGATCACGATTTCGACGGCGTGATCAAGGCCTGCGCCCAGACGTCCAGAGAGGGGCAGAACGGCACTTGGATCGTGCGCGACATTCAGCAAGCCTACCGTCAATGGCATGAACTAGGCGCAGTCCATTCATTTGAAACCTGGGTCGATGACCGACTGGTAGGCGGACTGTACGGGGTGAATCTGGGGCGCATGTTCTTCGGCGAATCGATGTTTGCCTGGCAAACCGACGCGTCCAAAATTGTATTGGCCGCACTGGTTTGCTTTTGCCGGGAATACGACATCGATGTGATCGACTGTCAGCAAGAAACGCGGCATCTGGCCTCCTTGGGGGCTCGCCCCTGGCCTCGCGAACAGTTCGAGACTCATTTGAGGGGGACGGTCGACCTCGATCCCCCCCGAAATTGGTCCTATGATCCAGCTTTCTGGTGCCACCTGCTAGACGAGTGACTCACCTCAAAGATCTTCCGCTGGCCTCGTTGCAGTTTTATGCAACCGCGCCCTACCCCTGCAGCTATCTGCCTGATCGCTCAGCCAGATCGCAGGTGGCCACGCCCAGCCAGTTGATCAACGCAGATGTGTACTCAGGCTTGGTCGCCAATGGCTTCCGGCGCAGCGGCATGTTCACCTATCGCCCATATTGCGACGGGTGCCAGGCTTGCGTCCCCCTTCGCGTCTGCGCCGACCGGTTTCAGCCAGATCGCAGCCAACGGCGTGCGCGCCGAGCCCACCAGGATCTGGAGGTGCGCGTGCTGCGACTGTGCTTCAGCAACGAACACTATCAGCTGTATTTGCGCTACCAGAATGGTCGCCACAAAGGTGGCGGCATGGACCACGACTCAGTGGACCAGTACACCCAGTTTCTGCTGCACAGTCGCGTCAACTCCAGGCTGGTGGAGTTCCGAGCTCCACCCGAACCCGGACAGGAGCAAGGGGCACTGAAGATGGTGTCGATTGTGGACATCCTCAGCGACGGCCTCTCAGCTGTGTACACCTTCTATGAGCCCGACGATCAGGCCAGTTACGGCACGTACGGCGTGCTGTGGCAAATCGAACAGGCTCGCAGCCTGAATCTACCCTATGTGTACCTGGGATACTGGATCGCGCAGAGCCCGAAGATGTCCTACAAGACCCAGTTCGCGCCACACCAGGTTCTGATCGGGGGGAAATGGCGAGAACGGCAGGACCGCAACCAGCCGGGATTCGGCAGCACGGCCCCGATGCCGCTGTCGCCCCTCAAGGCTGAAGGATGATGTGACCGGATACGGTCACAGACAACACGCCCTTACCCGGCTCGGACGGCAAAGGCGCATCAGCGGCTTCCATGGCCTTGGCACGCATCGCATACAAAACGGGTGGGCGCCCCTCAAACCCAGGCTCCGTCGATGACACCGATACGTTGCCCAGCGTATAGCTCTTGAACCCGAAGTCCTTGGCCATCGATTGAGCTCGAGCACGGAAGCGCGCGATGGCCTGCGTGGTCAAAGCCGACTCCCTGGCTTCACGCAAGCTGCGCGAGAGACCGTAACTCACCTGAACCACATTGAGTTGGTTCAAGCGCCCCACCAGTTGATGGACACGAGCAATATCGGTCCCCTCCACCACCAACTGCGCCAAACCTTGCCACCCCACGATCTTGCCGTTGTTGCCGTACCGAGGCGACACGGAGAAGACCCCAGTTCGGAGGTCCAAGCCACCATTGGGCAGGACGTTGGGTCGAGCTTCCTGCAAGGCACCATCCAACACGGACTTCAGAGCCGTTTGCACATCGGTTGAAACCGATCCCTCTTTGATGACCTGGAGGGTGACCGAGACCTGGTCCTGCACCAACTCTTCGGTGGCTGCCGCGCTGAAGTTGACCACTCGCTCGGGACTCGGCTCCGCGTGTGCATGCCCCTGGACCGCCGCGGCTGCCACCACCCCCCAAGCCACCAACCGACGGACCGAGCCCAGTTGCCGCAAAGCCAAACGACTGGAGAAATCAGAAAAACCATGCATTTGAAGTGCCCCCATAGCCATGATCAAAACAACGACCGATCACCAGACAAGTGCCTGGCACCAGAAACTTCAACGCACCATAGCGCAAGATGGTCGACCACCCTGCCCCATGAATCATTCGACTTGACGAGTGAGTCGCCATCCCGCAATATTTGTAACAACTGGTCAACAGCGCGATTTTGGTGCCTGCAAAGTGCGCACAATCAGGCTCTGTTACAAATAGACCGAGGACCGAATCATGACTTCGACGCCCGCACCGCAGCGTCCCGACCGCATTCTGGTGGTCGATGACGACGCCCGCATTCGAGATTTGCTGCGTCGCTACCTGAGCCAGGAAGGCTTTGAAGTACTGCTGGCCGAAGACGCCAAGGCTTTGAACCGCCTTCTGACCCGGGAAACAGTCGACCTGATCGTGCTGGATCTGATGCTGCCCGGTGAAGATGGCCTGTCGATCTGTCGCCGCCTGCGTGCCGCCAACGACGTGACCCCCATCATCATGCTGACGGCCAAGGTGGAAGACGTGGACCGCATCGTGGGCCTGGAAGTCGGCGCGGACGACTACCTGCCCAAGCCCTTCAACCCACGAGAGTTGCTGGCCCGCATTCATGCGGTGCTGCGCCGCCGCCCCGCCCAAGAGGCACCCGGTGCGCCAGCCAAGGAAGCACAGACAGTTCAGTTCGGCCCCTTTGAGTTCGATCTGGCCTTACGCCGCCTGAGCAAGGAAGGCGAGCCGATTGCCTTGACCACCGGCGAGTTTTCGATGCTCAAGGCCTTGGTTCGCCACCCTCGCCAACCCTTGTCGCGCGACAAGCTCGCGCAGTTGGCCCGTGGCCGTGAATTTGAACCCTTTGACCGCAGCCTGGATGTTCAGATCTCGCGATTGCGCAAAATGATCGAACCAGACCCCGCACAACCACGTTATATCCAAACCGTGTGGGGCGTAGGCTATGTGTTCGTGCCGGATGGCGGCGCTTGATTTGGTGACACATGCCTAGAAAACGGTTCGCGCTCAGTCTCTTCTGGCGCACGTTCATTTTGCTGGCTGTCTTGTTGACAGCGGGGATCTTTGCCTGGGTTCAGACTTTCCGAGCCCTGGAGTTTGAACCGCGCGCGGTGCAAGCCGCACAACAGATTGCCAGCCTGGTGAACCTGTCACGCGCGGCTTTGCGCTATGCAGACAGCATCAATCGGGTCACGCTGGTCAAAACGCTGTTTGACCAGGAGTCGATCACACTCAAACCCCATGAGCCAGGTGACAAGTACGACCCATTTGAGGTCAGCCGCTTTACCCGCGCGATCGGAGAAGAGTTGCGATCTCGGCTAGGACCGTCCACCGTGGTGGCCAGCAATGTGAACGGCACACCGGGCTTGTGGGTGGGCTTCCAGATCGAAAAAGACAACTACTGGCTGCAGGCAGATAGCAGCCGGGTCGAACCCATGACGGGCAAGACCTGGTTTATCTGGGTGGGCATTGCTTTCGTGGCAACCATCTTGGGTTCTGCAGCGATTGCCCGCCTGATCAACCAGCCCCTGAAAGAGTTGTCTTTCGCAGCCAGCCGCATTCGTGAGGGCGAATACGATTCGGTCCTGGACGAAACCATGATCACCCGCGAAATTCGTGAGGTGAATCAGGGCTTCAACCGCATGGCACGAGAGTTGGCCAAGGTGGAAGAAGACCGTGCCGTGATGCTGGCCGGTATTTCACACGACCTGCGCACCCCACTGGCCCGTGTTCGGCTGGAAGCCGAAATGAGCGTGGAGGACGAAGAGGCCAAGCGCAACATCGCGGCCGACATCGACCAACTCGACGCCATCATCGACAAGTTCATGGACTACGCCCGCCCCGGCGATGTTCAACTGGTGCCGGTGCACGTGTCGACCGTGGTGGACAAGGCCATCAGCCAGTTCCGCGACACCAAGCGAATTCGCATTTCCGCCAAGCTGCCGATCGACACCAAAGTCATGGCCGACGAGACCGAACTGGGCCGCGTACTGACCAACCTGTTCGAAAACGCCCGGCGCTACGGACGCAACACCTACACGGGTGTGACCAATGTGGATGTGAGCTACACGCGCTCGGGCTCCTGGGTGATTCTGTCGGTGCGAGACCATGGACCTGGTGTGGCTCCCGAAAAACTGCACCAGTTGACCACGCCGTTCTTCCGCGGTGACGCCGCGCGCACGGCAGCAACAGGTGCCGGTCTGGGCTTGGCCATTGTGGACAAGGCTTTGCAACGCATGGGCGGCGCATTGGAATTGGCCAACGCCCCCGATGGCGGCCTGATCGCCCACATCAAGCTCAAGCGCGCCCCTTGAGGCGCCCTCTTCGCGCCCCAGGGAGCCCGGGAGGGCCTCCCTGCGAGCAACACACCGCCCCGACTTTCAGTTGGGGCGCTTGGTCAACAAGCAAATGGCCCTGGCCTCGATGGCCTTGTATTCACCCACTGGGCCCATCTTCTCGGCGGTTTTGGCTTTCACATTGACCGCCTCAGCAGCGACCCCCAATGCCTGAGCAATGCGTTCACGCATGGCCGGAATATGTGGCGCCATTTTGGGCGCCTGGGCCACGATGGTGCTGTCCACATTGCTCACGCACCACCCCGCCTGTTGAACTCGAGATGCAGCCTCTTTGAGCAGCACGATGGAATCGGCGCCTTTGAATTGCGGGTCGGCATCAGGGAAATGACGGCCGATATCGCCCAAGCCTGCCGCCCCAAGCAGTGCATCGGTGATCGCATGCAACAAGGCATCGGCATCAGAGTGCCCCAGCAGCCCGTGACTGTGCTCGATTCGAACACCCCCGAGGATCAAGGGACGGCCTTCGACCAACGCGTGGGTGTCCCACCCTTCACCAACTCGGATCTGCATGACGTGAACTGAATACCTCGGTTTTGGAGAGGGGGGATTATCCCACCCGGCGGCATATGCACCAAAATGAGACACACAACCAGTCGCACCAAGCAAAAGCACCATATAAGTGCGCAATAAGATTCCGCACACCAAAAAATCGGACAACCGCACCAGCAAACACCCACAATCACCACATTGGCACATTAATTGCTTCACATTGGTGCTCCACTTGCACCACGCCGCGCATTCGTCCGAATTGCCCACAACTGGTGCACCGCTCTTCTTTCTTTGACGTCAGCCCACTCCCATGGATCAACTCAAACAAGGCACCGACACGCTATTCATCCTGCTAGGCGCAGTCATGGTGCTGGCCATGCACGCAGGTTTTGCATTCCTTGAACTGGGTACAGTTCGGGGCAAAAACCAAGTCAATGCCCTGGTGAAAATTCTGGTCGATTTCTGCGTGTCGACCATCGTGTACTTCTTCGTGGGCTACACCGTCGCTTATGGCGTGGACTTCTATGCGGGCGCAGGCACGCTGGCGCAGAACAATGGCTACGCCCTGGTGAAATTCTTTTTCCTGCTGACGTTTGCCGCAGCCATTCCCGCCATCATTTCGGGCGGTATTGCCGAGCGCGCCAAATTCGGCCCCCAACTGATTGCGACGGCCTTCATTGTGGGCGTGTTCTACCCCCTGTGCGAAGGCGCTGTGTGGAACAACAAATTCGGCTTTGAAGATTGGCTGCAACGCCTGACAGGCGGCCAACTCCACGATTTTGCTGGCTCGGTGGTGGTGCATGCCTTCGGTGGCTGGATCGCGCTGCCAGCGGTGCTGATCCTGGGTGCTCGCCGCAACCGCTATCGCAAAGATGGCGCCATGTCTGCCCATCCACCTTCCAGCATCCCCTTCCTGGCTCTGGGCTCGTGGATTCTGGCCGTGGGCTGGTTTGGCTTCAACGTGATGAGCGCACAAACCATCGACAAGATTTCCGGCTTGGTGGCAGTGAACTCGCTGATGGCCCTGGTGGGCGGCACGTTGGTGGCGGTGCTGATGGGCAAGAATGACCCCGGCTTTGCCTACAACGGACCCTTGGCTGGCCTGGTGGCAGTGTGCGCGGGCTCCGACATCATGCACCCCGCTGGCGCCCTGGTGGTCGGCGGCGTCGCTGGCGCCTTGTTCGTGGCGATGTTCACCTTGGTTCAGAACAAGTGGAAGATCGATGACGTGTTGGGCGTATGGCCTCTGCACGGTATGTGCGGCGCCTGGGGCGGCATTGCTGCCGGCATCTTTGGACAAACGGCGCTTGGCGGCGTCGGGGGCGTCAACCTGGGAGCCCAGGTGGTCGGCACCGTCTGCGTTGTGGCACTGGCGTTGGTCACAGGAGGACTGGTATACGGCATCTTGAACAAGGTGGCGGGCCTGCGCTTGAGCCATGAGGAAGAGTTCGAAGGCGCCGACCTGTCGCTGCACCGCATCAAAGCCACGCCTGAGCAGGAGGTGTCCTGGTAATTCCCGGCCCGTCCGCTTGAACTCGTTGAGACATCACCAAATAGCCAAATTGGACAAATTGGCTATTTCAGCTAAAATGCAGCCATTGATGTTTGGAGGTGTCTCATGACTGCCTTGAACCTGCGCCATTTCCGGGGCGATGAAGTAGAAGTTCCCGAGTTTTCCGCCACTGAAGCCAAAAACAGTTTTGGCCGGGTGCTGGATACGGCGTACAGCCAGGGCATGGTCGCCATCACCAAACGCGATCGCGCCACGGCGGTGGTGCTGTCGCTGGACGCTTACCAAGCCCTGATCAATGCGCAGTCGCGACCGCTGTCTAGCCTGAGCCATGAGTTTGATGACCTGTTGGCCAACATGCAGGCCCCGGCTGCGCGCGACGCCATGCTGGATGCGTTCGACGCTTCGCCTGAAGAAATGGGGCAAGCCGCGATGGCAGCCGTCGCCAGATGAGTTTGATCCAGGCGTTCGCCACAACAGAACGAGCCGTCTGATCGGGCAGAATTCAAACCAGATGATTCAAGCGCACTTCGGTGCGCTTGATGCTTTTCAGAACCCCAAAAAATTCAGCGAGACCCATCGTGGCCCAGGCCCCAACGACTTCCCCGGCACCCAGGCTGTTTGTGCTGGCCGGCACCAACGGCGCCGGCAAGAGCAGCATTGGCGGCGCCACCATTCGCGCTCGAGGCGGGCACTACTTCAACCCGGATGAGGCTGCCGCCCGTATTCGCGCCGAGCAACCGCACCTGAGCGCCACCCAGGCCAACAGTGCGGCCTGGCACGAGGGCAAACGCCTGTTGCAGCAGGCCATCGCGCAAGGGTTGGACTACAACTTTGAAACCACCTTGGGCGGGCGCAGCTTTGCCAAGTTGCTGAAAGATGCGGCTGAGGCGGGCTTTGAGGTTCGCATCTGGTACGTGGGACTGGCCAGCCCGGAGCTACATCTGTCGCGCATCAAGGCACGAGTCCAACACGGTGGACATGACATTCCTGAGGCCGACGTACGTCGCCGCTTTGATCAAAGTCGACTGCAGTTGATCGATCTGCTGCCGCACTTGACCGAGCTGCGTGTGTACGACAACAGTACCGAGGCCAGCCCACACCAAGGCCAAGCCCCACGGCTGCAACCGGTACTACATTGGAAGCGCAGCGGTCAGAAGGCTGCGCCGCAAGTCTTGGCCCCGAGTTCGCCTGAGGCGCTGGCGCAGACGCCGGAGTGGGCCAAACCGATCGTGATGGCGGCGATCAAACTCGCAGCAGGCGCTCGGCCAAAGCAAAGTCGCCCGGCCAGGTCACCTTGAAGTTTTCGTAGTCACCACGAACCAGCAGCGGCTGGTGCCCGAGGCCTTCAATGGCGCTGGCTTCGTCGGTGATGGACGCCGCCAACTCGGGTGCGCTCAAACCCAGCATGAGTGCCGGGCGCAGCAAGCCAACGCGGAACATCTGCGGCGTCTGCGCCGCCCATTTGGCTGAGCGATCAATGGTTTCCACGGCTCTGGTCAGACCATCGGCATCCTGCGCAGAGGCTTTGAGTGTGTCGGCCAGCGGCAAGGCCAGAATGCCTCCGACTTCGTCTGGCAGACAGGCGTCGATCAGTCGATTCACTGCGTCGACACTGATGAGGCAGCGAGCAGCGTCATGCACCAGAACCCAGTCATGAGGCTGAGCGCCACGCTCCAGCAATTCATTCAATCCGTTGGCCACGCTGTGCGCGCGTGATGCCCCACCGACCCGAGCCACCCACGCACCATCGCCCTGCCAATCAGGCACATGGCGCTCAAACTGATCATCTTCGGGAGACAGCACGACCAAGGTCGCATCAATGCGAGGCACAGCACGCAGCGACGCGAGGGTGTGCGCCACCATGGCCCGCCCTGCAACGGGGTGGTACTGCTTGGGGCCGCCAGCCCCCGCCCGCTCGCCGACACCGGCGCAAGGCACCAGGGCAAAACAGCGGGGCTGGAAATCAGGAGAAGCAATCGTGAGCGACATGGGGGAATTGTCGCGCACCTACAATGCCTCATCGTCTGAAACACGCCTGCACACCCCAGCCCTGGTGGTTTGCGGGCGCTTTGTCATTTCTGCTCGGCCATGCTCCCCAAGCTTTCGATTCCCAGCCTGTCTACCGGTAAACGCTTTGCCCTGCCCCGCCCGATTGGTTCGTCAGATGCTTTGCTGATCAGCCAATTTGCCAACGCCCAGAAACAGGCGGGCAAGTTGACCGCGGTGATCGTGGCAGACCCAGCGGATGCGGCCCGGTTGTTGGACGAGATGGCGTTCTTCGAGCCTTCGCTGCGCTGCGCGGTATTTCCTGACTGGGAAACCCTGCCGTACGACACCTTCTCACCACACCAGGATCTGATCTCGGAGCGACTGGCCACCCTTTGGCGAGTTCAGCAAGGCGTGAAGGCGGAGACCGGGGTAGACCTGGTGTTGCTGCCTGCCACAACCGCCCTCACGCGCCTGGCGCCACCCTCGTTCCTGGCGGCCTATACCTTCCATTTCAAGCAGAAGCAAAAGCTTGACGAAGCCAAGCTGAAGTCGCAACTGACCCTGGCGGGCTACAACCATGTCAGCCAGGTGGTGTCGCCCGGCGAGTATGCCGTTCGGGGCGGCTTGATTGACCTCTACCCCATGGGCTCGCCCGTGCCTTATCGGGTGGATTTGTTTGGCGATGAGGTGGACTCGATTCGTACCTTTGACCCCGACACCCAGCGCAGCCTGTATCCTGTGCCCGAAGTGCGTCTGCTACCCGGTCGCGAGTTCCCGATGGACGATGAGGCACGTGGGGCGTTCCGCGACCGCTGGCGTGAGAAGATCGAAGGCGACCCAACCAAGTCGCGCATCTACAAGGACATGGGCACGGGCGTGGCCACGGCAGGCATTGAGTACTACCTGCCTTTGTTCTTTGATGAAACAGCCACCATCTTTCAGCACCTGGGTGAGCAGGCCCAGGTCGTCTTGCATGGTGACATCGACGAGGCCCTGCGCCGCTTCTGGGTGGAAACGCGTGAGCGCCATCGCTTCCTGCAACACGACCCCGAGCGCCCCATTCTTCCGCCGGAAGACTTGTTCCTCAAACCCGAGGACTTCTTCACCCTGGCCAACGCGCATGCGCAACTGGCCATTCGTGGCAGCGAGCCGGTGGACTGGGCTCGCCCCCTGCCCAGCCTGAGTGTGGAGCGCGGCGGCCAAGACCCCCTGCGCAGACTGGAGCAGTACCTCTCGCAAACGACCTATCGCACCTTGATCGTGGCCGAAAGTGCTGGCCGACGCGAAAGCCTGCTGGAGTTGCTGCGCGACCATCGCATTGAACTGCCCGCGATCGACAGCCTGAAAGCCTTTGCAGAAAGCGATCACCAGCGCGCCATCGTGGTGGCCCCCTTGGCTGGCGGCTTCATTTGGCAAGAGCCAGGTCAGCCTGGACAAGGCCTGCAGTTCATCACCGAGACCGAACTGTTTGATGCAGCCCCGACCACGCGTCGCCGCCGCAAAGCCGAACAGGCCACCGATGTCGATTCGCTCATCAAGGATTTGTCTGAGCTGAACGTGGGCGACCCCGTGGTGCATGCCAACCATGGCATCGGGCGCTACCAAGGTTTGATCAATCTGGATTTGGGCGATGGCCCGTCCGAGTTCCTGCACCTGGAATACGCCGACAAGGCCACGCTGTATGTGCCAGTGTCGCAACTGCACCTGATCAGCCGCTACACGGGGGTCAGCCCAGAAGAAGCGCCGCTGCACAAGCTGGGCTCGGGTCAATGGGACAAGGCCAAGCGCAAGGCCGCAGAACAGGTACGCGACACCGCCGCCGAGTTGTTGAACCTGTACGCCCGTCGCGCGGCGCGCGAGGGCTTTGCCTTCCGCTTCAACGCACAAGACTACGAAGCCTTTGCCGCCAGCTTTGGCTTTGAAGAAACGCCCGACCAGTTGGCCGCCATCCACGCCGTCATTCAGGACATGATCAGCCCCCGCCCCATGGACCGCCTGGTGTGCGGCGATGTGGGCTTCGGCAAAACCGAAGTGGCGCTGCGGGCCATGTTCATGGCGGCCACCTGCGGCAAACAAGTGGCGCTGCTGGCCCCAACCACGCTGCTGGCCGAGCAGCACTACCAGAACATCTCTGACCGCTTTGCGCAGTGGCCCGTGAAGGTGGCCGAGATGTCACGCTTCCGCTCGCCCAAGGAAATCAAAGCCGCGATGCAAGGCATTGAAGACGGCACCATCGACATCGTGGTCGGCACCCACAAGCTGCTGAGCGAATCGGTGAAGTTCAAGCGCCTGGGTCTTTTGATCATTGACGAAGAACACCGTTTTGGCGTGCGCCATAAAGAGGCCATCAAGGCGATGCGCGCCGACATCGATGTGCTCACCCTGACCGCCACCCCTATTCCGAGAACCTTGGGCATGGCCATGGAGGGTCTGCGCGATTTGAGTGTGATTGCCACGGCCCCACAGCGCCGCCTGGCCATCAAGACCTTTGTGCGCAATGAAAGCTCGGGGGTGATCCGCGAAGCGGTGCTGCGCGAACTCAAGCGTGGCGGCCAGATCTACTTCCTGCACAACGAAGTCGACACCATTGAGAACCGCCGCGACAAGCTGCAGGAACTGCTGCCCGAGGCCCGCATTGCCGTGGCTCACGGCCAAATGCCCGAGCGCGAACTGGAGCGCGTGATGCGCGACTTCGTGGCGCAGCGCTACAACGTGCTGCTGTGCTCCACGATCATCGAAACGGGCATTGACGTGCCCTCGGCCAACACCATCATCATCAGCCGCGCAGACAAGTTCGGCCTGGCCCAGTTGCACCAGCTGCGGGGCCGTGTGGGCCGCTCGCACCACCAGGCTTATGCCTATTTGCTGGTGCCCGATGTGGAAGGCCTGACCAAACAAGCGGCGCAGCGCCTGGAGGCCATCCAGAACATGGAAGAGCTGGGCTCGGGCTTCTACCTGGCCATGCACGACCTCGAAATTCGTGGCGCAGGCGAGGTGCTGGGCGACAGCCAGAGCGGCAACATGATGGAAGTGGGCTTCCAGCTCTACAACGACATGCTGGCCGAAGCAGTGCGCGCCTTGAAGTCAGGGAAAGAGCCGGACCTGCTCTCGCCTTCGGGCATGTTTGGCAGCAACACCGACATCAATCTGCATGCCCCGGCCCTGCTGCCCGATTCCTACTGCGGCGACGTGCATGTGCGCCTGAGCCTGTACAAGCGCCTGGCCACCACCGATTCGCTCGACAAGATCGAAACCATGCTGGAAGAGATCGTGGACCGCTTTGGCAAGCTGCCCCCCCAAGCCCAAGCCTTGTTTGACACCCACAAGTTGCGCGTGATGGCCAAGCCCTACGGCGTGATCAAGATCGATGCGGCACCGAGTGTCATCAACGTGACCTTCCGGCCCAACCCGCCGGTGGAGCCCATGCGCATCATTGAGCTGGTTCAGAAGAACAAGCACATCAAGCTGGCGGGCAATGACAAATTGCGCATCGAAAAAGAGCTGAAAGACCCCAAGGACCGCGCCCAGTACGTGCGGGACCTGCTGCGAACCTTGGGCCAGCCGATCAAAGCCTGATCAAGATAGATCACCCTGCTGATGACGCTCGACATCTTCCAGCGCCATCAGCAGGCTGGCGCGATCCGTTTCAGCCACCTGACGCCAAGGCCGGCCCGACAGCGCCCCCTCCAGCGCCCACAGCAGGTTCAAGCTGGCGGCAGGCCACACGGCTTTGGTCCGCACATACGCCACCACTGCACCCAACTGCCTGAGCGCGTCTGCGTTGGGTATGCCTGCTTTGATCAGCATGTCACGACTCTTGGGCCCCAGGTTGGGCAGGTCTTGTAGTTGGCGTGAGGCGACCCCGCAGAGTTTCTCTGTCGCTGCATCCGCCACCGAAACCTGGCGACCGCTTCCTGCTCTGGACCTTCTGGATTCAGCCTTGTCTCGCTGGCGAATGGCAGCATCGACCCCCAGCTTGGCCCATTCAACCATGGCCTCGCGATCGTCATACGCCTCGTCTGGTGCCTGGTAGTACTTCAAGGCAGAGACCTTACCCCGCGCTTCATACTGAAACGGTGCCAGCCCACGCGCTTGAAAACGTCCAACCGAGACCTCATCCACCTTGATGTAGACACGGTCGTCAAGCAGCAAAGCGAACATCAACCCATCAAGGTAGACCCCAAACCCACCGAACATAGGGCGCGCCTGAACTGCCCCTAGCCCGGACATAGACTCGACCACGTATTGAGCAAAAGCCTGCTTGGCGCTTTGCTTGGGTGTCATGGCCATTCTTCAGACCCCTGGCAACTGATAGCCGTCTCGCTCGAACAGGGCCAGACAAGCTTGAACCACCTGCGGATCAAGCTGCTTGCCCGACATCTGACGCAACTCATCCAATGCCTGCTTCAATCCCACCGCTGGACGAAAAGCCCGGTGCGAACTCATGGCCTCGACAATGTCACATACGCGCAATATGCGAGCCTCCAGCAAGATGGCATCCCCACTGAGTTGGCGCGGGTACCCCGAACCATCGAGATTTTCATGATGCTGGTAAACGATCTCGGCCAACGGCCAGGGGGTGCTGACGTCCTTGAGAATTTCATAGCCCATTTGAGGATGCAAACGCACCAAACCCAACTCGGCGTCGGTCAGCAGCCCTGGGCGACTGAGAATTTCAACAGGGATCTCGATCTGCCCGATGTCATGTATGAGGGCTGCCATCTCCAGCCCCTCGAGGCGCAGACCACTCAACCCCAGTTTCTGCCCCACGGCCACGGCCAAGGCAGCCACACGCCTTTGGTGAGTCGCGGCCCCAGGGTCACGATGCAACACAGCCGAAGCCAACGCGGCAATGGTCTGCCTGAAGGACTGCAACAGCGCTTGATTGCTCTGCTGCAAATCGAGCAAGGCTTGCGTGCGCGACGTGGTCAAGGCAATGGCCAACCACAGCAGCACGGCCACCACGAACTGCGCCAACCCGATCGCCACGAACAAATCTGAATCGACCGATAAGCCACGCGCTTGAGCGAGCCACAACAAGCCCATCACCGGTGCCAGCGCCCCCATCAACGACGACACCACCACGACCCACAAGGGCAAAGCCCCGTCGGTGCTTCTTACCTCCGCCCGCTGGTGCCAGACGAGACACATCCAAGTGCCGGCCCAAGCCAACACCACACCCAGTGAACCAGGCACCGCACCCACGCCCCCTGCTGCCAACCGAACGGCGCCCGCACACAAACCCACGGCCAGTCCGCTGCGCCACCCCAGGGTCAAGGTGGCGGCCACCACGATGCCAAAACGCGGATCCATGAGAACGCCAGGCATGACTTCGACCCCCATCGACAACGCCAGCAAAGTCAGGCCGCAATAGACCGCCGTCAGAATGACAGGACGAGACACGCGCTGGGGCAGACGCGAAAGATTGGCCTCCACAAAGAGGTAAACCATGAACACTGCCATGGTGTTGCCCACCAGATCAAACAGTTGATCCGAGATGCTTTGATGCACGTTCATGTGCCCACCTTGTCCAGATCGGTCATGTCAGCAAACAAGGCCTGAGCAGCATCCACCACATCCGGGTCCAGGCGAGTACCGCGCTCCTTGAGCAACACCTGCAGGGCAGCTTGCAGCCCCACGGCTGGACGGTAAGGCCGCGGCGCAGACATCGATTCCAGAATATCGGCCACAGCCAGGATGCGGGCCTCCAGCCTGATCTCATGCCCCTTCAGGCCAGCAGGATAACCAGAGCCATCCAGTCGCTCGTGGTGCTGCCCCGCGATCTCGACCAGAGGCCAAGGCCAATCAACCCCACTCAGAATGTCGATGGTGGCTTGCGCGTGCTGCCGTATGACGGCCATTTCTTCAGGGCGCAAGGGGGTGGGTTTGGTCAGCAAATCAATGGGGACTTGAATCTTGCCGATGTCATGAACAATGGCGGCCAAGTACAACACACGACAACGCTCCTCACCCAACCCCATGCGCCGCGCGATGCGCAAGGAAATGTCAGCGACTCGACGTTGGTGATCCACCGTGTAGGGGTCGCGGGCGGCGATCGCCCCCGACAAGGTTTCGATCATTTGCTCCAGAACCTGCTCCAGCCGGTGCGAAGACGCAGCCCGCTGAATGGCCTCATTCAAGTAAGACTGTCTGAGTGCATGATCGCTCAAGGCGGTCGCCAAGGTGTGGGCTACCTCCTCCAACAGGGCGATTTCAGCCGGGTCAAATGCCCGTGCGGCATGCCCGTAGACAACCAGCACCCCTTGCACCCGGGCTTGATGAACGAGAGGCACAGCCAACATCGACCCCAAGCCAGAGTCAACAGCATCGGCAGCCCAGGGAAAACGGGCGGCATCGGCTGTGATGTCGTGTAGGACTTGCGTTCTGGCCCGCCTGACCGCTTCGCCCACTGGGCCCATTCGATCTGGGCCGTCTGACCAGCAAAGGCTGAGTCTGTCGAGATGCCGACGAGGCGTCCCGGCCACGGCCCCCAAGGCCAACTGGTGCTGAGGGTCGTGACGAACCAGCCCCACCCATGCCAGCGGAAAGCCGCCATCACTGATCAGGCCCTCACAGACAGCCTGCAAGACATCGGACTCGGTTTGAGCCGATCGCTGACGCTGATGAATGTGGTGCAGCACATGCAGGGTACTTTCGAGGCGCTGATGCAGCGAATCATCGCCAGCGTCGGCGGCCGAGGCGCTCAAGATCAGCAAGCCCAGCCGATGCGCCGAGCCATCGAGATGACGCAACTCACTGGAGACAAAGCGCGCATGCAGTAGTTGGCGACGCGCTGACAGCAAGGTGGTCTCGGCAGCCTCACTGGGCGGCACCTCAGCCTCCCGGTGGATCTTTGCACAAGCTTGCAGCCAGACCTGACTGGCCGATGACAGCTCGGGCAAAACGGACACCCCTTTGCAGCCTTGCGGCAAGGCCAGCAAGGCACACCCTGCAGGGTTGGCATCAACCACCCGCAAATGCGTCAAATCGACCCAGATCAGGCCATCGGGGAGGCACTGCCAGGCGGTCGCGTCGGAATCAAAGTCTGCCCACATGATGAAAGGTACCTTATCACCAGAGCCCCCTGCCCACATCCGTTCTTACCGTAGTGTGAGATGACTTTCGCCAGATTCCGATCTGGAGCGGGAGATAATGCCGCTCTTGCGACGCGAGTCCCCCCCGGTCACCGATTTTTGCCCTACACCGACTGCCATGTCCGCACAAGAATTTGCCCCCGGCCTTGTCATCCAACGCTTCACCCCTCCGCTGGCTTTGGGCGACTTCAAAGCCATTGCATTCGACATGGACTCGACGCTGATCAGCATCGAGTGCATTGACGAGATCGCCGACGCCGTAGGCAAAAAGGCCGAAGTAGCCGCCATCACCGAAGCGGCCATGCGCGGTGAAATCACCGATTTCAAAGACAGTCTGCGCCGTCGTGTGGCCTTGCTCAAAGGGGTGCCCGCCGAGGCCCTGCAGGAGGTCTATGAGCAACGCCTCAAGATCAACCCCGGTGCGCCTGAGTTGATCAACGCAGCGAAGGCTGCAGGCTTGCAAACCTTGCTCGTGTCGGGCGGCTTTACCTTCTTTGCAGACCGTGTGAAATCCCGCCTGGGCATGCACGAGGCCCACTCCAACACCTTGGAAATCGAGGGCGGCTTGCTGACGGGACATGTCCTGGGTGACATCGTCGATGGCGAAGCCAAGAAGCAGCACTTGCTGACCCTGTGTGCGCGCATTGGCTGCGACCCCAAGCAATCGATCGCCGTGGGTGACGGCGCCAACGATCTGTTGATGATGGGGGTGTCGGGTCTGAGCGTGGCCTACCACGCCAAGCCCAAGGTGCGCGAACAAGCCATGATCGCGATCAACGAGGGTGGTTTGGACCGCGTACTCGAAGTCGTTCGTTAAAGCCCAGTAGACCATGCTGATCGAGTGGGGTCGCAAGCTGAGCCGGGCTGATGGCGATGAGTGGCCCGCAGCCGCATGGTCCTTTCTGTGCTTCTTCGCCTTGCTCGCCGCCTACTATGTACTGCGACCACTGCGCGACGAAATGGGCATCCAGTTGGGACCTGATGCGCTCAAGGAACTGTTTTCCGCGGTGTTCGTCAGCATGGTGGTGCTGGTTCCCATTTTTGGCTGGCTGACCAAACGGTTCGAACGTCGACAACTGCTGCCCTGGCTCTACACCTTCTTCGCCGCCAACCTGGTGGGCTTCAATGGCGTGTTACTCGTCGAGGGGCACCAGTCGCCCTGGGTGGCCAGGACGTTCTTCGTTTGGGTCAGCGTGTTCAATCTGTTTGCCATCTCCGTGTTCTGGAGTTTCATGGCGGACCTCTTCAGCACCAAACAGGCACAACGGCTTTATGGCTTCATCGCAGCGGGTGGCACAGCCGGTGCTCTGTGTGGGCCGGTGCTCACAGCTTCGCTGGTCAAACCCCTGGGGCCAAACGGATTGGCGCTCGTTTCAGCCGGCCTGCTGATGTTGTGTGTGGGGGCCATCTGGCGCCTGCGCCACTGGCATGCCACCCACCCTCGGCTCGACATTGAAGACAGCGCCCAACAGGCCGAGAACGATGAGGCCGCGTTCCAGGGCAGCTTGTTCAGCGGGGTGATCGATGTGGTTCGCTCCCCCTACTTACTGGGCATCTGTGGCTTCCTGTTTGCCTACGCTCTGCTGTCGTCCTTGCTGTACTTCCAGCAAGCCGAACTGGTTCCCAAACAGTTTCAAAACAGTGCTGACCGAACCCAGTTGCTGGCTGGCGTTGACTTATTGGTGAATGTGGTTACCTTGTTGATCCAGCTGGGGGCGTTTGCACCTTTGATTCGTTTGCTTGGCACGCGGGCGCTGCTCGTGGCCATGCCCATGGCATCGGTATTGGGGTTCACGGCCCTGGCGCTGTGGCCCACCATTGGCGTGCTGGTCGTGCTGGGGGTGGTTCGCCGTGCGGGTGAATACGCCATCAGCAAGCCAGCCAGGGAAACCTTGTTCAACGTGCTGCCACCCGTTCAGAAATACCGGGCCAAAAACGTGATTGACACTTTGGTGCACCGCACCGGCGACACCAGTTCGATCTGGCTGCTCAGCGGGCTGCGCAGCCTGGGTGTGCAATCACAGGCCCTGTTGTGGTTGGCCGTGCCCATCTGCGTGGCTTGGCTGCTCATTGCCTGGCTACTCGGTGGCAAGGCCGCCGCGATGCAAGATCAGCGTCACCTCCACCCCTGATTGGCTATCTGATCTGAGGCCAATGGTGACCGTGCCGCCATGGGCCCTCGCCACCAGTTGGGTCATGGTGAGGCCCAGGCCAATGCCTGCGGGCGTGGCCTCGCCACGCAAGGCCGCTTCCACCTCAGTCAACCGGGCTGGCGACATGCCCTCCCCGTTGTCTCGGACGTGTAGACGCGTCAACCCATCGTGCACATGGGCCACGATCTCAATGCGCGAGGCATGGTGTCGCACCGCGTTGTCCAGCAAATTCAACAAAGCCGCTGACAACAAGTCCGGGTCAGCGTCGATGGCTTGAGGCGCCTGAACCACCAACGTGGCGCCATTCAGCGGCAAGTTGCCCACCAGTTCCTCCAGATTCAGGCTTTGCCAGCGCATTTCGCCCCCCGCACGGAACAAGCTGATCAGGGCATTGACAACATTACGCAAGCGGGTCGCTGCCTCACGTGTTTGCTCCAGCCGACCTCGCACGGCGGGATCGCACTGGCGAATGGCCACAGCCAGTTGGGCATCCATGCCAGCCAGCGGGGTTCGCAGCGCATGGGCTGCATGGGCGGCAAACGCACGCTCATGCGCTACGTGGCTGGCCAGTCGGTCGCCCAGGCCTGAGATGGCGTTCACCATGGGCACCAGCTCCTGCCTAAGCGGACGAGGCAAGTCATGCGGTCGCATGATGGGGTCGTAGTGGCCCACGGCGTCAGACAGGTCTTGCAAAGGACGCAACTCGGTGCGCAGATGCCGATTCAACCAGAACACCAGCGCCGCCCCCACCACCAGCAACACGCCCATGGCACTACCCAGAATCTGCCATTGGGTTTGTTGTCGGTGCGCTTCCCGCTGAGCCACATGCAAAACCCCTCGGTCTTGATGCAGCGGCATGGAGTAGATCCGCCAGTCGGGCCTTTCACTGAAGCCCAGGGTGAGCGCCTCGCTCATGGGCTGGGTTGGCGCCTGGTGTGAGCGCAAGGCAAGTTGCCCCTTCGCATCCACCAACTGCCACACCACCCCTTCACGGTGAGGCGGCGCAGGCAAGATGCCCTCGACCACCGCCAGCCCTTCGGGGTTCACATCGATCAAGCCATAGAGAATTTCGGCAGACTCCTGCAAACCGTCGTCCAGCAAGGCGTCGACCGCACGGTGCAAAACGGCGCCCATGATCAACAAAAGGGCCACGCCGCAGGCTGCCGCCATGAGCAAAACCTGGCGGGAAATTCGTCCGCGAATCGAAGGCAAGGTCGTCATATCGGAATCCGGTACCCCAAACCGCGAACGGTGTCGATCAAGTCACGCCCCAGCTTCCTGCGCAAACTGGCAATGTGCACTTCCAGCGCGTTGCTCGAGACATCGCTGTCAAAGCCCAGGCTCAAACCCTCGAGTTCGGTCTTGGGCACGATACGGCCAGCCCGGCTGGCCAAGGCTTCAAGCACGCTCCACTCTCGTGCGGTCAACTCGACTGCACGCCGAACCTGAGCATCGACCAGCCAAACCGTTCGGCTGATCAGGTCCACCTCGACAGGCCCGAACGCGCGACGCCCAGTCGGGGCGCCAACCGAACGCCGCCAGACCGCATTCAGGCGTGCAACCAGCTCTTCGGGCGCGAAGGGTTTGACCAGGTAATCGTCTGCGCCGGCCTCAAGGCCACCGAGCCTGTCGGCCAGCATGTCACGCGCGGTGAGCATCAAGATGGGAATGGCATCGCCCTGACGCCGCAGGTTCGCCACCCAGTCACGCCCAGAGCCATCCGGCAACTGCCAGTCCACCAGCAAGGCATCGTACGGTTCTGAACGCATGGTGCGCGCGGCATCCAGCCGCTGAACCCAGTCCACCTGGTGCCCTTCGGCCAACAGAAAATCTCGCAGCCCCTCGCCAAGAATGGCGTCGTCTTCGAGCAGCAACAAACGCATCGATATCGTCTCCCCAAGCTGTTGACCCGTCCAGTCGGCAAGCAGAACATTACCCCGCCAAGCTGAAGCCAGGCTGAGCTTAAGCTGGTCTTCAGCTTACCCACTCATACTGCCAGTCATGAAAAACGACCGCATTGTTCTCTCCGCCTGCATGGCTCTGGCTATGACTTGGGTCACCTCCGCTTCGGCTGTCGAGCCCATCAAGCTTTCAGCACAACAGGTTCAGAAACTGGGCATTCAAACCAGCCCCGCTCAATCAGCCTCTGAAGTGACCCTGAGTTTTCCGGCCCAGGTCATGTTGCCCGCCGACCGGCAATGGCTGATTTCAGCCCCAGCCGCCGGCTTGGTGCAAAGTTTGTCCGTGCGCGAAGGCGATGCGGTCAAACAGGGCCAGACGCTGGTTCGTCTCCACAGCGTGCAGGCCCAAAGCCTTCAGTTGGACTGGCAAGCGGCCAAGAGCCAGGCTGACTGGGCTCGCTCGCAGCTGCAGCGCGACCAAGCCCTGTTCCAGGAAGGACTGATCACCCAATCCCGGCTGGAAAGCACCCAGACCCAAGCCGCCCAAGCCTCTGCCACTGAAGCGCAAAAGCGTCAGGCCTGGCAGGACGCCGCCGGATCCGCTGGCACCAAGGCCGGAGCCCTGGCCATTACCAGCCCGGCACGTGGGCATGTGCTCGAACAGATTGCCACCTTAGGGCAGCGCGTCGAAGCCATGGCCCCGCTCTACCGAATCGGTCAACTCGACCCCATCTGGGTTGACATTCAGGTCCCCGTCGCACAGGCCAACCGCATTCGGACGGGCGACAAAGTCAGCGCCTCGCTGCCTCAGAGTCAGGAGATGCTCACCGGACGCATCACCGGGCAAGGTGCCACCGTGCATGCCGCATCGCAAACGGTTCGCCTGTACGCCCAGATCGCCAACCCCGACCTGCGCCTGAAGCCCGGCCAGCTCACCCAGGTCCAACTGGCTCAACATGGCGTGGCCGAAGCGGTTCGTGTGCCAAGCCAGTCGGTGCTCACACAGGGGCGCACCAGTCAGGTCTTCGTTCAAAAGGCGCCAGGGCAATATGAATTGGTGCAGGTGCAGGTGCAATCGACCGCCGGGCCGCACAGCACGGTCACGGGCTTGCCATCGGGCGCGCTGGTGGTGATCAAGGGCACATCGGCCCTCCAATCGCTCCTGAGCGAGTAAGGCAGACAGCCACCATGTTCAACCGATTGATCGAATTTTCGCTGCGCCAGCGGGCGCTGATCCTGCTCCTTACCGCCATTCTGTGCGGGCTGGGCTTGATGGCCTGGCAGCGCCTGCCGATTGATGCATTCCCCGACGTGTCGGGCACCCAGGTCAAGCTGATCATCAAGGCACCAGGTTTGACGCCGGAAGAGGTCGAATCCCGAATCACCGTCCCGATCGAACAAGAGCTGCTGGGCATTCCGCTGCAAAAGATGCTGCGTTCAACGTCGAAATACGCTCTGGCCGACATCACCCTGGATTTTGAAGACCGCACCGATGTGTACTGGGCCCGTCAACAGGTCAGCGAACGCCTGGCCGGTGTGATGGCCAGCCTGCCGGCCAATGCGAGTGGCGGCCTTGCCCCCATCACCACGCCATTGGGTGAGATGTACATGTTCACCATCGAGGGTCCACAAAGCCTGGAAGAGCGGCGCCGTGTCCTCGACTGGGTGATTCGCCCTGCGCTGCGTTCCTTGCCTGGGGTGGCCGACGTGAACAGCCTGGGCGGCCGTGTCCGCACCTTCGAAGTGGCCCCTGACCCACTGGCCCTGCAGGCCCGGGGAATCAGCTTGGCTCAATTGGAGGAAGCCATCACCCGCGCCAACCACAATGACGGTGCAGGCCGCCTCAACAGCGGCGAAGAAGCGCTGATCGTGCGGGCCGAAGGCGCCATCCAGAATCTGGATGACTTGAGCCAGACCGTGGTCAGCAAAGCCGACGGGCGTGTGACCCGCGTGGCAGACGTGGCCCAGGTACGCCACGGCGAACTGACCCGATATGGTTCGGTCACCCGCGATGGACAGGGTGAAACGGTCGAGGGTCTGGTACTGGGCTTGCGCGGCGCCAATGCACGCGATCTGGTGCACGCCGTACAAGCCAAGCTGGACGAACTGCAAGCCACCCTGCCGGAGGGCATGCGCATCGAGTCCTTCTACAGCCGCGGCAGCCTGGTCGACAAAGCCATCTACACCGTGGGCAAAGCCCTGTTGGAAGCCATTGTGCTGGTGGTCGCGTTGTTGCTGGTTTTCCTGGGCAACATCCGGGCCGCCACCGTGGTGGCTGTCATGCTGCCGCTGTCGGCCCTGGGAACCTTCCTGCTGATGAAGGCCTTCGGCTTGAGCGCCAACTTGATGAGCCTGGGCGGCCTGGCCATCGCCATTGGCATGCTGGTCGACGGCGCCGTGGTGGTGGTGGAGAACATCGAAAGCCACCTGGCCAAACCCCATCACCCAGGGAGCCCTGGCAGCAATATGTTGAGTCTGGTGTTTCGCGCCAGCCAGGAAGTGGCCATGCCGGTGGTGTCCGGTATCGCCATCATTGTCATCGTGTTCCTGCCCCTGCTGAGCCTGGAAGGGCTGGAAGGCAAGTTGTTTGCCCCCGTCGCTTTGACGATTGTCTTTGCCCTGTCTGTCTCGCTGGTGCTGTCGCTGACCGTGGTACCGGTGCTGGCCTCCTGGTTGTTGAAGATGGGTCACCACCAGGAACCGTGGTTGATGCGCAAGCTGCAACATCACTATGAATGGCTGCTGGACAAAGCTTTGGCCCACCCTCGCTGGCTTTTCGGTGGGGCCACAGCAGCATTGATCATGGCGGGCCTGTTGTTCACCTTACTGGGCAAAACCTTCATGCCCACGCTGGATGAAGGCGACCTCATTCTGCAACTGGAAAAGCTGCCCTCGATCAACCTGAACAACACCACCGAGCTTGACCTCAAGGTGCAGCAGCACATCCGCGCCAAGGTTCCCGAGATCAAGCACGTGGTCGCACGCAGCGGCTCTGATGAACTGGGCCTGGACCCCATGGGCCTGAATCAAACCGACAGCTTCCTGACCCTCAAGCCCATGAACGAATGGCGCAACCCTGACAAGGAATGGCTGATCGGTGAACTACGCAAGGCCATGGAAGACTTCCCCGGCGTGGACATTGCCTTCACCCAACCCATTGACATGCGAGTCTCCGAAATGCTGACTGGCGTGCGAGGCGACGTGGCCATCAAGATCTATGGCACCAATCTGCAGCAACTCAATCAACTCGCCCAGCGTGCCGAGGCCATCATCAGCAAGGTTCCTGGCGCCACCGACACCTTGAGCCTGCGCAACGATGGCGTGCGCTACCTGCAAATCGGCATTGATCGTCTGGCCGCCGGGCAACTGGGCCTGAACGCACAAGACATCCAGTCTGACCTGCGCAAATGGGTGGAAGGCCAAACCGTCGGCGTCATTCACGAAGAAGGCCGCCGCACACCCCTGGTGATTCGCGGCGACGACAGCCTGCGTGACGACCCCTCCGCATTCAAGGCCTTGCGTGTGACCTCGGCTGACGGGCAGGCTGTGCCCCTGGAAAGCGTGGCTCGACTGGAACACGCCGACGGCCCAGTCAAGATTGACCGGGAACGGGCCCAGCGTTACGTGGTCATCCAGACCAATGTGCGGGGGCGTGACCTGGTCAGCTTCGTGGGAGACGCCAAAGCAGCGATTGCCAAGCAATTGCCCCTCCCCACCGGGTACAGCATCACCTGGGGTGGGCAGTTTGAAAACCAGCAGCGCGCTACACAGCGGCTGGCCGTGGTAATTCCGGTCGCCTTGCTGCTGATCTTCTTCCTGCTGTTTTCCACCTTTGGCTCGGTTCGTCAGGCCGTGCTGGTGATGTCCAACGTGCCATTGGCTCTCATTGGCGGCGTGGCGGCCCTGTACCTGTCGGGTCAGTATCTGTCGGTTCCCGCCTCGGTCGGCTTCATCGCGCTGTTGGGTATTGCTGTGCTCAATGGCGTGGTCATGGTCAGCTACTTCAATCAACTGGTGCTCACAGGCATGTCAGGTCTTGAAGCGGTTCGCGTCGGCGCTGCGCGCCGTCTGCGCCCGGTGCTGATGACCGCCGCCATCACGGCAGGCGGGCTGCTGCCACTGCTCTTTGCCACTGGCCCTGGCAGCGAAATCCAAAAGCCACTGGCTGTGGTGGTCATCGGCGGGCTGCTGACCTCGACCGTGCTGACCTTGCTGCTCTTGCCTCTGGCCTATGCCCGCTTCGGCGTCGAACCCACCCCAGCGGAGTCTGCCGCATGAAGAACACTCGCCCCCTTTTGATTCTGTCCTTGATGCCATGGGCGTGGGCGCCCGCTCACGCGGTCTCCGATCCCTGGCTGCCCCCCGATGCGGTGGTCATTCAAGCCGTGGCATCCAGCCCCACCTGGCAAGCACAGATCAGACAATCCCTGGCCGATGCGGCCCGAGCTGACCAACACGCCCACATCGAACAACCCTGGACGACCCTGGCCAGCTACGGACAACGCCGCAACCGCGCGCCGGCCATCGACCCGCAAGAAGCACGGACGCGCGAATGGTCTGTGGGCCTTGAAAAGCAAACCCGCTGGCCCGGCCAGACCCGGGCTGCAGAGCAATGGGCCCAGGAGGCCCAAGCCTTGAAAGATGCGCAAGCTCAACAAGCCTGGCAGCAACAACTGCAGGAGCTGCTCGATCTGCATCAGGCCTGGTTGACGGCTGCCCTGACCGAAAAGCACTGGCTCACACAGCGCGATCTGGCGCAACAGCAAGTCGACGCGATTCGCAAACGCCAGAAGATGGGCGACGCCACCCGGGTCGACTTGCTGCAAGTCGAAGCCGCATTGGCGCAGGCCCAGTCAAAACAATTGGAATCGGCAGAGTTGACTCGCCAGGCTGCACGCAAGCTGCAATCCAGATACCCGACATGGCCCTTGACCTTGCCTGCGGAAACATCGCTCCAGCCGCCCCAGTCGAACGCTCTGCCGGCTGCAGAAAGCATCGAACAGCTCAGCCTGTCTCACCCTGACGTGAAGGTGGCTCAAGCCCGCTTGCGACTCAGTCAGGCGCAGTTGAACGAGGCGCGCGCTCGCACGCAGCCGGCCCCCACTGTGGGAGTGAATTGGGCACATGACAACAGCGGTCGTGAACGCACCTGGACTGTCACCCTGTCCTTGCCACTGGGCAGCACCTACCAGCAGCTCGACCGACAGGCCCTGGCTTACGACAGCGAAGCAGCTGCCGCACAGTCTCAACAGGCCCAACGCGATGTCCAGACCTTGCTGCAAGCCCAGCACAGCGCCCTGCAGGTAGGCACGCAACAGTGGACGTTGGAATACCAGGCCACCACTCAACTACAAGCGGTGGTGCAATCGCTGAGCAAAGGCATGGCGCTGGGAGAAACCCCACTGAACGAGGTCCTCAATACCCAGCGTCTGGCCACCCAACAGAGCATTGAACTGATTCAGCGTTACTTTCAGCTCAAGGCCTTGGAGTGGCGCTGGTTGGCAGGCACCCAACAAGCCTGGATGCAGCCTTGAAAGGGCACACACGCAGCACCGAGGCCCGTTGATCAGCGCGATCAGTCTTCCACGCTGAAGCGATCAAACAGATCGTCGCACCAGGACTCCAGGTCGCCTTGCGACAGGGACAACACCTTCATCGCCGCCTCGCCGCCTTTGTTCCATTCATTGTGCTGGTTGAGTCCCTGGAAGCGTTGAATGATGTGCTCCACCACCAGACACAAGGCCACGAGATCAGCCACAACCTCGGGCTGCGATTGAGAAAGCAGCTCGTAATCGTGATGCAAGCGAATCGCCAGCGTGGCCGTTTGCGAAATGCCCCATGAGCGGGCCAACAAGGCCCCCACGATGGCGTGATCGGTCTGATGCCGCTGCTGCTCAATCGCCGTGAAACAGTGTTCGCTGCGGTTGGCCTCGGCCAAGGTATCGAGATATGAAGGCTGCGTGAATCGCTTGACCAGCAGCGGAATACCGACGTCGGCGAACAGCCCCACCGTCTGAGCCAATGCTGGCGGCAACCCCACGCGAGGGGCGAGCGCCCACATGGCCTGACTGCGTTTCGATGACACATCCCAGAAACGGCACAAAGCCGGGCCTTCTGCCGGCAAGGCATTGCGCAGGGCAATTTCAGTCAGCAGTTGCTCGCATCGGGCTGCGCCCAGCAACATGAATGCCTGCTGAATGGTTTCTGCTCGGCGAGACAAACCCATCCAGGGAGAATTGGCCACCTTCAGCAACGCGCCCGACATCGCGACGTCCGAGGCCACAATCTGTGCCAGCACATGCATGCGCGGCTCATCGCGACGCAACTCGGCTTGCACATCGACCAAGGCACTGGGACGCGCAGGCACTCCCAGATCCTTGATCAGCCCCCGAACTTCAGGCGCATCAATGGCCTTGGAAACGGCTTCAAGATTGAGCATGTTGGACCCCTGACTTTGTTAGACAAGGACGAATTCGTCCAACCGACTCAGAACCTGAGGGGCATTCGCGCGAATGCCCTCAGATTGACCGATTTCCCAAATCCAATCAGATCAAAGGCGTGGGCGAGACGACAATACCGTCTTCGTCGGCGTACAAATAGTCGCCCGGGCGCACCCAAACACCTTGAATTTGCACGGCGATGTCTTTCTGACCTTCGTTGCGTTTTTCGGTCGGCAAAGGCATGGATGCCAATGCTCGGATGCCCACATCGCACTCGGCCAGTTCAGCCACGTCGCGCACGCATCCATCTACGATCACACCGGCCCAGCCATTTTTGGCCGCAGCCTTGCCCAGATTGCCGCCGACCAACGCACGGCGCAACGAGGCGCCCCCATCAACCACCAGCACGCGGCCCAGCCCGGGGGAGTCCACCGCAGCCTTGACCAGGGTGTTGTCTTCAAAGCATTTGACCGTGCTGACCTGACCGGAAAACTTCACCCGTTTTCCAAAATCACGGAATACCGGAGGCAATACTCGAAATGCCCCGTCGGTGTCATTCTTATGTACGTCGCAAAAATCGCACGTTGCGAAGTTTTCGGACATGGCGATCCTTTCCAGATAACTTGCAAAAGGCTGAGCATAACTCGCCCCGACTCGCCCAATTGAGGTCTTGTCACTGTCAAAATCAGTCCTGTAGGATCCCATATTCACTGCCGCAGCACACAGCTCTCATGAACCAGCCTCCCCGCACAGACAGTTCACACACGAAGTGGTCGGTCAACTGGCCCGTCGGCGTGTTGCCCCTCGTCTGCCTGGCCTGGTGCGGTCCGGCATTGAGCCAGTCTCGAGCCGCAGTTCAAGCTGAACCCGAACCCGTGCGCGAGGCCCCCTTTCAGCCCTATCTGAATGTGGTGGAGTCATTTGTGCGGCAAACCAACATGCCTGACACCCTCAGTGCACGGGAAGCTGACCGCCAGACCCACGAATGGGTCACCCAGTTGTCGCCCGGCTTCAAAGTGCACTCGAAAGGCACGAACCAGGAAATCGAAGGCGGTGCGCGACTTGACATCGTCCGTTACGGCAAAGACAGCCGACCGAACCAGACCATCCCAATTGGCGCGCTGCAGTCCACCACCGAATGGCCGGACTCCGGCCTGGGCCTCAAAGCCGGCTGGGCGGCTCAACGTGAAGCCTCCAGCACAGCGTCCGGTGGAGACCCCAACGACGGCTACTCGACCATGACCTGGCGTGTGGCGCCGTTCTTCGAGAAAGATCTCAGTGCCGACACCACCCTCAACGCCCAGGTGGTCAAGAGCCTGACGGACTACCGTGGCCTGAGCGAGACCACACCTCAGCGCGACGACAAGCAGGAGACCACCGCCACGGCGTCGTGGACCACGCGCCCCAGCCCACTGGGCTATCAGATCAGCTTCACCCACAACCGGCAATCGCCCTGGGGACAGGCCACGAACTCGGCATACCTCCTCAGCGAATCGATTACCCGCTTGCGCGGCACCTGGGCCCCGGTTCCTGAATGGCAAATCGGCCCCATCGTCGGGTCTGAATCCACCCGCTTGAAGACCAGCGCAAATAGCGGTGACGATCGCAAGTACAGCGGCGCCTTCACGGGCTGGCATGCTCGCTGGAGCCCGGAGGAGCGAGCCCAACTCAGCGTCGAATCGGAAAACCGCAAGCTGGGCCATTCATGGCAGGCCAACGCTTTGTATCGTCTGGCCTGGACCGACATGAGCGCCCGCTGGTGCCGTGTCGTGACTGCCTACGGTAGTTCGGCCTGCGCCTTGGGCGCCAACGGCAATCTGGACCTGCGCAGCCTCAATGAAATGGGCACCATCGCGACCACTTTGGGTGCCCACACCCGGGAAGACGCTTCCGGCATGCTGACCCTGAAGGGTCGCCGAGACACCCTCACCTTTGAAGCGGGCCGCGCCGACATCACCCCGCTGGAAGGACAAAACACGACCGCGCTCAGCGAACGGTCGCGCAAGTACTATTTCACCAGCGACTTCACCCACCGCCTGACCCGCACCACCCGTTTCACGGCCCGCCTGAACTGGACCCGCGCCCATTCCACATTGATGTCGGGGCTCAACCCTTCAGGAACCTACACATTCAGCCGAAGTTTCTCCTGGAACACGGCCATTTCCACCGATCTGTCAAGGCAGGCTGCAGCCACGTTGGGCTTGCGTCGCCTGATTGTTCATTCGACTGACCCTCTCAAGGGCGACAGCGGAGAACTGGCTGCGTTCGCAGGCCTTGGCTACCGGTTCTGACAGATCAGATGTACGAAACCTATTTCGGCTTCAGCAGCCCCCCGTTCCTGCTTAACCCAGACCCCAGCTTCTACTTCGACAGCAAGGGTCATAGCAGCGCACTGTCCTATTTGAAGTTCGGCCTGTATCAGGCCGAAGGCTTCATCGTGGTCACGGGCGACATTGGTGCGGGCAAGACCACGCTGGTTCGGACCCTGCTGAGTGACATCGACACCGAGAAAGTGGTTGCTGCGCAGTTGGTCAGCACGCAACTGGAAGCCGGCGACCTGTTGCGCTCAGCCATCACCGCGTTCGGCATCCCACTCAAGGGCAACACCAAGGCCGAGCTGATCGCGACCCTGGAAGCCTATCTGACGCTGCTGGCCACGCAGAAAAAGCGCGCCGTGCTGATCGTCGACGAGGCGCAAAACCTCAGCCGCGACGCCATTGAGGAATTGCGCATGCTGTCGAACTTCCAGTTCGGCAACCAGGCCCTGCTGCAGAGCTTCCTGATCGGTCAACCCGAATTGCGCGAGATGCTGCTGTCGCGCAGCCTGGAGCAATTGCGTCAGCGCGTGATCGCTTCCTATCACCTTGGCCCAATGGACAGGGACGAGACCCGTCGCTATGTCGAACACCGACTGACCAAAGTCGGTTGGACCGGCGAGCACCCTCGCTTTGACGACGACGCGTTCGACGAACTCTATCAATGGACCTCGGGCACACCGCGGCGCATCAACCTGCTGTGCAACCGCATTCTGCTGTCCACATTCCTGGCTGGTGGCGACGAAATCACGGCTGCGGCGGTGGCACGCATTGCCATGGAAATCCGGGCTGAAATCGGTGAAGTCTTGCCTGGCCCGGCGGCCACCCCGAGCGGTAGCGCCATGCCATCGACTCGTCCCATCTTCCAGGACCCGAACGAGTCCCGCCCCCTTGAAATTCCCACGCTGACTCACAGTGTCGAGCCAGCCTCCTTGCCCTATTTGGCTCCCGTGTTGTCCACGCCAGCGTACACCGTACAGCCCTCGGTCGACAGCCAGGGGGGGCACCCCTATTTCCTGCTGATCTCGGGCTCCATGTCGGGCATCTTGCGGGCAGCAGCGCTGCAGCGTGCCTTTGCAACCCGCGAGGGCGTGCCAGGGCTCAAGGTGTTGCACATTGACAGCCCAGGGCATTTTGAACTGACCGGTGATCTGGTCGAACACACTGGCTTGAAGGAGCCCGACTTCCGACTGCGCCTGCCTGGTGGAACCGCCATCAACCTGCTGGCGGATGGAATGCGACAACTCGAGCACCTGCTCAGTGAGTACCGCCCATTTGCCGTGGTGCTTCAGGCTGGAGACGATGTCGCCATGGCAGCAGCCCTGGTCGCCAAGCGCCTGGGCATCCGCATCGTTCACCTCGAAGCCGGCCTGCGCAGTTTCGACCGCAGCCGGCCCCAGGAAATCAACGCCATGATGTGCGACCACATGGCCGACCTGCTGCTGACGTCGGAATGGGTGGCACACGACAACCTGGCACGCGAAGGCATCCCGGCAGACCGAATTCAGTTTGTCGGCAATGTGTTGATGGACACCATCCGCAACATGTTGCCCCTGGCCTCCCCCCCCAAATACACCCTGCGGCAGTTCAACCAAAACCCAGACCTGCTCAAAGGCGCGAATGGTTATGGGCTGATTTATCTGGAGGGCCGTGGTGTGGCGCAGCACCAGCAGCAACTCAACGAACTGGCCCACATCCTGAACAACATCAGCCGTGATCTGCCCCTGATCTGGGTCGGTTCAGAACGGCTGCGAGCCTTGATCAGTCACCCCGACCTGATCAAGGCGCAGGCGGATGGCCAGATCGTCATGCTGCCCACCATTCCCTATTTCAAAATGATCGGCCTGATTGGAACCGCTGCATGTGTGCTGACCGATTCCAGCACCTTGCAAGAGGAATCGACCATTTTGGGCGTGCCGTGCCTGACCCTGCACAATTTCACCGAACGCCGCATCACGGTCGAGCAGGGATCCAATATCGCAGTCGGTCGAAATGCCAGCCTCATTTCCCGAGCGGTGGCGGAAGTCATGCGGGGTGGCGGCAAAAAGGGGCGGCTCCCCAAATTCTGGGATGGTCTGTCAGCCAACCGCGTTGCGGAGCATTTAAGCGCTTGGGCCCGAAACCAGTATGGCCCCGCCGCGATACCCGCTGGGAAAACGGAATATCGCTGACGTTTTCTGCGCCTGAAATCGCACAACATCAGGGCCCCTGCGAATTCCAGCGGACCCGATTCCGTGAAATTTACACACATCGCCCCCCCAAGGTTAGGTTCCCCCCACAAACACAGGGTGTTACGAATTGAGTGCACCCCTGACAATTGGCCGATTACAAAAATTTACGGCTTGGTGACGACTTCACGGGTAATCACCCTCCCACTCCCCGAGTAGAGAGAGGCAAACATGCTCCGGCTTTTTCAGCATCACATCTCGCTGGCCACGCTGGCTGAGCTCCTGGCAGACAGCCTCACCAGCTTTCTGGCGGTCGTGCTCGGCACCCTGACACTGGTTCACCTGTCGGGTTCAGAAGACGTGGGTATGGCTTCGGCTCTGCGCTCGGGTCTCGGCTTTGCCTTGTTGATTCCACTGCACTGCGGTCTGGTCGGCGTCTACCGCGAAGGTTCGCAGCGTAAAACCGCCAAGGAGAAGCTCGGCCGTGCCGTGCTCGGTTGCCTGCTGGCAGCCCCCATTGCTTATCAACTGGCGGTCAAAACCGAGGTGGCAGGCGATCAGGCGCATCAATTGATGGGCTTCGTTGCAGCCTATCTGGTCATCGGTCTCATTCTGGTTCGCGGCTTGTTGCTGTCGGCCTGGCGCGGTGCACTGGTTCAACAACGTGTGCTGATCATTGGCACCGGCAGTGAAGCCCAATCGGTCGCATCTGACCTGCGTTCGCGTCGCCTGCGTAGCCACGCAGTGGTTGGGTTCTACCCAGCGGGTGATGTGAATGTGCCGACCGACGACAAGCGTTTCAACATCTTTCCGCGCGCTCTGGCTATTCAAGACATCGTGCAGCGACACGACGTCAACCAGATCATCGTGGCCGTGAAAGAGCAACGCGGCGGTAACGTGCCCATGGACCAACTGCTGTCGGCGCGCATTCAAGGCGTGCCAGTGATGGACCTGGCCGACTTTTACGAACAAACCACCGGCGAAGTGCCCATCGACAGCCTGAAGGCCAGTTGGTTGGTTTATGGCCGCGGTTTCGTGCAGCACCGCACCCGCATCGTTACCAAGCGTATTTTTGACATCGTCAGCTCGTCGATCCTCTTGCTGGTAGCCTCGCCTTTCATGGTGCTCACCGCACTGGCCATCAAGCTGGAAAGCCCTGGCCCCATCATTTACCGTCAGGAACGTGTCGGTCTGGGTGGTCGCTCCTTCATGTGCCTGAAGTTCCGCAGCATGCGCACCGACGCCGAAAAAGACGGTGTGGCGGTGTGGGCCACCAAGAATGACTCACGCATCACCCGTGTTGGCGCCTTCATTCGCAAGACCCGTCTGGACGAGTTGCCTCAGCTTGTCAGCGTGCTCAAGGGTGAAATGAGCATGGTCGGCCCTCGCCCTGAGCGCCCCACGTTTGTGGCGCAACTCAAGGAACAGATCCCGTATTACGACATCCGTCACAGCGTCAAACCCGGCGTGACTGGCTGGGCCCAGGTTCGCTACGCCTACGGCGCCTCGGTGGAGGACGCGTTGCACAAGCATCAGTACGACCTGTACTACGTGAAGAACAACTCACTGTTCCTCGACCTGCTGATTCTGTTTGAAACCGTGAGCGTGGTGTTGTTCCGCGAAGGCGCACACTGATTCCACCGCTCCTGCTTGCCCTGCAAGCCAAAAAAAGCGCACCCCAGCCGGTGCGCTTTTTTCTTGGGCGTGCCCGGATCGCAAAGATGCGGGACAATACCGGGTTTTTCCCGTACGGTTCTTTTCCAAGCTGCCACCCTGTCCGTGACCTCGTCAACCGACCTGAGCACCGCAAACCCATCCTCGCTTTGGCGTAAAAGGCTGAAGCTGGTTGCGGCGTGGGCATTTGGTCTGGCGTTGCTGGGCTATCTGCTGCACAAAACACCGCTGGATCAGGTCGTCGCGGCGTTCCACCAGCCCTCAGCCTGGGTCTGGCTGCTGACCCTCGGCGGCCTGTTGACCAGCTATGGGCTGCGCGCCGCACGCTTGCAGGTCGTCATGGATCTTGACGCGGCAGACAGCGCACCTGTCGGCGCAGCACGGCAAGCCCCACGTCGTTGGTTGGGCCTGCGCACCGATGCCCTGCGGGTCATCCTGATGCACAACGCAGCCGTGAACCTGCTGCCCATGCGCGCAGGTGAACTGAGCTTTCCTTGGCTCGCCTCTCGCGAACTGGGCATGCCAGTGAGCCGAGCCATAGCCTGTCTACTGTGGATGCGGATGCAGGATCTTGCCGTCCTGCTGCTGCTGGGCCTGCTGGTCTGGCCCGGCCTGGACTGGACCTGGCGCGTTGTGGGCATGCTGGTGGCGCTGGCGGGTTGGTTTGCCGTGCAATGGGCTCTGCCTCGTATCCCCGACCACCCCAAGCTGCACAGCGGTCTGGTCAAAGTCAAGGCAGCCCTGACTGAATCGTCTCACCATCGCCCCCTGGCGTGGGCGCTGACCGCAGCCAACTGGTGCCTCAAACTCAGCGCGGGCGCTTTTTTACTGTCGGCCATCACCCACGCCTCGTGGACAGATTGCTGGGCGGGCGCCCTGGGGGGTGAGTTGGCCGCCATCGTGCCCCTGCAGGGCCCGGCCGGCTTTGGTACTTACGAAGCGGGCGTCTGGGCAGGTATGGCCTCTCATTTGCCCGCCGGCTCTGCGCCACTGGCTCACGCAGTCAGCGCCGCGCTGGCCTTGCATCTCTGTTTCCTGATCTGCGCCGTTCTGGCGGGGTTGGGTGCCTCGGTTCTGGGTGGCGCAGCACGCCCCCGGGTCACGGCATCGTCGAATTGAAGTCTTGAAAGTGATCGCATGAACAACATTCCGGCCCATCGTCTTTCCATCGTGGTCCCGATGTACAACGAGGTCGACAACGTCGAACCCTTCGTGACGGCCGTGCACCAGGCACTCGACAAGTACCCCCACCCGTGGGAGTTGATCATCGTCAACGACGGCAGTCGCGACGGCACGCAACAGGCGCTTGACGAGCAAGCCCGCCTGCGCGGCCCTCACGTGCGCCCCATCCACCTGTGGCGCAACTTCCGTCAGACCGCGGCCATGCAGGCGGGCATTGATGCCTCTCGTGGCGACGTGATCGTGACGCTGGACGGCGACCTTCAAAACGACCCCATCGACATTCCCAAGTTGGTCGAGAAGTTGCTCAAGGAAGACCTCGACCTGGTGGCCGGTTGGCGCCAGAACCGCCAGGACGGCGTGTTCCTGCGCAAGATTCCGTCGAAGATTGCCAACCGACTGATCCGCAAGATCACCCAACTGGAATTCCAGGATCTGGGCTGCAGCCTCAAGGCCTACCGTGCCAGCGTGCTCAAGCGCGTGAGCCTGTACGGTGAAATGCACCGATTCATTCCGGCCTGGATGGCCACCGTGACCTCGCCGGCCCGCATGTCAGAAGTGGCTGTGAGCCACCACGCCCGCACCCGTGGTGAATCGAAATATGGCATCTCGCGCACCCTGCGCGTGGTGCTCGACCTGCTGGCCGTCAACTTCTTCTTGCGCTTTGCGGGTCGCCCGGGTCACTTCTTTGGTGGCGTGGGCCTGGGTGTGGGCCTGGTCGGTGGCCTGATCCTGAGCTACCTGGCGGCCTTGAAGATCATGGGCGAAAACATTGGCGGACGCCCGCTGCTGTGGCTGGGCTTCTTCTGTGTGCTCGGTGGCCTGCAGTTCCTGACCACTGGGGTGCTCGCCGAACTGCTGATCCGCATCTATTACGACCGCGGAGAAATTGCGCCGTATCACACCAGCACCAAGCCAGCGCTGGCCGAAGGCGAAGCCTGGCATCAAACCCATTGATGCCACCTGCACAGGAACCCGAGCATGAATCAGGCCCCTGCTTCCCCAGCCACGCGAAGTAAACCCCGTTGGCCCCGCATCTGGGGCTCGCGCTTCATCCAGTTGCTGGCGTTTGTTGCGCTGGTCACGGTGTACCGCTTCCTGGTGGTCCACATCAGCGGCATCTCGCTGTTTTTTGACGAGGCCCAGTACTGGGACTGGTCGCGCCACCTGGATTGGGGCTACTACTCCAAGCCACCGTTCGTCGCAGGACTGATCTGGCTAAGCACCCAGTTGTTCGGCTCGGGCGTACTGGGCGTGAAAGCGCTGGGCATGCTGACCTACCCCGCCACGGCGCTGGCCATGGTGGGATTTGCTCGCGCCCTGTGGCCCACATCAGGTGGTGTGCGCACCGGGATCGTGGCAGGTGCGCTGTACATGACCCTGCCCATGGTGGGCCTGATGGGGCTGGTGGTCAGCACCGATGGCCCCTTGATCCTGTGCTGGACCCTGGCTTCGTGGTCGCTGTGGCGCGCACAATTGACCAACCGCATGAGCCTGTGGGCCCTGTGCGGCCTGATTTGCGGCGTCGGCATCATGGACAAGTACACCATGGCCGCCTTCGCGCTGACTGCCATCTGGACTCTGTGGGGCGTGCATGGCCCCCAACGCGGGCTGTTCCGCAAGGGCCCTTGGGTCACGATCGCGGTGGCCGCCTTGGTCGTGTCACCCAACATCTGGTGGAACGTGCAGAACCACTTCCCCACGTTTGAACACACCGCCCAGCTCACAGCGCAAAGTGGGCGCTCGGGTGGCATCGTCCCCACGATCGTGTTCCTGCTCGGTCAAGTCTTGATGCTCGGCCCGGTCGCCGTGTGGGCCGGCTATTGGCTTTACAAGCGCCCCTACCAGCAAGAGGCTGACACCGTGCCGGCCAGTCAGTGGGCCGCATCCAGCCAGATGCTGCCGCGCGGTCAATTTGCCGCAGGCCCCGATGGCCGCCCCATGGCAAAGAGCTCGGCTTACTACTTCGCCTCGGTGTCGTCCTACCGCTTCCTGTGGGCCACCAGCTTGCCTTTGCTGCTGATCGCCATCGTTCAGGCTCTGCATGCCGATGCCCACGTCAACTGGGCTGCGCCTTCCATGGTGGGTCTGACCTTGTTGATTGCCTCGCGACTGAGCCCACCTCTGGTGCCGCTGGCCACCCCCAAGCCCAACCGCTGGCTGGTCATCGTGCTGGCCAGCAACTTGCTGCTGACGGGTGTGGTGGTGCACCTGCATGATCTGGCTGGCGGCCACCTGCCCAACCGTTGGGACGTGATGGTGCGCATGCGTGGCTGGCATGAAGCTTTCGCTGACTTGGCCCCCGTGCTCGACGAGCCCACCGTCAAGGGTCTGCCCGTCATGTCGGACCAGCGCCTGCTGCTGACCGAGGCCCTGTACGAATGGCGCGACCGTGGCATTCAGCCCTACGCATGGAACCCCGGTCGCACTCGCCAAGATCACTATCAGTTCCGCTACAGCTTCCCTGACAAGATCGGGCAAGACGTCATTTTGCTGACCGACACGGACAAGCCCAACGCCATTGCTCGTCGCTTTGGCAACGTGCGACTCATGAAGTCAACCAAGGTCATGGTGGCCCCAGATCGCGCCATTGAACTGCATGTGTTCCTGCTGCGTGGTTTCCTTGGCTACAGCCAGCAAAGCTACGACACCCAGTCGGGCACCTTGTCCACCCCTTCACAGGACGACTGACTTGCGCCAGCGCTTCGAACACGACGCGGACGAGCCCGCAGAACTGGACACCCGGCTGATCTGGGCCGGTTTGTTCTTCTGCCTGGCCGTGTTTGCCAAGTTCCCGCAGCTTGATCTGCAAGTAGCAAGCCACTACTACACCCCGACCCAGGGCTTCCTGCACCGCAACGACCCGGTGGTCTTGTGGCTGTACAACTGGACGCCCTGGATCGGCCGTGCATTGGTGTTGGGGCTGGCATTGTTTTGGGCATTCAATGGCTTGATCGCGGCGTGGCTGCGCAAACGGGGGCAAGACGACAACGCCACCCGATGCGAAGGCCCCTGGCGCCGCGTAGCCGTACTGACCGTGGTCGCCGCACTGCTGGGCCCCGGCTTGCTGATTGAAGGGTTCTTCAAGAACGTGGCCGGTCGGCCCCGCCCTGTGCAAGTGGTCGAGCTGGGCGGCACCGTGCCCTACCGCGGCCCATTCGAATGGGGCGCCCCACCTGAAAACCACAAGAGCTTTGTGAGCAGTCACGCTGCGGCAGGATTCGCACTCATGAGCCTGGGCCTGAGCTGCGGCCCAGTCTGGCGCCGCCGCTGGCTGCTGATCGGCATTGTCAGCGGTGGGGTCATTGGCGCTGGTCGCATGATGCAGGGCGGACACTTCCTGAGCGACATCATTTTCGCCTTCTACTCGGTCTGGCTATGTTGCGAGCTGGTTCGCCTGTGGGACCAGCGCCAACATGCGCAGTCCCTAGCCAGGCGCCGCCGCCACACGCCCTAGCCCACTATTCAGCCCAACACACGGCCCACTACTCGGCCCAGCCACTTTTCGAACGTCACGATCATGTCGAACTCAACCGTTTCATACGACTACGACCGGCAGGACGCTGAAGGCGTGACCTGCACCGCCCACGCTTGGGCGAAAGTCCCTCCCGCGCTGAACCCTCAGGAAAAAGAAGTCACCAAGGCGCGGATCAAGGAGCTACTCAAAGCCAAGAACGCCGTTCTGGTGGCCCACTACTACGTGGATGGCGACCTGCAGGACCTGGCTCAAGAAACCGGTGGATGCGTGTCCGATTCATTGGAGATGGCCCGCTTCGGTCGCGACCATGCCGCCACCACCCTGGTCGTGGCCGGCGTGAAGTTCATGGGAGAGTCGGCCAAGATCCTCAGCCCCGAAAAGCGCGTGCTGATGCCCGATCTCGATGCAACCTGCTCGCTCGACCTGGGCTGCGCGGCCGATGATTTCGCGAAGTTCTGCGACGCCCATCCTGACCGCAAGGTTGTGGTCTACGCCAACACCAGCGCTGCGGTCAAAGCGCGTGCCGACTGGATGGTGACCTCCTCGTGCGCGCTGGCCATCGTCAAGCACCTCAAGGACCAGGGGGAGAAGATTCTCTGGGCCCCCGATCGTCATCTGGGTCGCTACATCCAGAAGGAAACCGGCGCCGACATGCTGATGTGGAATGGCGCCTGCATCGTGCACGACGAGTTCAAGGGTCTGGAACTCGACCTGCTGAAGAAGGATCACCCCAAGGCCCTGGTGCTGGTGCACCCCGAGTCGCCTGAAAGCGTGGTGGCGCAAGCCGATGTGGTGGGCTCGACCTCGCAGTTGCTCAAGGCGGTGATCGAATCAGATGCCCCCGAGTTCATCGTGGCCACCGACAACGGCATCTTGCACCGCATGCGACAGATGGCCCCCAACAAGGTGCTCATCGAGGCCCCCACCGCCGGCAACAGCGCCACTTGCAAGAGTTGCGCACACTGTCCCTGGATGGCCATGAACAGCCTGCAAGGCGTACTGGCCTGTCTGGAACAAGGCACAGGGGAAATCACCGTCGAGGAAGCCATTCGCGTCAAGGCACACAACTGCATTGACCGCATGCTGAGCTTTGTGGCTCAAAACCCCGCAGCCATCACCAAACCCGCTCAAGGCTTCGTGCGCAACATTGGCGCGGCCTGATCCCCTGATACGCATCACACATCATGTTTGACCACAACGAGACCCTGCAAGAAGCCCGCGACCGTAACGTCCGCGATGCCCTGTTCGAAGACGTGGGCGTGTGCGATTGGACCGCGCAACTGGTTCCCGCCACCCAGCGTGTCAAGGCCCGCCTGATCGTGCGCGAGGAAGCCGTGCTGTGTGGCCGCGAATGGTTCGAGGCCTGCTTGCTCACACTCGACCCCAAGGCAACGGTCACCTGGGCCTACGCTGAGGGTGCCCTGATGGCCCCCAACACCGAAGTGTGTGCCATCCAGGCGAATGCCCGTGCCATGCTGACCGCAGAGCGCCCAGGCATCAACTTCCTGCAAACCTTGTCGGCTGTGGCCACGCTGACCCACCGCCACATGGCAGCCATTGAAGGGGCCTCGCCCAATCCACGCGGCTGCGTGGTGCTGGACACCCGCAAGACGCTGCCCGGCCTGCGTCTGGCTCAAAAGTATGCGGTGCGCGTGGGGGGTGGCGCCAATCAGCGACTGGCCTTGTACGACGGCATCCTCATCAAGGAAAACCACATTGCTGCCGCAGGCAGCGTGACGGCCGCCGTGAAGAACGCGCTGGATCTGGTGGCGGCGCAGCCCTCGCCGCAACGAGAACAGATCACCGTTCAGGTCGAGGTCGAAACCCTGGACGAACTGCGCGAAGCCCTTGCCGCAGGTGCCAAGAGCGTGTTGCTGGACAACTTCGACTACGACATGATGCGCGCCGCCGTCGCCATCAACCAGGAGATGCTGCAAGGTGAAGCCCTGCTGGAAGTCTCTGGTGGGGTGACACTGGATCAGCTGCGCGACATCGCCGTCACCGGCGTGGATCGCATCTCGATCGGCAAGCTGACCAAAGATGTCAAAGCCGTGGACTTCTCGCTGCGCGTGATCGAACGCATCGACTGATTCTGGCGCCGATCTCGTCGGCAGGCCTCAAGGCGACTTGAGGCCAAACAAAGGCAGCAAGACGGCGGTTTTTCACGCCACAAAATGGCTCAGTCGGCGCACACTGTGAAGTCCCTTCATGGAGTGACACCCCATGCCTGCCGATTTCACCTCTCTGCGCAACTACTACGAGCACCCTGTCGTCGACGCCGTGATGGCCATGGCCCATCAGTATCCGGCACTCGATGAAGACCTGCTGCCCGATGTGGCTTGCGTGGCCTTGAACCGCCTGCCCACCCGCTACATTCGCCATCAGGTGGACCTGGCCTTCTATCTGACCGAAAAAGAGCGAGCCGAGAACGAGACGCTCGTGAACGAAGCCGTTGCCTACGCATTCGAGTTCGTTCAGGCCCGCGTGGCCATGCGCGCACGCCGATAAAAACGCTCTGACAAGAGCGCCCCCCATCACATTAACAACAGCCACAAAATAGTGGCAGGGAGTACCTATGCTGCAAAAGCTTGAATCAGCCTATCTGGCAATTTTGCGTTTCATGGTGATCGTGATTGCAACCATTCTGTTGGTTGCCGTTGCAGTTTACGGAGGTGGCTCTTGGAAACTTCTGGCGGGAGAGCCAAAAGAAACAGAATTCACGCCAAAAGCCTCTGACCAACAAGTGATTGAATCGGTCATCGGCAAAGAACAAAACAAGCGCGAGACCACAGGAACACCAGAAAGCGAAGACCAAGCAGGCTCCGCAAAAGATCCCAACCAGCCGTTCTACGATAGAGCGGTGGCAGCGATTGCTCAGTTCATTCAAAAATACCAAAAGCCCGCCGAACCTAAACATCGCTACGAGTTGGATGAGAATGGCATAGCACGTGAGGTCATTGACCCACCAGAGGCGCCGCCATCAGTCAATAAGCAAGCGATGGATGAGCATCTGAAATATGTCTGCAAGTCTTTCGAGAAAGGGCAGCACATTGAAGCGTGCGCAAAAAACCTTGCCGACGTTTCGGAAAAGACTTTTGCCGACAAAACCGTGATAGCTCGCGCCGCGACAACATCTGCAATCAGCGTTGCTGACGAGGTTCTGAATAATTTCAAAACCTCATTCCAGAACAGCATTGACGAACACAACGAAAAGCTCGAAAACGCTCAAGCCGAGTACTTGATGGAAAAGGCCAAAGCGATGACAAACTTGTATGTCGCTGGAGGCTCTTTCCTGGGATTTTTGATCATCGTGTTCCTGTCGATTCTGATCAAAATCGAGCGAAACCTGCGCCCCCGAGAAAGCCGCAGCTGAGCCAAGCCCTGGCTGCCATCAAGGCAGCCAGGCGTCTTTCTTTTTGGCCTTCTTGCACAAAATGGTTGGGAAGCTGACCGGCAAGGTACGGGGGTAATCGCGGCTGAAATGCAGCCCCCGGCTTTCCTGGCGTGACAAGGCCGAACGCACGATCAACTCGGCGCAATCCACCAAGTTGCGCAGTTCCAGCAAATCGCGGGTCACACGGAAGGCGGCATAGTAGTCGTCGATCTCGCTGCGCAGCAGCTTGATGCGGTGCAAGGCACGCTCCAGGCGACGCGTGGTGCGCACAATGCCCACGTAGTTCCACATCACCAGGCGAAGTTCGTCCCAGTTATGGGAAATGACGACCTCTTCGTCGGCATCAGATACCTGGCTTTCGTCCCACCCTGGCAATTTGGGCATGGACTCAGGAATTTGGGCCTGGATGTCTTCTGCACACGTGCGACCCAACACCACGCACTCCAGCAAGGAATTGCTTGCCAATCGGTTGGCACCATGCAGCCCGGTATAGGTGGTCTCGCCCACGGCATAGAGACCGGGCAAATCGGTTCGTCCATGCAGGTCGGTGACCACGCCGCCGCAGGTGTAGTGGGCGGCCGGCACAACCGGGATGGGTTGGCGAGCGATGTCGATGCCCAAGGACAGGCAACGCGCATGAATCGTGGGGAAATGTTCCTTGAGGAACGCCTCACCGAGATGGGTGGCATCGAGCAACACGTAGTCCAGACCGTGCTTCTTCATCTCGAAGTCAATGGCACGGGCCACGATGTCACGCGGGGCCAATTCGCCTCGTTCGTCGTGCTCGGGCATGAAGCGGGTGCCGTCGGGCAAGCGCAAGATGGCACCCTCGCCTCGCAAAGCCTCGGTGATCAGGAAGCTGCGTTCCTGCGGGTGATACAGACAGGTCGGGTGGAACTGAATGAACTCCATGTTCGCCACCCGGCAGCCGGCACGCCAGGCCATGGCGATGCCGTCACCCGTGGAGGTGTCGGGGTTGCTGGTGTAGCGGTAGACCTTGCCCACGCCCCCGGTGGCCATGACCACCGCCGATGCCGCCAAGGTTTCCACGCGTTGGTTCTCGATGTCGAGCGCGTAGATGCCATGGCAGCGGGGCTCCACATCACCCAAGACGGTTTGCATGCCATTGCGCTTGAGGTGCCGGTTGGTGATCAGGTCGATCGCCATCCACTTCTCGCGCAAGGCAATATTGGGGTGGCGACGCACCTCGTCAAGCAGCACGTCGTGAATGGCCTTGCCAGTGGCATCGGCAGCATGCGCGATTCGGCGCACAGCATGGCCGCCTTCGCGGGTCAGGTGCAGGCCCAAGGGGCCTTCCGGGTCGGGCGAAAACGGTACGCCACATTTCACCAACCACTCCACGGCCTCGGCGCTGTGGCGGGCGATGAATTCGGCCGTGCGCTCATCAACCAGACCGGCGCCCGCTTCCTGCGTGTCGCGCACGTGCGAGTCGATGCTGTCGTCACTGCCCAGCACACCCACGATGCCGCCCTGGGCCCACGCGGTAGCAGCCTCGCCCAGCTGACGCTTGGCCAGTACGATCACAGGCTGCGTCTCGGCCAGGTGCAAGGCGACAGTCAAACCGGCCAGGCCGGCCCCCACGATGACCACGGGCAAAGACGATTGGGACTCAGCAGACATACAAATCGGGGGCTCTCAAGACAGTTCTTGCCACAGGCTGTGGTGGCTAACGATGCATTCTAAGTGGTCAGCCAATGGCCCCTCGGGGCTCAAGGCTGACAGCGCGCCTGGCCGCAGTAACGCTCGCAAAATGCGCAACCCTGCACCGGCAACCAGCTAGGAAAACGGTAATACAGGCGGTTGATCTGCGCCATGATCTGGTTCCGATAAACCTCGTAACGGAAACCTTGGCCTTCGACCACGTAGAAGTCGGCTCCGCTGACCTGGATGGGGCGCACCCGCACCGACTCGAAATAGGGCCGGTAGTCAATCAAGTCGGGCTCTCGGTCCAAGATGACGTGAATGGTCTTGCCGTTCACGCTGCGGTAGTCAAACACCAGATCGTCTTGCCGGGCGTGCACGCTGCCCATGCCGAACACGGGCACGTGGTGACCGGCTGCATAGCCGTAAATCGACGCCGAAGAATAGGCGCGTGCCATCAGCACCACCCCCGGGGCTTGCGCCTGGGCTACCACTTGTTTGGCGCGCGCGGCTTCCACCAAGCGGTGATAGTGCTTGAACGATTGCAACTGCTCCAGATTCAAGGTGGAAGCCCCTAGCGCCACCAGCAGGTGCAGGCCCAGGAACGCGGCCAAGCCCTTGGCTGCGGTCTTCAGGGCGGTAGGCGGCAGCATCCAGGCCAACAGCACGAAAAGGAAGGGATAGAAGCCCAGCACCCAGTGCAGGCCAATGACCTTTTTGCCCGACATCAAGCCAAAGCAAACCAAGGGAACCAGGGCCATGCAGGCCACCAGCTTTTGCGAGCGCAATGTGGCCGTCAGCGCCTGCCGATGGCGAATCGCCAGCCAGATCACCACAGGGCTGATCAAGTAGGCCATCATGCCCAGGTAAGCCAAGGGCTTGCCTGCTGAAAACGCCGCATCTTCATTGCGGTTGAACAAGTTGAACATGATGTTGGTCCAGCAGTGGTGCAGGTTCCAGACCACGTTCACCGCCACCAGCGGCAAGCTGGCCAGAACCACCCACATCAAACCCCGCCAGTTCTTGCGCTGGAAGGCCAGGAAGTAGGCGGCATACGCCACCCCCAGCAACACCGCAAAGTACTTCGACAGAAACGCCAGCCCAAGGAACACACCGCTGAGCCCATACAAGGCCCAGGCCGATTGCCCGTGGTCGCCCACGCGCTGGGTCCGAGCCTCAGCGCGGACCATGGCCGCTGCGGACCAGGCGGCCCACAGAATCAAGGGCGTG
The DNA here is from genome assembly GCF_036273115.1 of Aquabacterium sp. Classification (GTDB taxonomy): domain Bacteria; phylum Pseudomonadota; class Gammaproteobacteria; order Burkholderiales; family Burkholderiaceae_C; genus Aquabacterium. Next base: position 46,426 of record NZ_DASUIN010000034.1, read on the forward strand.
TCGGTGGTCACCAAGGCGCCCAGCCAGTTCACGGGCGCCAGCCAGAACAACAATACGGCCCATGCGGCACGTTCGCGGTTTTCAGGGGCCCAGGCCCACCACATGGCTGCGCCCACGCCCAGGGGCAGCAAGCTGGCAGTCATGCGCACCGCCCACTCTGACTCGCCCAACAAAGCCCGAGAGGCAGCAATCCACCAGCCGACCATAGGCGGATGATCGTAGTAGCCGTAGTCCGGAAAGCGCGACCACCAGTAAAACAGTGCTTCGTCGCCGGTCATGGGCAGAACGGCCGACACCCACAAGCGCATCAGCAGCGACGCCAAGGCCACAAACCACAGCCACCGCGACAGTCGGACTGAACCAGGAGGGGAGATCGAAGACATCAGGTTTCGTGGCCGGCGCCAAGCCGCACGCGCATCAGAAGAAGGCCGGATTTTAGGCTGCCCGCCACTGCTAACATGGCCGCCACAGCATTCCCAAAACCATTCCGATCAGATTCCCAACGGAGACACCATGCAAGCCTGGATTTGCGACAACCCAACCGGCGTCGATGCCCTGACCTGGAAAGAAGCGCCCACGCCCGAGCCCGGCAAAGGCGAGGTTCGCGTTGCCATCAAGGCGGCCAGTTTGAACTTTCCTGACCTGTTGATCGTTCAAGGCAAGTATCAAATGAAGCCCAACCCACCCTTCGTGCCGGGCGCCGAGTTCGCCGGCGTGGTGGAAGCGGTAGGCGAAGGCGTCAAGCACCTGAGCGTGGGTACATCGGTGGCTGGTTTCGCCGGCCTGGGTGGGTTTGGTACGCACACCGTGGCCCCGGCTGCCGTGCTCATGCCCCTGCCCCCTGCATTTTCGTTCGAAGATGCCGCGGCATTCTTGTGTACCTACGGCACCACCTACCATGCGCTGATGGACCGCGCCGCACTCAAGGCCGGTGAAACCGTGCTGGTGCTGGGCGCTGCAGGCGGCGTGGGCACCGCTGCCATCCAGATCGCCAAGGCTGCCGGCGCCAAGGTGATTGCGGCGGCTTCGTCTGACGAGAAATGCGCGCTGTGCAAGCAGTTGGGCGCCGATGCGACCATCAACTACAGCACCGCCAACCTGCGCGATGAACTGAAAACGCTGACCGAAGGCAAAGGTCCCGACGTGGTCTACGACCCAGTGGGCGGCGATCTGACGGAGGCTGCCTTCCGCTCGATTGCCTGGCGGGGCCGCCACCTGATCATCGGCTTTGCCAATGGCGCGATTCCCTCTCTGCCGCTGAACCTGACCTTGCTCAAGGGTGCTTCGGTCATGGGCGTGTTCTGGGGCGAATTCGCCAAGCGCGAACCCCAGAACAATGCGGCCTGCCTGATGCAATTGGCTGCCTGGTACATGGAAGGCAAGATCAAACCCGTGATCGAGCACAAGTTGCCCATGTCGCAGTTGAAGGAAGCCTTCGCGCTGATGGGCTCGCGTCAGGTGCGCGGCAAACTGGTTCTGGTCAACGACTGAGCCAAGGCCCATTCAATGTGCTGGGCCAGCAGTTCACTGCACCCAGCCTCTTGCCCGTCCTCGCGCCCTGCCCCACCCGAACCCTGCAAACCATGTAGTCGGGCGCGCAGGGCGTTTTCAATGGCGTCGCGGTCAGACGCTGACAAGCCATTGCCCGGGTAAGCCGCCAAGGCATTGCCCATGGCCACGGCCAGATTGCGCTGCCAGCGTTCGTGCCCAATGCGTCGAATCGGGCTGCCTTCGGTCAGACGCAAGAAGGTGGCTTCGTCCCAAGCCCACAAGTCCAGGAGCCCCGGCCCATCCAGCACCTTGCGGGTGTCGAAGTCGGGCAAAGTAGCGCGCTGGGCAAACTTGTTCCAGGGGCAGACCAGTTGGCAGTCGTCACAGCCGTAAATGCGGTTGCCCAACAAGGGGCGCAACTCTTCAGGAATGGGCCCGTCGTGCTCGATGGTGAGGTAGGAAATGCAACGGCGCGCATCCACCCGCTGGTCGCCCACAATGGCCTGCGTGGGACACACGTCGCGACACGCCTGGCAACTGCCGCAATGGGCTGTTTCGGGTTCGGTCACCGGCAAGGGAATATCAATGAAGATTTCACCCAGGAAGAAGAACGACCCCGCCTGACGCGACAGCAGCAAGGTGTGTTTCCCGCGCCAGCCCAGGCCGCTGCGCGAAGCCAGTTCAACCTCCAGCACCGGAGCCGAATCGGTGAACACGCGAAAGCCGTAAGGGCCAACTTCATCGGCCAAACGTTGGGCCAGTGTCTGCAGACGCGCCCGCAAGACCTTGTGATAGTCACGCCCTCGGGCGTAGACCGACACCCCTGCCCGATCCGGCTTGGACAGGCGGTCCCACTCGATGGCTTGCCAGTCGGAAGCCAGGCCTTTGGGCAGATAGTCCATGCGAGCGGTCACCACCCGCACCGTGCCCGGCACCAGCTCAGCCGGCCTCGCCCGTTTCAGGCCATGGGCCTGCATGTAGTGCATGCTGCCGTGAAAGCCCGCCTCCAGCCAGGCCAACAAACCTGCCTCGGCACTTGACAAATCCACATCGGCTACGCCAATCTGTGAAAATCCGAGTTCCGTGGCCCATTGGCGCAATTTCTCCATCACGACTGCCGCGTTTGGCACCTCTGGTGCAACAACGTGAAGTGAATGGTTCTGGGGAAGCGGCGCCTGATTCATGTGACGATCGTAGCAAGCTCTGACTCTTCTTTTGGCCCATCTCAAGCCGACTTCGTCTGGAACGACGAAGGGGACTGTGCTGTCATGGCTGCGCGTCTGGCCAAGGCCTTGATTCCGCAACTTCGCCAAGGCGGCTCGGCCATCATTGAGCTGCATGGCACGCTGGGTGCGGGCAAAACCACGTTCACCCGACATCTTTTGCGCGCGTGGGGGGTTGAAGGCCGCATCAAAAGCCCCAGCTATGCGGTTGTGGAACAGCATGAAAGCCCGATTGCGGCGGCCTATCACTTTGACTTCTACCGCTTCAACGACCCACAGGAGTGGGAGGACGCCGGCTTTCGTGATCTGTTTGCCAGCCCGGGGCTGAAGCTGGTGGAATGGCCCGACAAGGCGGCAGGCCTGCTGCCAAGACCCGATCTTCAAGTGGTCATCGAGCCCTTGGTCAACGACCAACGCATCGTTCGCATCAAAGGTGTGTCGGCTCAGGGCCGCTTCTGGTTGTCGTCCTTGACAGACTCAGGCAATGAGCCTTCATTTGAAGCGACCGCCCCCAGTGTGTTTCAGGGAGGGTCTGTGCATGAGTAAGCACCGCGATCACACCCAAACCGCTTTACCTTCCCCACAGGCGGGCCGCCGCCGCATGCTCCAGCAAGCCCTGGCAGGGAGCGTGGTGTTGTGGCTGGGTCCGCGCGAGCTGGCCTGGGGGGCGCAATTGCTGGCTGTGCGAGTGTGGCCGGCTTCAGACTACACGCGAGTCACGCTGGAGTCAGACACCGAACTCAAGGCCCAGTACTTTGCTGTCCCCAACCCCGACCGTCTGGTCATTGACGTGGAAGGGCTGGAGCTGAACCACCAACTCAAGGAACTGGTGCGCAAGGTCTCGAGCGACGACCCCTACATTGCCGGCATTCGCGTGGGCCAGAACCGTCCCAAGGTGGCCCGGCTGGTCATTGACTTGAAGCAGGCCATCAAGCCTCAGGTGTTCGGCTTGGCTCCGGTAGCGGCCTACCAGCACCGTCTGGTGTTCGACCTGTACCCCACACAAGCGCCTGATCCGCAACTGGCTCTGCAAACGCCGACGCGCACGCCTGCGGCAACTCTGGGGGTCCCAGCATCGGCCCCGCCCGCGCCATTGCCCTCCGTCGCGGCAGGCGCAACGCCCAGCGTCGAGGCAGGTGGCAACACCGTTGCGCGCCCTGCTCAATCAGGCAGCACCCAATCTACTCAGGCCGCCAACAGCGTCAACGATGCCCTGGGCGATTTCATTGGCGACCTCAAACGCAAGCCGGGCGAAAAGGTCGGGGACAAAGCCTCAACCCTGGCCAAAGGCAAAGACGGCAAGGACACCCCATTGCCCGACAAGCCCGAACGCGAGGTTGCTGCGGTCGACCAAAACACCGGTGTACCTGGCCGCAAAGGCGCGCAACGACTGGTCATCGTGGCACTGGATGCCGGCCATGGCGGTGAAGACCCAGGCGCGGTCGGCCCCAGCGGCTTGTTTGAGAAAGACGTGGTGTTGGCCGTGGCGCAAAAACTGCGCGCCAAGATCAACGCCCAACCCGGCATGCGCGCCATGCTGACGCGCGAGTCGGACTACTTCGTGCCCCTGCAAGAGCGGGTGGTGAAGGCCCGTAGGGTGCAAGCCGACCTGTTTGTCTCCATTCACGCCGATGCGTTCATGAACCCCAAGGCCCGTGGTGCCTCGGTGTTTGCGCTGTCGGAAAACGGCGCCACCAGCGCAGCTGCGCGCTGGATGGCGCAAAAAGAAAACGCCAGTGATGTGGTGGGCGGCGTCAATCTGAAGGCCAAGGACGCGGGTGTGCTGAAAGCCTTGCTTGACATGTCCACCACGGCTCAGATCAAGGACAGCCTGAAGCTGGGCAGCGCAGTGCTGGGCCACTTGGGCAAGGTCAGCAAACTGCACAAGCCACACGTGGAGCAAGCCGGGTTTGCCGTGCTGAAGGCACCCGATATCCCGTCGATCCTGGTGGAAACGGGCTTCATCTCGAACCCCGAAGAAGAGTCCAAGCTCAACGACGATGACTACCAGCACCAACTGGCCGACGCCTTGCTGCTGGGCATTCAACGCTACTTTGCGAAGAACCCACCGCTGGCTCGCAACCGGGCACTGTGACCCGCTCAAAGCACAACGGCCCCGATCTCTCGGGGCCGTTTTCATTGGGAAGGTCGTCTCGCGGACTCAGCTTGCCGTTTTCTGGCTGGCACGGGTGGCGCGCCAGCCACTGAACAAAGCCAGCAAACCAGGTATCACGATCATGGCCCAGATGATTTTGCTCAGGTTGGCCTGTACAAATGGGATGTTGCCGAACCAGTAGCCAGCCAACGTCAGCCCCACCACCCAGATCAAGCCGCCCACCACGTTGTAGGCCGTGAAGGTGGCGCGGTTCATTTCCGCCACGCCAGCCACAAAGGGAGCAAAAGTGCGAATGAAGGGCATGAAGCGGGCCACGATGATGGTGATGCCCCCGTGCTTTTCATAAAAGTCGTGCGCGGCATTGAAGGCTTTGCGGTTGAACCAACGCGAGTCTTCCCACTGGAATACCTTGGGGCCCAGATACCGCCCAATGCTGTAATTCAACTGGTCGCCCCCGATCGCGGCCACCAAGAGCACGGCCATGGCCACCGGCAGGCTCATGGCCCCCGAGGCACTGAGGGTGCCTACGATGAACAGCAATGAGTCGCCCGGCAGGAAGGGCATGACGACCAGACCGGTTTCAACAAACACGATCAGGAAGAGCAAGGCGTAGACCCAAACGCCGTACATCTGGACGAATTCGGCCAGGTGTTTGTCGACGTGGAGGATGAAATCAATCAGAAAGTGTGCGATGTCCATCCGCGCATTATCGGGGCAGCTTCGTACAATCCCGGGCATGACCACCTCTGCCCCCGCCCGACGCTCTATTTGTGAGCTGCCCGACGAACTCATCAGCCAGATTGCCGCCGGCGAGGTGGTCGAGCGCCCCGCCTCGGTTGTGCGGGAGTTGGTGGACAACGCCCTGGATGCCGGCGCCAGCCAGATCACGCTGAAGCTGATGGCGGGCGGCATTCGGCACATCCTGGTCGAAGACGATGGCCACGGCATTCCGGTGGACGAATTGCCTCTGGCCCTGCGCCGGCACGCCACCAGCAAGATTCGCTCGCTGGATGACCTGGAAAACGTCGGCACCATGGGATTTCGGGGTGAAGCGCTGGCGGCCATTGCCTCGGTATCGGAAATGTCGGTGGCCAGTCGCACCCATCAGGATGGCCACGCCCACCGTCTGGACGCCCGATCGGGCGAATTGAGCCCAGCCGCACGGCAGGTGGGCACCAGCGTGGAGGTGCGTGAACTGTTTTTCAGCACCCCCGCACGCCGCAAGTTCCTCAAGAGTGAAGCGACCGAACTGGCCCACTGCCTGGAATCGGTGCGGCGCCACGCACTGGCCCGACCCGACGTGGGGTTCGATGTGTGGCACGAAGGCAAGCTGGTTGAGAAGTGGCGGCCCGGCACACCCGACCAACGTGTGCTGGATGTCCTCGGGGACGACTTCATTCAAAACAGCCGCCCCGTTGACCTGACCATTGGCCCCATGCGCGTGCATGGCCGCGCGGGCCTGCCTGATGCGGCACGTTCACGATCCGACTGGCAATACTGCTACGTGAATGGCCGATATGTGCGCGACAAGCTCATTGCGCATGGCATTCGCGCCGCCTACGAAGATGTGCTGCACGGATCGCGCCAGCCAACCTATGTGCTGTTCATCGAAATCGCCCCGGATCGGGTCGATGTGAACGTGCACCCCACCAAGATCGAAGTGCGCTTCCGTGACTCGCGCGAAGTGCATCAGGCGGTGCGCAAGGCGGTGGAAGCCAGCCTGGCCTTGTCTCGCGCCCAGGTGCCAGCACCTACCGTGGTGACACCGTCTGAATCGGAAGCGCCGGCCCACACGAGCGGCAATAAACCCGCACACGTGACCGCAACCGGCTCGGCCATGTCGGTGCCCACACAAGGTGCCACCACTGCACCGACACTGCCGCTGATGACACGCGACCAGTCGGCCCTGCCTCTGGGGGCACCCATGGTCGCCGATGCGGCCCCCAGCCAGCGTTGGGCTGGCTGGCCGGTTGGCGCTGCGTCCACAGAGGCGGCTCCCAAGGTCAAAGCCAACCCTTTGGCCGATGACCAGGAAGCGAACGACGCTTCCTATACCCTCGGTATGCAGGTGCAAGAGCGCATCAGCACGACCCAGTGGTCTGCCCCCGCCACACAGGCGAACCCGGAGGCACCAGCCGACGCGCCCCATGACTGGCCTTTGGGCCGCGCCGTGGCACAAATCGGCGGCATTTATGTGCTGGCTGAAAACGCCAAGGGTTTGATCATCGTGGACATGCACGCGGCGCACGAACGCGTCGTGTACGAACGCCTGAAGGCCCAGTTGGCGCACGAACGGCTGGAAAGCCAGCCTTTGCTGATTCCCTTGGTGTTTGCCGCCACGCCGCAGGAAATGGCCACCGCCGAAACCCAACGCGACACGCTGCTGAGCCTGGGGCTGGACCTGGATGCCATCGGCCCAGGCAAGTTGGCCTTGCGATCGACCCCCCAGGCGCTGACCCAAGCCGACGGCATCGAGCTGGCTCGGTCAGTGTTGGCCGAACTGGCCCAGGTAGAGGCCAGCGACGTCATCAAACGAGCCCAGCACGAATTGCTGGCCACCATGGCCTGCCATGGCGCCGTGCGTGCCAACCGCCGCCTGACCCTGACCGAAATGAATGCTCTGCTGCGCGACATGGAAGCGACCGAACGCGTAGATCAATGCAACCACGGGCGCCCGACCTGGCGCCAACTCACGCTCAAGGAACTCGATGCGTTGTTCCTCCGCGGTCGCTGACCCCCTGTCTCGAAAGTAGCCATGACCGAACGCAAGAAGCTGACGCTCAACAAACCCGCTGCGGGTGCCCCCACCGCCGAAGGCGACCGTGGCCCTCGCCGCGCCCCGGTGCGCGGCAGCGGCACTGCCCCCCGCCAACGCCCCACCGCCGAGCAAGCAGCCAAAGCGCGTGAAGAACGCGCCCAACGCGCAGAACGCGGCGACTTCGCCCCCCCCAGCGAGCGTGGTGATCGCTTTGATCGATCCCCCCGCGACGGCCACGCCACTCGCGCAGACCGTGGCCCCCGCGCAGGCTATGCCGATCGAGGCGAGCGAGGGCCTCGCCACGAGTCCGCAGAACGGGGTCAACGCAGCGAGCGCCGAGCGCCGTCCACCCGCTCAGGCCCTGCCTCCTATGGCACTCACGAACCTCGCGACCGGCAAGACACACGTCCAACGCGTCCTGCGCACGCCACTCGTGATGAAGGTGAAGCGTACCCACGCACCGCTGCACCTGCCCTGCCCAAAGTCAGCAGCCACGACGATGGCCGCATGCGCCTGTCCAAGCTCATGAGCGAACGGGGTCTGGCCTCGCGTCGCGAAGCCGACGAGTGGATTGAACAAGGCTGGGTACGTGTCAACGGTGAAGTGGTCGAAGAATTGGGGACCCGCGTGTTCCCCGACGTCAGCATCACCATTGACCCGCTGGCTCGCACGCAACAAGCACAGCGTGTCACGATCCTGATCAACAAGCCCATTGGCTACGTCAGCGGTCAGGCCGAAGATGGCTATGAGCCCGCTGTCGCGCTGATTCGCCCGGAAAACCGCTGGTCAGCAGACCGGGTCAGCACCCAACTGACGCGCGGCCACTTGCGCAACTTGGCGCCCGCCGGGCGGCTGGACATCGACTCCACCGGCCTGTTGGTACTGACGCAGGACGGCCGCATCGCCAAGGCCCTGATTGGCGAAGACTCGGGCATCGAAAAAGAGTACCTGGTGCGGGTGCAGTACATGGCCCAACCTGATGCCACGGACGTATCCCGCGTCGTGCCGCCAGAGGCGATCGATCAACTGCGTTTCGGCCTCGAACTCGATGGCCGCCAGCTCAAGCCCGCCAAGGTGTCCTGGCAGAACGAACACCAGCTGCGCTTCGTGCTGCGCGAGGGCCGCAAGCGCCAGATTCGCCGCATGTGCGAACTGGTCGGACTGAAAGTCGTGGGCCTCAAGCGTGTGCGCATGGGCCGCATTGCGTTGGGCGACCTGCCCATGGGGCAATGGCGATTCCTGCGCCCCGATGAGCAGTTCTAAAAACCTCCTGCCGACCTGGGTGGTCGTGATGGCGGTGGCCCTGCTGACGGGCCTGCAGCCATTGACCACCGACATGTACCTGCCTGCCTTGCCGCAAATGCAGCAAAGCCTGCATCTCACGCCCGCGCAAGCTCAGGCCACCCTGTCGGGACTGATCTTGTCATTCGGTATGGGCCAGCTGATCTGGGGCCCCATTTCCGACCGGTGGGGGCGCAAGGTGGTTTTGCGCTGTGGCCTGACCTTGTTTGTACTGGCCAGTTTGCTGACCGTGATCGCGCAAGACGGCCACACCCTGGTTCTCGCACGTGTGGCCCAAGGTGCTTGCCTGTCGGCCACGGTGATGTGTGGGCGAGCCATGATTCGCGACCTGTTTCAACCGGAAGAAGGCGCCCGCATCATGGCACGCGGCATGACCGGACTGGGCGCCTTGGCGCTGATCGGCCCCATCACCGGGGGGCTGACGGCGACCTGGCTGGGGTGGCGAGCCACCATGGGCTCATTGGCCATCTGCGCCCTGCTGATTCTGCTGTTCGTGTGGCTGTTCCTGCCTGAAACCCTGCCCCCGCACCGCCGCCAGACACGGCTGGACTGGGGCCATTTGCTGCGCCAATGGGTTCAGATTGCACGCCACCCGACGTTCCGTGCCCATACTCTGCTCACGTCCTCCACTTACGGCGGGCTGTTCGTTTACCTCGCCCTGTCGTCGTTCGCATTCATCAACATCCTGCATTGCTCCAAAGCGGTGTATGGGGTGTACATGTCCACACTTTCACTGTCGTATCTGGTGGGCACTTTCTTTTGTCGCAAGTGGCTGCCCACCCACGGGCTGATCGGCACGGTGTCACTGGCAGGTCGCTTTTCCCTGGCCGGCGGCTTGTACATGGCGGCAGTGTCGCTCTACAGCATGCTGTTCAATTTGCCTGCCGCCTGGGCCTTGCTGCCCGGCATGTGGCTTTACGCATTCGCCCACGGCATTCATCAGCCCTGCGGGCAAACCGGCGTGGTGTCGGCTTTCCCCCAACAGGCGGGCGCCGCTTCGGCCTTGTCTGGTTTCGTTCTGGCCTCGGTGGCTTTTCTGGTGGGACTGGTGCTGTCACTGCTCACTGGCTTGCCGGCCTTGACCCATTCCATCCACCCCATGAACCTGGGCATGACACTGGGTGGCATGAGTACAGCCTGGGTCGCCTTTACACTGGTTCGGCAGCATGGCCTGCCTCCTTCGGATGCCGACTGATTCCTTCGCATGACACGCTCACTCCGCACCGACAAGACCTGGATCCTCGCTGGCCCGACCGCCTCTGGCAAAACAGCCTTGGCACTGGCCCTGGCGCAAGAAGTCGACCTCGAAATCATCAGCGTCGACTCGGCCCTGATCTACCGAGGCATGGACATTGGCACGGCCAAACCGACCCCAGCAGAGTTGGCGCAGGTACCCCACCACCTCATTGACATCCTCGACCCGCTGGAAAGCTACAGCGCGGCGCGTTTTGTGAATGATGCCCAGCGCCTGATGAGCGAAATTCGCGAACGTGGGCGCACCCCCTTGCTTGTCGGCGGCACCATGCTGTACGTCAAAGCCTTGATGGAGGGCCTGGACGACATGCCTGCAGCCGACCCGCAGGTGCGTGCCCAACTGGACGAACGCATGCGCGAGCGGGGCCCACAAGCCTTGCACGCTGAGTTGCAGCAAGTGGACCCGGTCACCGCCGCCCGACTGGCACCTGGAGACACCCAACGCATTCAGCGTGCGCTGGAAATCTGGCACACCACAGGCCGCCCCCTGTCGGCCTTCCACACCACACGCTCCCCTCAAGAGTTGGCAGCCAAACAGGCCAGCACCATCATGCTGTCACTTGAGCCGAATGACCGGGCCTGGCTGCACGAGCGCATTGCCCTGCGTTACCGGCTGATGATGGAACAAGGCTTTGTCGACGAAGTCCTTCGCTTGCGCGCCCGGGGCGATCTGCACCCCGATCTGCCTTCCATGCGCTGTGTGGGCTATCGACAAGTTTGGGAGGCGTTGGATGCCGGTGCCGACTTGAATTCGCCGCGCGAGTTGGAAGCCACCATGGAGCGAGGTATCGCGGCGACACGCCAGTTGGCCAAGCGCCAGATCACCTGGCTGCGCAGCATGCCGTGGCGCACCACTTTGGCGTGCGACGAGCCAATCAACACCAACTTGGTGCTTGATTGGCTGAGCAAATAGGACAAAAAAGCGCGTTCTGAAGAGGCTCGCCGAACAATCGAATTTTCCAAACCTTGTTCGGACTTATCCAATCGCGCCAAACAGGCAGCATCACAGTCAACAGATTTGACTTGCTGTACTGACGATCATGAACGCCCTGTCCATCCGCCAACGCCTGATTGGTTTGTGCATCTTCATTTGCCTCATTGCCCTGATTCCCCTGGGTCTGTTGATCCGATCAGGCTTGGAGACCATTCATTTCACGCGCTCAGAGCAAGACGGGGTCAAACCCGCCTTGGTGTTGCTCAAGGCAATTGACCAATTGCAGCGCCACCGCGGCCTTTCGGGGCCATGGCTGCAAGGCTCCGACAAAACCGGCCCCAAGCTGAGCGACACCGCTTCGCAATCCAGCCAACTGCTGCAGGACTACGCCAGCCAGTGGCAAGCAGCGGGGTTCGACGACACCTTGAGCCTGACGGCCAAACAGCTGTCCACACAGATCGCCGAACTTGACACGAAAGTGCGAAGCCGCGCACTCAACATAGACCAAAGCTTTGCCCAGCACAGCCAATTGATCGACCAATTGCTGCATCTGCTCTTCGACAGCGCGGGTAAATCCAATTTGCTGTTCGATCCACAAGACACCACCTACCTGCTGATCATCAGCGGCTTTCAAGAAGGCCCCCGCATCAGCGAACTGGCTGCCCGCATGCGTGGCTTGGGCACGGCCTATCTGGGTGACCAAGGTGGCAATGCCTCGGATGTTCAACAAGCCTTGGACAGCCATGGGCGCCTGCTTGAGCGCATCGCTCATATCGACATGCACCTGAAAGCCGTGGCTCAGCTCAACCCCGATTTGGGCCGCACGCTGGTGACCCCCGCGCTGAGCAAACTCGAGGCACTGCGGGCATTCTCGGCCGACGCGCGCTCCGCCATCCAGGGAGACACCGGCAGCAAAGCCGCCTCCATGCGTGCCACCGAGTTCTTTGACTACGCGACGACCTTCATCAACGATGTCAATCAGATCACCTTGTCGATCACCGAACGCGTCGAGGTCGAACTGAACCAGCGTCAAAGTGAGGCCCAGCGGGCCATGGCCATTCAAATTGCCGTGGTCCTGGCGCTGTCTTGCCTGGGGGTGGCCATCATGACCAGCATGGTCAAAGGCATCCTGAACCCGATTCACCAAATGGAAACCGTGGCCAACCTGCTGGCTCAAGGCAACCTGACACGCAGCTGCGCCACCGACTCTCGCGATGAGATCGGACGCTGCATGAACGCGCTGGAGGCGGCGCGGCTGGGCTGGGTGCGCATACTCAGCTCGCTGACTCAATCGGTTGACGCCGTGTCAGCGGCCTCCAGCCAGATCGCCTCGGGCAGCCATGAACTCAACGAGCGAACCCATGTCACCAGCAGCAACCTGGAGTCCACCAGCCAGGCCATCAACCAGCTGACCAGCACCGTTCAGCAAACTGCTGACTCGGCCAAGCAAGCCGACGAACTGGCCCGCTCAGCCAAAGCCACCGCCAACGAGGGGCACCAGGTCATGGCTCAGGTGGTGTCGAACATGAATGACATCTCCACCGCTAGCCAGAAGATCGCCGACATCATTGGCCTGATCGACGGCATTGCGTTCCAGACCAACATCCTGGCGCTCAACGCAGCCGTCGAGGCGGCTCGCGCCGGCGAAAGTGGGCGAGGCTTTGCGGTGGTGGCCAGCGAGGTTCGCAGCCTGGCCCAACGCACGGCCAACTCGGCCAGGGAAATCAAATCACTGATCAACGACAGCCTGGAAAAAATCGGCACAGGCTCTCAACTGGTCAATCAAGCCGGGACCAATATGGAAGCCATCATGCGTAGCAACCAGCAGGTTACCGACATCATTGGCGAGATTTCGTCGGCCACGCAAGAACAGTCCAGCGGCTTCGTGCTGGTCAACCACTCGATCAACCAACTCGACGGCATGACCTCGCAAAACGCGGCACTGGTGCGCGAATCAAACGAGTCGGCCACCAACCTGCGCAAGCAAGCTCAACAGCTCACCGAAGGCATTGCTGTGTTCCAATTCAACCCCGCCGAGGTTCGGTAACGGTGTAGCTCAGGTGCCTCAGTGGGCACCTGAGTCCACCGCGGCACCTCGCGCGGGCTTGGCCAGCCACACCAGTGGAATCAAAGCCAGGAACAACCAGGCCGAGACCAGAAAGACATCGTCAGCCGCCCGCGTGAAAGCCTGCTGATCAATCAGACGGGTGACCTGTGCCAGCGCCTGCTCCATGCTCAGGCCCATGCGAGTCAAACCGCCAATGGCTTCGATCGCAGCCGGGTCGGTGACGCTGACCTTCTCGACCAGATGAACATGGTGCAAGGTGGCTCGGTCATCCCAGATGGTGGTGACCACCGACGTGCCCATCGCCCCAGCCGTGATACGGCAGAAATTGCTCAAACCCGATGCCGAGGGAATCTTGTCCGGAGTCAACCCAGACAGGGTGATGGCACTCAAGGGAATGAAGAAGAAGGCAATGGCCGCCCCTTGCAACACGGTTGGAATCAGGATGGTGGTCATGTCCGCCTGGACCGTGAAGTGCGAGCGCATCCACAGCACCAAGGCAAAACCAAGGAAGGCCACAGTCGACAAACCACGGGGATCGACCCTCGTGACGTTCTTGCCGACCAAGGGCGACAGCACGATGGCCAACAATCCCACCGGCGCCATGGCCATGCCCGCGGCCGTGGCGGTATAGCCCATGTACTGCTGCAGCCACATGGGCACCAGCACCACGTTACCGAAAAACAAGCAGTAGGCCACGGACAAGGCCATGGCTCCCAGAACGAAGTTGCGACGTGCAAACAGCCGGATGTCGACCACCGGATGCGCTTGCTTCAGTTCCCAGTACACAAACAAGATGAAGCCAATCAAGGCTGTCCAGCCCAGACCTTGAATCTGGCCGCTTTCAAACCAATCCAATTCCTTGCCCTTGTCGAGCATGATCTGCAGCGATCCGACCCACAGCAACAGCAATCCCAGACCAACCGAATCGATAGGCGCCTTGCGTATGGGCGTTTCCCTGCTGGCAAAGATGCGCCAAGTCACCGCTGCAGCCGCCAACCCCACGGGCACATTGATGTAAAAGATCCAGGGCCAGGTGACGTTGTCGGTGATCCAGCCACCCAATAGCGGGCCGGTGACCGGCGCCACCAGCGTCGTCATGGCCCACATGGCCAGAGCCACCCCGGCCTTGGCCGGCGGATAACTCGCCAGCAGCAAAGTTTGCGACAAAGGGATCATGGGCCCGGCCACAAGGCCTTGCAGCACCCGAAAGGCAATCAGCCATTCCAGCGACGGTGCAAAACCGCACAGCCAAGATGCCAGCACGAACAACAGCACGCTCAGCGTGAACAGACGCACAGCCCCGAAGCGCTGCGTCAACCATCCGGTCAAAGGCACCGAGATGGCATTGGCCACACCAAAACTGGTAATCACCCACGTGCCTTGCGTGGGGCTCACCCCCAGATCGCCCGCAATGGCAGGCAAGGACACGTTGGCAATGGACGAGTCCAGCACGTTCATGAACGTCGCCAGAGACAAGGCCACCGTACCAGCGACCAACTTGCCGCCGGTCAGCGGCGGCGGAGGGGTCATGCCAGACGCCGCTGCTGCGGCCGCTTGAGGCTGAGCCATGCGCCGCTCCTCAGGCGCGAGGACGCTTGCCGGACGACTTCACCGCTGCGGCGGCCTGCTGTGTGCCCACACGTCCCGCATTGGCCACGATGATGCGACTGACCAAGGCTTCTGCATCCTTCTGAACCGCATCGAACACCTCAGTCCGGGCCACGGGCTCCTGCCGCGGGGTTTGAGCCAACATGGCACCAGATTGCTGGCTCACATCGACTTCAACCTCCATCGACAACCCCACTCGCAAGGGGTGGGCCTTCAACTCATCGGCCTGCAACGCAATACGAACCGGCACACGCTGGACAATCTTGATCCAGTTGCCGGTGGCGTTCTGGGCGGGCAGCAAGGAAAACGCGGCCCCCGTCCCTGCTGACAAGCCCACCACCGAGCCGTGATAGACCACCTTCTGCCCGTACACGTCTGCCGTCAGGGTAGCCGGTTGACCAATGCGAATACGTTGCAGCTGGCTTTCCTTGAAGTTCGCATCCACCCAAGCCTGGTCCAACGACACCAGCGACATCACCGGTGTTCCCGCTTGAATGCGCTGCCCTACCTGCACATTGCGCTTGGCCACATAGCCGCCCACCGGTGCGGGCAGTTCAACGCGCTTCCACGCCAGATAGGCCTCACGCACCCGCGCGGCCGCACGGGCCACGTTCGGATGCTGCGCGATGGTGGTGCCATCGGTCAAAGATTGATTGGCGAGCAACTGCTCTTGCGCAGCACTCAATGCGGACTGAGCAGCAGCCAAGGCTGAGCGTGCCGATGTCAACTGCGCCGTACTGTGGTTGAACTCTTCCTGGCCAACCGCTCCAGTTGCCACCAAAGGAGCACGGCGCTTGACGTCGTCTTGCGCGCGAGCGACTTCATTTTGCGCCTTGGCCACATCCGCCTGCCGCAGTTGAATCTGCGCCTGCAGACTGCCGTTGTTGGCAAACAGGGTGCGCACCTCGCGCACAGTCTGCGCCAGTTGTGCCTGCGCCTGATCCAGGGCGACCTGGGCATCGGCCGGGTCCAACTTCAGCAACACTTGCCCCGGGCGAACCAGGTCGGTGTCGTCTGCGCCAATGGACAGCACCGTCCCGCCCACAGCCGGAGTCACTTGCACGACGTTGGCCTGCACATAAGCGTTATCGGTGTGTTCCACTTTGCCTGACATCGCGAAGTGATACGCACCGTAGGCCACGCCCCCCAAAGCCAAGGCCACCACCAAACCACGCACGGCGGGGCGCGAAGGTTGACTGCTCTCAGCGCCACTCACTTGGCTCGGGTTCATGAAGCATCTCCGGGAAAAGAGCCGCCCAGCGCTCTCACCAGCGCGGCTTGTGTATCAATGGTGCGTGCCAGCAGGTCGACCGCAGCACGGCGTTGGTTCAATACGGCCGACTCAGCGCTGAGCACCGTCAGATAGGTCCCCAGGCCCGCACGGTAGCGCTGCAGGGCCAACTGATAGGCTGCTTCGGCACTGGCCTGCGCCTGTGCCTGCTCGCGCCGCTGCCGCTCAATCGATTGCACCGACGTGATCTGGTCTGCCGCATCCCGCACCGCGTCGAACACGGCTTGCTGATACTGAGCGACAGCCAGATCCTGCTCAGCCACTCGGCCCTGCAAATTGGCTCGTCGACGCCCTCCCTCGAACAAGGGCAAGTGCACAGCTGGCATCAGGCCCCATTGCTGAGAGCCACTGTCGAACAGGCGATCCAGCCCTTTGGCATTGACGCCCGCAAACGCGACCAGATTGACATTGGGGTAAAACAAAGCACGGGCCGCCTCGGTCTGATGCCCGGCAGACTCGACTCGCCACAACGCAGCCTGAATATCTGCCCTGCGACCAAGCAAATCCACCGGCACCTGCACCGGGGCCGATTGCGCACGCAGCGCACTCAAGTCGGGCGACAACGCATCCAGCGAGTTGGGCCCTTTGCCTGCGAGTGCAGCAAGGGCATGCCGAGCCAGCACAATCTGCTCTTGAACGGCTTCAAGCTGGACCCGGGCATCCGGAAGCGCTCCTTCCCCTTGCTTCAATTCCACAGCAGTGTCCAGGCCGGCCTGCACGCGCTGGCGCACCAGAGCCAGAACCTCTTCTCGCTGCGTCAGCAAACGCTGGATCACGTCACGCTGGGCCAGCAAGCGGCCCAACTGAACATAAGCTCGGACGAGCTGAGTCGACAGCAGCACCCGAGCGGCCTCCGAATCCGCCTCAGCCGCTCGCGCCTGTCCTACAGCTGCATCCAACTCGGCGCGTTGACGCCCAAACAAGTCCAGTTCCCAAGAACCTTCCAGCTGCAGGGTTCCCAGCGTGATCGGGTGCCCCGACAGCGGCGGCGGGAACAAGCCCAGCGCCGAGTAGCGCTGGCGCTCGACTTCGCCTGTCAGTTGCACTTGCGGCTCATCCGCCCCACTCACATACCGTGCCTGCGCCTGGGCTCTCGCCATGCGGGCCTGCGCCATACTCATCGAGGGCGAGTCTTCCAGGGCCTGCGTGATCAGCGCATCCAGTTGCGCATCACCCAACCGGCGCCACCAGGGGTCGGCGTTCGTCGCTTCGCGCACCGAAGGTTCTTTGACCCCCAGGTCAGCAGCCAAACGGGTTGACGTTCGCGCTTGAATGTCCTGGTGCGAAGCACAGCCTGACATCATCGCCAGAGTCGCTGATGACACCACGGCCAGGGCAAGCGGCCGCCATGACCGCCTGGCGCTTGACTTGCTCATTCTTCTTCCCCACAGCAGCGACTCGATTTCATGGGCGCATCACCGAAATCGCAACCGTCGCGCATGGCTTCGGCATTGGCCAGCATCCTGCGCATCAGACTCATCAGGGTCTCCCATTCCTGTCGCGTAAAACCCGCCAGCAAATGGTTGTGCACGTCGGCCAGCACACGCGGCACCTGGGCCGAGGCCTGCTTGCCTTCGGGAGTCAAAGCCAGATTGACCACGCGGCGATCCTCGGTAGATCGCTCCCGTTTGCACAGCCCCTTGGCTTCAAGTCGGTCCAATGTTCGGGTCAACGCACCCGCATCGATCTGCAATTCGCGAGACAACTCGGCCAGCGTCGTGGCCCGTCCCTGCAGAATCAGAAACAAAGGCCCCCATTGCGCCTGGGTCAGATCAAGCGACTCCAATCGCTTGTCGGCCTGATTCACGATCATCAACATGATGCGGCGCATCAGGTAGCCAATCGAGTTTTCGCTGTTGTAGCCAGCAGCATCGTAGAAATCGACCGGCGATGGCGCCGAACCCGCCGACTCCCGAGAAGGATTAGAGTGTTTGACCATGCCCAGCAATTTATTTGCCTACGCAAATATTGTCAAGAGCAATAATAGACCGTCGCCCATCCCTTCGTCTCATGGCCCAGTCTGAAACCTCCCCTGCCGCCGCCCACATCGAGCCCGCTGCCCCACAGGCATCGGCACGCTCGCTGTCGGGTCTTGCTCCATTCATGAAGCCCTACCGGGGCCGCATCGCCCTGGCTCTGATCTTTCTTATCCTGGCTGCGCTCACCACATTGGTCATGCCCATCGCCTTGCGCACCCTGATCGACCAAGGCTTTGTCTCGAATGACCCCGCCGAACGCGTCATGGCCCTGCGGGGCCACTTTCTGGCGCTGTTTGGCGTGGGCGTGGCACTGGGCATCTTCTCGGCCTCCCGGTACTACTGCGTGACCTGGCTGGGTGAGCGCATCACCTCCGATCTGAAGCAAGCGGTGTATGGCCATGTGCTGAAACAAAGCCCGGAGTTTTTCGAAACCACTCGAACTGGCGAAGTGCTCTCGCGCCTGACTGCCGACACCACCTTGATCCAGACGGTGGTGGGCTCCAGCCTGTCGCTGGGCCTGCGTAACAGCATCATGGGCCTGGGTGCACTGGTCATGCTGGTGATCACCAACCCGTATGTCATGGCGCAAGTCATCGGGGTGCTGGTGCTGGTCGTGCTGCCCGCCATCCTGTATGGCCGACGCGTTCGCAAGCTGTCTCGCGCCAGTCAGGACCGGCTGGCTGACTCCAGCGCACTGGCGGCGGAAGTGCTCAACGCCATCCCGGTGGTCCAGAGCTACACGGCCGAGCAACGCGAAGCACAACGCTTCAACGATGCCACGGCTTCTGCCTTTCGCACAGGCGTGCGCCGCATTCGTGCACGCGCCGCACTCGTGGCCTTCATCATCAGCGCCGTCACCGGCGCCCTGCTCTTCGGTCTGTACCAAGGCACCCAAGCCGTCGTTGAGGGCCGCATTTCTGCGGGCCACATGGGCCAGACCGTGGTCTACGTGATCTTGCTGCTGTCGTCCGTTGCGGCCTTGTCCGAGGTCTATGGCGACATCCTTCGGGCTGCTGGCGCCACCGAGCGCCTGATGGAATTGCTCTCCAGCCGCTCGCCCATCCAGGCCCCGGCCCAACCCCTGAGCCTGCCGCATCGCCCGGCGGGTGCCGAGGTCAGGCTGCAACACATCGAGTTCCATTACCCATCGCGCCCGGACCAGACCGCGCTCGACCACATCGACCTGCATGTCCAGCCTGGTGAAACCGTGGCGCTGGTGGGGCCCAGTGGCGCAGGCAAGAGCACCGTGTTCCAGCTGCTGATGCGGTTCTACGACCCGCAGTCAGGGGACATCACTCTGGACGGCACCTCGATAAAGCAATTGAGTTTGCAAGACCTGCGCTCGCGCATCGGCATCGTCCCGCAAGACAGCACCATCTTCTCTACCAGCGCGCTCGAAAACATCCGTTACGGCCGGCCGGACGCGACGGAAGCCGAAGTCATCGAAGCGGCCAAGGCCGCGCATGCCCACGATTTCCTCATGCGCCTGCCTGAGGGCTATCAAACCTACCTGGGTGAACGGGGCGTGCGCCTGTCCGGTGGTCAGCGACAACGCATCAGCATTGCGCGAGCCATCCTGAAAAACGCCCCTTTGCTGTTGCTGGACGAAGCCACCAGCGCACTCGACACCGAAAGCGAACGCGCCGTGCAAGCCGCCCTGGAAGAGGCCATGAAGGGCCGCACCACGCTGGTCATTGCCCACCGCCTGAGCACCGTGGTCAACGCCCATCGCATTGTGGTGCTCGACGGTGGTCGCATCGTGGATGTAGGCACCCACGCCGAACTCATGAGCCGCAATGGCCTGTATGCGAAATTGGCCTCCATGCAGTTTCAAACCCACGGATAATCAGCCCCCTACGCCATTTCTTTCGCCACTTACCGGACCCTGACCGTGAGCCGCCCCATCCGCAGCCAGTACGAAGACTTCATGCGCCACGTGCACACCACGGGCGTGCTCAAAACCGACCGCACCGGAACCGGTACGCGCAGCGTCTTTGGTCACCAGATGCGCTTCGACCTGAGCGAAGGCTTCCCCTTGGTCACCACCAAGAAGGTCCATCTCAAGTCCATCATCGTGGAGCTGCTGTGGTTCCTGCGTGGCGATGACAACGTCAAATGGCTGCAAGAGCGCGGCGTGACCATCTGGGACGAGTGGGCGAGGGAAGACGGCTCGCTGGGCCCTGTGTACGGCGTGCAATGGCGCAACTGGCCCAAGCCAGACGGCAGCCACGTGGATCAGATTTCCGAGGTCGTCAAGCAACTCAAATCCAGCCCCGATTCGCGCCGCATCATTGTCAGCGCCTGGAACGTCGGCCTGATCGAGCAAATGGCCTTGCCGCCGTGCCACGCCTTCTTCCAGTTCTACGTCGCTCCACCGCAAACAGAAGGCGACAAGCCCAAACTCAGCTGCCAGCTGTATCAACGCAGCGCCGACATCTTCCTGGGCGTGCCTTTCAACATCGCGTCCTATGCCCTCCTGACCCACATGCTGGCCCAGCAGTGCGACATGGATGTGGGCGACTTCATCTGGACCGGCGGCGACTGCCACATCTACAGCAACCACACCGAGCAAGTCGAGCTGCAACTCAACCGCGACCCCTTCCCCTACCCCGTACTGAACATCAAGCGCAAACCGGCCTCCATCTTCGACTACGAGTACGAAGACTTCGAAGTGCTCGAGTACCAACACCACCCCGCCATCAAAGCGCCCGTTGCCGTATGACCGCCACTCGCTCCAAACCCGCCGTGTTGAGCCTCATCGCGGCGGTGGCGCGCGGCGGCGCCATCGGCAAAGACAACGATCTGCTCTGGCAAGAATCTGCTGACCAGAAGCATTTCCGCCAAACCACCATGGGCTGCCCCGTGATCATGGGCCGCCGAACCTGGGACTCCTTGCCCGCGCGCTTTCGCCCACTGCCAGGTCGCCGCAACATTGTGGTGACCCGAAATACACAGTGGCAGGCTGACGGCGCCGAAGTCGCCCACAGCATGGAGCAAGCCCTGGCGCTCGTGGCCGACGCCCCAAAAGCATTTGTCATGGGCGGCGGCGAGCTCTATGCATTGGCCCTGCCACTGGCCGACGAACTGGTCCTGACCGAAGTCGATGCCGACTTTGATGCCGACACCTTCTTCCCAGCCTGGTCACGCGAGGACTTCACAGAAGCACAGCGCGAGACTCACCAATCGGCCACCGGTACCACTTTCCATTTCGTGACATACCAGCGTCAGCGCTGAAAAAGCCGTGGGCAAAGCCCCGGGTTCACTTCGGTTTTTCCGAAGCATTCAAGGGAATTATTCGAATTTACTTTCACCCGACAGATCGGTATCGTTGAAGGCTGAACCTTCTATCTCAGCCTTAAAGGTCTTATCTGAACATGGAATTCCTGCTCGACCCCAACGTCTGGATCGCCTTTGCGATGCTGACCGCCCTCGAAATCGTCCTGGGTGTAGACAACATCATCTTCATCTCCATCCTGGTGGGCCGCCTGCCTGCAGAACTGCGCGACAAGGCTCGTCGACTTGGCTTGGGTTTTGCCATGGTGTCACGCTTGCTGCTGCTCTTCTCGCTGAGCTGGGTCATGAGCCTGACCAACGATCTCTTCACCGTGTTCAACCAAGGCATCAGCGGTCGCGACCTGGTCCTGCTGTTCGGTGGCCTGTTCCTGCTCTACAAGGCCTCGCACGAAATCTTCGTAGAAGTTGAAGCACGTGAAGAAGACGGTCCCCCGCAAACCGATCCGGCCACACTCAAGGCGGCAGGCACCCGCCTGTTCTGGGGCATCATCGGTCAGATCGCCATCATCGACATCGTGTTCTCGCTTGACTCCGTCATCACCGCTGTGGGCATGGTCGACCAGATCGGTGTCATGATCGCCGCCGTGGTCACCTCCGTTGGCGTGATGCTGTTTGCGGCCAAGCCGATTGGCGAGTTCGTTGACCGCCACCCCTCGGTGAAAGTCCTGGCACTCGCCTTCCTGGTGATGGTGGGCATGGCCCTGACAGCAGAAGCCTTCGATATGCACGTGCCCAAAGGCTACATCTACGCCGCGATGGCCTTCTCGCTGGTCGTGGAAGCCCTCAACATCCGGGCTCGCGGCAAGCGTCTGGCAGCACGGAGCTGATTCAGTTCAAGGCCTCCCCGCCTCGGTGGGGAGCTCAAAGAAAAAAGGCGAGTCGGTTGACTCGCCTTTTTCATGTGCTGCGCCAATCAGGCCAGAGCGGCTCGATGACGCCGCGCCAGAATGCCTGCCAAAGTCAAACCACCTGCGAGCACCATGGCGACCGATTCAGGCTCGGGCACGGCGGCAAGGGCCCCCACATCGCCATCGTGAACCGCCCAGGTGCCATAAGGAAAGCCATGGAAGGGGTCGTCGACGTTCTGCCAGCCACCGGCCATGCCGAAAGCCCAGACGTAGCCACCCTGATCATGGTGTGTGCCCGTCCAGTAAATCGCTTCACGCAGGTCGGTAAACGGCCCTGTGTTGGTCAAGCCCGAACCAGCCTGGGGTGAGCCATCCAGCGCCAAGGGGGCCTTGTTACCCAGCGTGACGTAATACATGTGGGCCAACTCCGAACGAGTCACGTCGCTGTTGAAACCGCACAGGGTGTGTGATGCCCCATCAAACGTATCGATGGGACAGTGACGGCCACCAGGGTCGGTAGCGAAAAAGTCATTGACCACGGAAGGCAAACGCCAGCCCTTCACGCCGTGAACGTCCAGATTCAAGGTCCACTCGTGCGCTTCGCCCCAAAACCGAATCGGGCGACCAGCGGGAAAGCCCACTGGGGGGCCTTCGGCAAACGCATCACTCAGCCACGAAATATTCAGCGACGTGTCATAAAACGCATCGATCTGGCCATCGTGATTGAGATCGCGGGCCTGCAACGTGGATTCCCAAGTACCTTGACCTGAGACAGCACCGGCAGCGAACGCCACTCCGGCCCACGACATGGCCCCCCCCACTGCAACAACCTTCGCAACACGACGCACGTGCTTGAACATGATTCAATCCTCCAATTGAGAGCATTTTTTGATGGATCGACGTCAACGGCCCGCCTTGTAAGTAATCGTACGCCTTGTTACCCACCACTCACCCAAAGTGACGGGCTGTTTAACGCCCGCCCCCCCTAACTTGGTAGTGGGTGTCGTGACATCGCAATAGCAAATCCGGACGAGATTCTGGAAATTCGGCTACACCCCACCCGGGAAAAATGCCCACTCCGCACAAGGCCAGCAGGTCGCTTGTCCAGCCGAACACCAGTACTGCACGGCAGATCGTTAAATGAGTGTGAACAGCTCAAGTCCTGAGCGGAGGCTTCCGATAGGCTATTGCCTAGCAATCAGTCAGGAGATCCTTACTCATGGAACAAGCCAGTATCGTCAGCAAGGTTCTCGTCATCGACGATGGCGACGTCGCCACCCTCACTGAAATCAAGCGCTTTTGCGCGCAAAACAACCTGATCGGGCTCAAAACCCACAGTGACAACGTGATGAACGTGTTGCGATCCAACGCGGACCTCGGCGGCATCCTTTTATCGGAGAGCTATCACGACACAGCCGACGGCGGCATTCAAATGGGTCAGGAAATCCACGCGTTGCGCCCGGAACTCCCCATCTTCCTGCGCCGGAAGAAATCGGCCGACATGAGCGACTTGACGCCTGCGCATCGGCATTCCTTTTGCGCAGCCTTCACCATCGAAACCATCGACTCGCTGAAGCACGACCTCAACGATTACATCTTCAGCTTTGTCTTCCCCAATGCCATGGTCCGCGGCATTCAGGAAATCACAGAAAACTCATTGCGTTCCCAGTTCAAACACTTCAGCCTGAGTTGTGACACGCCATACATCGTCAAAGACTCGATCGTCTGCGGCGAGGTGTTCACACTCATCCCCCTGGAGAGCACCTGGTGCCGTGGCTACATGATGCTGCAGTGCGATAACCGAACCGTCAAGCTCGGCCCAGAATGCATCGATCCCAATGACCCGCCGAAGCCAAGCCGCATCGCAGAGGTACTTGGCGAAGTCACCAATATGATCTGGGGCTACTTCAAGGCGCGCTATGTGGGAGACGAAGACCAGCGCCTGATTTCTCAGGTTCAAGTCCCCATGCTGGTCAAACTGGAAGAGCGAAACGTGTCATTCGGTTCGGCCACGCCCCAGTTGTGCTTCAAATACACGCTGACCGATCTGGCCGATCAGAGCGAACCACCGGTTAACATCTACCAACGCTTCGTATTCAACCTGAACTGGAATCCCGACGGGTTCAAGGAACTGGAAACCGCCACCACAGAGGAATTGGTCGAATCGGGCGAACTGGAAATGTTTTAAACAAGCTCTTCGCATGTCGGAGGGCTTTGCTCATGCCACATGAAACTCGCCACCTGGAACGTCAACTCGCTGTCCGTACGCCTCCCGCAACTACTGGACTGGCTCGCTGCCAACCCGGTCGATGCACTGGTTTTACAAGAAACCAAACTGACAGACGACAAGTTCCCTCACGCTGATCTGGAGGCGGCAGGCTACCGAGCCCAGTGGTTCGGCCAGAAAACCTACAACGGGGTGGCACTGCTCACCCGCGCGGACAGCACCGACATCGTTCGCAACATCCCGGGCTTTGCCGACGATCAGGCCCGGGTCATCGCCGGCACCGTGCCCGACGCGGTCAATGGCCCCATTCGCGTCATTGGCGCCTACTTTCCCAATGGGCAGGCGCCTGACAGCGACAAGTTCGTCTACAAGATGGCTTGGCTGGACGCTCTCGAGGCTTGGGTGAAAGAGGAACTCGCCCGGCACCCTAATCTGGTCCTGATGGGTGACTTCAACATTGCCCCGACCGACGCCGATGTGTACGACCCGGTAGCCTGGAAAGATCAAATCCACTGCACGGTGCCCGAGCGCGCCCATTTCCAGCAACTGATTCAGTTGGGCCTGACCGACGCGTTCCGCTTGTTCGAGCAGCCCGTCAAAAGCTGGAGTTGGTGGGACTACCGCAACCTCGCGTTCCGCAAGAACCAGGGGCTGCGCATTGATCACATTCTGGTCAGCCAGCCACTCTCATCCCGAGTGACGGCCTGCGCGATCGACAAGGCACCACGCAAGAACGAACGCCCAAGCGATCATGCTCCCGTGGTGGTCACGCTCGACGAGCCCGCACCACAAAGCTGAATCACGAACTCAGCCAAGCAGTAGTTTGCGCATGGGGGCCGGCAAGCCCCACTGAGCCAGGTCGTCGATGCGAACCCATAGGCCTCCATGTTGTGAGCCTTGCAACGCGCAAGCCAAAGCAGCTGCATCTGGCTCAGAGCAAACCAATCGATGCGGGTGCAGCCACCAATCGAGATGCGTGAGCACATGCTTGAATTTCGGCTGCGGCAGCAACATCGGGGTGCGCTCGTCGCCAACCAAGGTCTGCAGCTGCAATAAGCTGTCAAACAAAGGCAGGGTCCACAAGCCAGCCCACACACCACTGTCGGGCATCTGGCTTAGCCAGACTTGCCCCTGCCACTCCAGCCACAGCGGCCAGCTTTCACGCTCAGACCGTTTCAATTTGCGCGTCTGAACGGGGTAGTCTTCTGGATGCCCCTCTTTTCGCGCCCCACACCAGTCTGACCACGGACACAGCAGGCAATTGGGCTTGCGCGGCGTGCACACGGTCGCACCCAGATCCATGAGCCCCTGCGTGTAAGCCGGCATGTCGGTCTCAAGATCAGGCACGAGATGGTTCGCTGCATCCCACAGCTGGCGCTCGTGCAGCTTGATGGCCAGATCTTCATTCCAGGCCAACACCCGACTCAGCACCCGCTTGACGTTGCCGTCCATGATGGAGGTGCGTACGCCAAAACAGAATGATGCAATGGCCGCCGCAGTTGAGGGCCCGATCCCAGGCAAGGACACCAGCTCGGCCACGGTTTCTGGGAAGCGCCCGCCGAAATCGCTGACCACCGCCTGTGCACACCGATGCAAGTTACGCGCGCGGCTGTAATAGCCCAACCCGGCCCACAAAGTCAGGACCTCATCCAGTGGCGCAGCAGCCAGGTCTGACACGCTGGGAAAGCGCTCTAGAAACCGTTGGTAGTAGCCCAACACAGTCACCACCTGTGTTTGCTGCAACATGATTTCCGATAGCCAAACCCGGTATGGGTCACGTGTCTTTTGCCATGGCATGTCATGGCGACCATGGTCGGCCTGCCAGGCCACCAAGCGGCGAGACAAGTCCGGGTGCAGTGCCTCCACCCGGCGCCACAAATGATCAGGGCGCGCCAGTGGCGCGCCCGTTTGTTTCTTTGCCATCCAGAACCGATGTTTTGATCAGGTCAGATCAAGAGAGATCGCCTTCATCGCGGTCAAGCCAGGATGCTCTGCCTCGACGGCAGGCAACTCAGCCACCTTCACCAACTCATCCACCAGGGTGCCCAAACGGGTCTGCAGTTGCAGCACGCGCTCATCCTGAGCTTGAACCTCTTGCAAGCGCACGTCCAGTTCGCCCGATGCCGACTGAATGCGATCCAGTGACTCGTAGCGGCGCTTGAAGTTACGACGGCGCTCACGCAATTGGCCATCCACTTGAGCTGACGCGGTCTTGTTCCACAACTCAATGTCGTTGCTGACCGTTTCGAACACCACGCGCAAACGCGAGATCAACATGCGACGGAACTGCTCCTGGAAGCCGGGCTGCGCCAGACGGAAAGCCTGACTCAAGCCCAGGTACTGAACGTAGTTGCGCTCAATCAGATTCAGATCGTCGGCGTACTTGCGAACATCCAGCGGCACGTCAGCCACCAGGCTGAAGCCGAACTCGGCATTGAGCTTGGCAAACGAGGCCACCAGCATGGAATGAATTTCTTCACTGCGTTGCTGAGCCTGTTCGATCAGGCCACGCAGGCGCGCGCACAGCTCGACGAACGCCTTCTTGGCGCCCAGCGGCAGCCAGGAACCACCCAGCACCTGCTGCAGCACATCCACTTCCTGCCGAACTCGGTCGGCCGACAGCTCAGCCAAGGCGTCCTTCAACATGCGGGCATGCACACTGCGCATCGCGGCCAGGCGAGCCGTACATTGCTCAAACTCGGCGGCTTCAGCTTGAACACGCTGCAGCATCAACTGAACCTTGCCCGAACTCTTGCCACGCAATCCGCGCAACTCGAGCAACTGGTCAGCGTACAAGCGCCGCATCTCGGCAAACCGACGATTCAACTGCCCCTGGAACTGCCGCGCGCCATCCACCGACGCGTGCGCCAGATTCTCGCGTCGCTTGGGCAGCAAGCCCTCAGACAAGGCGGTCTCGAACGCTTCCAAGCGGCTGTTAGCCAGACCTTGGGCATCTCCGTTCAAACGCGCAGCCAGAGCCTGACGGGCCGAAATGGGGAAAACGTGCTCGGTCGGGATTTCCAGGGTCTGCGCGACGCTCTCGCATTGGCGCGTAATGGTTTGCTGCACCTGCTCAGGCGTGCTGAGCGGATCGGCCAGCGAGTCAATCTTGTTCAGCGCCACATAGCGCGCCAAGGCGGGCCCACTCAAGTGGTCGCGCCAGATCGACAAGTCAGACTTGGTCACGCCGGTATCGGCACCCAGAATGAACACGGTGGCGTGCGCTTGGGGCAGCAAGCCCAGTGTCAGTTCGGGTTCGGTACCAATGGCATTCAGCCCCGGGGTATCGAGCACCACCAACCCGCGCTTGAGCAGCGGGTGCGGCAAGTTGATACGCGCGTGGCGCCAGACCGGAATTTCAACCTGGTCATCAGCGGTGACCGGCGGGTTGTCGTCAGGGCGTTCGTCGTCCCAGAAACCCAGCTTGCGGGCCTCTTCCTTCGAAACCAGGCGGGTTCGCATGACCTCGGCCAGCGCAGCGGCCATGCCCTCAGGGTTGGACAAGTCCAACTCGATCATGGTCCAGACCTGCGGCTGTGTGCGCAACTCCGACAGCGAAGCAGCCTGCAGGCGCGTTTCGATGGGCAACAACGTCAACCCAACCGGGTCTTCCGCGTCATACCCCAACTCGACCGGGCACATGGTGGTGCGGCCAGCGGAGGCCGGCATCATGCGTCGGCCCTTGTCAGAGAAGAAGATGGCGTTGATCAACTCAGACTTGCCGCGCGAAAACTCGGCGACAAAGGCCACCATGAGCTTCTCGCCAGACAAGCGGTGCCGCATGGCTTCAAACCATTCGGCAGACGAATCGTCCAGCAAATCGTGCTCGCGTGCGAAACGCGCCAGGGCGGCAAGCTTCGAATCAGTGGCCACACGCCACTGACCCAGAGCATCCAGGTGACTCGCAAAAGTGGGCATCATGAAAACATCCTAGCGCAAGGCTTCCTCCGACGGATTACAGCGCCATCGGCAAGTTGGGACAAAAAGTACAGCCCTGCGTGACTGATTTGAGAAGTCTGTCACCTTTTTTGACAAACTCTGCAGAAAAACGTGGCTCGCTGGCCTTGGACGAGACGAGACACAGGCGTCGCACAAATCCGACACGGCAGCCCTTCCCGCCCATAAACCTGGGTCGACAACTGGAAGTGCCCCTGGCTGCCATAAGCATCCTTGAAGTCCTTCAAGCTGGTGCCGCCCTGGCGCAAAGCCTCGGCCAGCACCTGTTGAATCGCCGCCAACAGTTTGTCGCACCGAGGCCGGCTGACCTTGCCCGCCGGCACCCTTGGGTCAATGCCAGCCATGAACAAGGCCTCGCAGGCGTAAATATTGCCCGCCCCAACCACCACGTCTCCTGCCAGAACAGCCTGCTTGATGGGGGCCGTGCGCCCCTTGAATCGCTCATGCAGGTACGCGCCTGTCAAACTCGGGTCAAACGGTTCATGCCCCAGTGTGGACAACAACTTGGCCGCCACGCCTTCGGTCATCGACGGGCTCCACACGACCGCACCGAAACGCCGAGGGTCGGTCAACCGCAACACGCCTTGCGACGTCTTCAACTCAAAATGGTCGTGAACGCCCGGCGCGTTCACATCAAACCCAAACGACAACGAGCCCGACATGCCCAGGTGAATCAGCAGCCCCCCCTGCTCTTGCTGGCCACCAGTCAGTGGCACCCACAGGTATTTGCCCCGACGGGCGACGGCCCCCACACGCGCCCCCACCAACACGTCGGGCGACACACCCAGGGGCCAACGCAAAGGTTTGCCCATCGCGACGAACTCGACCTTTGCCCCCTCGATTCGATCGGCAAAGCTCAAACGAGTGACTTCAACTTCAGGTAATTCCGGCATAGACCCAACAAGGTGAATTTACTGAGGCAATCGAACCAATGACAGCCATTGTCATCAATAGAATGAAGCATCTCCTGGAGTGCTCATGCTCGACCTGCGATTTTTTAACGCCCCCCTGTCCCACTTCCGGTTCAGCCAAACCACCGCTGCGCTGCTGGTGGCCCTCAGCCTGAGCACCCCCTTGGTCAGCCAGGCCGCCCCCGCAGGGCTGGACAAGCGACAAGAAGCCTTGGCTCTCAAAAAAGACCTCGCCAAGCCTTTGCCCGACAGCTCGGCCATGGACGGCGAGATGTTCTACCAACTCCTGATCGCGGAAATCCAGGCGCATTCAGGTGACCCCGGCACCGCCTTCCAGATCTACCTGGAGTTGGCCAAACGGCACAGAAGCGGCCAGTTGTACCAGCGCGCGGTGTCAATTGCCCTGCAAGCCCGCGCGGGCGAACAGGCCCTGACAGCGGCCAAGGCCTGGCGTCAGGCGCTGCCTCAATCACGTGAAGCCTGCGAGTACCTCACGCAAATCCTGCTGGCGCTCGATCGCACGGCCGACCTCACCGCCCCCTTGCGTGCATTGATTCAGCTGACCCCTTCCGCCCAGCAAGGTCAAGTCCTGCTGTCGCTACCCCGGGCCATGACCCGCCTGACCGACAAGACCGCCTCCGCTCAGGTCATTGAAGACGCCACCGAACCATGGCGCCAAGGCCAGCTCGAGCAGGTGGAAGCCTGGGTGGCCACATCTGAAGCCTGGCTTTTAGCCAAAGACAGCGACAAAGCCATGGCCGCGCTGAAGCGGGCCGCCACCCTCAAGCCCGACCACACCATGGTTGGGCTGCTGGCCACCGATCTGATGGCCAGCAACCCTGATGCGGAAAAAGTCGTTCAGCAACAGCTCTCCACACCCGCAGCAGCGCCCCTGGTTCGACTGTCTTATGCGCGTCGCCTGGCTGGTTTGCAGCGTCTGCCCGAATCCGCGTCGCAACTCGAGTTGCTGACCCAAAGCCACCCCACACACAGTTCCGCCTGGCTGACCTTGGGCCTGGTCCGCTTCGAGCTCAAGCAATACGACGCGGCCGAAAAGGCCACAACCAAGGTGCTTGAATTGTTAGGCCAGGAAGAACGCCCAGGCGGTAAAGCCCCCACCGCGCAGGCCCGTGGAAAACTCGCGGCAACCCCAGACGGCAAAGGCACCAACAAGCCAGACACACCGGACGAAGCAGACAACACCCCCAACCCAGGCGCGCCCAAAGGCGAGCTGGAACAAGCGAATCTGCTGCTGTCGCAAATTGCCGAAAAGCAAGGTCGCATTGATCAGGCCATCGGTTGGCTGCAATTGGCTGACCCCAATCAAGCCAAGCTGGCTGTCCAGAACCAGCGCGCGCAACTGCTCGCCCGCACAGGCAAACTGGATCAGGCACGCGCAGCCATTCGTGCTGTGCCCGAAATAGAGCCACAAGATGGTGTCACCAAAGTCCAGATCGAATCGCAACTGCTGCGCGAAGCCAATCAACTCAGCGAAGCGCAGAAGGTGCTGAATGCCGCACTGGAGCGATTCCCTGAAGAGTCGGACCTGATGTACGACCTCGCCATGATCTCGGAAAAGCTCAAGCAATACGACCGCATGGAAACCATGCTGCGTAGGGTCATGGAACTCAACCCCGAAGACCCGAACGCCTACAACGCCCTGGGCTACAGCCTCGCTGAGCGCAACATCCGCTTGCCTGAAGCCCGAGTCCTCCTCGAAAAGGCCCTGGCGCTGCGACCAGCCGACCCCTTCATCACAGACAGTCTGGCCTGGCTGGAATACCGATCGGGGCGTGTCGAAGATGCCATCAAGCTATTGCGACAGGCTCTGGCTGCCAAAGCCGACCCGGAAATCGCTGCGCATCTGGGCGAAGCACTGTGGACCAGCGGCCAGCAAGAGGAAGCCCGCAAGGTACTGAAAGAAGCCCTGGGCCGAGATCCGGGTAACGAGCTACTCAAGTCGGTCATCCATCGACTGCACATCGGGTTGTGAATCTGGCATGAACATTCGCACGAGCGTGTGTGCGCTGGGCCTGACGGCACTGCTGAGCGCCTGCAAAAGCCCGCCACGCCCCCCAGTTCTGTTGCCCTCGGCGCAACTTCAACAAGCGCAGCAGTGGCAAGGTCATCTCAGCGTCAAACTGGGCGCCTTTGGCTCTCTGCCAGCCGATGGCCAGAGCTTCACTTTTTTCCTCAAAGCCACCACTGGCGAGGGCCAACTCGACCTGATGACGCCTCTTGGAACACAACTCGCGCAGGTCACCTGGAATGCGCAAAGTGCCCACCTCGACTCGTCCGAAGGGCGCAGTTCGTATGGCTCACTGAATGAGCTTTCTGCACAACTGCTGGGCGAAGACATTCCGGTTCAAGCCCTGCCTCACTGGTTGCAAGGCGTTCCCGCGCCCGAACTGGCCGCCTCCCAAGTGCTGCCAGATCAGTCTGGCTTCGAGCAAGCTGGCTGGCAAATCGACACACGCCTGCTCATGCAAGGCAAACTGCAAGCCACCCGGACCGAGACAGCAAGCCAGCGGCTCATCACCATCAAGGTTCGCCTTGAACAGTAAACACAAGCCATGACCAGCCTGACGGGCCTCCCCGCCCCCGCCAAGATCAATCTGTTTTTGCACGTGACTGGGCGGCGCCCTGACGGCTATCACCTGCTTCAGTCTGTCTTTTTGCCCATCGACTGGTCTGACGAACTGCACATCGAACTGCGACGCGACGGCAAGATACAGCGCCACGACCTCGGCCCAGCACTGCCCGCTGATGACCTCTGCCTGCGCGCCGCGCGTTTGCTGCAAGCCGAAAGTGGCACCTCGCTTGGATGCGACATCAGCATTCACAAACACGTCCCGTGGGGCGCCGGTCTGGGTGGCGGGAGCTCAGATGCCGCTACCGTGCTGATCGCGCTGAACAAGCTGTGGCAACTGAACTGGAGTGGCGCCCGGCTGGAAGCACTCGGACTGAAGTTGGGGGCAGACGTGCCCTTCTTCCTGCGAGGCCGCCCAGCCTGGGTGGAGGGCGTAGGCGAAATCATCACCCCCATCGAACTGCCGGCCAGTGTGTCAAATACACAACTCGCCATCCTCAAACCCCCGGTTGCCATCCCGACCGCAGCGATTTTTTCCAGCTCGCTCCTGAAACGCGACACAAAGCCTGCTATAGTCGCAGACTTTCTTGCAGCGCCTAAGCGCTTCGGTCAAAACGATTTGCAAGCTCCCGCAGCGGAGTTCAGCAGTCAAGTCAGCGAAGCGCTTGGAATCATGCAGAACCGCTTCGGCAACAGCCGAATGACCGGGTCAGGCAGCGCGGTGTTTTCCTGGGTTGAGCCCAGCAACAACACCCCCCACCTGAAGTCATTCGAGCCCACCGATGTCGGCCTGAGTGATTCTTCATGGGTCAGCCGCCTTTGTTGTGGTCTGGTTCAACATCCGTTGCTTGATTGGTTGCCGTTGTAGCAAGTTTGCAACTCACACCGATCAACAACAAAATTGAACAAGACGCTTGCAACAAACGCAAAAAGCTGGCTATAATTTGAGGCTCTAGTCAAGAGAACACTTACTAGGTTTTGACGCGAAGTTCGCTTCAAAGCAAGACCTGTGTAGGGGAGTCGCCAAGTTGGTTAAGGCATCGGATTTTGATTCCGACATACGAGGGTTCGAATCCTTCCTCCCCTGCCAAATTCTTCTGACTGATCAATCCGCCACCGCCTGTTGATCTGCACTCTGCCCGACACCTTTGCAATCCCATTGCAAACCCTTTGCTAACGGGCAAGGTGATAGGGCAAGATGCTTTTTTGCCATCTGATGCCCATGCTCTCCGATACCGTACTGTTCACTGGCAACGCCAATCCTGCTCTCGCTCAGGAAATCGCCACCCATCTGGGCATCAGCTTGGGCAAGGCCTCGGTCGGCCGCTTCTCTGACGGCGAAACCACGGTTGAAATTCAGCAAAACGTTCGCGGTCGCGAAGTGTTCGTCGTGCAGTCGACCTGTGCCCCCACGAACGACAACCTGATGGAATTGCTGGTCATGGCTGACGCCCTCAAGCGTGCATCGGCCCAGCGCATCACCGCCGTCATTCCTTACTTCGGTTACGCCCGTCAAGACCGCCGCCCCCGCTCCACCCGCGTGCCCATCTCGGCTCGCGTTGTGGCCAACATGCTGGAAGCAGTCGGCATCAGCCGCGTGCTGACCATGGATCTGCACGCTGACCAGATCCAAGGCTTCTTCAACATCCCCGTCGACAACATCTACGCTTCGCCCGTACTGCTGTCTGACCTGCAAGCCAAGAACTACCAGGACCTCGTGGTCGTGTCGCCTGACGTCGGTGGCGTGGTTCGCGCTCGCGCCCTGGCCAAGCAACTGGGTTGCGATCTGGCCATCATCGACAAACGTCGTCCCAAGGCCAACGTGTCGGAAGTGATGCACGTCATCGGTGAAATCGATGGCCGCAACTGCGTGATCATGGACGACATGATCGATACCGCCGGCACCTTGGTCAAAGCTGCAGAGGTCCTGAAGGAACGTGGCGCCAAGAGCGTGTACGCCTACTGCACCCACGCCGTGTTCTCTGGCCCTGCCATCGAGCGCATCAAGGCTTCGCATCTGGATGAAGTGGTCATCACCAACACCATCCCTCTGAGCGAGGCCGCCAAGTCGACCCCCAAGATTCGCCAACTGTCGACCGCATTCCTGTTTGCCGAAACCATCCGCCGCATCACCGACGGTGAATCGGTGACCTCGTTGTTCTCTGAACAGAACAACAATTTCTGATCGGGACGCTACAATCCCGGTCTTTCCTAAGCGCCTGGTCGCGGGCGCTTCCATTACTTAGTTTGGAGTCATCCATGAAATTCACCGCCTTTGAGCGTTCTTTGCAGGGCACCGGAGCGAGCCGCCGCCTGCGCAACACTGGCAAGACCCCTGGCATCGTTTACGGTGCAGGCAAAGCCCCCCAAAACATCGAGCTGGACCACAACGCGCTGTACCACGCCATGCGCAAGGAAGCCTTCCACTCGTCCATTCTCGAAATGGAACTGAATGGTCAGGTTGAAAAGGTCCTGCTGCGCGACTACCAAGTCCACCCCTTCCAGAAGCTGGTTCTGCACGTCGATTTCCAACGCATCGACGCCACCACCAAGATTCACAAGAAGGTGCCTCTGCACTTCGTGAACGAAGCCGAGTCGACCGCTGTCAAGATCGACAAGTGCATCATCAACCACGTTGCCACCGAGCTGGAAATCGAGTGCCTGGCTGAACAGCTGCCTGAATTCCTGACCGTTGACCTGGGCAATGTGGTGAAGGGCCAGTCGATCCACGTCGACGACCTGAAGCTGGATAGCCACGTCAAGGTGCTGACCCATGGTCGCAAGAACCCCGTGATTGCCACCGTGGTCGAGCCCGTGGAAGAAGTCATCGCCGCTCCTCAAGCTGCCGCCGAACCCGCCAAGGGCAAGAAGAAGAAGTAATTCTTCTTGGCATCTTCCTCAAAGCCTCTCGGCTTTGCGTCAAGCCCCGCTTAAGCGGGGCTTTTCCTTTGGTGCATCCAACATTGATAATCTGCGCCCATCATGATTCGACTGTTTGTTGGCCTGGGCAACCCCGGCCCTGAATACGAAGACACCCGGCACAACGCAGGCTTTTGGTGGATCGACACGCTGGCGCGCCAACTGGGCGTCACGCTGCTGCCTGACCGGGCTTATCACGGCCTGGTCGCACGAGCCAACACACCTCAAGGCCCTGTGTGGTTGCTCCAGCCCCAGACCTATATGAACGTGTCAGGCAAGTCGGTTGCCGCCTTGGCTCGGTTCTTCAAGATCAACCCCGACGAAATCCTGGTGGCGCACGATGAACTCGACATCCCCCCCGGTCAGGTCAAGCTGAAAAAAGGCGGCGGACACGGGGGCCACAACGGCCTGCGCGACATTCACGCCCAACTGGGCACCCCAGACTATTGGCGCTTGCGCCTGGGTATCGGGCACCCTGGCGTCAAGCAAGAGGTCGCGGCCTTTGTGTTGCGCAAGCCTCCTCAATCGGAACGCGAGTTGATTTTCAAATGCATCGACCAGGCCAAAGGTGCTCTGCCGGCTTTCCTGGATGGCGACATGAACAAAGCCACCACGCTGGTTCATGCACAACCACAGCGCCCCAAGCCCCCTCGCAAGCCCGCCGCGCCGGCACCCAACACCGAGGCATCCCAATCGGCCACCGCAGCACCCGATACGCCGAATACACCCGATACGCCTGCCCCGCCACAGCCATGAAGACGGCCTCCATTCGCATCCTGACGGCGACCGCGCTGCTGCACCTGTGCCTTTCTGGCATCAGCAACCCGGCACTCGCGCAGGCCTATCGTTGCGCAGATGCGAGCGGACAAAACCAGTATCAGCAATGGCCGTGCGCGCAAGCCAACGCGCAAAAGGTGATTCACATCGCCGACGCGAGAACATCAGCCCAGCGCACCCAGGCAGTTGAGGCGGCTGAGCGTGAGCAGAAACTCCTGCGGGAGATGTCACGGAGCAATGGATCGCCTTCCACGCGAGCCCTGCCCCTGACCAAACCCAAGAAAAAGGTTGACGTGGAGCCAGACCGCCGTACCACGACTGACCTGAAACGCATTCCACGCAAACGGGACTTCCGCGCGGTGCACAAAGCCGCCAGGGCTGAACATCGCCCCCACTTACCGACACGAAAGTCGCGAACTGCGGCCCGCAGCTTGCCTGCAATTGCTGGACGCTGATCAGGCGCGCCGAGCCAGCTTCTGCAAGTTCAAGTACTTGCTCATGAGTTGCTCCCGGGTCTCGGTGTGATCGGGGTCGACCGGAATGCATTCGACAGGACACACCTGCACGCACTGGGGTTCGTCAAAGTGCCCCACGCACTCGGTACATTTGTTGGGGTCGATCACATAGATGGTCTCGCCCATCGAGATGGCCTGGTTCGGGCACTCAGGCTCGCACACATCGCAGTTGATGCATTCGTCCGTGATCTTCAGTGCCATGACTTACGCCTTTGCCTGCGCAACGCGTGTCCGCAGACGCTCCAGCACACTGGGCGCCACGAATTTCGACACGTCGCCCCCCAACATGGCGATTTCGCGCACAAAGGTGCCAGACACAAACTGGTACTGGTCGGACGGGGTCAGAAAAACGGTTTCGACATCGGGCATCAGTTGGCGGTTCATGCCGGCCATCTGGAACTCGTATTCGAAGTCGCTGACCGCCCGCAGTCCTCGCACCACCACATGCCCGCCGTGCTGCACCACGAAGTCGCGCAACAAACCAGAAAAGGCGATCACTTCCACGTTGGGAAAGTCCTTGGCCAACTCCTTGGCAATGGCCAAGCGCTCGTCGAGACTGAACATCGTCTTCTTGTGGTGGCCTGCAGCGACTGCGATGATGAGTCGATCAAACAGGCGGCTTGCACGACGCATGAGATCAACGTGCCCCAAGGTCATGGGGTCAAACGTACCGGGGTAAATGGCCAAGGTGGCAACGGGATCGGTCATGAGTCGACAAACGGGTGGGAATCGGAAGAAAGTGTAGCCCTGGGACTGGGGTCAGGCGCCAGACGCCGGTTCAGCCTTACGCTGAAAAAGGTGAAAGTGCACTGCCCCCGCCTTGCCTTCCCGCGCCAGGGTGAGGTCGGCAAAATCAGCAGCGCCAAAGGCCTTAGGTGCCTCGAGGTAGATCCATCCGCCGGGTGGAACACATGGCACAGCAGCCTTCACGGCTGACTCGAAGAGTTCCGCCTCGAACGGCGGGTCCAAAAACACGAGGTCAAATAAGGTGTGCTGGCGAGCAGCTTGCCCCATCCAGGACAAGGCATCGGCCTGAATCAGCCGCACCGTGTCCTGAGCCTTGAGTTTGTCAATGCTGGTCCGAATGGCGTGCGCCAACGCGGGCTCTCGCTCAATCAAGGTGACTGAAGTGGCCCCACGAGATGCTGCTTCAAGCCCGAGAGCCCCGCTGCCTGCAAACGCATCCAGAATGGCCCAACCCGACAGATCCTGCCCCAACCAGTTGAACAAGGTCTCCCTGACGCGATTGGGGGTTGGACGCAACCCTGCAGACACTGGCACGGCCAAAGGGGTGCGTTTCCATTGACCACCAATGATGCGAACTTCCTGTGCAGCATGCCGCCCCACCTGCTGAGCGGCAGACAAACTGGTGGACTTGGGTGCGCGCGACTCTGCGGACGATCTGGAGGGGCGAGATGGGCGCATGCAAGAGGCACGGAATGTGACGAAGTCAGCATTGTAAAAAGCTCCGGCCCCTACAATGGCGGCATGTTCAGTTTCATCAAGAAAAAGCTGGGATGGGGGCAAAGCCAGGCAGAGCCTGCCCCACAGGCACCCAGCACGCCCGTAGAGCCAGCGCCCGCCCCTGAAGCGGTCGACGCACCAGCGTCCCTGGCGCCCACAGCCGCTCCGGTTTCCTCGCCTGCCACCTCGATTCCCCCAACGCCCGAGGCACAACCTGATTCGAGGCCCCCAGAGGCCGTTGCGCCGCAAACGCCACCTGCGCCCACCCCCACATCGACCGCCGCCGCGCCGGCCGCTCCGGAGCGACGGTCCTGGCTGGACAAGCTGCGTCAGGGGTTGCGCAAGACCGGCTCAAGCATCGCTCAGGTGTTCACCGGCACACAAATTGACGATGCGCTCTACGAGGAGCTTGAATCGGCATTGCTGATGGCTGACGCCGGGGTGGCCGCTACCGAATGGTTGCTGCAAGACCTGAAGCAGCGCGTCAAGGAAGCCAAGGCAACCGCACCAGAACAGGTGAAAAACCTGCTGATCGATGCCATCACCGACCTGTTGTCCCCACTGGAGAAGCCCTTGGAGGTCGGCCATCACACGCCCACCGTCATCATGGTGGCGGGGGTCAATGGCGCAGGCAAAACCACCACCATTGGCAAGCTGACCCGCCATTTGGCTGATGCCGGCCAACGTGTCTTGCTGGCTGCGGCCGACACCTTCCGCGCTGCAGCACGCGAACAACTGCTGGTCTGGGCTGATCGCAACCAGGTTGATATCGTCAGCCAGGAAGGCGGCGACCCAGCTGCGGTCACCT
The DNA here is from genome assembly GCF_036273115.1 of Aquabacterium sp. Classification (GTDB taxonomy): domain Bacteria; phylum Pseudomonadota; class Gammaproteobacteria; order Burkholderiales; family Burkholderiaceae_C; genus Aquabacterium. The sequence continues at coordinate 84,760 of NZ_DASUIN010000034.1, forward strand.
TCGATGCCGTACAAGCTGGGCGAGCCCGTGGCTCCGATGTGGTCATTGCCGACACGGCTGGACGCCTGGCCACCCAGTTGCACCTGATGGATGAACTGCGCAAGGTCAAGCGCGTGATTGGCAAAGCCATGGACACCGCCCCACATGAAGTGTTGCTGGTCGTCGATGGCAACACGGGCCAGAACGCGCTGTCACAGGTCAAGGCGTTTGACGAAGCGCTGGGGCTGACCGGCTTGGTGGTCACCAAGCTCGACGGCACCGCCAAGGGGGGGGTGCTGGCCGCCATCGCCTTGTGGTCGCAACAACGCAATCACCCTGTACCGGTCTATTTCATTGGTGTGGGCGAAAAGCTGGAAGACCTGCAAACCTTCCATGCCAGAGAGTTTGCACAGGCACTGCTGAGCTGATGGACGCAGGTCCGGACCAAACAAGACACCCGCGAAAGAAACAAGGGCTGCCGAGGCAGCCCTTTTTCATGGTGACGTGGCGCCTAGCTCTGCGCTTGGGGCCAGCGCGAATTCAACGGACGGAGGCATGTGCGTCCAGCGGCATGGGCGATGAGTCCATGTCGTCAAACCAGGTCGATGGCGGCGGGTCTTTGCGCTCATCCATCATGACGGGAGCCGGCTCAGCCCAGTCATCCAGGTTGAAGTCGACCTGAGACACCTCCACAGGGGGCATGCCATAGGGCACCACGACTTTCTGTGGGCCTCTGGACCCGGGTAGTTCAGCCGTACCGACAGAGGACAGCGGCGTCTTGATGACCTTCTGGACGGGCGCCATCACAGGCTTGGCCGCCTGCATTGAGGCAACGACTGCCGCAGCCTCGACGCTGCGACGCGCCGAATCGGAATCCAGTTCCTTCGAGTGGGTCACGGTGCTGACTGCGGCACCCAAGATGGCTTCACGTGCCATGGCATGCCCAGGCAAGGCGTCTTCCAACCAAACATGCACAGGAATCCGCGCAGCAGTCAAAACGCGATCCATGCGGGTGTGACGACGGGCTGTGCGCTCTTTCTCGCGCGAGGCCGGTTGGCGAACTTCAACCACCGCGATCACTTGCGAAGCAGCATCACACACCACCAGATCGGCGCACAAAGAACCCGCACGGCGCAGCCACTCGGCATACGAGTTGCGTGTCGGCACCTTGATGAACCTGGCCAATGGCACCTGCGCCAGAACAATGTGATCGGGGAGAGCCTTGCGCAAGACCATGTAAGCGTCGCGCTCAGCCGTAGTCAGAACCCGAGTGGCCATGGGCTCCCAGGCGGCCAAGGTATCAAGGGCTTCCTCTGGCGCGCGCCGCTTGCCGCGGCCAGTTTTGTCCTGACCGCCACCGACTGCCTGCTGACGGAACCACCAGGCAGCGCCCAGACCCAGGGTGCCAAAAATGCTGGCCACCATCAGGGGCCATGTTGCTATCACGTCCATGATTGACGCCTTTCCTTGCCGCGAAGAAACCGAATGAAAGACACATCCGGCTGCTTCGTAGGCTTTCGGCTGCAATCTCTGAAGATGTAGTCCTTGAGATGAAGGGCTACACCCGTAACAGAAACTAACAGTCTTGATGGGCCACCACCATGGGGGACAGCACAGGACGCAAAGGCGTCAAGGCCAATAGGTCAACGCCCCATGCCGGGCAGGCCTTTCATGCCGCCCATGCGCTTCATCATCTTGAAAAGGCCACCGCCCTTCATTTTCTTCATCATGGTCTGCATTTGCTCAAATTGGTTGAGCAAGCGGTTGACGTCCTGAATCTGCACGCCCGCACCCTGTGCAATACGGCGTTTGCGGCTGGCCTTGGTCTTGCCATCCATCAGCAAAGCGGGCTGGCGGCGCTCTTTGGCCGTCATCGCACTGATGATGCCTTCCATGCGGCGCATGTCGCGCTCGGCCTTGTCCATGTCGGCCTGGCCCGCTTTGGATGCCAGTTCAGTGGGCAGCTTGTCGATCAGACCCGACAGCCCGCCCATCTTTTTCATCTGACTGATCTGAGACAGGAAATCGTTGAAATCAAAGTCGGCGCCAGACTTGACCTTCTCGGCCAAACGCTGAGCCGCTTCAATGTCGACCCCTTTCTGAACCTCTTCCACCAGGGCCACGATGTCGCCCATGCCCAGCACACGGCCGGCGTGGCGATCTGCATCGAATACCTCCAGGCCATCGATTTTTTCGGATACCCCGGCAAACTTGATGGGCACCCCGGTGATCTGGCGTACGGACAAGGCAGCACCGCCGCGGGAGTCACCGTCCATCTTGGTCAGCACAATCCCGGTCAAGGGCAAAGCGTCCTTGAAGGCCTTCGCTGTGTTAACGGCGTCCTGACCCTGCATGGCGTCGACCACAAACAGGGTCTCAACCGGCTTGAGTTGCGCGTGCAGATCGCGAATTTCAGCCATCAAGGCTTCGTCGATCGCCAAGCGGCCGGCGGTGTCGACCAGCAACACGTCGAAATAGTGCTTGCGGGCGTAGTCGATGGCAGCCGCAGCGATGTCGCGGGGTTTCTGGTCAGGCGTCGACGGGAACCATTCAGCTCCGGCCTGCCCCGTCACGGTTTTCAGCTGTTCGATGGCCGCGGGGCGGTACACGTCAGCGGAAACGGTCAAGACCTTTTTCTTGCGTTTTTCGATCAGGTGCTTGGCCAGCTTGGCTGTGGTGGTGGTTTTACCCGCACCTTGGAGACCGGCCATCAATATGATCGCAGGCGGTTGGGTCGCCAGGTCCAGATCAGCCACGCCTTCGCCCATCGTGGCAGCCAGCTCTTTCTGAACAATGCTGACCAAAACCTGACCAGGCGTCAGCGAGGCCACAACCTCCTGCCCCAAGGCTTTTTCCTTGACGCGCGCAACGAAATCACGCACCACGGGCAAGGCAACGTCTGCCTCCAACAGGGCCATGCGCACTTCTCGCAGCATGTCCTGCACATTGGACTCGGTGATGCGGGCTTGGCCTCGCATGGTTTTGACGAGTCGACTGAGGCGTTCGGTAAGGTTGGATGCCATGAAACTATGGTGAAAGCTGTTGGCGCGATGCTGCGCCGAAGAATATGAACCCGCCGTCAGCGGCCAGTCCACTTTAAACTGTCAGCATGATTTTATCGCCCACCACCCCCAGCTTTTGGCCCAGTGTCGTTGCCGTGGTGGCCTATGTGCTGGCCGCCGTGATCCCGCCCGCGCCGATTCACGACCCCACGGAATCGAAATATCAGGTCGATCGGGGCATCTGGCTGGCCCTGACGTTGGGGTGGCTGGGCCAACTGGTGTCCATTCTGGTCGACGCGTTTGCCATTGGCCTGCCCCATGCAGGCGCGCGATTTGGCTTTGCGCCAGCCCTTTCCGTCACCACCTGGCTGGTTCTGGCGGTCTATGCAGTTGAAAGCCATCGGCTGCGTTTACCCCACATCCGCCGGGCCCTGGCGGTTTTGGCGGGCGGCACCGTGGCGCTGGCTTGGTTTTTCCCTGGTCAAGCGCACCCTCTCTCGGCCGGTCAGTGGGCGCCACTGCATTGGCTCACGGGCTTCGCGTCTTACGGTCTGTTCGGGGCAGCCTTGCTGCACGCGGCCGTCCTCAACCAGGCGGAGCAGCACCTGCGCAACAAGCCAGGCCAACACAAGGCCGCGACAGGAGGTCTGCAACAAGCGCTGGGCATTCCACTGCTGAGGCTCGAGTCCCTCACATTCCGCTTTGTCGGCGCAGGCTTTGCCATGTTGACGTTGACCCTGGCACTCGGCGCCCTGTTTTCTCCCCAGTGGCGCTGGGACCACAAAACCGTTTTCTCGGTGCTGTCGTGGGCTGTATTTGCCACCTTGCTCCTGGGGCGCGCCCGGTTTGGCTGGCGCGGCCGAGTCGCCACGCGCTGGCTGATCGCAGGCTCCTTGCTCTTGCTGTTGTCGTATGTAGGCTCCCGCTTTGTGCTGGAGGTCTTGCTGCATCGCGCCGCCCCCATCTGATTGACCATGCTGAAATACCTGCTGCTGGCACTGTTGGTCATCTGGCTGTTCTATTCGCCAGCGATCCGACGTCAAATGCGGCGCCAAGCGCCTGAACAGCAGCCACAGACACCAGCGGAGACCGCTCCGGTCGTGATGCGGCAATGCGCCCATTGCGGCGTCCATTTCCCGCAGGCCGATGGGTTGGTCGTTCATGTCGCCGGCTCGCAGCAATACTTCTGCAGCGAAGCCCATATGCGTGCCGGCGCCACCGAACCGCGCGCCTGATATGGGTCCATCCAAAAAGCCACCCGAGTCCCCAGCCCCGCCCGCTGCATGGCCCAGCACCACTGGCTCCTGGTTTGGAGGCCCAGCGCTGACCGATCTCGCCTGGCCGGATGACGATGCCGCCACAGTGGGCAACGACGATTTCGCCAGAACATCCGGTGAGCCCTACGATACAGATCGGACCGACCCAACGTCCGGCTCGGCCAAATCGAACACGTTTTTTCGAATCTACCGAGCATTTCTGGCTGCGCGCGCGGCGCTCGGGCTGACCCTTGTCGGCATCCTGGTCGGCGCCACCTTGTTCGGCAGTCATCCTGCCTGGTGGATGCTGGCGCTGACACTTTTGTATTGCGCAGCAACGCTGATCTGGTGGGCGCTGCCCTCACAGCGTCAATTCAAGAACCCGGCACAACACACCCTGCGACCACGCCAATCCTTGGCCACCATTGGTCTTGACCTGGCGGCATTTGCCTTGCTGCACTACCTGGCGGGCGCGAGCTTCAATTCACAGGCATTGTTGATCCTGCCCGTCCTGATGGCGTCGGTCTTGCTGCCCAGGCTGATGGCCCTGGGTGTCGCCGCCGCTGCCACCCTGACCATACTGGGGGCCGCGTGGTTGCAATACGAGGGCACGGGTAGTGCCCCCACCCTTCTGTTCACCCAGGCTGGTCTGACCGGTTTTGGTCTGTTTGCGATCGCGATTCTGGCCAGCGAGCTGTCATCCCGGCTGGCGCGCGAAGAGCGCAGCGCCAAGGGCAGCATGGAATTGGCCCGCCAGCAGGCGCAACTCAACAAGCTGGTCATCGAGCAAATGAGCGAAGGGGTCTTGGTGGTCGATCGAGTCGGTCGGGTCCGCAGCGCCAACCCAGCAGCCAGACGCCTTCTCGCAGCACAGGGGCAGACGACCAAAGCGCCATTCCAACTGCGTGGGGTGCCAGCATGGCAACCGTTGGTTCGCGCCATTGACAAGGCGGTCGGCAACCCGGCCCTGGCGGAAGAAGGCCTGGTCGCCGAACTGGTGTTTGACGACGAAATCAGGCGAGCACTGCGACTGCGCGTCCGGTTCACCCGGGGGCAAGGCACCAGCCAGGACCACAGCGAAGATGTTTGCGTGATGTTCATAGAAGACGTGCGCACCCTTCAAGCACGGCTGCGGCAAGACAAGCTGGCAGCGATGGGACGCATGTCAGCTGGCATTGCGCATGAAATCCGCAACCCCCTGGCAGCCATCTCTCAAGCGAATGCCTTGCTGGCTGAAGATTTGCAATCACCCGCCCAGTTGAAGTTGACTCAGATGGTCAGCGACAACGTCAGCAGACTCAAACACATCGTCGACGACATCCTGACCGTCGCACCAGGCGTTCGCCCCCCCGCACCGGTGATCGACGCGCTGGATGCGGTGGACGGACTCTGTCAGGAGTGGGCCGCGACCCATGGCATTCAGATCCAGACGCACGCGCACGCACCAGGCCTGATGCAGCTTGACGTCAATGGCTGCAAGGCATCACCCACTTACCCTCACCTGTTCATCCGATTTGAACCAGATCACCTCCAGCGTGTTCTGGTCAACTTGCTCGACAACGCGCTGCGCTACAACAGCGGAGCCCCAGGGGCTTTGCTGGTGTCCCTGCAATGGAGCGCTGGGGCATTGCCCCACGGGCTGCTGATGCTGTCGGTTCTCAGTGACGGCGAACCCATCACACCCGAAACCGAGCGTTCACTGTTCGAGCCGTTTTTCTCGACCAGCAGTCGCGGCACGGGCCTGGGCTTGTATATTTGTCGGGAACTGTGCGAACGCCACGGCGCGCACATTGACTATCGCCAGCACCCCTTCGGCTTCCGTCACCGCAACGAATTCTTCGTCACGATTCCGGTCGAGCCTTCACCGCATCCCGCAGTTCAAGCATGACATCGCCCGCCTCCCATCGCCTGCTGGTCGTTGACGACGAGCCCGATCTGCGGACCCTGTATGAGCTCACGCTTTTGCGTGAGGGCTATGCGGTCGACACGGCCGGCTCCATTGACGATGCATGGCAGCACCTGCAACAGCAAAGCTACAGCGCCGTCATCACCGACATGCGCTTGCCCGACGGCAATGGCCTGGACTTGATTCAGCGTCTCGACGCTGCACGCCGACCCGAGCGAGCCATTGTCATCACCGCCTATGGCTCGGCCGAGAATGCCGTCACGGCGCTGAAGGCCGGCGCCTACGACTACCTCACCAAACCCGTTGACCTCAAGCAGTTCAGATCGGTCGTCCTGTCTGCCGTAGGAGGGGCCGAGCGCCCCGGTTCAACGGCACCCAGCGCAGCACCAGAAGCAAAGCCTGAATCCGGTGCCCTGACGGCACGCGGGGTCCCTCCGCTGATGAGCCACTCCCTGGCACTGACGCGGCTGACCGGACACAGCCCGGCCATCGAGCAGGTGCGCAGCCTCATCGAAAAAGTCTCTCGCAGCATGGCCCCCGTCTTGCTGTGGGGCGAGTCGGGCACTGGTAAGGAACTGGTGGCTCGCGCCATCCACGACGTCAGCGCTCGCAGCAAAGGTCCGTTCATCGCGGTCAACTGTGGCGCCATTCCCGAACACCTTCTGGAAGCCGAGTTCTTCGGCTACCGCAAAGGCGCATTCACCGGCGCATCGGAAGATCGCGACGGCTTCTTCCAGGCCGCTCGTGGCGGCACCTTGTTTCTAGATGAAATCGGTGACCTGCCCTTGTCGATGCAATCCAAATTGCTGCGCGCCATCCAGGAACGAGCCGTGCGGGCCGTCGGCACAACCGCGGAGGTTCCGGTCGATGTTCGCATCGTCAGCGCCACACACAAGGACCTGGCAGCGGCGGTACAACAAGGCACATTCCGGCAAGACCTTTACTACCGCCTCAACGTCATCCAGATTGCCCTGCCACCTTTGCGTGAGCGTCTGACAGACCTACCTGCGTTGAGTCAGCGTCTGCTCGAAAAAATTGCCAAAGAGTCCCACCTCGAAACAACGCCCACGCTGAGCCCAGCCGCCCTGCAGGCACTCGCCCAGTATGCGTTTCCAGGCAACATCCGGGAGCTTGAAAATCTGCTGCAACGCGCCGTGGCCCTCAGCAATCAGTCTCTGATTGAACCGGACGACCTGGGCTTGTCTCCGACCAAGCTCCCCGAGCCAGCCGAAAGTACCGCAGCAGCGCCCTTCCCCATTGCGCCCCCCTTGACCACAACGAGCCACGACCCGATTGAAGCGGCGCTCCCCCCAGATCTTGCGGGACACCTCGACACCATCGAGCGCGACATTCTGGTCAGGGCCTTGGAAAAACACCGCCTGAATCGCACAGCCGCAGGGTCCAGCCTGGGCCTGACCTTGCGTCAGATGCGCTACCGGATGGCTCGGCTCGGCATCCAGATCACAGACCAAGGCCTCAAACTCGGTGAACGCTTTGACCCCGACCAAGATACCGAATGAAGTCGCGACCTGGTGTGATGGCTGGTTGCAAGGCATCCGCCACGCCCCCTCGCCGAATTTTGGCCCGCGCCCGCCTGTGGAGTCCATCAGCATGGTGGTGGTTCACTCCATCAGCCTCCCGCCGGGCCAATACGGCGGCAACGAGGTCGAACAGTTGTTCCTCAACCAGCTTGACTGGTCTGCGCACCCTTACTTCGAGCAAATCAGGGGAGCGGAGGTCTCGGCGCACTTCTTCATCCGACGTGACGGTAGCCTGATCCAGTTCGTCTCGGTCAACGACCGGGCCTGGCATGCGGGCAAGTCATCCTGGATGGGACAAGACAACTGCAACGACTATTCGGTGGGCGTTGAACTCGAAGGCCTCGAAGACCATCCCTTCGATCCTCCGCAATATGAAACTCTGAGCCGACTCATCGCCTCATTGGCATTGCTGTGGCCAATCCGCACTGTGGTGGGACACGAACACATTGCCCCCGGGCGCAAAAGGGACCCTGGCATCGCCTTCGACTGGGTCGACCTCGGCGCTCGACTAGGCCCACTCAAGGGCCTGATCCCCGCGCTACCTCGCCGCGCTTGAGCACCACAAATGCCATTTGAAACTCGGCCATCCCGAGTTCTCCCATGGGCAGTTTCCCTGAATTACATCAAGACTTCTTGAGCCAGACGCTTTTAGCGTTATAGTCTCACCCGAACACTACAGGTAGTGCTTAAAAGACAAGCAGACACCAGATATAGTGTTCAAGCACAGACAGCCAGTAGCACAAATTCTGGCCTCCAAGAGGGCTATGCAGCACGTCGCAGGCCCTTAGAGCTACAAGAGGATTAAACATGCAATCGACAACGACCAGCACCATGTCGCCCACTGCGTCGGCCTTCCCTGGCACCTCGGCCCAGGAAGCAGCGCCCGCACGCCAATCGGCCTTCTCGTCTTACCAGATCATCCGACGCAATGGTGCGGTCGTTTCCTTTGAGCCCAGCAAGATTGCTGTCGCCTTGATGAAGGCGTTTCTGGCCGTGCACGGCACACAAGGTGCAGCATCGGCCAGCGTGCGCGAAACCGTTGATGGCTTGACCGAAACCGTCGTCCGAGCCCTGGTGCGCTCGCGTCCCGGCGGCGGCACATTCCATATTGAAGACGTTCAAGATCAGGTCGAACTGGGCCTGATGCGCAGCGGCCACCACGAAGTGGCTCGTGCCTACGTGCTTTATCGCGAGCGCCGCTCGCAAGAGCGCGCCAAGCAAGCTGAAGAACAGCAAGCCGCCGCCCTGCCCACCATGCATGTGGTCGATCGTGGTCAACGCATCCCTCTCGATGTTGCCCGCCTGCAAGCCCTGATCGAATCGGCCTGTGAAGGCCTGGGCGCTGATGTGCAAGCCGCCCCCATCATTGCCGAAACCCTGCGCAATCTGTACGACGGCGTCTCCATCGACGAGGTCTACAAGGCCGCCATCCTGGCCGCCCGCACTCGCATCGAGCACGACCCGGCCTACACCCGCGCCACCGCCCGCCTGTTGCAGCACACCATTCGCCGTGAAATCCTCGGCGAAGAAGTCACGCACGCCGAAATGGCCACGCGCTATGCCGACTACTTCCCCCTCTTCATCAAGAAGGGCATCGAAGCCGAATTGCTCGACGACAAGATGGGCCAGTTCGACCTGGCTCGCCTGGGCGCCGCTCTGAAGTACGAACGCGATCTGAACTTCGACTACCTGGGCCTGCAAACCCTGTACGACCGCTACTTCCTGCACGTGGATGGCAAGCGCATTGAAATGCCTCAAGCCTTCTTCATGCGTGTCGCCATGGGCCTGGCTCTGAACGAAATCGACCGCGAAGCCCGCGCCATCGAGTTCTACGAACTGCTGTCGTCGTTCGACTTCATGTCGTCCACCCCCACGCTGTTCAACTCGGGCACCCGTCGCTCGCAGCTGTCGTCGTGCTACCTGACCACCGTGCCTGACGACCTCGACGGCATCTACGAAGCCATCAAGGAAAACGCCCTGCTGTCCAAGTTCGCTGGCGGTCTGGGTAACGACTGGACGCCTGTGCGTGCCTTGGGCTCTCACATCAAGGGCACCAACGGCAAGTCGCAAGGCGTGGTCCCCTTCCTGAAGGTCGTCAACGACACCGCTGTGGCCGTGAACCAAGGCGGCAAGCGCAAGGGCGCGGTCTGTGCTTACCTGGAATCGTGGCACTTGGATGTCGAAGAATTCCTGGAACTGCGCAAGAACACCGGTGACGACCGTCGTCGCACCCACGACATGAACACCGCCAACTGGATTCCTGACCTGTTCATGAAGCGCGTCATGGAAGGCGGCGACTGGACCTTGTTCTCGCCCTCTTCCTGCCCAGACCTGCACGACAAGTTCGGCAAGGCCTTCGAAGAGGCTTACACCAACTACGAAGCCAAGGCTGACCGTGGCGAGATCAAGCCCTTCAAGCGCATCAAGGCCGTTGACCTGTGGCGCAAGATGCTGTCGATGCTGTTCGAAACCGGCCACCCCTGGATCACCTTCAAGGATCCTTGCAACGTGCGCTCGCCTCAACAGCACGTGGGCGTCGTTCACTCGTCCAACCTGTGCACCGAAATCACCCTCAACACCAACGGTGGCGAAATCGCCGTGTGTAACCTGGGCTCGGTGAACCTGGCTCAACACTTGAAGGACGGTGGCATCGACCACGACAAGTTGAAGAAGACCGTGCGCACCGCCATGCGCATGCTCGACAACGTGATCGACATCAACTACTACGCCGTCAAGAAAGCGCGTGACTCGAACCTGCGTCACCGCCCTGTCGGCCTGGGCATCATGGCCTTCCAGGACTCGCTGTACCAACTGCGCGTGCCTTACGCCTCTGACGCCGCTGTCGAGTTCGCTGACCGCTCGATGGAAGCCGTCTGCTACTACGCCTACATGGCCTCGACCGAACTGGCTGAAGAGCGCGGCCGCTACAGCAGCTACCGCGGCTCGCTGTGGGATCGCGGCATTCTGCCGATCGACTCCTTGAAGTTGCTGGCTGAAGAGCGTGGCGGTTACGTCGAAGTTGACACCTCCACCACCATGGACTGGGATGCTCTGCGCGCTCGCATCGCTCAATTCGGCATGCGCAACTCCAACTGCGTGGCCATCGCCCCCACCGCCACCATCTCCAACATCGTGGGCGTGGATGCATCGATCGAGCCTTGCTTCGGCAACCTGTCGGTCAAGTCCAACCTGTCGGGCGAATTCACCGTGGTCAACGAATACCTGGTGCGCGACCTGAAGAAGCTGGGCCTGTGGGACGACGTGATGGTCATGGACCTCAAGCACTTCGACGGTTCGCTGCGTCGCATTGATCGCGTGCCTGAAGATCTGAAGGCTTTGTACGCCACCGCATTCGAAGTCGAACCAGTCTGGCTGGTGGAAGCCGCGTCGCGTCGCCAGAAGTGGATCGACCAGGCTCAGTCGCTCAACATCTACATGGCAGGCGCATCCGGCAAGAAGCTCGATGAAACCTACAAGCTGGCATGGCTGCGTGGCCTCAAGACCACCTACTACCTCCGCACTGTAGGCGCCACTCATGCGGAGAAGTCGACGGTGTCTCGTGGTCAACTCAATTCCGTACCCAGCACAGGCGGCATGACCAGCGCATCGATGGCACCTGCTGCTGCGCCACAAGCCGCGCCTGAGTTGTCTGGCGAACCGGCCACCGACATCAAGTTCTGCTCGATCGACAACCCCGATTGCGAGGCCTGTCAGTAAAGCGCAAGGCATACGATCCATGTGATCCATGAACAAGGCCTCGGCATCATCCCTGACGCTCGAGGCCTTGTTTGCCTTCTATTCATGCGCACTTCGATGCAAGCCAGCAACAACCCTGCGCCATTTGTGTCAAGAAGTGCTTGGTGTTTTTAACAACACCCTTCCATAATCCGAATCCATAGGATGTTCACCATGTTGGTCTGGGAAGACGACTCCTCTTCGAAATCATCTTCGATGAATCTTGGTTCTGTGCCCTCTTCGCTCGGCGATGCACGGAACGCTGCAGCGTCGACGCTGCAAACTCCTGCAACATCCACCACCACATCATCTCCTGCCGCCTCGGGTCGTCGTGTCAACGTCGCCGACAAGCGCATCATCAACGGCCAGACCGATGTGAACCAACTGGTGCCCTTCAAGTACAAGTGGGCCTGGGAAAAGTATCTGGCCACTTGCGCCAACCACTGGATGCCACAAGAAGTGAACATGTCTCGCGACATCGCCTTGTGGAAAGATCCCAATGGCTTGACCGAAGACGAGCGCCGCATCATCAAGCGCAACCTCGGCTTCTTCGTGACCGCCGACTCGCTGGCCGCCAACAACATCACGCTGGGCACCTATCGCCACATCACAGCGCCCGAGTGCCGCCAGTTCCTGCTGCGTCAGGCTTTTGAAGAAGCCATCCACACCCACGCCTATCAATACATCGTTGAATCGCTGGGCTTGGATGAAGGCGAAATCTTCAACGCCTATCATGAGGTCTCAGCCATTCGCGAAAAGGACGAGTTCCTGATCCCGTTCATCGACGCGATCATGGACCCCAACTTCAAGACTGGCACCCTCGAAGCTGACCAGACTCTGCTGAAGTCGATCATCGTCTTTGCGTGCCTGATGGAAGGCCTGTTCTTCTACGTGGGCTTCACACAGATTCTCGCGCTGGGTCGCCAAAACAAAATGACCGGCGCTGCCGAGCAGTATCAGTACATCCTGCGCGATGAATCGATGCACTGCAATTTCGGTATTGACCTGATCAACCAGATCAAACTGGAAAACCCACAATTGTGGACACCGCAATTCAAGGCTGAAATCAAGGCGCTTTTCCTTAAAGCTGTTGAACTGGAATACCGATACGCTGAAGACACCATGCCACGTGGCGTGTTGGGCCTCAATGCATCCATGTTCAAGGGTTATCTGCGCTACATCGCGAATCGCCGAGCCACTCAAATTGGTTTGGAAGAACTCTTCCCGAATGAAGAGAACCCCTTCCCATGGATGAGTGAAATGATTGATCTGAAGAAGGAACGTAACTTCTTCGAAACCCGCGTCATCGAATACCAGTCGGGTGGCGCACTGTCCTGGGATTGAGCACCTTGCCGCAAGTTGCAAAGGCATCGACCCGGAACATGTCCACCCGACATAACCCATTCATTGCACCGCACTCAGATCCTAGGGGGTGTTGGGCGATGGATCTCTGTGCTGCACACCGCAGCACAGTGCTCTTTGCAACTTGATCAAGGAGATACGTATGGCAACTGCGAAAAAGGTAGCAACCAAGAAAGCTGCCCCAGCCAAGAAGGCTGCTGTGAAGAAAGCTGCTCCCGCTAAGAAGGCAGCAGTGAAGAAGGCTGCACCTGCCAAGAAGGCTGCAGCCCCCAAGAAGGCCGCTCCTGCCAAAAAGGCAGCAGTGAAGAAGGCTGCACCCGCCAAGAAGGCAGCAGCCCCCAAGAAGGCCGCTCCTGCCAAAAAGGCAGCAGTGAAGAAGGCTGCACCCGCCAAGAAGGCAGCAGCCCCCAAGAAGGCCGCTCCTGCCAAAAAGGCAGCAGTGAAGAAGGCTGCACCTGCCAAGAAGGCAGCAGTGAAGAAAGCTGCACCAGCCAAAAAGGCTCCTGCAGCGAAGAAGCCTGCCGCCAAAAAGGCTGCAGCCAAAAAGCCTGCCTCCAAGCCTGCCCCTGCTGCACCTGCTCCTGCAGCCAAGAAGCCTGCTGCCCCAGCTGCGAAGACCACTCTGAGCCCTCAAGCCGCGTGGCCCTTCCCAACAGGCAACAAGCCCTGATCGCCGCATCCATTGATGCGCTCGAAGCCCGACCCCGGTCGGGCTTTTTTCTTGCCCCGCCTCGCTCCCATGGCCACATCGAAATCCAACTCGCGCCAGCCCGCTCGCGACGCGGGCTTAGCCCTGGCTCTCACTCTAGACTGGCCCTGCCTCCGACTGGCCGATGCCGGCAAACCCAGCGAGCACATCGTGCTTGACGTCAGCGTGTCGCCCAACGCAAAGAAAACCGAGGTGGTCGGCTGGCACGATGGCGCTTTGCGCGTTCGCTTGAACGCCCCACCGGTCGATGGCGCAGCCAACGAGGCCCTTCGGCGGTGGCTGTCTGACGAAATTGGCATCCCCATGGCCAACGTGACCCTGCTGCGCGGCGCCACAGGCCGGCGCAAGCAACTATCCCTGGACGCGAATGCAGCAACAATCGCCGCATGGCTGAAAGGCCTGCAAGACAAAGGCGCACTCGCAGGCAAACAGGCCGGATAGAATACGAGGTTTGTCGCAAGACCATCAGCAAAGGCTGAACCTCCATGGCCCAGTACGTTTTCACCATGAACCGCGTCGGGAAGATCGTTCCCCCGAAGCGGCAAATTCTCAAAGACATCACCCTGAGCTTCTTCCCGGGCGCCAAGATTGGCGTGCTGGGCGTGAACGGCTCGGGTAAGTCCACCTTCCTGAAGATCATGGCAGGCGTGGACAAGGACATCGAGGGCGAAGCCGTCCCGATGCCTGGCATCAAGATTGGCTACCTGCCTCAAGAGCCGGAACTGAACCCCAATCAAACCGTGCGTGAAGCGGTGGAAGAAGGCATTGGTGGCGTGCTGGCCGCCAAGAAACGCCTCGATGAGGTGTATGCAGCCTACGCCGAACCCGATGCCGACTTTGATGCCCTGGCCGCAGAACAAGGCGAGCTGGAAGCCATCATCGCCGCTGCAGGTTCTGAAAACACCGACCTGCAACTGGAGCTGGCTGCGGACGCCCTGCGCCTGCCACCCTGGGATGCCATCATTGGCAATCTCTCTGGTGGCGAAAAGCGTCGCGTGGCCTTGTGCCGCCTGCTGCTGTCCAAGCCCGACATGCTGCTGCTTGACGAACCCACCAACCACTTGGACGCCGAATCAGTGGATTGGCTGGAGCAGTTCCTGCAGCGCTACAGCGGCACCGTGGTGGCCATCACCCACGATCGCTACTTCCTGGACAACGCCGCCGAGTGGATCCTCGAACTCGACCGCGGTGCCGGCCACCCCTACAAAGGCAACTATTCCGACTGGCTGGAAGCCAAGGAAAAGCGTCTGGAGCAGGAGCAGAAGACCGAAGACGCCCGCGCCAAGGCCCTGAAGCAGGAACTGGAATGGGTTCGCAAAAACACCAAGGGTCGTCAAGCCAAGAGCAAGGCTCGTCTGGCCCGCTTCGAAGAGTTGAGCGACGTCGAATACCAGAAGCGCAACGAAACGAACGAAATCTTCATCCCTGTGGCTGAGCGTCTGGGCAATGAAGTCATCGAGTTCAAGAACGTCACCAAGTCCTTTGGCGACCGTTGCTTGATCGACAACCTCTCCTTCAAGGTGCCCGCAGGCGCCATCGTCGGCATCATCGGCCCTAACGGTGCCGGTAAGTCCACGCTGTTCCGCATGATCCAGGGCGTCGAGAAACCCGACAGCGGCGAAGTCATGATCGGCAAGACCGCTCACCTGGCCTTCGTGGACCAGAGCCGTGAAGGCCTGGCGGCCGACAAGACCGTGTGGGAAGACGTCTCCGGCGGCCTCGACAACATCGTCGTGGGCAAGTTCGTGATGCCCTCGCGTGCCTACATTGGCCGCTTCAACTTCAAGGGCAACGACCAGCAGAAGCTGGTGGGCAACCTGTCGGGTGGTGAGCGCGGCCGTCTGCACCTAGCCAAGACCTTGGCCCAGGGCGGCAACGTCTTGATGCTCGACGAACCTTCCAACGACTTGGATGTTGAAACCCTGCGCGCGCTGGAAGACGCTTTGCTGGAGTTTGCCGGCAGCGCGATGATCATCTCCCACGATCGCTGGTTCCTCGACCGCATCTGTACTCACATCCTGGCCTGCGAAGGCGATTCGCAGTGGTTCTTCTTCGACGGCAACTACCAGGAGTACGAAGCCGACAAGAAGAAGCGTCTGGGTGAGGAAGGTGCTCGCCCCAAACGCGTGCGCTTCAAGCCGATTCGCTGAACCTGACAAGCCCCCATCAAATGACCCGCGTTATGCGGGTCATTTTTTTTGCCGTAACCACCGATTTCGGGGGGCCAGTTACTAGGGTTTCCGTCAGAGGGTGATTCCCCCCCCGTGACTAGAATTTGCTGCAATCTTTGAACCTCGAAGAGGTGTGTCCGTTCCTTTTTCGGGCTCACGCTGACCGGGTCTCAACCTCATGAAATGCGATGCAGCCACACATCGCAACCCCCTTACGTATTGCTGGAGACTGATTGATGCTTTCCCGGATGAACCGACTTCTGTCTTTGACTGCTGTGGCTGCCACCGTACTCACACTCGGCGGGTGCGCCTCGGTCGAACGAGCCGGCACCAACCTCGCTCTGAAGAAAATCTTTGAAGAGAAGATCACACCTCAGGTCATGAAGCTCAATGACGTCGATATGGTGTGCAACTTCTCTTATGTGAACACGCCCCTCATTTCGGCCATGCGTGGCTTTCATGGCGAACCTGACTTGATGGAAACAGTCATGCTGTCGGCCGGTGGCGTGTGCTCCGATGCACAAGCTGTCTCTGATGAACTGCGCTACCTGCGCGCGTCACGCGACAAGCGCCCCGACGAAGCCCAGGATGCCCGTATTTCGCAAAAGCGTTGGCTGGCTTTGACGGCACAACGTCAATACACCGCCTTCCTGCGCATGCAAACGCGTCTGGAAGCCAGGTACTCGTTCAAGTATGGCTCAGCCACCTGCCCTGACTTCAACCGCGACTTCGACGAGTTCGTGTACCTGATGGGCACCATCTCCGGTCTGCAAGCCATGCAGAACGACATCGCAGCGCAACAGTCGGTCGGTGTGCCCACTGACATTGCGCCCTTGGCCGATGCCGCACTGAAGTGCCTGAACAACGCCAAGTGGTGGGGCGCACCCGAAGCAGCACGCGCGACCGTCTGGAGCATCATTCCAGGCTCCGGCCAGGGCCGCGACATCAAGGGCACCTTCGACAAATCGATGACTTTGGGTGAAGCCAAGGGCGTTCGTCTGGCCCACGTGATGGCCGCCATGGCAGCGCAGTCGTCTGACGATTCCGCCACCATCCGCGAGGTCATCAAGCGCTTCGTCAACGTTCAGAGTTTCACCCCTTCGGAAGAGTATCAACTGATCGATGCCATCGCGTATCAACAGCTGATGAACATCTCCGACCGCCTGTGGACACAGAACGCAGGGACCCGTACGCCTCTGGCGAGCCTGGGCAAGTTCTGGGACGACAAGGTGGGTGGTGACGTGAATGCAGACGAATTCCTGAAGTGACATCACAGCAGGCCAGTTTGTATCACTAGGTAAATTCCCTCCCCGCGTATGTGGGAGAGAAACCCTTCGTTTTTTTCAGCAGACCGCTATAGTCCCATCGCTGGCATATCGATCACACGCGTGTTCAGATGCCAGCGCAGGATGAAAAGCAGAGGCAAAAAAATCGCCTCCATTGGCACCGAGGAGCATTCATGAAATTGGTTCAGTCTGTCGGCAAGACCGGCGCCGTGGCCCTGGCAATCTTGGGTGCCACTACCCAAGTCCAGGCCGGCCAGAAAATTTGCGTCTACGATCTGCTGGGAACTTCTGGCGACATCTACAACATGGCCAAGGACTATGCGCTGGCCATGCAAAAGCAAGGTGTTTCGCTCGACCTCAAGGGCTACACCGATGAGCGCGTGGCCACCGAAGACTTCCGCACTGGCCAGTGCGATGCCGTGATCGCCACGGCCTTCCGGACCCGTCAGTTCAACATCGTTGCTGGCTCCATCGACACGCTGGGTGCTACCACCATCGTTCGCGACGGCAAGATTGACATGCCCGCCAGCTATGACGTGGTTCGCCGCGTCATCCAGACCTACAGTGCACCCCAAGCCGGAAAACTGATGGTCGAAGGCAACTACGAAGTGGGTGGCATCGTGCCTCTGGGCGCGGCCTACCCTGTCGTGAATGACCGCAAGTTCAACACGGTGGAAGCCTTGGCTGGCAAGCGCATTGCCGCGTTCGACTACGACAAAGCCCAGGCCGTGATGATCCAGCGCATTGGCGCACAGCCCGTGTCGGCCGACATCACCAACTTCGCGACCAAGTTCAACAACGGCTCGGTGGACATGGTCGGTGCGCCATCCATGGCCTACAAGCCATTGGAGCTGCACAAGGGCATCGGCAAGAACGGTGGCATCGTGCGCTTCCCCATGCTGATCCTGACCTATCAGGTCATGCTCAACAAGACCAAGTTCCCCGAAGGTTTCGGTGGCAAGTCGCGTGAATACTGGGCAGGCCAGTTCGACCGCGCCATGCAGTTGATCAAGCAAGCCGACGCCAGCATTCCTCCCAGCACCTGGATCGAGCTGAGCTCGGAAAACTCGTACAAGTACACCCTCATGTTGCGCGAATCTCGTATCGACATCGCGCAGCAAGGTCTGTACGACAAGCGCGGCTTGAAAGTGATCAAGAAGATCCGCTGCAGCGTCAACCCGGCTGATCCGGAATGCGCAACCAAGTCTGAAGAAGACTGGAAATAAGCCTGTCCATGTGGGGCTCTCGCCCCAACCTGGCATCCGAAATGAGGGGGCTGCGGCCCCCTCTTGATTGACGGCTCAGTTGTTCGAGCCAAGTCACCTCGCCATCATGACCACCGCATCCACCTCCCGTCAGTTCCTCGGGCGAACCCTTCTTGAATGGTTCTCCAGCCTTCCCGTGTTCGCATTGCTGTTGTTGACCCTGATCATCGGCACAGGCGAGATGGTTCACGGCCAGTTGCTCAAGCTGGGCGAGTCCATGTTTGGCGACCCCGCGGCGCAAGTTCAATACTTCATGTTGCGGGCTGATCCAGTCAAACCTGACTGCGACCCCAACCCCAACATCGAAGCCGAAGTGCAAAAACAGCTGTCTGGCCCGAAATCGGCGGGTGGCGGCGACGACATTGACAACCTGTTTGGTGACGCCGAGCCAGCTGCAGCTGATCCCGCCGTCATCCGTCGCTCCGTCGAGCAGGCCAAGTCCATCTGCCAGATGAAGATGGGGCTGTATGAACGCGTGGTTCAACATCAGACCACTCAGGTCAAGATCTACCGCACGATCGAGACCAGCTTCTTTGGCTTGTTCCAGGTCGGCACGGACAACCGCCCACTGATTCTGTTGTTGATGGTGGCCATTGCTGCCATCACCACCACACTGGGCTTCCACCACATCGGCATTCGCCCAGGCCATTACACCAAGGACTACTTCGTGCAGTCCGCCAGTCAGACCGTGGCCTCGGCTCTGCTGCTGTTTTCCACCGTTCGCTACTACCAGATTCTGCAAGCGTCAGGCGTGCCGATTGAACACCCGCTGCTGCACTACATCTGGATGGGCTTGTTCGCCATCTTGCTGCTGATCAACCTCAAGCGCACGATCATGCCGGTCAAGTCGCCCAATGGCTCCGGCACCTGGGGCTCGGCCCTGCTGTCCATGCCGCTGTATGCCCAGATGGGTACCGTGGCTGGTCTGTACTTCCTCTACAAGGGTCACCATGCAGGTCTGGCCATCTACATCAACCAGTTGATGGAACTGCCCAGCATCTTCATGAACCTGGGCCTGTTCATCTGGTCAGGCATGCTGCTCAAGCAAAGCCGTGTGGTTGACTTGTTCATGGACGTGCTGCGCCCGTGGAGCCTGTCGCCTCAGTTGCTGACCTACATCATCTTGTTGGCTGCTGCCGTGGCCACGGCGTACACCGGCGCATCCGGTATCTTCGTGATCGCCGCTGGCGGCATCATTTATCACGAGGTCCGCGCATCGGGTGGCTCACGTCAGTTCGCACTGGCTGCCACGGCCATGTCGGGTTCGCTGGGCGTGGTGCTGCGCCCGTGCTTGCTGGTGGTGCTGATCGCGGCACTGAACAAGCAGGTGACCACCAATGGCCTGTATCACTGGGGCTTCTATGTGTTCCTGCTGACGTCCACGCTGTTCTTCCTGGCCTCGCAAATGCTGCGCAAGGAAAAGTCGAACATCGAGGCCTTCGGCGTGGCCATCCCCGCGATGCTGCGACAAATGATTCCCACTCTGCCCTACGTGGCCGTCGTGGTGATCGTGGTTGCCCTGTATGAGTACCTGCTCGACACCAAGCTCAACGAAATCACGGCGCCGACCATCATGCCGGTCATGCTGCTGATCATCCTGGTGTTCGACAAGTTCACCAACAAGGGCAAAGCTGAACTGACACCCGACTACGCCAGCCACCGTCAAGTGGGCGTGGAGAAGTCGATCCGCTATGCAACCAACGAAACCATCGGCCACATTGGTGCCCTGTTGAGCCTGATGACCCTGTCTCTGGCCATGGGCGGCGTGATCGAACGCTCGGAAGTCATGAGCTACGCACCGAAGGTGTTTGACAGCCACTGGACTGCCATGGCGTTCCTGGTGGTCACCAAGGTGTTGCTGGGCATGATCATGGATCCGTTCGGCGCCGTGGTTCTGGTGTCGGGCACTCTGGCTCCGATCGCCTACAACAACGGCATTGAGCCCCTGCACTTCTGGATGATGGTGCTGGTGGCGTTCGAACTGGGCTACCTGCTGCCTCCCGTGGCCATCAACCAGATCCTGACCCGTCAGGTCATCGGCGAAGACGAAGTCGAGCTGGCGGACAAGGAAGTCGCCAACCAAGGCTTCTACCGTCGCTACGAGCGTTGGATCTTGCCTTTGGTGGTGATGACGATCGGTCTGGTCGTGGTCTCGTTCGGCCCGCTCGCGGTTCACGACTACCCGTCGCTGCAGTTCATTGCCGATTGGTTTACGCCAGTGCACGCAAACTGACCGCTGATCAGCTGCCATGAAAAACGGCGAGGCCTTTCGAGGCACTCGCCGTTTTTTTATCTGAAGCAGCCAGACAAGGACCGCGGCTCCTGGCGCCTGTTGCGACTCGTGCTGCGGCGGAATCAGAACTTGTATTCGGGATTGGATGGCCGGAATTCGTTATCGGCCAGGCTTCGGGCCAGGGCGTTGTCGATGATCATGCGTTCACGCAGTTTGCCGTCGTCATCCCAAGTCTCGATGGTTCGAACATAGACCTTGCGCAGATCAAACCCGAGCCGAACCTTCTTACCGTAGTAGGCAGGGCGACCACCCGGCCGCTCCCATGTCACCTGGATCATGCGACGTCCTGCTTCCGGCACCACCTCCACCCGCGAAGGCCGCCCAGAACCGCCGGACTTCAGCCAGCGATCGGTGTCCGCCGCAAATTTCTCGGCGAGATATGGTGGCCCGAGATCGCGCAATGAATGGTTCGAGCTGATTTTGGCCAGGGAACTGTTAAGTGATAGCCAAAACGGCTGAATGCCCAGCAAACCACCAGCGTGGCCATAAACACGGTCTTTATCGACGGTCTCGTCGTAGATGACCTCTGCGCCAGCCTCAGGCCCCCCCTCCAGCCAACTGACATACACCTGCCGGGGTTGA
This sequence comes from Aquabacterium sp., assembly GCF_036273115.1. Classification (GTDB taxonomy): domain Bacteria; phylum Pseudomonadota; class Gammaproteobacteria; order Burkholderiales; family Burkholderiaceae_C; genus Aquabacterium. The sequence goes on from NZ_DASUIN010000034.1 coordinate 105,847, forward strand.
TGTCGGTACTTGATGTAATTGACAAAGGGCTGCTCGGTCCAGCCCTGGGGAAGGCGCTCCTGGCGTCGCACCCAGAATTCAGCTTCTCGATACAACTGAGCACTGAGTTTCAGGAAAGCAGCGTACGTGCTGACGGACATGTTCTTGAAGAACCATACCAGCATGTCATCGGGCAAACCGAGCAGCTTTTCCGTCTTGAACCATTGAGCCAGTTCACGCGCCTGGTCTTCAGGCGCGGTCGACTCAAAACTCAGAGGCCCTTTTTGCGCGAGCGCCGAGTTGGGCACAGCAGACAAAAAACCTGCCGCAGCAAACGCCATTGCCAGAACGTTCATGCGTCGTCTGGACACAACCCGGGACATCTGCACTCCTTATTTAACTTCTGTATCAGGCACAGCTTCGACTGATGGTATGGTCAGCCGCATGCGCCATTTTTCTGAATTGTGGATGACTTTCGTACCGAACTATCCCCCCGAACAAGAGGGAAGCGCTCACCCTAGATCAGGGCTTACCCCAAAAAGTACCGCTCTGGCAACGGCCTTGGTCTTCTTTCTGAGCGGCTGCGGTACGACCCGACAGGCCCCTCCAGGTTCCCCGGCAAACGTCGGCAACACAGGCTCGCCCCCCGCAGCGGCACTTGGCCCGGCCACCGCTGCGGCCAGTGCGCCGGCTAGCGCACAAGCGCCGTCCAGCCTTCCAGCCTTCGATCAGGTCACCAAGGGCGCCGACCGGCAAGATGGCCTGATCCCGATCTGGAAGAAACAGGACAAGGTTCTTTTCGAAATTGCGCCCGAGATGTTGGGCAAGCCAATGTTCCTCTCCCCCAAGTTGGCCACGGGCTTGGGTGAAGCGGGTTTTTTTGGCGGTTTGATGCAAAGCCGTTGGGCTCAAATGGGCCGCCCTCAGTGGGTGGAATTCCGCAAGGTCCAACAGCAAATCCAGATGGTCGCGGTGAACGCGGCATTCACCGCTCAGGCTGGCACCCCCGCTGCGCGCGCCGTGGACGCGGCGTTTTCGCCCAGCTTGCTGAGCAGTGCGCCCATTCTGACTGCAGCCCACGCCAAGTCTGGCGCAGTGCTGGTTGATTCTCAGGCCCTGTTCATCACCGATCTGTTGGGCCTGGCCCCACAGTTGCAGCGCACCTACCGGCAGGCCTATGCCTTTGACGCAAAGAACTCCAGCTTGACTGAAACACGCCCTGAAAAAGACGGCTTGTTTCTAGAGGTTCAACATCACTTTGGCACCGCCAATCTGGCACAACCCACCGGCGCGCCTGGCCCTGCGCCAAGCTACCCGGTATCGGTGCCAGACCCTCGCAGCCTGTTTGTGACGGTGCATTACAGCCTGACCCCTCTGCCAGCCAAAGCCATGGTGCCACGGCCGGCCGATCAACGTGTGGGCTACTTCACCACCACCATTGCCGATTTCAGCAATGATCTGTCTCGCAGCCCTCGCAAGCGCTTCATCAACCGTTGGCCGTTAGAGAAGAAAGACCCTGGCGCAGCCAAGTCAGAGCCAGTCAAGCCCATCACCTTCTGGCTGGACCCCAGCATCCCTGTGGCCTACCGCGGCGCGATCAAAGCCGGCGTACTTGAGTGGAACAAGGCCTTTGAGGCAATTGGTTTCATCAATGCCATCGAGGCCAAGGAGGCTCCCGCCGACCAGCCTTTTGACACCTTGGCCACAGGCCATGCTGCCATTCGCTGGATGACCAATGCGCAGCCACGCTTTGGCGCCATTGGCCCCACCCACGTCGACCCACGGTCGGGAGAAATTCTGGACGCCAACATCGCACTGGAGAGTCTGTCGACACGAGGCATTCGTGCCATTCGCAGCCAGTTCATGGATGATGGTGGTGACAACAGCGCCAAGCTCGATCAATGTGAGCATGGTGCTCGCGGTGCCGAGCAACTCGACTTCGCACTGGATCTGCAGGCTGTCCATGCTGGCTTGGCCCCGGACAGCCCGGAAGTCGAAGCATTCGTGCTGGCCTATTTGAAAGACACCACCATGCACGAGGTGGGCCACACACTGGGCCTGCGCCACAACTTCCGAGCCTCGCGCTGGCGCACCAATGCTGAGCTGAATGACCTGGAGTTGACCGAGAAATACGGCAACAGTGCCTCGGTCATGGACTATGCCCCGATCAACCTGGCCTTGCCCGGACAAAAGGCTGGAGCCCCATTCCAGACGACCTTGGGGCCGTATGACTACTGGGCCATTGAATACGGCTACAAGCCTGTGGCAGAAGGCAAGGAAGGCGAGCAAGCGCTTCGAGAGTTGGCCCAGCGCAGCGACGATCCAGCCCATGCCTGGGATCTGGCCTTTGGGTCTGACGAAGATTCTGCATTCGGCCTCGACCCGGAGAGCCTGACCTTCGACTTGGGGCGAGACCCCATCGCCTTCGCCCAGACCCGCATGGCGATCGTGAAGTCTCACCTCGATACCCAGGCACGACGTCAGCTCGCTGCAGACGAATCGCCCGCCGATTTGCGCCGCAGCGTGGCCTACGCTTTGCGGGAGCTCGGCCGTACTGCCGGGATCCTGCAACGTCAGGTCGGCGGTTTGATCACACGCCGGGATGGCCCCCTGAGCAAACGCGATCTGCTGGAGCCGTTGCCTGCCGCGCATCAACGCAAGGCCTTGGACTTGTTGATTCAGTCCTACCTGTCAACAGACGCCATCGTCATCCCCGCTTCGCTGCAACGACGTCTTGCCCCTGACTATCTCGAGCGAGCAGATGCCAGCCAGGAGGATGCCGCTGGCGCCGTGGCCACCGACTTCTCTGTGGCAGACCAGATGCTCCAACGTCAGCGCGAGGTACTGGCCTTCCTGATGAGCGAAGGGCTGGCCGACCGCTTGAGCGACAACCTCGACAAGGTTCGCGACCGCGAGAAGAATGGACTGGACGCCCGCGAACTGCACCAGCGCGTACACCAGGCCATCTGGTCGGCAAAGAACGTGGGGGCTGACCAGGCCGCCTGGCAGCGCAATCTGCAGCGCGAATACGTGAATCGGCTCTCCGTGATCTTGCTGCGCGCCGCCACGGTACGGGCCGACACGCGCGCCACCATTCGCGAGCAAGCCAAAGCCACTGTGCGCACACTCAAGCAGCCGCTTCGCCATGCGTCCGCATCGGCAGCCGAACAAGCTGCGTGGGAAGCCCACCGGGCCGACTGCCTCGAGACACTGGAACGCGCACTGCAAGCCAGTGTGATCCGCGCCACCCCCTGAGGGGGTGCATCACCCATCGGAGCGCTCAGCCCGATGGGTGATCGAGGAGACAATAGAGCCCTGTCTCTCGCACCGTCACTCATGGATTTGCCTCAACTGTTCTCCGCCTCTGGCCCCCTGGCTCGTGCCTTCGAGGGCTACTGTGTGCGCATCGAACAGATCGAAATGTCGCAAGCCATCCTCGAAGCCATTCGCGAGTCGAAGACCGTGGTGCTCGAGGCAGGCACCGGCGTAGGCAAAACCGCGGCCTATCTGGTGCCCTCGCTTCTGGAAGGGGGCAAGGTCATCATCTCAACGGGCACCAAGGCCCTGCAAGACCAGCTCTACCACCGAGATCTGCCCGCCGTGCGCGATGCCCTGGCTGTGCCCGTCAAGACGGCTTTGCTCAAGGGCCGCAGCAACTACCTGTGCTGGCACCACCTCGACCGCACCAATCAGGACGCCACCTTGCTGGCCAGCCGCCAGGAGGTGAAGGACCTCAGCCTGATCAACCGCTTCATTCACCTCAGCCAGACCGGCGACAAGGCGGAATGCCCGTCTGTGCCCGAACATGCCAGCATCTGGGCTCGGGTCACATCGACACGGGAAAACTGTCTCGGCAGCGAGTGCCAGCGTTACAACGACTGCTTCGTCATGAAAGCACGTCGCGAAGCACAAGATGCGGATGTGGTCGTCGTGAACCACCACCTGTTTTTTGCCGACCTGATGCTGCGTGAGGAAGGGGTACCGGAGTTGCTCCCCACCGCGCAGACCATCATCTTCGACGAAGCCCATCAGTTGCCTGACACTGCCACACTGTTTTTTGGCGACACGCTGTCATCAGCTCAGCTGCTGGACTTCTTGCGAGACGCCTTGGCCACCGGCATGGCTCAAGCGCGCGATGCGGCCCATTGGCCCGATTTGCTGGCCCCACTGGATCGAGCGACCCGTGATTTACGCCTGAGCTTTGGCGGCCAGACGCAGAGGCTGTCACACGCCCAACTGGGAGCAGACCACCCGCTCTACGCCACGATGGAACGCTTGCGCGATGCCTTGTATGAAGTCGACGAGGTACTGGAAACCCAAGCCGAGCGCAGCCCCGAACTCAAGCAACTACACAGAAGAGCCCAGGCCTTGCGTCAGAACCTGATCGCCTGGGGCGCCCCGGAGCGCAGCAATGAACCCGAGTTGTGCTGGGTCGATGTGAGCACCCACGGCATTCAATTGCATCGCACACCCATCTCTGTCGCCGACGTGTTCAGGCGCCAGCGCTTGGGCGACGCCAGCGAACATGTCGGTGAAGAGAACGCGGCCTCGTCACACGGGGCGACCGAGGCCGATCCGGACTCACATCGGCCTGCCCCACCCCAGCGCGCATGGATTTTCACCTCGGCCACCCTGGCCGTGAAAAACAACTTCAGCCACTTCACAGAAGGGCTGGGGCTGGAAGACGCCACCTGCGCATCCTGGGCCAGCCCTTACGACTACCCCTCGCAGGCCATGCTGTATGTGCCTCAGCACTTGCCTGCGCCCAACCACCCCGATCACACACAAGCGGTGGTGGATGCGGCCTTGCCATTGATTGAAGCCAACCGAGGCCGTGCCTTTGTGCTGTGTACTAGCTTGCGTGCCGTGGGCAAGGCCACCGAACGGCTCAAGCAAATCGCCAAGGAACGCGACTGGCCTTATCCCATCTTGCAGCAAGGCGATGCGCCCCGCCCCACCTTGCTGGAAGACTTCCGCCGAGCGGGCAACGCCGTCCTGGTGGGCAGTCACAGCTTCTGGGAAGGCATCGACGTCAAAGGCGATGCCCTGACCCTGGTCGTGATCGACAAGCTGCCCTTTGCGCCGCCTGACGATCCCGTGCTGGCCAAACGCCTCGAATTGCTTGAGAAAAATGGTGGCAACCCATTCATGGAACACCAGGTTCCCCAGGCCATCATTGCGTTGAAGCAAGGCGCTGGTCGACTGATTCGCAGTGAAACCGACCGAGGGGTGCTGATGATTGGCGACACGCGCCTGATTGATCGCCCCTATGGACGCCGCATCTGGCAAAGCCTGCCCCCCATGAAGCGCACCCGAGTGGAAGCCGACGTGGTCGACTTCCTTCGCACGTTGTGAAGCAAGCGCCCCGGCGCGCAGGCGAGGGTCAGATTTCCAGGTTGTCGATCAGACGGGTGTGGCCCAGCTTGGCTGCGACCAAAGCCACCAGCGGCTCTTGACCCAACAGTTGCTCGGCAGTCGGAGGCAACAGATCGAACTGGCGACGCAAAGTCATGTAGTCCGGCTTCCAGCCGCGCTCGGCCAGTACCGCCATGGCGCTGGACTCGCTTTGAGCCAACCACGCCGCCGCATCGATCTGGGTTTGTCCGCTGGCACGCAGGTCATGCACTGTCGACTGGATGGCTTTGAGGCCTCGAATCAAAGCCAAAGCCTCAGCCCGCTCGGCGTCACTCAGGTATCCATTGCGAGAAGACAGCGCCAGGCCTTCTGCAGAGCGCGTGGTCTCGCCCGCGATGATCTCGATGGGCAAGGCCATCTGCCGCACCATGGTGCGGATGATCATGAGCTGCTGGTAGTCCTTCTTGCCAAAGAAGGCCACGCGAGGCCCCACGATGTTGAAGAGCTTGTGCACCACTGTGCACACACCGGTGAAGAAGCCTGGACGGAACTCGCCTTCCAGCAAATTGGCCAAAGTATCCGGCGGCACCACCTTGTAGCCCTGCGGCTCGGGGTACAGCTCGGCCTCGTCTGGCGCAAACAAGATGTCGCAGCCAGCGCCTTCGAGCAGCTGCGCATCGCGCTCCAGCGTGCGGGGGTAGCGATCGAAATCTTCGTTCGGCCCGAATTGCAGGCGGTTGACGAAGATGGACGCCACCACGGGGCTGTCGGTACCTGACACGTGCGCCTTGGCGCGACGAATCAGGTCCAGATGGCCCTCGTGCAGGTTACCCATGGTGGGCACAAAAGCGGGCGCGTGCTGGCGGGCGGCCAAAGCCGCACGCAGCTCGGAAATACTGTGAATGATGCGCATGCGTTAAAAAGCGGAATCAGTAGGCGTGAAGGGTCTCGTCTGGGAAGCTGCCGTCCTTGACGGACGCCACATAACGACGAATGGCATCTTCAATGGAACCACCCTCGGCCATGAAGTTGCGTACAAAGCGGGGTAGCTTGCCTCGGGTGACGTTCAGCATGTCGTGCAAGACCAGCACTTGACCTGCTGTGGTCGAACCGGCACCAATCCCAATCGTCATCATGCCGGGGTTGTCCGCTTGAACCTGAGCCGCCACCGCAGAGGGCATCAACTCCAGCACCATCATGGCTGCGCCGGCTTGCGCGAGTTCACGGGCATGACGACGCATGGTTTCCGCGCCAGCCTCGTCGCGGCCTTGAATGCGATAGCCGCCCAGCGCGTGCACACTCTGAGGGGTCAGGCCCAGGTGGGCGCAAACAGGAATACCGCGTTCGGTCAGGAAGTGAACCGTTTCAGCGGTCCAGCCTCCGCCTTCCAGCTTGACCATGTGGGCTCCAGCCTGCATCAGGGCCACGCTGGAGCGCAGGGCTTGTTCCTTGCCTTCCTGGTAGCTGCCAAAGGGCAGGTCACCCACCACCCAGGCGGTTCGATTGCCTTGGGCCACACAACGGGTGTGATAGACCATTTGCTCCAACGTCACTGGCACGGTACTGGATGCACCTTGCACCAGCATGCCCAGTGAATCTCCCACAAGCAAACAGTCCACGCCACATTCATCCGACAGCCGCGCAAACGTTGCGTCGTAGCTGGTCAGCATGGTGATCTTCTCGCCCTGCGCATGCATCTCCCGGAGGCGATGCAGGGTCACGGGCTTGCGGGCAGGGTTGGCTACAGCAGAAGCGCTCATCGGTGTGATCCTCTCAGTGCGGCGATTCTAGGCCCATCAAGCCACTGCGCCAGCCCAAGCGCGATCCCACTGACGCAAAGAGGGACTCACGCCTGTTTCTGCAGCCCCTTGAACAGCCAACTGCTGGCTCGGTAAGTTTGAGATTTGAGCTGGTCCCTGAAATCATTGGCCGCCACCGGCGCGGGAGCCATGCCCAAGCGGCCAAGTGGCCCACGCATGTGGTGGTTGAACATCAAGGCGCGCAAACGATGCGCCGACTCTTGATGGTTGAAGAAAATGGACAACGAAATGGAGACATCGTCAGGCCCATTCTTCACATGGTGCCCCGCCAGGAACGGAATGTGAATGGCCTCGCCAGGCTCAAAATGGAAGTCATGCCCCAGGGCGGCATGTTCAGGTTTCCAAGCCGGATTGCCCTCGTATGCCAGACGACGTTCGCTCTCTTCTTGCGTCACCACGCGTTCATCCCAAGGCGGAAACACCGTGACCGTTTTGCTGCCTCGAATTTGAAGCAAAAAATTGGATGCCCGATCAATGTGGAACGGGGTCACGCTGTTGGGTGACGACACAAACAGGAACAGCATCGGGTTGAGTACCCTGCTCCCCCAGCCGCGGCGGCCAATCACCTCTCGGATGTCATCGATCAATGCCGCGTGGATGTCCTTGAACTCAGGGCTGATCTCGGGCTCTCGAACCATGATGTACGAGTTCGAGGTGCGCATGTTCTCGATGGTGTCCTCGATCGACAGGCCATTGGGATGGTCCTTGGGCGCGCGATCGAAGTTGTCTTGCGTTCTAAGCAGCCCCTTGGAATAGAACACGTGCTTTTCAGGCAAGCTGGGAATGAACTTGCAAAGACTCTCCAGCGTCAAGACCGGCTGATCGAGCAACTGATGCCGGAATTTGTAAGCCAACCGATCATGGAGTTCGAACGGGGCATCATCAACCAGGCACTTCAACATCAACAACATCCTTGGGCGCAAGCCCGCACCAATGCGGGGCATGAGCGGATGTTAGTCAGCCGTATGAGTTGGCCACAGTGAATAAGTCACGTGTCGACCAGATGGATGAGGCACCCCCTCAAACAGGGTGGATCAGGCTGGTTGATAGGCCAGACGGACGTAAATGGGCGCGAACGCCTCGGCCTGCGTGATCTCCAGCAGACGCTCCTTGGCCAGCTCCAGCATGGCAATGAAGGTCACGACCATGACCGGGGCGCCACGGGTCACGTCAAAGAGGTCTTCAAACTCGACGAAGCGCTTGCCTTGCAAGGTACGCAGAACAATGCCCATGTGCTCACGCACCGACAGTTCTTCACGAGAAATATGGTGGTGGGTATGCAGCTTCGCGCGCTGCAGGATGTCTCGCCAGGCATCACGCAAGTCATCCAGGCTGACATCCGGGTGACGTACACGCACGGTCGGGTCGTTGTGGACCTGCACACGCAGGAAATCGCGCCCCAACAATGGCACCTGATCCAGCTTGGCCGCCGCCAGCTTCATTTGCTCGTACTCGATCAGGCGACGGACCAGTTCGGCACGTGGGTCTTCCGCTTCCTCGCCCTCTTCGGTTTTCTTGGGCGGCAACAGCATGCGGGATTTGATCTCGATGAGCATCGCTGCCATCAGCAGGTACTCGGAGGCCAACTCCAGGTTGCGCTTGCGGATCTGGTCCACATAGTTCAGATATTGCCGGGTCACATCGGCCAGCGGAATATCGAGAATGTTGAAGTTCTGCTTGCGAATCAGATACAGCAACAGATCCAGAGGCCCTTCAAAGGTCTCCAGAAAGACTTCCAAGGCGTCAGGCGGGATGTAGAGATCCTGCGGCATGGCGAACAAAGGCTCACCATACAGCCGCGCCACCGCCACGTTGTCAACGAGCTCGGGCACACCCTGCTCGTCCAACGGGGCGGATGCCTGGACGGAAGTCGGTTCGATCGACACAGCTCAGAAAGGCTCAGCCTTTGGTCTGATACACGTAGGCGTTCTGAGCCACACGGGCTTCAGCGTACTCTTGCTGAGCCTGGCGATCAATGGGCTTGTCCCACAGCAAAGCGCGACCCTGACGCTGGCGCTCCTCGAGTTGCGGATCACGCTGCTTGAGGCTGTCAATGAACTGGGTAACGTCAGACTTGTAGGGCTTCCAGAAAAGAGGCATGGCAGGCACCAGAAAACAGTTAAGCCTGCCATTTTATCGGTCTGAATCATGCGCGCCAGCCCGATGAGGCGGACAATGATATTTATGCAAGAAATCGAGCTCAAATTTCAGATTCCAGATTCATCTCTGGAAACCGTGCTATCGGCCCTGAATCACCTGCCCGACCGTCCCCCGGTTCAACGCCTGCAAGCGGCTTATTTCGACACCCAGAGCCGCAAGCTCGCACGCGCCCATGCCGCCTTGCGCGTCAGGCAGGAAGACGACGAATGGGTTCAAACGCTCAAAGCGGCTGCAGCCAACCCGATGATCCGCCTGGAAGACAACGTCGCGGCAACACCGCCACGCCCTGGCGACGTCATTGAGCCCGATTTGTCGCGCCACCACGGCGATGCACGCATCGCCTTACAACGCGACCTGGGTTGGCAACCTGAAAGTGATCCACAAGGCCGCCACTGCGGTCTGATTCAACTGTATCGAACCGACATGCTGCGCCATCGGGCTGAACTGCAGGTCATGGGCCCTGATGGCCACAGCCTGGGATGGGTCGAGTTGGCTGTCGACCTTGGCAGCATTCATGCCGGATCACAAAGCCTGCGCGTTCAAGAGCTCGAAGTCGAGCTGGTCAGCGGCAAGCCGGAAGCCGTGCTCGCCTGCGGCCGTGACTGGAGCGAACGATTCGGTCTGTGGCTGGATGTTCAAACGAAAGCCCACCGAGGCGACCAACTGGCCCGACAGGCCGCCACCAACACCTTCGCGCCCACCAAGCCAGCCCGACCTCGCTCCAAAGCCCCGACCTGGGCCGCCGCGCTGCATGCCGTGACCACACAAATCTGCTTCAACATGAGCGAGCTGGCTGCTCCCAGCCATCCCGGCGAGTTCGACAAACGGCCGTGGCAGCATGCGTGGCTGGTGGGCTTGCGCCGGCTGACCTTTTTGTTGCGCAACGTCGCAGAGCAACAGGGATTGCGTCAACGCGCCTGGCATCTGTTTCAACAAGGCAGACAGAGGACCGCCCCCCAATGCCTGCCACTGGCTCGCTCGCACCTGGCCTCGTCGATCTGCATCGACTTGATCGCGCTCAGCCTGAAAGCCGACGCCACCGAAGCTCCCTGAGCTCAACGCGGCACTGAGCGCCAAGGCAATAAAAAAGCCGCCCGGCTTGCACCTGGGCGGCTTTTGCTGACATGACGCCGGCTTACACCGGCTCCAGATCAGTTCTTCGACTGGTCAACCAGCTTGTTCTTGGCGATCCAAGGCATCATGGCGCGCAGCTCGGCACCGACGGTCTCGATGGGGTGAGCAGCGTTCAGACGACGACGAGCGGTCATGCTTGGATAGTTGGTACGGCCTTCCAGAATGAACATCTTGGCGTATTCGCCAGTCTGGATGCGCTTCAGAGCGTTGCGCATGGCTTCGCGCGACTTCTCGTTGATCACTTCGGTACCGGTCACGTACTCACCATACTCGGCGTTGTTCGAGATGGAGTAGTTCATGTTGGCGATGCCGCCTTCGTACATCAGGTCGACGATCAGCTTCAGCTCGTGCAGGCACTCGAAGTAAGCCATTTCAGGAGCGTAACCAGCTTCCACCAGCGTTTCGAAGCCCATCTTGACCAGTTCCACAGCGCCACCGCACAGAACGGCTTGTTCGCCGAACAGGTCGGTTTCGGTTTCTTCGCGGAAGTTGGTCTCGATCACGCCACCCTTGGTGCCGCCGTTGGCAGCAGCGTAGGACAGTGCGATGTCCTTGGCCTTGCCGGTCTTGTCCTGGAACACGGCGATCAGGGACGGAACGCCGCCGCCCTTGAGGTATTCGGAGCGCACGGTGTGGCCCGGGCCCTTGGGGGCGACCATGATCACGTCGAGGTCGGCGCGCGGCACAACCTGGTTGTAATGCACGTTGAAACCGTGCGCGAAAGCCAGTGCAGCACCAGCCTTGATATTCGGGGCAACTTCTTTGTTGTAAACGTCGGGGATG